>NZ_PVNC01000012.1:0-222161 GCF_003001875.1 Paraburkholderia sp. BL18I3N2
AGTTCTTCGCCAATGAGCCGCACCCTTTCCGTGATGATGACAGCGCGCCGGCAATCGCGACGTTACACCCGCAGCCGTCTCTCGTACCGGCCGGAACCAGTTGTGATCTTGTCGTCCGCATGCATTACGAGAAGGATTGCACGCTGACGACCTACAGGCAGAACGTGGATCTGAGCTGGTCCGTGTGCGGTGCAATGCCTGCGGAACGGGACGCGGAATACGACCTGTACAGACGTACCATGACCCTGCATGGACGATTTACCGACAGTTCCCTCGCGGCGATTGCGGCAGGCATGCCCGTCGCCTCGCCGAGTGCGATCTTCGAGGTCCTGCGTTTCGGGCGTTGCATTGGTGACGGGATTCCTTATGGCGCGCGTCTGAATCACTGGCGCAAAGTGAAAACGCCGGACGGTGATGGGTGGATCAATCTTTCCAAAGCAGGCGTGCGGGTCTATAGCGATGCCGATTTCCCGGAGTGGGCCGGCTGGAGTTTCATTAACGATGATCCGACGCCTGACAGTCTGTGTGATTCGCCGACGATAAAGCGCTGGCTGGACGTCAATCATGCGGGGCATGTGAGCCACGCGGATGCGGTGAGTGCCCTCGGGATGGAGGCGATCCGCGAGCGCATGGCGCGCGCCGTGTGCAGGTTTCCATCCGAGTGGAGTCGTGACGGACTGGCGGCGCGGTATAACTGGCTGAAGAGTCCGCATGAGGCATTGGCCAATCCGTTGTCAGAGGCGGACTTCAATAAACTGATGGACCATGCGCGCGATCTGGCGTTCTGGGAGGACATCAGTGATCCTGATCTGCCTCATGCCAATGAGGTATGGCACTTCCCGCCGACGGCGTTTATCCGGCATTTCAGAGCGTGCGAATGGTTGAGTCTGCAGGAAATCACTCAGCTTCTTCCGCGCCGCTATCGGCTGGGTCAAGCAGACGCCACCTTAGACTGGGAGACGGCGAATCAAAGGGTAAATGGCGGAACAATACCGTATACGGATCTTTGCAAGATGTTCCGGAAATATCGGATTTCAACCGCGGACCGGCAGATTGCACTCCTATCCCAAAGTTACATTGAGACGGGTTTGCTGAGAACTTTGAATGAGGAGGGACTAGGACAAGTCTCAATTGGAGCGTCGCAATACTATCAGGCGTTTTATGGTCGCGGCCTGATGCAGCTCACTTGGCCGTCGCTATACGATGATTATGGAAAATTCCGGGGTTTCGCCAACAACAACTCCGGACACTATTCGGACTCCAGAATCACGGCGACATCAACCCATCACTGGTCAGGGCCCCCAACGACAGACGCTCAAGGACACGTGCATATGGATGCCCGGCAATGGTATCCCCGGTACGATCCCAGCATAGTTTCGAATGTTGGAATGAACGCGTGCGACAGTGCAGGTTTTTTCCTCGTTTGGAAACACTTTATGGGAAAAAATAACTTATTGCGCATTGCGGATGAAGGGATCACCACCGAGACGATCGGCAGAATTTCAATATTGGTAAACGGTGGAGGGTACGGATATGGTGAGCGT
Source organism: Paraburkholderia sp. BL18I3N2 (assembly GCF_003001875.1). NCBI lineage: Bacteria > Pseudomonadati > Pseudomonadota > Betaproteobacteria > Burkholderiales > Burkholderiaceae > Paraburkholderia > Paraburkholderia sp. BL18I3N2. Next base: position 1,545 of record NZ_PVNC01000012.1, read on the forward strand.
CAACAGTATGCCGCTTTCATTCTTCGGTATCGGGGTGACTCTACAGACACGACCGCAAATATGACGCTAACGTACCATAGACAGACAATCGTTCCACATCCGCCGCATCCACCTGTGTGGGGACAATCGCAAACTGAATCGCATGTCCATATTGATTTTAGGCCCCAGCGCCCCGCGTGACGAGGACAATAGAATGAAGTCTATTTTTGCAATGTTGACTCTCGCTGCGATGTTTGCGCCGTCCGTGGGCGCCGCTGAGAGTTCAATTGACATCGGTCAGATTCCGATGGTTAGTGACGCATCGTCAGCGCTTAAAAGATCGCTCAGTGCGATACGAAAGAACGTCGAGTCCGACGCACAAATTTGCATTGCCAATGCTAAAGGATCGGAGTCTTCGGGAAATTACATTGCAGCAATTCGAAAAGTAATTGACTCGAAAAAAGTGGTTGTTATGGAAGTGACGGGTTACATGATGTGCGACGGCGTCCATCCAACTTCGTATCAATACGCAATTGCACTTGAAAGAGCGACTGGAAAAAGACTGGACTTAAATAAAATTTACAACATAGCGATACGAAGCGATGGCCGCCTTTTTATTCGACCTGAGCTTGCCAATGCTGTCGAGGCCAGTTATCAACAAAAGAACGCGGGAATGCAATCGTGCCTTAATAATTCGGACTTGAAGCAGGACATAAAGACATTCCCGCTAACTTTCTCTCCAGCACCAGACGGTTCGATCTCTCTCTACTACGAGATACCCAGCGTTTCCGCCGGTTGTTTCCCACCGTTGCACCTGTCGCGGAGTGCAATTGCAAGTTATCGCAATGTAGAACTGGGCTCTCGCTATGATCTTCCTTAAGATCGGTCGCCGCATACATCACAGTCTTAAATTTCCACGACGCGTCCGCTGCAGTAAATTACCCAGCCGCCGTCAGGAATCAGAAGGCGTTTTTCAATGGTTCTGTAGCCCGGTGTGTTGCGTTTAATCATGTTGCTCGCGCTCGTTGGAGAACAAATGTTTCTGGACGCAACGGCCCCTCAATTTTTCCCCGAGGGCCGTCAACCGCCGGGAAATTAAGCGATGAGTCCCAGACTAATAATTACCGTACTGGCCCCACCCGGTTGCAGCGAGCGTTCCCTCTACGAACGGAGGTTACCGCGTTCTGTATACAGATATCGGCATCCCAGGTTGCACCATCAGTCTCAAAGATTTTTATCGCGGCCATGTTTAAAAACGGAGCTGACAATAATCCTTTTGTATTGGACTGATAAACCGCCAGTGAATAGCACCCTCGATCCTCGCCTATTGATTGAGTTCGCCTGGGACCAGACTCATGAAAGGTGCGCGGACGCCCAAGACAAAGCGCGCAAATGTATGGCGCCGCGCGGGACTCAACGAGGGGATGGGTGCCATATTACGCAGACGATTCTGAAAGACAACGCTTTCGCCCCTTACGCGAATATATCAGTCGAAATCCGAAAATTCGAATGAATTTATAAGGATATCAGATGATATTAACAGTGAGGAATGGCTGCATGTCACTCATATAAATATTGTCTTTTTCACGACGACAAAGCGATCTGCGGAGCGGGACAAACCATGCACCTTATTAAACCTGCGAAAGGCTATCTACCCTTGATTCTCCGCGTTTCGCGCAGCGTCAGATTCGTCGATGTCCCTTCTTCCAAAGGCCACGCCAAATGATCGACCTTATCCGACTCGGCGACGCCACCGACCACGGCGGCGACCGTCCCGGCAACATCATCCATCCAAGTTAGCTATGTACCGCAAATTCCTTAGCATCGCCATTGCCGCAATCGGTTCTGACGTGAATGCAGGCGAGTTGGTTACGCTGCCGCAAGCGTGGCACGACTCCCATTACGCCTCCTGCTATTCTTCGTTGAGAGCCGGAATGTCAGACACATACGGCAGCCGTTTTGACGATGACGACAATATATTGCAGTTTCGCCGTCATATTGGATCGCACGACTTTGTGATCGCAACCGACTCGACTTCTGGAACCAACGCTCAAAAAACAGTTTTTGAGCAACGTAATTCGAATAGTTGGTGCGTGGTTTTAACTTCTCCACCTGTAGCAGCCTTGACTTCTGGTCCTGTCTCGGCGACATCGCGGCGTCCATTGACGTGGACGACCGTTACTCAAGCTCCCCTTGGGTTTCAGGGAGTGAAAGTTGTGTACAAGTGGAACTCCAAAGATCTGATCTACTTGCCGCTCAGTTGTTACAAAGGCAGCGAAGGGCGTTGGAAGTCGTTCGACTGTAACGATGCCGACCAAGAATAAGCGCCCCAAAATCAAGCACTGTGATAAGGAAACTTAGTGAGCAATCTTATCCGACTCGGCGACACCACCGACCACGGCGGCGAAGTCATCACCGCTTCAGACACGATGCGCTACGGCGGGCGACGCGTAGCCCGGGCAGACGATCTTGTGAAATGTCCGCTACACCCTGAGCTCGAACCCAATGCGATTCTTGAGGGCGACAACAGGATAACCGATCATGGTGTGCCTGTCGCGCGTCAGGGGCATCTCACTACGTGCGGTTGCCGGCTGGTTTCCAGCCTGATCAGCGACACGTCAAGTTTCGATACAACGCGGGCACCAGGCGCCGGCGTGTGATCGATTCAGTCTACCGGTCCACGTACAGTGGCTTACACAAGCACAGCTGATGACGATCCTCCCACGCCTTCAGGCCGGTATGAAATGTGGTGGACCGGCACCTGCATAGGAAAGGGCGCGAGTAATCGCGCCCTTTCGTCATTCAGCCAACAGCTCGCGATCGCCTCCTGATCGCGCCCATCAGACCAGCATTGCGCACGTCCTCGTCAAACAAACGCCTGCTACCGGTCGCGACCGCGGAAAACACGATGTCATCCACGTTCGCGCTTCGCTCGAACTGCTCGACGTATGAGAGAAAGGTCGCTGAGTTGTCGATCGAGAGTCTGATCCAGCTCATATAGACCCCGCACCAGCAGCCGTCGATGGTGCACGCGCCCCACCCACTGTGGTGGTCCGAGCATCGACCAGCCACGCCCGCTGAAACGAATTCGCAGGGTAATCAGCAGAAAATGCTGTGATCGCCGCAAAAAAACGGCGTGCAACCCGCCAGCGCCTCGATTGGCAATTTCATCGATTGCGGTAGAGGCGTAGCATCGATCCATCAATCGACGCGCGTGCGCGGCCGCGAGCCTCGCTACGTCAAGGGCAACCCGAAGGAGCAACCGAATGTCTCTCGCATTGACACGCAACGAACTGATTCGCCCGAAGAACCTGATCGACGGAGCATGGACCGGTGCCGCCGACGGAGCCCGCTTCGCCGTCACCAACCCGGCCACCGGCGAGACGATCGTCGAAGTCGCCGACAGCGGCGCCGCTGACGCGCGCGCCGCCACCGACGCCGCAGCCCGCGCGTTCCCCGCCTGGCGCGACAAGCTGCCGCGCGAGCGCGCCGAGATTCTGCGCCGCTGGCATGCGCTGATCGTCGCCAATACCGACGACCTCGCAAAGCTGATGTCGATGGAACAGGGCAAGCCGCTCGCGGAGGCCCGCGGCGAAGTCGCTTACGGCGCGTCGTACGTGGCCTGGTTCGCCGACGAAGCGACCCGCATCTACGGCGATCTGATTCCGCAGCAGCAGCGCGGCAAGCGCATGAGCGCGGTGAAGGAACCGGTCGGCGTGATCGCCGCGATCACGCCGTGGAATTTCCCGCTGGCGATGATCGCCCGCAAAATCGCGCCCGCGCTCGCGGCGGGTTGCACCGTGGTCGCCAAGCCCGCCGAAGACACGCCGCTCACCGCGCTCGCCCTCGCCGCGCTCGCTCAGGAAGCCGGTCTGCCGGACGGCGTGCTGAACATGCTGTCGGCGTCGCGCGAACAAGGCATTGCCGCCGTTGCCGATTGGCTCGCCGACTCGCGTGTACGCAAGATAACCTTCACAGGTTCGACACCGGTGGGCAAGCATCTCGCGCGCGAATCCGCGGACACGCTGAAGAAGCTCTCGCTGGAATTGGGCGGCAACGCGCCCTTCATCGTGTTCGACGACGCCGATCTCGACGCGGCCGTCACCGGCCTGATGGCAGCGAAATTCCGCAATGGCGGCCAGACCTGCGTATGTCCGAACCGCGTCTATGTGCACGCCGGTGTCTATGAGCGTTTCGCCGATCTGCTCGCGAAACGCGTCGGCGCGCTGAAAGTTGCGCCTGCAACCGACCCGCAAGCGCAAATCGGTCCGATGATCAACGAGCGCGCGATCCAGAAGATTGCCCGTCACGTGGAAGATGCCGTCAAACACGGCGCGAAGGTGCTGGTGGGCGGCAAGCGCCTGACCGAACTCGGTCCGAACTACTACGCGCCGACCGTGCTGACGGACGCGCGGGACGACATGCTCGTCTGCTGCGAGGAGACCTTCGGTCCGGTCGCGCCGCTGTTCCGTTTCGACGACGAAGCTGAAGCGATCCGTCTCTCCAACGACACGCCGTTCGGCCTCGCCGCCTACTTCTATACGCAGGACGTGCGGCGCATCAATCGCGTGGCCGCGCAACTCGAAGCGGGCGTAATCGGCATCAATGAAGGCGCGGTGTCGAGCGAAGCGGCGCCGTTCGGTGGCGTGAAGGAATCGGGCTATGGCCGTGAAGGGTCGAAGTATGGACTCGACGACTACATGTCGATCAAATACATGTGCCAAGGCGGGCTTGATTGACGAGCCGCAATCCCGCTAGTGCCTCAACGCCTCAACGCCTCAACGCCTGAATAGCAGAACGCCTGAACACTCTGCCGCCGAACGCCATCGCTTCTCACTTGTGAGAAACGCTGCGCCAAGGCGGCAGTTCTCATTCGCCCGCAATAAATCCGGCACGACGCCAGACCAACCACGCGTTCACTTCTCAAGAGAACGCGGCCACCTCTCTCGCCGCAACACCCCTCGCGCGAAATACCGTAACCGTCATGCACACGATTCATGACGGCCATTTTTGGCCCGAATTTGACCGCGTTTTTTCCCGGTCCTATCGTTCGACCATGCCTGCCGGGCTCGTCTCGCCGCTCCTGCCGAACAACATGGCGAGAACGCGCGACCCTCCACATCGTGATCTTCCACCTGCCATGACCCGCCATGAACTCTGACGCGACAGCCGCTCTGACATCTCTGACCGCAACCCGGCCCACCAGCAAGGTTCGTCGCGCGGTGACGACCGCCGTGCTCGGACAGGTCCTCGAATGGTATGACTTCTTTCTGTATGGCACCGCCGCCGCGCTCGTGTTCGGCAAGCTGTTCTTTCCGGTCGGCAGCGATCCGCTGACGGGCACGATCGCCGCATTCGGCGGCTTTACGGTGGGCTTTATCGCGCGGCCCATCGGCGGCGTGTTGTGCGGCCATATCGGCGATCGCTACGGCCGCAAGACGGTCATGATGCTGACGCTGCTCGTCATGGGTACGGCTACTGTCTGCATGGGTCTGCTGCCGACCTATCAGCAAGTCGGCCTCGCCGCGCCCGTCATGCTCGTGCTGTTGCGCATTCTGCAGGGCCTCGCCGCCGGCGGCGAATGGAGCGGCAGCATTCTGCTGATTCACGAAAGCGCGCCCGCTTCGCGGCGCGGCGCGCTCGCGGCATGGAGTCCGTGCGGCGCGGCGTTCGGCTTCGTGCTGTCCACCGCCGCGTTTCTGCTCGTGCAAACGCTCTCGCCCGCCGACTTCCACAGCTGGGGCTGGCGCGTGCCGTTCCTCTGCAGCGCCGCGCTGGTCGCGCTCGGTCTGTGGATGCGGCGCTCCGTCGACGAAAGCGCGGAGTTCGCCGCCGTCAAGGCGACTCACCGCGACGCCCGCATGCCGGTCGTCGAAGTGCTGCGCCAATGTCCGCGTCAGGTGCTGACGGTGTTCGGCCTGCGCTTCGGTGAAGGCGCGGCGTCGTACATCTTCTTCGCGTTCTCGATTGCGTACGGCCAGTTCGTCGGGCTCAAATCGAGTTGGGTGTTAGGCGGCCTGACCGTGTCGATGCTCTTGATGATTCCCGTGTCCCTGTTGATGGGCCGGCTCACGGATCGTGTCGGCCGCAAGCCGGTTTATCTCGCCGGCGCCGTGGCGATGGTGTTGGTCGCTTACCCGTATTTCGCGTTGCTCGGCTCCGGCGTGCTGTGGAAAGTCATTACGGCGCTCGTACTCGCCAACAGCATCACGCTCGGCATTCTGGAAGGCGCGCAACCCGCGTTCATCAGCGAATTGCTGCCGGTTCATCTGCGCTTCTCGGGGCTCGGCATTGGCCGCGAGATTTCATCGGTACTCGGCGGCGGACTCTCGCCGATGGTGGCGACCGCGCTACTCGCGCATTACCGCAGCGCAGCGCCGGTAGCGATTTATCTCGTCGTGCTCGGCTTGATCACGGTGCTCGCGACCTGCCTCGCACCGGAGACCTTTCCGAAGGCGCTACGGCTTCAGGCGAAAGCCAAAGAGCACACCGAGCACGAAAGCGTCTAAGCCAGCTTCTCCCGCACCTACTCACTTTCTTTCGAAGCCGTCATCATGCAAAGCCTTCAGATGAGCACTCTTTCGACTTACGCCTACGAACCTCGCACGATCGATCACGCGGATCCGTATCCCGACTACGCAGGCCCGCTCACGCTCGACGCGCTGATCGGCGAGATCGAGCGCCGCCGCGACGAGTTCGATCATCTCTCGCACGTTCCGCGCGACATGATCGCGAAGATGAAACGCGCCGGCATCTTCCGCGCGAGCACGCCGCAGCGCTTTGGCGGCGACGCGCTGCCGCCGGCGCAATTCCTGCGGATGCTCGAACGCATCGCGATCGCCGACGGCTCCGCCGCGTGGGTCGCCGCGTTCGGCTCGGCGAATACCTACCTCGCCGCTTTGCCGATCGAAACGCAGCAGCAGATTTATGCCACCGGCCCCGACCAGGTTTTCTCGGGCGGCCTCTATCCGCTGCAACCCGCGACGAAAGCGCCGGGCGGCTTCGTGGTCAGCGGGCAGTGGCGCTTCGCGAGCGGCTGCAAGGGAGCGGACTGGATCGGCGTCGGCATCGGCGGCACGCCCGCCAATTCCGGCGATGCCGGCGCGGGCAAGCCGTTCACCGCCGTGTTTCCCGCGCATGAAGTCGACATCGTCGACAACTGGAACGTGGTCGGCATGCAGGGAACGGGCAGCCACGATTTGCGGCTGCGCGAAAAATTCGTCGATGCGCAATGGACCTTCGTGCGCGGCGGCGCGGCGCTGATCGACGAGCCGCTCTACCGCTACCCCGCCGTTGCCTATCAGGCGCAGGTGCACGCCGCCGTCAACATCGGCCTCGCGCGCGCGGCGCTCGATCTGCTGACGGACATGTCCGGTTCGACCAAAACCACCACCGGCGCGCCGCGCCTCGCCGATCGCGGTTATTACCGTTCGGGCCTCGCGAAAGCAGAGGCTAGCTGGCGCAGCGCTCGCGCTTTCTTCTACGAATCCGCCGAGGCCGCGTGGCAGACGATCATCGACGGCGATGCCGTCTCGCAAGAGCAGGCGAATCTGTTGCGCCTCAGCGCGACGCACGCAGCGCAGATCGGCGCGGAAGTGGTGATGCAGGCTTATCAGATGGCGGGCATCGCCGCGATCTATCGCGAGAACCGCTTGCAACGCCTCGTGCGCGATTCGATCGTCGTGACACAGCATGCGTTTCTCGGCGAAGGCACATATGACGCGTCCGGCGCGCTGTTCGCCGGCGTGCCGCCGGTCACGCCTTTTCCGTAAGGCGGCGCACCCTGACTCATGCCATGCAAAAGGAAAAGACCGTGACGATCGAAGACACCAGAAAGCGTTTCCGCGATGCCATGGCGTGCCTGCCGGCCGCCGTCAACATCATCACCACGGACGGACCCGGCGGCCGCTGCGGCATGACTGCAAGCGCGGTGTGCTCGGTGACGGACGCGCCGCCGACCATGCTCGTCTGTATCAATCAGGCCAGCTATGTGCATGACGTCCTGCATCGCAACCGCAGCGTGTGCATCAACGTGCTTGCCGCCGAGTGCCAGGAAGTGGCCCGTGATTTCGCCGGCATGACGGCATGCCCGATGGACGAACGCTTCGCACGCCACGCGTGGACCGGCGGCGCGTTGTCGGCGCCGGTGCTCGCCGATGCGATCGCCAGTCTCGAAGGCGAGATCGTCGACATCAAGACGGTCGGCTCGCACTCGGTCATGTTCGCGCAGATTCGCCACATCGCGTTGCGCTCGGATGGCGACGGGCTCATCTATTTCGGCCGCCAGTTTCATCGGCTGACGCGGCCGCAAGCAGCGGCGCCGTTGGTTGCCGCGCAGGGCGCGAGGTGAGCGTGGAGGTCTGCTTATTTCTGATTGGGCACGCCGAAGCGCATACGCGTGAAACGCGCTCTCCCGATCTCTCATCCTTCGAGCGAACACCGCGAGACGTAGAGGGATTACGCCGCTGCGTGATCCACATGCCTGCGGAATCGAACGACTGCGATCCTTTGTCGAAGACAGACGCATCCGCGCGACCCCGCTGCGTGCTGCAATGGTATTTCGACGACCTCGAACTGGTTGAACAAGCGCTGCAACCGAAGGGCGCGATACATCACATCGCACACGAATCCTCGAACACAGGTCTCATTTTCACGCAGCAAGCCATGGCGGTCAGGCGATTCGATATCCCGAATCCGGACAACCTCGGCACTCAAACCGAACGCTGTACCTACCTCGTCAGCTACGAAGGCGAAGCGCAGGACTTCAACGCGTGGCTCTCCCATTACCTCGCGCATCATCCACCGCTGATGGCGCAATTGCCCGGCCTTCGCGAACTCGAAATCTACACGCGGCTCGATTACCGCTCGGGTCTCGGCATCGCGCGCGCCGCGGCCATGCAGCGCAACAAAGTGGTCTTCGACGATTCCGCCTCGCTAGCGGCCGCACTGGCGTCGCCGATACGCGCCAGCATGAAGCAGGACTTCAACGCCTTTCCACCCTACAGCGGCGCGACGCTGCATTTCCCTATGCGTAGCATTTACGGTAATCTGAAACCCAAATAAATGTCCGCCCTCGCCGCGATCCGAACGTCATGACCAAGTCGCACCCCGGCATTACGGATTTGAACCTGCTGCGCGTGTTCCTGGCCATCTCCGATCTGCGCAGCCTGACCGCCGCGGGGGAGCGTCTCGGACTCACACAACCGGCGGTCAGCCACGCCTTGCGGCGGCTACGCGTCCTGTTCGACGACCCGCTGTTCGTTCGCACGCCCACCGGCATGGTGCCCACCGACGCCGCCCTGCGCTTGCACGCGCCGTTGACGCAAGCGTTCGGCATTATCAACGGCGCGGTCCAGCAAATCGCCAAATTCGATCCCGCCACGGCGCAGCGCGTGTTTCGCGTGTCCATGTCGGACATGTCGGAGTTCTATTTCCTGCCGCCGCTTCTTTCGATGCTCGACCGAAACGCGCGCGGCATCCACCTGGAGATTGCGAACGTCTCCGTCGATTCGGTGAGTTCGGCCATGCGCAGCGGCAAGATCGATCTGGCGCTCGGCTATGTGCCCGGTCTCGATCCGGGTTGTGTGAGCAGGACGCTGTTCGTCGACGAACATGTTTGCGTGGTGCGGGCCGGTCACCCGTTGCGTAAACAGAAGCCGACCAAGGAGGATCTCGCGAGCCTGCGCTACGTCTACGCCAGCACCAATGCGACCGGCCACCGGATGGTCGAACAGTGGCTCGAAGAGTTGAACCTGCGCCGGGATATCGTGCTGCGCCTGCCGCATTTCGTCGTGGCGCCGGAGATCGTTCAGCATACCGATCTCGCCGTGATTTTTCCGCGGAGTATCGCGCAGCGCTTCAATCGCCACAAAGCCTTTCGTATTCTGCCCTTGCCGTTCGCGTTGCCGCCCATCGAAATTCAGGTCCACTCGCATTCGCAATTTTCGGCGGATCCGGGCATCGCGTGGTTGCTCGACGAGATTTACAGCATGTTCCATCAACCGCCGGATAGCGGTAAGACGCGAGTGGGAAAACCGCTATGAACATCAGAGCCCTGCAATGCTTCGTGATTCTCGCGGAGGAACTCAATTTCAGCCGTGCCGCCGAGCGCCTGCATATCGCGCAGCCCGCGCTGAGCCAGCAGATCCGTTCACTCGAAGAACGGCTCGGCACGCAACTGGTCGACCGCGCACGACGTCCGCTGAGTCTCACCGAAGCCGGCCACTATCTGTGCAACGAGGCGCGTCAGATACTCGGTTCGCTGGAACAGGTGACGCTCGTCGCGCAGGAAATCGGCGTGGGCCGGCGCGGCTGGCTGAGTGTGGGCTTCACCCGTTCGTCGATGTACAGCGTCTTGCCGCCCGCGCTGAAGGCGTTTCACAAGGCATATCCGCAAGTCGAACTCAAACTCTTCGAGATGCTCACCGAAGAACAGACCGATGCGCTGCGCGACATGCGCATTCACATCGGCATCGGCCGGCAGCCGCTGACGGTTGAGGACTGCACCTCGTATACGCTGCTGCGCGAGCGTGTCGTGGTCGCGCTCGAGCCCAGCCATCCGCTTGCGGCACAAAAGAAAGTAAGCATCGCCGATCTCGCCGACACGCCGTTGATTCTTTACCCGAAGCATCAGAACGCGCAGTTCAAGCGCTCGGTGCAATCGCTCTATCGCGATGCGGGCATCACCCCGCTCGTCGCGCACGAGGCTTATGAAATCCAGACCGCGATTGCCCTGGTTGCGGCAGGCCTGGGCGTGACGTTCATCGGCGAATCGGTGGCGCGGCACGGACGCACCGATGTGGTTTACCGTCACCTTACGGGACCGGGCTCGTCGTACCGATCGGAGCTTGCCGCCACCTTCCGCACCGACGACGCTTCGCCCCACCTGCGGGCGTTTCTGGCTTGCCTTCCCGCGCCGCTCAAGGACAGCGCACTATAAGCAAAAAGTTATAGAAGAATAAGCAAGCGGTCTTGGACTCCCCGTCCGCGCGTTCTTATCATTGACCTCACACATGATTAGAACGCAGCGTTGGCTAAGGCCATCGCCGCAAGGTAGGAGACAGGATGACCGCGATCAACGAAGCCGTAACCATGCGAAAAGTTTACGGGCGCCTCATGCCCCTGCTCTTCGCGATGATGTTCTTCAACTATCTCGACCGGATCAATATCGGTTTCGCCGCGCTGGATATGGACAAGCAGCTCGGCTTCAGTCCGGCCGTGTTCGGCTTCGCGGGCAGCATCTTCTTCGTCGGCTACATGCTGCTGGAAGTGCCGAGCAATCTATTGCTGCACCGCGTCGGCGCACGCCGTTGGATTGCCCGCATTCTTATGACGTGGGGCGCGGTCGCCGCGGCCACGGCTTTCGTGTTCAACGATTCGAGCTTCTACGTGCTGCGCTTTCTGCTCGGCGTGATGGAAGCGGGCTTTCTGCCGGGCGTCGCGGTCTATCTGACCAAATGGTTTCCGGTGCGCTACCGTGCGCGCGCGGTTGGGGGCTACATCATCGCCGGTTCGTTTTCGGCGGTGCTGGGCGGCCCGCTCTCGACCGCGTTGATGACCTACGCGAACGGCATTCTCGGTTTGCAGGGCTGGCAGTGGATGTTCATCCTCGAAGGCGTGCCGGCCATGCTGCTCGGCCTGTTGACGCTGCGCATCATGACCGAACGCCCCGCCGACGCCGACTGGCTGTCCGACGACGAAAAGCGCTGGCTCGAGTCGACGCTTGCCGCCGAGCGTCAAGCCGTAGGCGGCAACGCGCATTTTCCGTTGCTACGTGTGGCGGGCGACATCCGCGTGTGGAGCCTGGCGTGTCTCTTCGGTTGCGCGCTGGTCGGTATTTATGGCCTCTTCCTCTGGCTGCCGCAGATCGTCAAGAGTCTTGGTCATCTGAGCAATCTCGAAGTTGGCTTTCTGTCGGCCGCGCCGCCCTTGCTCGGCGTGTTGGGCACCTTCCTGATCAGCCGCAGTTCCGACCGCACCGGCGACCGCAAGAAGCACCTCGCCTTCGTGTACGGCATGAGCGCGCTGGCCATTGCCGGCAGCGCGTATGCGCCAAACCCCGTGATCGCTTATGTGCTGCTGTGCGTGACCGGTTTGTTCATTTATGCGGGCAACCCGCTGTTCTGGAGCCTCGCGTCGTCTTTCAGAACCGGCGCGGCAGGCGCGGCGACGATCGCGCTGATCAACACCATCGCGCAGTTCGGCGGCCTGGTCGGCCCGTGGAGCATCGGCCTCGTGCGCAATGCGACCGGCAACTTCAAGCTGGCCTTGCTGACGATCGCGGCCTTTCTGATTGTCGCGACGATCATCGCGCTAGTCATGCGGGTCACGCCGGCTGAAGACGAAGCGAACTCGCTCGCCACCGGCGACGCCGCGCCGCGCGCCTGAAAGGCCGAGCGGCAACACATGAAGCCTGAAAAAAACAGCCGACCGAACCCGCGCGCGCATCACCTGCATGCGCAAGGACAACTCACAGGATTTGCACACCATGATCATCGATTGTCACGGTCACTACACGACCTCACCGCGCCAACATGAAGCCTGGCGCACGCAGCAGATCGCCGCTCTGAAGGACGGCGGCACGCCGCCACCGCGGCCCGTCATTACCGATGACGAGATTCGCGAGAGCATCGAGGGTGGCCAGTTGCGGATACAGCGCGAACGCGGGACGGACCTCACGATTTTCTCGCCGCGCGCGGCCGGCATGGGTCACCACCTCGCCACTGCCGAAGCCAACGCGCTCTGGTCGAGCGAATGCAACGACCTCGTGCATCGCGTGTGTGAGCTGTTTCCGCGCAATTTCGTCGGCGTATGCCAGTTGCCGCAAGCGCCTGGCGTCGCGCCCGCGAACTGCATCGGCGAATTGCGGCGCTGTGTCGAAGAGCTCGGCTTTATCGGCTGCAATCTGAACCCGGATCCATCCGGCGGCCACTGGTCCGGCTTGCCGCTCACGGACCGTTGCTGGTATCCGCTCTATGAAGCGATGGTGGAACTCGACGTGCCGGCAATGATCCACGTCTCCTCGTCGTGCAATCCGAATTTCCATGCGACGGGCGCGCATTACATCAACGGCGACACGTCGGCGTTCATGCAGTTGCTGCAGGGCGATCTGTTCGCCGACTTTCCCACGCTGCGCTTCATCATCCCTCATGGCGGCGGTGCGGTGCCCTATCACTGGGGACGTTATCGCGGACTCGCGCAGGACATGAAGCGTCCGCTGCTCAGCGAATACCTGCTGAAGAACGTGTTCTTCGATACCTGCGTCTATCACCAGCCCGGCGCCGAACTGCTCGCCAAGGTGATTCCGGTCGACAACATTCTGTTCGCGTCGGAGACCATCGGCGCGGTGCAGGGTATCGATCCGGAGACCAGCCACTATTACGACGACACGCGCCGCTATATCGACGCCATCGAATGGCTCAGCGACGCGGACCGTCAGCGTATTTACGAAGACAACGCGCGCCGTGTCTATCCGCGGCTCTCGCGTCAACTCGACCGACAACTCGCTGCGCAAGCAACTCAAGGGGCAACGGCATGAATCCAATCGGATGGCGCGAATACGACTCCGCGCCTCAGGCCGACGCGGCCATACTCGAAGCACTTCGTGAACTGGCCGTCTCGCTGCTGAGCGACAACATGGCGCGCGCGAGCGGCATGGTGGGCTTGCGGCCTTATCACCAGCCGCGCCCGATGGCAGGCACTGCAGTCACGGTCCATACACGGCCGGGCGACAACCTCGCGATTCATCGCGCGTTCGACTTTTGCCGTCCCGGCGACGTGCTGGTGATCGACGGCGCGGGCGACCTCACGCAGGCGCTGATGGGCGAGATCATGGCGAGCTTCGCGCAAAGTCTCGGTGTGCAGGGCCTCGTGATCGACGGCGCGATCCGTGACGTCGGGGCGTTGCGCCAGCGCGAGTTTCCCGTCTATGCGCGCGACGTGACGCATCGCGGGCCGTACAAGAACGGACCGGGCGAAATCAACGTGCCGGTCACGGTCGGCGGCACGGTGGTGCATCCTGGAGATATCATTGTCGGCGACGAAGACGGCTTGCTCGCGATCGCACCCACCGACGTGGCAGCGGTGATCGAAGGCGCGCGCCGCCAGCACGCGAAGGAAGCGGCGGCGCTGAAGTCGATTGCCGAAGGCAAGTTCGACCGCTCGTGGGTCGTTCCGCACCGGGAACGGATGATGAACAACTGACCGTGAGCCTCATGGCGCAATATCTGAACACTGCAACACTCCTCGAACTCGCGCGCGCCGCGCAGACGCGCGCTAGCGCGCCCTGCACGTGCACAAAAACGCCGCTCGACGGCTGGCAATCGCAGCCTTTATCGCTCGATGAAACGCAGTTCGAGGAAATCGGCACATTGATGCCGGAGGACGATCCGGAGCCGACGTTCAGCGAATATCTGCCGGGCAAGACGACATACTGGGCGGCGGATGCGCCAATCGCGCCGCGATACTTTCCGTATAACCGCTGCGCCGTGTGGCAATGCTCGCTATGCGGGCGGCTATATCTGCGTTACGTGGAAGGCGGCGGATATTTCGTGGACCGCAGGATTCGTGCGGTGAAGCCAGAGTTGATTGAGGATGTGCCTTTGCCGGCGTGATAGATAGTGGCAGCGCGAACGCACGTCGCCTAATGCCCCGGCTTTAACGCCGCATACGCCCCGGGCGTGATCCCATAAGCCCGCTTGAACAACCGGTTGAGATGGCTTTGATCGTAAAAGCCCACTGCCGCCGCAGCCGTCGCCGCGCTCTGCCCTGAGGCAAGCATGCGCTTCGCCGCCAACAGCCTCACTTGCGTCGCGTAGGCGTGCGGCGGCAGCCCGAATTCCTTGCAGAACGCGCGCGTGAGGTAGTAGCGGCTCAGCCCCACCAGTTCCGCCAGTTCATCGACCGAGATATCGCGCTCGTAATTGGCGGCGACGTATTCGCGCACCTGTTCCATCTTGCGCGCCTCGCGCCGTGGCTCTCCCGCCTCCTCACCCGCGCGCCCATAGCGCCCGACCAGCATTCCCATCGCAGCCCACCAGTTCGCCTGACGCTCCATCAGCGACACGGCGCGCTGTTCGTCCAGGCTCGCATGCGCCTTGACCAGCAGGCCTGCGAGGTGCGGATCCTGATACAGCCCAGGCGGAATCAGCAGCGGTTTGTCGGCGCGCGCGTCGGGAGAGAACACGGCGCTGAGCGCGCCGAGCCCTTCCAAGTCCAGATAGATCGCGCGATAAATCCATTCGCGGCCTTCCCAGACCTCGCCGCTATGGTATTCACCCGGCCCAAAGACCAGCACGCTGCCGGGGCCGGCAACCTCGCTGCCCGCGCGCGTATGACACTGGCCCGCGCCGGTTTCGGTCATGACAATGACGAGTTCATCGTGCAGATGCCGGTCGAACTTGTGATCGCCGTAACGGGCGCTCGCGAGACATGCGCCATCGAGCGCGCCGTCGCGCCAGCAGACCACTTCCGGCTCGCTTTTACCCGATGTCTCCATAGCTCGCGCCTCCCTGTTCTTCAAACCAGTTCGATTCTGACCCGGCGATTGCGACGACCCTTGTTCTCTATCTTCGCGATGCGAATGGGCCGCGACTGCGCGGTATTGGTCAGGTGCGTGCCGCCGCATGCCTGCCGGTCCAGATCGCCGATCTCGACGATGCGCACCGTGCCGTCCGG
Organism: Paraburkholderia sp. BL18I3N2; assembly: GCF_003001875.1. Lineage (NCBI taxonomy): Bacteria > Pseudomonadati > Pseudomonadota > Betaproteobacteria > Burkholderiales > Burkholderiaceae > Paraburkholderia > Paraburkholderia sp. BL18I3N2. The sequence goes on from NZ_PVNC01000012.1 coordinate 17,199, forward strand.
CGTGGGCGGCGGCGCCACCGAAAGGCTGCGGATCAGGCCTTGGGTCGCCTTCGCTTCGTCGGCGCCGACATAATAGGTGCGCACCTCCATCGCGCTGCGGATCACCTCGTTGACGGGTTCTTCCAGCAGCCGCAGCGCGTCGTTATCCGCTTCGGGCAGATCGAAGTCCATGCGGGCGGTGCCGTCGGCGTTGATCTGCGCGCCGGTCACGAGCGCGCCGGCAAAGCGCTGATACACCAGCGCGTTAAGAATATGCGTCACGGTATGGAGTTGGGCGACGGTGGCGCGCCGCGCCGCATCGATGGCCACGTGCACGTTGCCGTCCAGTTCGAGTGGTTCGTCGAGCAGATGCCAGAGCACGTCGCCTTCCGCCGCGACGCCGGTAATGCGCACCGCGCCGTGGGCGTGCGTCAGCGTGGCTGCGTCCGATACCTGGCCGCCGCCGCCCGGATGCAAGGCGGAACGGCCCAGCACGACCGCGCCAGGCCGCGCGGCGATCACGGCTGTTTCAAAGTCCAGCAGATCCGGCTGCTCATGGCAAAGATAATGCGGCACCTTGATGTCCTCGCGGGAATTGACGGAATACGCCTAGGATACCCAGTCCCGTGGGAGGCCGTCTTGGTTAAAAATGCCCTGGCGGAGCGAGTCACGGGCGAACGCTTGTTGTCGAATAGGGAAAAGCCAACACCCGAAGCGGTCAGGCGAAGGCCTATTTCTCGCGAATTCCAGTATCCTGAACATCCCGCTGAACGCACCCAACAGCCCCGGCTCTTCTCCATGAATCTATCTTTTGAAGTCCTCCAGGTACTCGATGCAATCGATCGAACCGGCACGTTTGCGAGCGCTGCGGAAACGCTTCACAAGGTGCCGTCCTCGCTGAGTTATCTGGTTCAGAAACTCGAGCTCGATCTCGGCGTCAAGCTGTTCGACCGCACCGGCCGGCGCGCCACGCTGACGCACGCGGGGCGTGTAGTCGTCGAGGAAGGCCGCCGTCTGCTGGAAGCGGCCGAAGCACTCGAATTCAAGGCGAAGCGAATCGAGCACGGCTGGGAGTCCGAACTGCACATCGCCGTCGACGAGATCATTCCTTTCGACCTGCTCTGGCATCACGTCAGCGAGTTCTACAAGCTGAAGCTGGACACGAAACTGCATCTGTCGAAAGAAGTGCTGGGCGGCTCGTGGGACGCGCTGCTCACTCGTCGCGCTGACCTGGTCGTCGGCGCGGCCGGCGATCCGCCGCCCATTCCCAATCTGATGGCGAGACCGATCGGCTCGCTGAAGCACGTGTTCGTGGTGGCGCCGGATCATCCGCTGGCGTCGATACCCGGACCGCTCACTCTGGACATGGTCGCGCGCCATCGCGCGGTCGCGATTGGCGATACGTCACGCAAACTCGCGCCGCGCACGATCGCGCTCGCCGTCAATCAGGAAGTGCTCACGGTGCCCACGCTCGAAGCCAAGCTCGCCGCGCAGATCAGGGGCCTCGCAGCGGGCACGATTCCGGAATGCCTCGCCGTCGACGCGCTGAACCAGGGCGAACTGGTGCAAAAAGAAGTGACCGGCATGCGCGACGTCACGCATTTCTATCTGGCGTGGCGCGACGACGAAAGCGGCAAGGCGCTGCAATGGTGGGTCGATCAGTTGGACCGGCCGGACCTGATCGACGAAGTGGTGCAACAGCGCGCGCTGCACGGTTGAGGTTCAGCTAGCAGGCTTCGCTGATCTCGTCCGGCGGCGGGCCGTCGAACGACGCCGCATCGGCCTCCGCATTCGTCTCCATCCGCAGATCGATTCCGGTGGAAATACCGGCCGGCGTACATGCTTCGTTCGCGACGCGCAGCAGTGCTTTAGCCGCCTTGAAGTCGTCCCAATCGTGGCCTTCCGTGAGTCTCGCACACGTGGCCTTCATGAGTTGCACCGCCTCCGCGCTCCGGTCTTGCGCATGCCAAAGCCGCCCGAGGCTGGTCGCGGCCCGCAGTTGCAACGTGCAGCACCCCTGTGCCGACGACTCTTCCACTGCCGCGGTCAGAGTCGCCTGTGCATGTGTCGCCGCATCGCCGAACAGTGATTGGCCAGAGCCGTACTCCATCAGCAGCAACTCGGCGTGCACGCGTCTGAGTTCGGCGGCATACCACTGATCGCCGGTTTCGTCGCTCCGCGCAAGCGCATCGACCACGACGGCAACGCCCTCCTCGCGCTGTCCGGCGCGGCCAAGCGCAAGGCCGTATTGCGCGGCGAGCATGGCGCGTGGCGCGGCGTAGTCGAGCGCGTCGAGATCGTTCAACGCGGCGCGAAAGCTGTGCACACGCTGCGCGCTGCTGTCATCCAGCGAATGCAGGTATTCGTCGAAACAGCGGCAGCACGCATGCGCCACCCGCAGCCCGCCGCGCGCCGACACGTCGCGCAATAGCGCGATGGCCTGAGCCGCCCGCTTACGCTGGCCCGCCAGCAGCGCCAGCGGAATTTCCGCCTCGACCAGCACGTAGCACGTGACGATAGCCTGATCCTGCCGGCACGCTTGCGCAACGCATGCCTCGGCGATCCTCAACGCCTGATCACGCGCGCCCTGCAACCCGAGCACGCGAGCAAACGTCGCGCGGCCGACCACGCCCTGATCGATGGATTGCCCCAGCGGCAGCCGATGTTGCAAACTGCCGGCGTGCTGCAAAAACTGATCTAGCGAGGCGCGCGCCTGGTGCTGATCGCCCGCGTAATGTGAGGCGATGCCGAGCAGGCGATGAGCGAGAATCCCGTTGGCGGTATCGCCCGTCTCCGCGGCGAGCGACGCAAAGCGCCGCGCGAACGCCAGCGCATTGCGCGCCTCACCGGCCGACTGGCTCGCGTTCCACATGCCCCACAACGCGCGCGCTTCGAACGTCTGATCACCGAGCGCGATCGCGATCGCGAGCACCTCGGCCCAGACGCCGAGCGCTTCCCGGTTCGGTCCGTTGATGTAGACGAGCGCCGCACCGAGCGCGGCCAGCAGCTGCATACGCACGCGCAAATGGCGCGGCGAGCGCGAGCCTTGATATATCGCGTCCATGGCGCCGAGCGCGCGCCGTGCCCAGGCGCAGCATTCGTCGACCAGCGAAAGCTCATACAGCAGCGACACGAACCTCACCGCCAACGTTTCACCCAGCGCGGGGTCGCCTTTGGGCGATAGCGCCCAGCCCAGCGCGGCTCGCAAATCGTCGAGCTGCTCGCGCATGCGGTGATGCCAGCCGTGCCGTTCGGCGCCCGCAGCGTCCGCTTCACGTGCCGCATAGGAGGCGTCGCTCGACGGATCGCGTTCGAGCAGATTGGCAAAATAGCGCGCATGAGTGAGCGTGACGACACGCCGCTCGCCGTTGTCGTCGAGCTTTTGCATCGCGTAGGCACGCGTGGTTTCCAGCAGCCGATAACTCGCCTTGCCGCGCTCCGCCTGCATCACCACCAGCGACTTTTCGACGAGCCCGGACAGCGCCGCGATCACGTCCGATTCGCGCAAGCCTTCGTCGCTCACCAGAGCGATCGCCGAGTCGATCGTGAAACTGTTGACGAAAACACCGAGCCGACGCAACGTCGTGCGCTCCGCGTCGTCGAGCAACGCGTGGCTCCAGTCGAGCGTTGCCTTCAAGGTCTGGTGGCGCGGCAATGCAGTGCGATTGCCGCCCGTCAGCATGTTGAAACGGTCGTCGAGATGATCGGCGAGCGTCTCGATGCCGAGTATCGCGGCACGCGCAGCCGCCAGTTCGATAGCCAACGGAATGCCGTCGAGGCGGCGGCATACGGTGCCGGTCAAATGAATGCTTCTGTCGTCGGACGAAAAACGCGCGTCGATCGCGCGGGCGCGTGACAGGAACAACTGGACGGCACTGCGTTGCAAGACCTGCTGGCTCTCATCGTCGCGAGCGGGCACATCGAGTGACGCCACCCAGTACAGGTGTTCGTCCACGACACGCAGAGGCTCGCGGCTGGTCGCGAGAATCCGCATGGCCGGACTCGCGTTCAGGAGCGCTTCGGCCAGTTCGGCGGCGGGACCGAGCACGTGCTCGCAGTTGTCCAGCACGAACAGCGCGCGCCGTTCGCCAAGTTCCTTGCTGATGTGCGCCAGCGTAAGCGGGCCGCTCGCGGCGCTCACGCCGACGCTATTGGCGAACGTGGCGAGCACGCTGTTAGCGTCCACGGTGCACGCAAGCGGCACGAGATAGACACCTTCCGGGAAGTGCGCCAGCAAGCTGCGTGCGATCTCGATGGCCATGCGGGTCTTGCCGATGCCGCCCGAACCGACGAGCGTCACATGACGCGTTGAAGCGAGCGCTTGCGCAATGTCGTTGATTGCCTGATCGCGGCCGATCAGCGACGAGCTATTAGCGGGCAGATTGTTGGGGATGCCGCGAAGGCACGTGATGACTTCGGCAGCGTCGGGCGCGCTATCGCGAGCGGCCTTGCCCGTCTGTTCCGCGGATGCGTCGCGGGACACCAGCCGGTAGCCTCTTCCCGACACGGTCTGTATCAGATCGCGGCTCTCGCCCAGCACCTTGCGCAAGGCGGACATATGCACCTGAAGATTGTTCTCTTCAACGATGGTGTCCGGCCAGACCTGTTCGAGCATGGCGCTCTTCGACACCAGCGCGCCATTCGCACCGATCAGCACGGCCAGGATGTCGAATGCACGGCTGCCGATGCGCACAGGTTGCCCGTCGAGAAACAGTTCCCGGCTGGCGAGGTCCACCTGAAGCGGGCCAATGCGGATCATTGCCTGATTATCCTAGACACTGCGGGATGAGAAACTACCGAGTACCGACTACTCAGCGTTGAGTCCCCGCAGTCTAGATCAATCGCGAATACGCATGCGCGGAAAAAACTGAACCTATCGTTCAAATTTTTTGTACTGAGCAAGCGGCGATCGACGCCGGATTTCCTGCTCGCCCTGGCGATCTAGCGCGCGTCGCCTGACACGACCGTGGACGCCATGCACGCAATGACGGAAGCCAGAATCATGGCGTCCGCATTGGCCGGAATCGCGGCACGTATTCTCGGCTTGTAGATTGCATCGTCACGGCGAATCGCCGCGCCGCTCAATGCACAGCGTCCCTTGATACGGGCGCGGCAGCAGATCCACACCTGATCGACGTACTGGCAACGGGTCGCATCCTGCCAGAGCACGGCAATCGACGTGTCCGACAGACGCTCAAGTACTTCGATCTGGATATGACGCGACAGCATGTCGGCAGCGGCGACGCGTTTCGCCCGTGGCTTCAGATAGGCTTCCCCTTCATTCCCGCTGCCATAGTCCGCCAATAGCCTGCTGATCACGTGACTCCACACCGGCGCGCGACTGTCGTCCGGCAGCGCCGATGGGTTGTCGCTAACCTCGCAATACGCTTCACGACGACCGCGCCTCCCATGCTGAGCCGTCTCCGTGCATTGCTTCAAGGGGGTTTCGATCTGCATGATGCTGCTCCCGAAAAGTTTGCGGGTAGTCTTCAAAGAGCACGAACGTCATCTGCCGGGTGCGGCCTCGTAATTGACCGGCACCCAGTCATACGTGCGGCCGTTTTTTCTGATGTGCCCCAAGCCCGGAAAGGCAACGTGCGCAGCGCCGATCAAATAACGTTTGTTAGCTGCGAGTTGCAACGCCAGGCGGCGCGAGTGCTGCGCATCCGCCACGTTGGTGTCGTATTCGACCGAAGCCGCAGGGTTCTGCAACTGGATGGACGCGACGTGGATAATGTCGCCCCACACCAGCAGATCCTGCGATTCGCTCTCCACCAGATAACCCGTGTGGCCCGGCGTATGACCGGGCAATACAACCGCGCGAATGCCCGCGTCGAGTTCGGCGTCGCCGCTGAACGGCTTGAAGCGTCCCGCGGCGACATAAGGCGCGACAGAGGCGCTTGCCGCATCGAAGAAGGTGCTGAGAAAAGCCGGCGCTTTCGACTTGTTGGCCGGGTTCAGCCAGTAGTCGGCTTCAACCTGGCTCACTCGCACAACCGCGTTCGGAAACGCCATCTGACCGTTCGACACGATGCCGCCGACATGGTCCTTATGCAGATGCGTCAGCAGCACTTCGTCGATCTGCTCGGGCTGATAGCCGGCCGCGCGCAAATTGTCGGGCAGCTTGCCGCAACAGTCGCCGTACAGCACGCCCGCGCCGGAATCGATCAGGATCAGCTTCGAACCGGTGTTAATCAGAAACGCGTTGATGGACCCTTGCACCGGCGGCTGCAGAAAATCGCGCTGGAGATCGCGCGCGATTTCGGCTTTCGGCACGTCCTTCACAACCGTGTCGATTGGAAACGGATGCGTGCCGTCGAGCAACGCGGTCACTTCAAAGCCACCAAGCATGATCCGGTAAAAACCCGGACCCTGCGTCTTCAGCTGGGGCGCGGCGGCGAACGCGGAAGCGCTCGTCATGCTCGCCATGCTCGCCACCAGGCTCACTACGAACACGCACCACGTGCTTGCATGCATCGCCCATTTGCGCCGTATCCACTTCATGATTCGATCCTTGGTGTTCATCGTGAATATGCTGAAAAGCATAGCGGCCACCTGCCGGGCGTACTCGCTAATTTTTATTAATCCTCCTGAGTCGTCACCGTCGTGAGCTGGCTCAGATACGCATGAATCTGCGCGACAACCGCTGCGCCGTCGCCCACGGCGGCGGCCACGCGTTTAGCGGATTCCGAGCGCACGTCGCCCACCGCGAACATGCCCGGCACGCTGGTTTCCAGCGGATATCGCGCACTGGCTTGCGAGAACCCATGCTCGCTGCGCGCAAACCCGGTGACGACGAAACCGCGGTTATCCAGCTCCACGCCGCTCATGTCGAGCCAATCCGTCTTCGGATCCGCGCCGATAAAGAGAAACAGATGGCGCGACGCCACCACTTCGTCCTCGCCATCGTCTTCGTGCCGCACATGCAGATGCGTGAGCCCGGCTTCGTCGCCTTCCAGCGCGCGCAGTGTGCAACCGGTGCAAAGCGTGACGTTGGGCAAGGATCCGATCCGGTCGATCAGATACTTCGACATGCTCGCGTTGAGGTCCTTGCCGCGAATCAGCACGCGAATGCTGCGCGCGAAGTTGGCGAGGAACACGACCGCCTGGCCGGCGGAATTGCCGCCGCCCATCAGCACGATGTCCTGGCCTTTCACCAGCTTCGCTTCGATCGTCGACGCCCAGTAGTACGTGCCGCGTCCTTCGAAGCGCTCGAAACCCGTCACCGCCGGCTTGCGGTACGCGGCGCCGCTCGCCACCACCACTGTGCGTGCGTTGATGCGCTGGCCGTCGAGCAGCGTGAGCAGGAACATGGCTTCGTTGCGGCACACCCCGACGACCTTGCCGGGGATCGCCAGATGCGCGCCGAACTTCAGCGCCTGCTGGAACGCGCGGGCGGCGAGCGCCTGCCCCGAAATGCCGGTGGGAAAGCCGAGATAGTTTTCGATGCGCGAACTCGCGCCGGCCTGGCCGCCCGGCGCCCTCTGATCGAACACCGCAACCGACAGTCCTTCCGTGGCGGCGTACACGGACGCCGCGAGCCCCGCCGGCCCCGCGCCGACGATCGCGACGTCGTACACATGCGATTGCTCGAAGGTCGGCACGAGCCCAAGGCACGACGCGAGCTGCACTTCGTCAGGCGCGCGCAGCACGTTTCCGTTCGGGCAGAACACCAGCGGAAAGTCGCCGGGGCCGGTGGTCATGCCGCCCAACAGCGTGATGGCTTCCGGATCGGTGCGCGCGTCGATCACCATCGCGGGATAGGCGTTGCGGCGCAGGAAGCCTTGCAGCCTGATGAGCCGGTCATCGTTCCCGTTGCCGACGATGATCGGCCCCAGCCCCTGCTCGATGAGCCCGAGCCGCCGCAAAATCAGCGCACGCATGATGTGTTCGCCGAGTTGCGCATCGGCGACGATCAGCGCCCGCAACCGCTCCGGCTCGATCACGAGCGTCTCGGCGTCGGTCAGCGCCACGCCGTCGATCAGCGCGGGCTTGCCGGAGAGTTGCGCCATCTCCGCCATGAAGTGGCCGTCTTCATGTTCGGTGACGAGCGTCGAACGCCCGAAGCTGTCGCGCGAATAGATGCGCACGCGGCCGCGCAACAGCACGAACAGACCGAGCGCAATCTTGCCGGTTTCGAAGATCAGTTCGCCGGCCTTGAACGACATGGGCGTGGCGAAGCGCCGAAGGCTTTGAATTTCCGCGGGCGCAAGCCGTGGGAACATCTGATGCTGCCGGTATTCCAGCGACGAATACGGAAATTCGAGTTCCGACGGCGTCGCCGCTTCGACCTGTAGATCAGGCATGCTCATAAAAAATCCCCTCTTCTGACACGCCTCGCTGATGACGTGGTGCCGATACGGCGTTACCAGCCGAACTTGAGTTCGGCGCCTACGTAGTCGGAATTGCGCGCACCCAGATCGCGCAGCGACGGTCCGACCTGAAAATGCACGGCTTCGAGCGCGGCGGCGAGATTCGCGGTGACCGCATAGTCGGCGCGTAACTGCGTGTAGAAACCGGTCCAGCGGCTGCCGTGTCCTGCCGTCCCCGGCACGACTGCCGAGCCCTGCTGATACACCGCGTCGGCGGTGGTCTCGCGCCATTGCAGCCCCACGCCCGCGAGCAGCGACAGCTTGCTGTTCGGTTTGACGATCAGCGACGGCTTGACGTGAATCACGTTCGAGTAGCCGGTATAACCGGCGAGCGCAAAGTAGTAGCCGTTCGGAAAGAGCGGATTGAAGGTGCCGATGCGGCCATCTCCGGAATGCGTGTCGCCCGAGGCCGCATCGACCTGCAGGCCGAGACGCGGCGTCCACGGCAGCGAAGCCAGCGTGTAGCCGGCGAGCGTGCCCACCGCCCAGGCACCGATCGTCTTGTTGCCGACATGGCCCGACTGATACATCGCCTCCGCGTCCCAGTCGATGTGATCGACCGAGCCGGCATAACGCGCGTCGAACACGTCGCGATGCTCGTTGCCGGTAGCGTCGAGAAAGCGCGCGTTGCTGCGGTTGTAGCGCGAGTAATAGGCGGACAGATCGCCCGGACCGACGGCCTTGCGCTCGACCCGCACGCCGCTGAACGTCAGGTCGCGATTGGAAACGTCGTCGAAATCCGAGTTGTCGCGGTACTGCACCGGTTGCGTCGCATAAGCGATCCAGCGCCACGGGCCGGTTTCATAGTCGGCCCAGATGGCGTCGAAGGCCTGGCGCACGTTCGGGCCGTCGCGCACGGAAATGAACCGCTGCAAGTCGAACGCCATCTCCTGGCGGCCGACGCGAAACTTGAACGTACCAGGTCCGAGCGGTTCGGTGATGGCGACGAACGCCTGCCGCAAGTCGAGCGGATTCTTGTCGACCGGCGAGACATTGTCCTTGCCAAAAGGACGCGCGTCCTCGAACTGCGTGAAGATCTGCACGTGTGGGCCGAGGCGCACATCCGCGTGAACTTCGAGGCGTTGCAGCACGTACGTGTCGTCGTGGCCCGAACCGAGGCCGAAGAGCGGCGCGTCGTTCATTTCGAGCCGCTCGCGCAGCACCATGCCGAGCGAGATATACGCGTCGGGATTGCCGAACAGCGGAATGTATTTCAGCGAGTCGAAGGGCTTCTTCGGCACGCACGGATTGGCGAGCGCCGACCAGTTTTCCTGCCAGCGGTTGAACATGACGGCAGGTCGCGCGCATGACGTGCTTGCCGCCGTTGCCGCCGTGCTGGGCGTACTGGTCGTGCTGGTATCGTCCGCACCGCCGAGCGCGGTGTCCGCCGCCGACGCCGGCAGTGCGGCCGCCAGCCCCGTGCTGATCAACAGCGCGCGGGCCGCGCGCAGCGCCACGCGCCGGCGCGAGCGCTCACGCGGCCGTGACGCCTGCGACGACTGCAACGTCCGCAAGGTCCGCATGAGGCCTGCTTTACTGGCCATCGTGCACTTCGGCGATATACCCGCCCGGGAATTCGAGCACCGCGCTCTTGCCGGCTTCGCTGCTGTACGGTTGCGACACCACCTTCGCGCCGGCCGCTTGCGCGCGCTCGAGCGTCTGCGCCAGATCGTCGACGGCATAGCCGGTCGTTTCACGTCCGAACGGGAACGGCAGCTTGCCGTCCGTGACGAACACGACCATGCGGCCGAAGCCCGAATTGATACGGATCTCGCGAATCGTCTCGCCAGGACGGCCGATCACGCCGGCATCCGCGCGCGGGTTATCCGACACCACCTTGCCATGCGAAAAATGCACCCAGCGACGCACGAAGTTGTTGGCCTCATAGCGCGACACATACACGCGGTTATCCGGCACGCTGTGCAACGGCGCGTAGTTGGGCGCCTTGGTGTGCCAATAGAGTTGCATCGTCAAGCCGCCCGGCCATTGGATGATCGCGTCCTTGCCGATCGGATCGTCGAAGCTGTCGACCAGCACGTCGGCGCCCGCCGCGCGCGCCGCCTTCACCGCCTGGTCGATGTTGGTGACCAGATAGCCGGTGCGCTCGTTGCCGAACGGATAGGGAATCGGCGTTTCGAAGCCGAACACCGACAGCATGCCGACCGGCGTCTGCACGTATTGCGACGCGGTCTTGCTCGGCGTCGGCGTCACGGTGAACACCGCGCGCGGCGACGCCTTGCCGCCGAACGTGGCGAGAAAGCTGGTGACGAACGCGTCGAGGTCCGCCGAGGCGACGTACACGTGGGTCGTGTCGTACTGCGCGCCGACCGAGACGTCGGGCATGCGCGCCGCGAGCGCGCTCTTGCCGCTCGGGACTTCCGGCGGGCCGTTATCGGCGAACGCGGCCGTGACCGGCGCGAGGCCGATCAGCAAGGCTGCGCCGAAAGCCGCGAGAGGACGAAAGCGTTGAAGCGATGTGAACATGTGATTACCCGATGGTGTTAGCAATATCTGAATGGACGGCCTGCAGGATCAGCCGCCCTCTTTTGTCGCGGCGGGCGTGGCCGGCTTTTGCGCCGTGCTGCCCTGCCGCGGGTCGGCGACCTGAACCGTGGCCGTCTGCGCGAAAAACTGCGCCTTGACGACCGGTATCGCGTGCTCGCCCAGCACCATGCCGAGCAGGCCGGCGAGCGCGATCAGCGGCGGCGCCGGCGACTGCACCTTGAGCAGCCAGTAGAGAAGTCCGACGCCGAAGCCGACTCCCAATGAAATGATGTAGCCCATGCCGATTTCCTTTTCTATGTCCACTTGCGGCGAACCGCGTCGTCAATTCGCCCACTCCGAACCCAGCACCAGCCCGCAGAAATTCAACCGGCGATAGTTCGGATCCCACCGGTCCAGCACGTCGGCATTCACGGTGCCGAACGTTGTCTCGGGACGATGCTCCATGCCGCGCGCGTAGGCTTCGATGATCTTCTTCTTGAAGCCGGCTTCGCGCGGCCAGGCCTGCACGATTTCGTCGCGCTGCTGCGCGGTGAATTCGTCGTAACGCGCGCCGCGAATATCCATCTGCACGCCCGCGCTCACCAGCGCGACGAGCGGCGACAAATGTTCCGGAATGCCCGGCGTGCTGTGCAGCGCGATCGCCGCCCAAACCTCGTCGATGGCATCGGCGGCGGCTCCGTACTGCAGCATGAAGTCGCGCGCCTCGTTCGCGCTGTCCACCTCGTAGCGATACGCGGAACGCTGGTGTTGCACACTCAAACCGACGTTGTGAAACAAGGCGCTCACGTACAGCAACTCCGCGTCGAACCTCAGCTTGTCGCGCAATCCGGTCAGCGCGCCGAACAGAAACGCCCTGAGCGCGTGATGAAACATCAGGCTCGACTCCGTGGCCTGGATCTGCTCGGTTGCCGCCCGCGCCAACGGACTGTCGGGAATGTCGACTCCCGCAATCGTTTTCTTCATGTCATCTCCTCCCTATCCTGCATCCGCTAGCGGGCGCGCATCGCCGACCGAACGATCAGTGCAGCGTAGCGAATTAACCTCATAAAGACTTTGGCGAATCCTTAAAAAGACTTAATCGACGCGGCACGGCCCGCACTCCGCTCACAACGCGAGTTCATGGATGCGCCGGACGCCGTCGCGAATCCATTGCAGCAGACCACCCGGGCTGACGTCGGCGTCGTCCGGCGACGCCAGCAGCAGCTTTTCCGTTTCATGGTGTTCGGACAGCAGCCGGCACATTTCGCGCCCTACCTCGGGACGCCGCGCGAGCATCGGCGTCAATGCCGCCTTGTCGAGCTGGAACACGGTGACACGCGTCATCGCATGGACGACCACGCCGGTTTTGACGCCGGCCAGGATGCCCGACTGGCCGATCGAGTCGCCCGGCGCGAGCCGGCGCAATTCGACCTCGCCGCTGTCCTTCGGCACGCTGACTTTCGCCACGCCGCTCGCCAGAATATGCAACGCGTGGCCGCTTTCGTCGGCCGCGCTGTAGATCGTTTCGCCGATGTCGAACTCATGGCGCGTCAGTTGCGCGGCCAACTCGGCAATCCCGCTGTCGTCGAGCGCCTGGAAGATGAGCACGCTGCGCAGCAGGCGCTGCTTTTCATCCGTGGCATCGTTCGCGGGTTCGGACACGGACAGCGGATGCAGCACCACGCCACGCGATGACAGATGCCGGTGCGCGAGATCGAACAGTTCGTTGCGCACTTCGATCTTCTTGCCCAACGAATCGACATAGCAGACGATCTCGTACTCGATCGCGTCATTGGTCGCCCGCCGCACGCTGACCACCGGCTTCGGCTCGGCAAGCACGTTCTCCGAGCTGGCTGCCGCGTTGGTGAGCGCCTGCAACACCGTGGCGGGCCGCACCGACGGCTTGACCGGCAGCAGCACGCTGATGCCGTGCGTATGTGAAGGCTGGTTGGCGTTGACGATATTGGTGCGCGCCGCCACGCTGTTGGGAATCACGACGATGTTGCCCTGCGCGTTGAGCAGGCTCGTCGCACGCCAGTTGGTTTCCACTACCTTGCCTTCCACTTCGCCGATCGTCACCCAGTCGCCGATCGAAAACGGCTCCGTCGCGTTGAGCACCACGCCTGAAAACACGTCGTTGAGCGTGCTTTGAATCGCGAGACCGAGCACGACCGCGAGCGCGCCCGAGGTCGCGAGCAGGCCGCGCACGGGCAGTTCCAGCACGAAGGCAATCGCGCCGACCGCGGCCGCCAGAAACACCAGCGCGCCGAACACGTCCTGAAACAGGCGCTCCTTGTGCCAGGTCTCCGGCAACACGGTGCGATCCAGCACGATCGTCGCGAGGCGCGCGCCCTGCAGCCACCACACCACCTCCAGCAATTGCGCGAGCAGATGGCGCACCGGCTCGTCCGGCCAGGGCGCCGCGCGCATCGGATTCATCCCGTGGCTGAACAGCACATAAGTGGACAGGCCGAACATCAGCGCGCGCAGAGCAAGACGCCCCTTGTCCGTTTTACGGGTCATGAAGCGCCAGGCGAGGAAATCGAGAACCAGAATGCCCAGCCCATACAGCACACCATCGTTCAGGGTCGGCATAAAGGTTCTCGCTGGCCTCGTGGCATGAGACGGTGAATGTCAGAACGCGAAACAGCTACAACCCAGCGCACCCCAGAAGCCGTTCGAATCGCTGACCGGCACGTTCTTGCGCCATGCCCAGCCGTGCGCGTGGGCATGCACGCCGCACAGATTGACGCAACCATCAACGCACGCTACCGCGGTCGGTTTGTATCGGCTGTAGCCGCCAAATTCGGCGACCGGCGACCACGACGGACTAACCGGCAGATCGGGCGGCGCGAGCGGCGCGAACTCGTCGTCCGCATAGACCACCTTGCCGCCCACCACCGTCATGTTCGAAGTCAGGAACTTGATGCGGCTCTCGTCGACCGTGAAGAAGTCTTCGCTCAGCACCGCGAAGTCCGCGAACTGGCCGGGCACCAGCGCGCCCTTGCGGTCTTCTTCATTCGAGAACCAGGCGCTGCCCACCGTATAGCGGCGCAGCGCCTCCATCCGGTCGAGCCTGTTCTCGTTCCCATACATCGACGTGCCGCCCACCGTCTTGCCCGACACCATCCAGTACAGCGAGACGAACGGATTGAAACTCGCGACGCGCGTCGCGTCCGTGCCCGCGCCGACGGGCAGGCCGGCGTCGAGCATGTGACGGATCGGCGGCGTGCGCTTTACCGCCTCTTCGCCGTATTGATGGATGAAGTACTCGCCCTGATACGCCATGCGGTGCTGAATCGCAATGCCGCCGCCGAGCGCGCGCACGCGCTCGATATTTTTCTGCGTGATGGTCTCGCAGTGGTCGAAGAACCAGCGCAGTCCGTCGAACGGAATTTCGGCGTTGACGCGTTCGAACACGTTCAGGAAGCGTTCGATCGATTCGTTATAAGTCGCATGCAGACGGAACGGCCAGCGATTCGCCACCAGCAGTTTGACGACTGCCTCCAGTTCGTCTTCGAGCGAGTCGGGCAGATCCGGACGCGGTTCGAGAAAGTCTTCGAAGTCCGCGGCGGAAAACACCAGCATTTCGCCGGCGCCGTTCACACGCAGGAAGTCGTCGCCCTCGCCGGGTTTGGTCATCTTCACCCACTTGGCGAAGTCTTCGATTTCCTTCTTCGCGTTCTGCGTGAACAGGTTATAGGCGATCCGCACGGTCAATTCGCTGTGCTTCGCCATGTCCATGATGACGGCGTAGTCGTCGGGATAGGCCTGATAGCCGCCGCCCGCGTCGATCGCGCTCGTTACGCCGAGGCGGTTCAGTTCGCGCATGAAATGGCGCGTGGAATTGCGTTGATCCTCGAGCGCGAGCTTCGGGCCTTTCGCGAGCGTCGCGTATAAAAGTCCGGCGTTCGGCCGCGCGATCAGCATGCCCGTCGGATTGCCGCGCTTGTCGCGCTGAATCTCGCCGCCGGGAGGATTGGGCGTGTCTTTCGTATAGCCGACCGCGCGCAATGCCGCTGCATTCAGCAACGCGCTGTCGTACAGATGCAGGATGAACACCGGCGTATCCGGCGCAATCGCATTGATTTCTTCGAGCGTCGGTCCACGGCGCTCGGCAAACTGGAATTCGTTCCAGCCGCCCACCACGCGCACCCACTGCGGCGCAGGCGTGCGGGCCACCTGCTTGCGCAACATATCGAGCGCGTCCGCGAGCGACGGTACGCCGTCCCAGCGCAACTCCATATTGAAGTTCAGGCCGCCGCGAATGATGTGCAGGTGCGAGTCGTTCAGGCCCGGAATGACCGTGCGGCCTTTCAGATCGACGTGGCGCGTGGCGTCGTTGGCGTGCCGCATCACGGCATCGCGCGACCCTGCGGCAACGATACGGCCGTTCGCCACCGCGAGCGCATCGGCGAAGGAGCGCTTGTCGTCCTGCGTGGCGATCTTGCCGTTGAAGAAGACGACCTCGGCCGGCGTCGGCGCGGAAGGTGTGGAAGTCATGGCGATCCTCATGGGAGAGCGCTCCGGTGTGCACGCACGGAGCTATTTCCGGGCAAGCCCGGAAATCGGGAAACAGGGAAGCCTGGAGGCGCGCGGCCGGCGCGCGCCGTCTATCGAGCGTTCGAACGGGTGCCGCGGCCGGCGTGAGCCCGGCGAAAATGCCGGACTACGGTCGCCGAACGGCGCGGCATCCATTCATACGGGTTGGCTGGCGTCATGCCATGCCGGTTGCGCTGAATCAGCCCGCTTCGCTCGCGTGCTCGCCGAGAATCGACTTGGCGTAACGCACGCCGATGCCATAGGCGCTGTGCGCCTTCAGGATGTCCATGCAGCCTTCGTACGTTTCGCTGCGTCCCCAGTCGCGTTGCAGTTCGAACATGTACTGGAACGAGGTCATCGGCACCGCGCCCGCCTGGATGATGCGTTGCACCGCGCGTTCGTGCGCTTCCGTGGTGATGTCGCCGCAGGCGTCGGTCGGCACGTAGATTTCGTAGCCTTCATTGATCATCTGGATGGTCGGGAACGACACGCACACTTCCGTCCACAGACCGGCGAGCACGATTTTCTTGCGGCCGGTCGCCTCGATGGCCTTGCGGAAATTCACGTCTTCCCACGAGTTCATCGACGTGCGGTCGATCGGCGTGTACTCCGGGAAAACCGATTGCACTTCCGGCACCATGTCGCCGCTGAACGACTTGGCGGCCACCGTGGTCAGGATCGTCGGGACCTTGAAGAGCTTCGAGGCCTTCGCGATCGCCTGGACGTTGTGCAGGATGGTGGTCCGCTCATGCGAGGTCGTTCCGAAGAACATTTGCGGCTGGTAGTCGATCAGGGCAACCGCACATGAATCGGGGGTCAAGAGTTCTTTAGGCATTACGGGCTCCGTATTGAATGGACAAAGCAGTCTGAGAGACGTGCCGTTCTCGCCAGAACAGCGAGGAAAACTGGAACTGAGTCTATCGACGGGGCTTCGCGGAGTCCTTGTGGAAGTCCTTAATCGTTCTTAAAAATGATGACGGCGCGGAGTTGATCGCACTCCGGCAAAGGTGAGTGCGAGGTGTCGTCAGATGGTGACAGCGCGCCCCGGTGGACCGGCGAACGCAAGCAATCGCATTCAGAAGAATTAAGCAATCTGAAGTTCTCTACAGTAGCTCGCACCGTACGATTGAAAACTGCGATGTCACGTCATGCATCGTCGGGACGGGACATCCTTCAACATCACAAGACTGGAGAGAAAAACTTGGCTAGCCCATCTGGAATTGCATCGGCGAATCGCCGCCAGCTACTCGTCGCCAGCGCCGGTGCAGCCGGCGCGGCAGTCGCCGCGATGGCCGCGCCGGGCGTCGCGATGGCCGCGGCGGCGGCCGGCAGCGGCAGCGCACACGCAGGCAATGCATCCCACTCACAGCATGGAGAGCGTCACACAATGAATACGGTAACCACGAAAGACGGCACGCGAATCTTCTTCAAGGACTGGGGCACCGGCAAGCCCGTCGTCTTCTCGCACGGCTGGCCGCTCGACGCCGACGCGTGGGACGCGCAAATGCTGTTTCTGGTGCAGAAGGGCTACCGCGTCATTGCTCACGACCGCCGCGGCCACGGCCGCTCGGATCAGCCGTCGCACGGCAACGACATGGACACCTATGCCGACGACCTGGCCGCGGTCATCAACGCGCTCGACCTGAAGGGCGCGACGCTCGTCGGCCATTCGACGGGCGGCGGTGAGGTGGCTCATTACATCGGCCGCCACGGCACCGCGCGGGTGGCGAAGGCCGTGTTGATCGGCGCCGTGCCGCCGCTCATGCTCAAGACCGAAGGCAATCCGAACGGCCTGCCGATGTCGGTGTTCGACGGCATTCGCGCAAGCGTGGCGTCGAACCGTTCGCAGTTCTATAAGGACCTTGCCGTGCCGTTCTACGGCTTCAACCGGCCCAACGCAAAAGTCTCGCAGGGCACGATCGACGAGTTCTGGCGCGAAGGCATGCTCGGTTCGATCCAGGGCCAGTATGAATGCGTGAAGCAATTCTCCGAAGTGGACTACACCGAGGATCTGAAGAAGATCGACGTGCCCACGCTGATCCTGCACGGCGACGATGACCAGATCGTGCCGATCGACGACTCGGCCCGCCTGTCGGCGAAGCTGGTGAAGAACGCCACGCTGAAGGTTTATCCGGGCGCACCGCACGGCATGTGCACGACGGAAGCGGACAAGGTCAACGCCGATCTGCTCGCGTTCCTGCAAAGCTGATGACAGCCAGGGCGCTACGTGTGGATAAAACCACGCGGCGCCCGGTGGATACGTTGTAGACGCGCGGCGCGGCAGCCTGGCGGATTCACTTCGCCGGGCGCCGCGCCGCGTTCTCTTTGCCGGCTCGAACCGGTCCATCCAATCTGGGCCGTCAGCGTTTCAGCTCCGCGCTCCCACTCCGCCGAATGCCGGCTTCAGAATTTCCACGCCGCATCGATATGTATTACGCCAATATGTCGACGCAAAAATAAAACATTTCGACAAGCCCGACAAAAATAAAATCGCCTCTCGCCAATGGCGGGCGACGCGCCGCCAAGCCTGACCGCTCAAAGCCCACATGCCCGCTGCGCGCGGTCGAACGGGCAATCGCCAGCCGGCCGCTTCAAAAGTTTCTTTCTGCCTATTATTAAAGCAGCAGGCATTTAACTCAACACTTTCACATTCCGGGGCGATTAAGCCATAATGACGCTAGCTTACATTTTTTAATTTTCGGGTAAATTGCTGAAAGCAGTGCGACCGCTGCGCGACGATCGAGGTGACCCATTATGTTGAACGCCACACTGACCGCCACCACCGCCCCGGCCGCACGATCCAAAGACTCGCTGGGTTGCCTGTCGAACCAGCTCGGCCGGGATCTCGAACTCGACACTGGCGAGTTCAAGTTTTATCGCAAGTCCACTGTCGACGACAAGGCCAGCGCGGTCGCCATGCACGGTTCCGATCGCGGCTTCCTGATCGGCGTGTCGCTCAAGCCAGGCCACCGGCGGCGCATTTACTCAGCGCACCGCTGGACCACCCACGACTTCGGCCAGGACAGCGTCTATATCCGCGACTTCGCGGACGACTACAAAGCCGATCTGCAACGCGGATTCGATTTCGTGCTGATCGAACTGTCGCGTGCTTTCATCGCGAACGCCTGTTATGAGCGCAACGGTTCAAACGTGCCGCGTCTCGCCACGCTGGCAGGTCGCAACGATCCGACGCTCGGCCATTTCGCGCAGATCCTCTCGCTCACGCTGGATCGCAAGAGCGAGGCAAGCCCGCTCTTTGTCGAACAGTTAGGTATCACCGTCGGCACACATCTGCTTGATCAATACGGCGACACGGCGTGCTCATCCTTCAGCAAGACCCGGCGCCTTTCGAGTTTGCAGGAAACGCGCGCCAAAGACATGTTGCTCGCCAAGTCGCAAGGCAATGTGTCGATCGAAGAAATCGCCAACGCATGCAACCTCTCGCGAAGCTACTTCATTCGCGCCTTTCGCGAAACCACGCATCGCACGCCGCATCAATGGCTGCTCGAGCGGCGCATCGACCGGGCTCGCGATCTCCTGAGAAATTCCGACTATTCCCTTTCCCAAATCGCCATCGCATGCGGTTTCTCCGACCAGAGCCATTTCACGCGGACCTTCTCGCAACTGGTCGGCACGCCGCCCGGCACATGGCGCAGACAGGCCGCCGGCTAAGCGGCCGGGCCCTTGAGCAACGGCGCTGAATGCGCCACCAGCCTCTTGAACCCATGCAGGTATTGCAACGAACCAGGCGTGTTTGCGCGCGCCGTTAGACTTTCCTACAAAGCATCGCACTAACTGACAAGACGCGCGTGATTTGCCAAGGTACTTTCGAGCCCATCGACGATGGCCGTTCGAGTCTGCGTCGACGCAGCGAGGACATGCAAGGCGCTCACCAGCAGCCGGGCGGCGCATCTCCCTATCACGCTCATTGTCCCGGGACTTGAAAACGACATGATTGAACTAGGCCGCTTTCAAATCGATCTGGAAATGCGCACCGTGCGGCGCGACGGCGAAGCGCTGCATCTGGGCTCACGCGCCTTCGACATTCTCGCCGTCATCGTGTCCGCCGCCGGCCGTCTCGTCACGAAAGACGAATTGATGAATGCGGTCTGGCCGAACACCGTGGTGGAAGAGAACAACATCCAGGTGCATCTCTCGGCCTTGCGCAAAATTCTCGGCGCGGACCGGCATCTGATTCTCACCGTGCCTGGCCGCGGCTATCAGCTTGTGCATCGGCAACGGCCAGCCCCCGTGCGGCCCGCCGGCCGGGTTTGCGCCGGGCGTCCTTTGCCTTCGCCGAAAACCCGCCTCGTGGGCCGCGACGCGGCCGTCGAACAGATCCGCGCGATGCTGCGGGACGCGCACGTGCTGACGCTGGTGGGCGCGGGCGGCATCGGCAAAACCAGTCTGGCGATCGAAGCGGCGCGTCATGCCGCGGAGGATTTTGCCGAGCCGGTCTGCTTCGTCGAACTGGCTACACTGAGCACGCATGACGGCGTGCTCGGCGCCATCGCGGAAGGTTGCGGACTGCTCCCGGAAGGCGCGACGCCCGCCGTCACGCAACTCGCCGCGGCGCTCGCGCACGGGCACAGACTGCTGGTGCTCGACAACGCCGAGCATGTGATCGGTTGCGTGGCCGAGATCGTGGAGGCATTGATCGCGGAAAGCGATTCGCTGCGTGTGCTCGTGACGAGCCGTGAGCCGCTGCGCATCATGCCCGAGGCTATCTTTCGCGTGGATCCCCTCGACGTGCCGCACTTGCATTCCACCGATGCGGAGATCCTGCAGCAGTCGGCCGTGAATCTGTTTCTGCTGCGCTCCAACTCGTTGCAGTACAAAGTGGGAGCCGAGAGCGCCGAATTGCGGCTCGTCGGTGAAATATGCCGCCGGCTGGACGGCATTCCGCTCGCGATCGAACTGGCCGCGGCACGCGTCGCGGCGCTCGGCGTGGAGGGCGTGCATCGGCGGCTGGACGATCGCATGGCGATTCTCGCGGGCGGCTATCGCACCGCGCTGCCGCGCCATCAGACCTTGCGCGCCACCTTCGACTGGAGCTTCGCGCTGCTCGACCAGGGCGCGCAGTCGCTCTTCAGACGGATCGCAGTGTTCGGCGGTGTGTTCACGTTCGAGGCCATGTGCGCGGTCGTGTGCGATTCCACTTTGACGATCGAGAACGCAATCAGCGGGATCAGCGAACTGCTGACCAAGTCGCTCGCCAATGTCGAATTCGACGGGCCGGTCGCGAAGTACCGGCTGCCCGAATCGACGCGGGCGTATGCGCTGGAGAAACTGCAGGCCGAGGGCGAGCACTCGGCGTTCGCTTCGCGCCATGCGCGCTATCTGTCCACCTGCTTCCAGACGCGCACGGCGCCGACCGTGCGCCGCGACGCCGAATGCGCCACGGCTCTCTACCACACGTTCGACGACGCGCGCAGCGCGTTCGACTGGGCCTTCTCCGCCGAAGGCGATGTGCGCCTCGGCGTCGATCTCGCCTCCAACCTCGCCGGTGCGCTGCTCGATGGCGGCATGATCGCGGAGGCTTGCGCGCGCGCCGAACTCGCGGTCGGCGTACTCGACCAGCTCCCGGCCGCCACGGTGGACGCCGCCTGCGAAATGCGCGTGCGCGCGGCGTTGGCGACGGCCTTGCCGTCCGTTCGCGGGTGCGTGGCGCGGTCGGCCGAACTGTGGCGCGATGTCTTCGCGCTGGCGATCGCAAGCGGCGACCAGGAGTTTCAGGCGCGCGCGCTGTGGGGCTTGTGGAACATGATGCTCTCCAGCAGCAACATCCGCGAATCGATGAAGTTCGCGCGGCAATTCCAGCGCCTCGCCGAAGACGAAGGCAATGCATGGCAGGCCGTTCTGGGCGACCAGGCGGTGGCTATATCGCTGCATTGTCTCGGGCAGCACGCGCAGGCCAAACGGAAATTGCTGGGCGCGCGCGAACGCTTTGCACAGCTCGAGGGAAAGTCGCAGTGGGACAGCACGTTCGCCGTCGATCCGCTCGTCTATTGCAACGGGACGCTCGCGCGGATCGCCTGGCTTCAGGGCAAGCCCTGCGAGGCCATGACGCTGGTCGATACGCTCGTGAATCTCGTGCGGCCCGAAACGATGGAGCCGTCGCTCACGCACATGCTCGGCACCGTGGCCGCGCCGCTCGCGCTGTTGTCGGGCGATCTGAGCCGCGCCGCGGCGTACCTGGAGATCATGCGTTCGCAGGCCGCGCTGCATCGCTTCGATGTCTGGGTGGAGTATTGCGACTGCCTGAGCGCCTACCTCGACATTCTCGATGGACAGGCGGCGCGGGCGCTGCCGATCCTGGCCGCATCGCTCGATGCGTTGATCGCGCGCGGCTTCCGGCGTGTCGTCACGTTGTTTGTCGTCGTCCATGCCGAGGCGCTCGCGAGCGTGGAGCGAACGCGCGAAGCGACCAGCCGTCTGAACGACGCCTTGGTGTTTTGCCAACATCACGGTGAGTTGATGTTTGTTCCGGAAATCTGGCGCGTGCTGGGAATCGCCGCGCACGCTGAAGCCGGCGTGCAAGCCGGTGCCGGCAAAGATTTCGGCGGCAAGCTCGCGCACGCGGCCACCTGTTTCGCGACGGCGCTCGAATCGTCCCGCGCGCAGGGCGCGAGGATGTGGGAACTGCGCGCGTCGCTGGCCATGGCGGCGCTGCTGCGCGACGAAGGCCGGAATGACGAAGCGATCGAAGTGCTGGAACAGATCGCACCGTATTTCGACGCGTCGTCCAGCGCTACCGATGTGCGGTCCCTGTTCGCGACGCTCAGGACGCTGCGCTCACGTCATGGCACAGCAATCCAACGAGCGGTGTTCAATATGCCGCAGCGGGAAGCGCACCGGTTTAACGATTCCATCGAACGCGTGGGCTAGGCGCAGACGCGCGTTGCCGTTCGAAGCCTGCCTGCGCGCGCCTCACCGCTCCAGTTCAGCAAACAGCCAGTCCTGAAAGCTGCGCAGCTTCGGCAAGTCGGCACGCGACTTCAACAGATTCAGCGTGTAGCCGTGCACGTCTAGACCGTCCACGCCGAACGGCGCGACGAGCCGTCCGGTTTCCAGTTCGCGCTGTGCGAGCAACAGGCTCTCCAGACACACTCCCAACCCATCGACCGCGGCGCTCAACGCCATGAACGAGCGATCGAAGCGCGGCCCGCGTCCAATATCGATCCGCGTCTTGCGATGCAAACGCATCCAGTCCCGCCAGCCGACCAGACAGCCCTCGCTATGAATCAGCGGATGGTGCTGCAAGTCCGCGACGCTGCGCAGCGGATAGTCGCCGCTCATCAACGCCGGCGCGCACAGCGGCACGATCGTCTCCGGAGGCAACGCCAGCACCAGGGTGCCGGCCGGCTGCAGCTTGCGCGGACCGTAGCGAATGTCGATATCGACGGCTCCTGAAATCAGATCCGCCGCCTCCGACGACGCATTCAGACGCACGTCGATATCGGTATGCGCCGCGCTGAAGCGTGCGATGCGCGGCATCAGCCATTGGGTCGCGAAACTCGGCGTGCAATGAATCGTAAGGATGTCGCTCTTCGCCACGCGGCCGATCTCGCGCGTGGCCGCGTCGATACGCGCGAACGCCGAGCTGATTTCTTCTGCGTATTGCCGACCCGAGTCCGTCAACAGCACCGTTCGATGCAGGCGATGGAACAGACGAATGCTCAATTGCTCTTCGAGCAGCTTGATTTGATGGCTGACCGCCGAGGGCGTCACGAACAGTTCTTCTGCTGCGAGCGCGAACGAGGAAAGCCGGGCGGCGGCTTCGAAGGCTTGTATCGACTTGAGGGTGACGCGATTGTGCATGGCAGCATCCACGTGAATTCAATTCATCTATCAGCCATCTTAATTCGTTTGAGCGATGCCAGGCGCGAGATTACGCTTGTCATCACTGGCTGCGGCGTCAATGCGGCCCACGCAAAACAGGAGACGAGACAATGAATCCAGGAGAACCCGCACCGTATGCCGAACTCGCGGAGCACGCGTACCAGATCCGCCGTAACGCGCTGCGCATGGGCGAGGTGCAAGGGCAAGGCTATATCGGTCAGGCGCTCGACATCGCCGACGTGCTGGCGGTCGCCTACTTCCGCGCCATGCGTTATCGCGCCGACGATCCCGACTGGGAAGGCCGCGACCGCTTCCTGCTCTCCAACGGCCATTACGCGATCGCGTTGTACGCGGCACTGATCGAAGCCCGCATCATCGCCGACGAAGAACTGGAGACCTACGGCAGCGACGACAGCCGCCTGCCCATGTCCGGCATGGCGAGCTACACGCCCGGCATGGAGATGTCCGGCGGCTCGCTCGGCCAGGGGCTGACGATCGCGGTCGGCCGCTGCCTCGGCCTGAAGCGCAAGGGTTCGGACGCCACTGTCTACACGCTGTTTTCGGACGGCGAACTCGACGAAGGCGCGGTGTGGGAAGGTCTCATGTCCGCCGCGCACTGGAAGCTCGACAACCTGATCGCGATGGTCGACGTCAACAACCAGCAAGCCGACGGGCCGTCTTCTGCGGTGATGGCGTTCGAGCCGCTGGTCGAGAAGCTGCAGGCGTTCGGCTGGTTCGTGCAACGCGTGGACGGCAACGATCTCCCAGCGGTGGTCGCCGCGTTCGATGCGGCGCGCGCGCATCCCGAAGCGCAGCCGCGGATCATCGTTTGCGATACGCGTATGGGCTGCGGCGTGCCGTTCCTCGAAGCACGCGAGAAAAACCACTTTATCCGCGTCGATGCGCACGAGTGGCAACTCGCGCTGCAAGCGCTCGATGCCGGGAGAACCGTATGAGCGCCGCCGCACCGAAACCGCGTCTGAAGACTTCGGCGATGATCGCCTCGATCGCCGGCGAAGGCCAGATCACCCGCTCCGCTCCGTTCGGCCACGCGCTGGTGGAACTGGCGCGCAACCGCCCCGAAGTGGTCGGCATGACCGCCGACCTCGGCAAATACACCGACCTGCATCTGTTCGCGAAGGAATACCCCGAGCGCTTCTATCAGATGGGCATGGCCGAGCAGCTGCTGATGGGCGCAGCCGCCGGCATGGCGCACGAAGGCGCGCAGCCGTTCGTCACCACCTATGCGGTGTTCGCCGCGCGCCGCGCCTACGACTTCATCCATCAGGCGATCGCCGAGGACAACCTCGACGTCAAGCTGGTCTGCGCACTGCCCGGCCTCACGACCGGCTACGGTCCGAGCCATCAGGCGGCCGAAGACCTCGCCCTGTTCCGCGCGATGCCGAACCTCACGGTGATCGATCCGTGCGACGCACTCGAAATCGAGCAGATGGTGCCGGCGATTGCCGACCATCGCGGCCCAGTGTATGCGCGGCTCTTGCGCGGCAACGTGCCGGTCGTGCTCGACGAATACGACTATCAGTTCGAACTCGGCAAAGCCAAGCTGCTGCGCGACGGCGCCGAAGTGCTGATCATCTCGTCCGGGATCATGACGATGCGCGCGCTCGAAACAGCCAAGGCGCTTGCCGCCGACCGCGTCGACGTGGGCGTGCTGCATGTGCCGACCATCAAGCCGCTCGACGCCGTCACGCTGCTGCGCGAAGCGCGCCGGCAGGGGCGCCTCGTGATCGTCGCGGAGAACCATACGGTGATCGGCGGCCTCGGCGAGGCCGTGGCCACCGTGCTGCTGACCAACGGCGTCACGCCGCCCTTCCGTCAGATCGGCCTGCCGGACGCCTTTCTCGACGCCGGCGCGCTGCCGACGCTGCACGACCGCTACGGCATTTCGACCGAGGCGATGTGCGACACCATCAAAGGCTGGCTGCGTTAGACGTCGATTTCACTAGTACAAACAAGCGTAGTCACCAAGAGCAAAGACAGTAGCAAACCATAAGCATCACATTCAGGAGATCCGCATCATGTCAGAGTCACGTCTTCTCGACGGCAAGGTCGCCGTCATTTCCGGCGGCGCGTCGCCGCGCGGCATCGGCATGGCGACCGCGCGCAAATTCGCCGCTCAGGGCGCGCGCATCGCTATTTTCGATCTCGACGAAAAGGCCGCGATAGAAGCCGCCGCTTCGATCGGGCCTGAGCATCGCGGCTATGTGTGCAATGTCACCGACCGCGGCGCATGCCAGGCCGCAGTCGAGCGCACCGTCGCCGATTTTGGTTCGATCGATATCCTGATCAATAACGCCGGCATCACCCAGGCGGCCAAATTCCTCGACATCGACCCGGAAAGCTGGGACCGCATTCTCGACGTCAATCTGCGCGGCGTGCTGTATCTGTCGCAAGCGGTCGTGCCGCAAATGAAGAAGCAGAAGAGCGGGTCGATCGGCTGCATGTCGTCGGTGTCGGCGCAGCGCGGCGGCGGCATTCTCGGCGGCCCGCATTATTCGGCGGCCAAAGCCGGCGTGCTCGGTCTCGCCAAAGCAATGGCGCGCGAACTCGGCAACGACGGCATTCGCGTGAACTGCGTGACGCCGGGCCTGATTCAGACCGACATCAACGCCGGCAAGATCAGCGACGACAAGCGCGTCGAGATTCTTTCGGGCATTCCGCTGAATCGCCTGGGCGTGCCCGACGATGTGGCCGGCGCTTTTCTGTTCCTCGCGTCGGACCTGTCCTCGTATATCACCGGCGCGGTGATCGACGTGAACGGCGGCATGCTGATTCACGGCTGATTCAAGGCCGATTCGTCCAGCAGGACGGGCTGCACGGCGGGAGGCCGGCGGCGATGGAAACCTCGTAGTAGAGAACAAACGGGCGCGGTGCGCGACACGTGCAGCCGCCGCGTTAGAGACTGTAGAAAAACATAAAGACACGCCATATTGGAGGAAGACACCATGACTACCCGTTCGAACGCCCCGCAGGGCATCAGCCGCCGCAGCTTTCTGAAGGCCGGTGCGACCCTGTCCGCAGCCGTGCCGTTATGGAGCGTCTCGCGGCGCGCCATGGCGGCGCCCGAGTTCTCGTACAAGCTCGCCACCGGCCAGGACCCGACGCATCCGGTCAATATCCGCGCGCAAGAGGCGATCAATCACATTCGCGAAGCGACCAACGGCCGCCTCGACATCAAGCTGTTTCCGCAGAACCAGCTCGGCTCCGACACCGACCTGCTCTCGCAGGTGCGCAACGGCGGCGTGGAGTTCTTCAATCAGGCCTCGTCGATTCTCGCGACGCTCACGCCGGCCGCGGGCATCGTCAACACCGGCTTCGCGTTCAAGGACTACGACGCCGTGTGGAAAGCCATGGACGGCGACCTCGGCAATTACATTCGCGGGCAGATCGCCAAATCCGGCATCGTGTCGGTCAGCAAGGTGTGGGACAACGGCTTCCGGCAGATCAGCTCGTCCACGCGCGCGCTGCGTGCGCCGGCCGATCTGAAGGGCTTCAAGATCCGCGTGCCGCAAGCGCCAATGCTGACTTCGCTGTTCAAGGCACTCGACGCGGGCCCCGCGCCGATCAACTTCAACGAACTGTATTCCGCCTTGCAGACCGGCGTGGTGGAAGGCCAGGAAAATCCGCTGCCAATCATCGCCACGGCCAAGCTCTATGAAGTGCAGAAGTACATCAGCCTCACTTCGCACGTGTGGGACGGTTACTGGATTCTCGGCAACCGCGCCGCGTGGGAACGGCTGCCGGCGGACATGCGCACCATCGTCACGCGCGAATTCGAAAAGGCCGCGATGCTGCAGCGCGCGGACATCGCGAAACTGAGCAGTTCCCTGCGCGACGATCTGAAAACCAAGGGCATTACCTTCATCGACGTGGATCGTGAGTCATTCCGCGCCGCACTGGCGAAGACGAGCTTCTACCACGACTGGAAGAGCAAATACGGCGACGAAGCCTGGGGTCTGCTGGAGAAGTCCGTCGGAAAACTGGGGTGATGCGATGATCTCGATCTCTTATTCACATGAGCGGCAGCACCGCTTCGCCTGTGCGCTCGATTCAGCGCTCGGGCATCTGGTGGAGATTCCCGCTGCCTTGCTCGTGCTCGCGGAAATCGTCGTGCTGCTGGCCGGCGTGACGAGCCGCTATATCCTGCACGCGCCGCTCGTCTGGTCCGACGAGCTGGCCTCCATGCTGTTCCTCTGGCTCGCCATGCTCGGCGCCGTGATCGCCTTGCGGCGCGGCGAGCATATGCGGATGACCGCGCTGGTCGGCATGGCGCCACCCGGCGTGCGCGCGTTTCTCGACGTCGTGGCGATCGCCGCGCCGATCGCGTTTCTCGCGATGGTGATCGGGCCGGCCATCAGCTTCGCGCAGGACGAGTCGTTCATCACCACGCCCGCGCTCGAACTGTCGAATTCGTGGCGCGCCGCCGCGTTGCCGATCGGTTCCGCGCTGATGCTGCTGGTCGCCGTAGTGCGCCTTGTGCGCATGGGCAACTGGCGCCTCGTGCTCGGCGCTGTCGCGACGGTCGGCGCGCTGGTCGGCATCTTCATCGCGCTGGGGCCGCTGTTGCGCGACCTCGGCAATATCAACCTGCTGATCTTCTTCGTTGGCCTCGTGGCGCTCGGCGTGCTGAGCGGCGTGCCCATCGCGTTCTCGTTCGGCCTCGCGACCTTCGGTTATCTCGCGCTGACCACGAACACGCCGATGCCGGTGGTTATCGGCCGGATGGACGAAGGCATGTCGCATCTGATCCTGCTGTCCGTGCCGCTCTTCGTGTTCCTCGGCCAGTTGATCGAGATGACCGGCATGGCCGCGGCGATGATCGCGTTTCTCGCGAGCCTGCTGGGTCACGTGCGCGGCGGTCTTTCGTACGTGCTGGTCGGCGCGATGTATCTCGTCTCCGGTATCTCGGGATCGAAAGCCGCCGACATGGCCGCGGTCGCACCCGTGCTGTTTCCGGAGATGAAAGCGCGCGGCGCGAAACCCGGCGACCTGGTCGCGCTGCTCGCCGCGACCGGCGCGCAGACCGAGACGATTCCGCCGAGCCTCGTGCTGATCACGCTCGGCTCGGTGACCGGCGTGTCGATCTCCGCGCTCTTCACCGGCGGCATGCTGCCGGGCATCGTACTGGCGATCACGCTATGCATCGTCGTGCAATGGCGCTATCGGCGCGAAGACATGTCGAGCGTCAAGCGCGCGACGCGCAGCGAAATTCTGCGCAAGCTGGTGATCGCGTTTCCGGCGCTCGCGCTGCCGTTCGTGATTCGCGCGGCGGTGGTCGAAGGCATCGCGACGGCGACCGAAGTCTCGACCATCGGCATCGCCTACGCGGTGCTGGCCGGCTTGCTGATCTATCGCCGCTTCGAATGGAAACGGCTCAAGCCAATGCTGATCGATACCGCCACGCTGTCCGGCGCGATTCTGCTGATCATCGGCGCGGCCACCGCGATGGCGTGGGCGCTGACGCAATCCGGCTTCTCGGGTCAACTCGCGCAGACCTTGGGCGCTTTGCCGGGCGGCGCGGCGATGTTCATGGCGGCGTCGATCTTCATGTTCGTGATTCTCGGCAGCGTA
This sequence comes from Paraburkholderia sp. BL18I3N2, assembly GCF_003001875.1. NCBI lineage: Bacteria > Pseudomonadati > Pseudomonadota > Betaproteobacteria > Burkholderiales > Burkholderiaceae > Paraburkholderia > Paraburkholderia sp. BL18I3N2. The sequence continues at coordinate 46,010 of NZ_PVNC01000012.1, forward strand.
CTCGAAGGCATTCCGGCCATCGTGCTGTTCGGCCCGCTGATGTTTCCGATTGCGCGGGCCATGCATATCCACGACGTGCATTACGCTATGGTCGTGATCCTCTCGATGGGCGTGGGCCTGTTCGCGCCGCCGTTCGGCGTGGGCTACTACTCCGCTTGCGCGGTGAGCCGCATCCATCCGGACGAAGGCATGAAGCCGATCCTCGGCTACATCGCCGCGTTGATGGCCGGGTTGATCATCGTGGCTGCGGTGCCGTGGATTTCGACGGGCTTCCTGCATTGAGCCTTTGATCCCTTGAAGCGCGAGGCCAGCGCCGTCATGCCTCGCGCGATGTTCTTCCGCCCGCTGCTTTGGGCCACGCCATTCGATTGATTCAATTTGTCTGACTGCCGCCGCTGCCCGTAAAGCAGCGGCGTAGAGGAGCCTTTTGCCATGTCCACCACCGAAGCCCCGTCTGCCGCATTGAATGCTTCGCCTGCTTCGATCACGCCGCAGGTCCAGGTTGCGCAAACCGCGCACTTGCCTTTGGCCGACGCAATCCGCTTCCTTTCCATCGATGCGATTCTGCGCGCCGGCGAAGGCCATCAGGGCGTGCCGCTCGGCATGGCGGAAATCGCGACCGCGCTGTTCACGCGCCACCTGAAATTCAATCCAGCCGATCCGACCTGGCCCGACCGCGACCGCTTCGTGCTGTCCAATGGTCACGGCTCGCTGCTGCTGTACTCGCTGTTGTATCTCACCGGATATGACGCGATCGGGCTGGAACAGATCAAGAGCTTTCGCGAGCTAGGCTCGCATTGCGCGGGGCATCCCGAGTACGAACCGGCGCACGGTATCGAGGCCACCACCGGCCCGCTCGGCCAGGGCATCGCCAACGCGCTCGGCATGGCGATAGCCGAAGCGTATCTCGCGGCGAAATTCGGCAGCGAGCTCGTCGACCACTATACGTATGCGTTCGTCGGCGACGGTTGTTTGCAGGAAGGCATCGGCCAGGAGATGATTTCGCTGGCAGGCCATCTGCAACTCGGCAAGCTGATTCTCTGCTGGGACGACAACCAGATTACCGACGACGGCAGCACTTCCCTCTCGATCAGCGAGGACGTCTGCGCGCGCTTTCGCGTCGCCGGCTGGCATGTCATCGAAGTCGACGGGCACGATCTCGAAGCGGTATCGGCCGCACTGACGATCGCCCGCACGGACCCGCGGCCTTCGATGATCGCGTGCAAGACCGTGATCGGCCGCGGCATCGCGCGTCTGCAAGGACAGCGCGGCGGCCACAGCGGCAAGCTGTTCCAAACGGACGCCGACGCGGCTCGCGACGCACTCGGCTGGCCGCACGCTCCATTCGAGATACCCGCGGAGATTCTCGGAGAATGGCGCGCGGCAGGACGGCGTAGCGACCCGCAGTACTACGCGTGGCACGAACGTCTCGCCGCGTTGCCCGCCGCTCAGCGGGACGAGTTCGAACGCGTCCAGTCAGGCCGCCTGCCGCACGGCTGGCGCGACGTGCTGGACGACTACCGCAAACGCGCGGTGGAGCGCGACGAGCCGCAGCCCGGCATCATCGTGTCGGGCGAGATCAGCGATCTGCTTGCGCCGCTGTTGCCGGAACGCATGGTGGGCTGCGCCGATCTCGAAGCGCCCACCGGCCACAAGCGTCAGTTGCATGCTTTCACCGCTCAGGACCGCAGCGGCGCCTATGTCCACTGCGGCGTGCGCGAACACGTGATGGGCTCGATGGCCAACGGCATGGCTGCGCATGGCGGCGTGATCGCGACCAGCGTCACGTACCTCGCGTTCTCCGACTATCAGCGTCCGGCCATGCGCATGGCCGCGCTGATGGGCCTGCCGGTGCACTACGTGTTCAGTCACGATTCGATCGGCGTCGGCAAAAATGGGCCGACGCATCAACCCGTCGAAATTCTCGCCTCGCTGCGCGCGATGCCGAACATGCGCGTGCTGCGCCCCGCCGATGCCGTCGAAGCCGCCGAGTGCTGGGCGCTCGCGCTCGAACATCGGCGCGGGCCGAGCACGCTGGTGTTTGCCCGCCAGGCGCTGCCGTTGGTGCGCCGTGAATATAGCGCCGAGCCATTGTCGCAACGCGGCGCTTACGTACTCGAAGAGGCCGAGGGCGGCGCGCGTGTCGTGACGCTATTGGCGACCGGTTCCGAAGTCGCGTTGGCCGTAGAGGCGCGCCGCCGGTTGCAGGATGAAGGCATCGCGACGGCCGTGGTGTCCATGCCGTGCTGGAAGATTTTCGACGAGCAGGATGACGCCTATCGCACAGCCGTGCTTGGTGCGGGCACCGTGCGAATCGGCGTGGAAGCGGCGTTGCGCTTCGGCTGGGATCGCTATCTCGGCGAGCGCGGCGGCTTCGTCGGCATGACGGGATACGGCGCGTCGGCTTCGGCGGAGACGCTGTACGAGCACTTCGGCATCACCGCGCAGCATATCGTCGCTGAAGCGAAACGGCATCTGTAAATCATCGGGGACATGACCATGCATAAGATCGTTTTTCTGGACCGCTCGACCCTCGCGCCGCAGATCGTGTTGCGTGAACTGCGCTTCGAGCATCAGTTGATCGAGCACGACCGCACTACGCCGGAGCAAGTGATCGAGCGTCTGGCCGGCGCGTCGATTGCGATTACCAACAAGGTGGCGCTGACCGCCAAAGTGCTGGAGCAGTTGCCGCAGTTGAAGCTCGTCGCGGTGGCCGCGACCGGCACGGATTGCGTCGACAAGGCGGCGGCTCAGCGGCTCGGCATCGCCGTGAGCAATATTCGCGGCTACGCGATCAACACCGTGCCCGAGCATACCTTCGCGCTGATCCTCGCGCTGCGGCGCAATCTGGTCGCTTACCGCGACGACGTGCTCGCCGGCGAGTGGCAGAAATCCGGGCAGTTCTGTTTCTTCACACACCCGATTCACGATCTGGCCGGCACGCGGCTCGGCATCATCGGCGAAGGGGTGCTGGGGCAGCGTGTGGCGGAGCTCGGCAAAGCCTTCGGCATGCAGCCGATGTTCGCCGCGCACAAAGGACGCGAAGGTCTCGGCCCGCTATACACGCCGTGGGACGAAGTGCTCGCGACGAGCGACATCATCACCGTGCACAGTCCGCTCACGCCGCAAACGCGCAATATGCTCGCCATGCCTGAGTTTCGCGCGATGAAGCGCCGGCCGTTGATCGTCAACACGGCGCGCGGCGGACTCGTGGATGAAGCCGCGCTAGTCCAGGCGCTCGACGAAGGGCTGATCAGCGGCGCGGGTTTCGACGTGACCGCGAGCGAGCCGCCCGCCGACGACAATCCGCTGTTGCGCGCCGCCGGCCGGCCCAATGTGATTCTGACGCCGCATGTGGCGTGGGCGTCGGACGAAGCGCAGCAGAGTCTGGCGAATCAGTTGATGGATAACATCGAAAATTTCGTCAACGATACGCCGATGAATCTGGTGAGCGGAGCGTATTGAGCTTGCTCGCCGCGCCGCTTGTACATCGAGCGACGCGGCTTCCCGCCTTTGACGCCGCTCAGGCTTGACGGAAAATCGGCGCGCCCCACGGTGCCCCGATCGTGCCGCCATCCACGACGATTTCCGCGCCCGTCATTCCCGATGCGTCGCTGGAAGCCAGGAACAGCACTGCCGCCGCGACTTCTTCCGGCGCGGCGAGGCGTGCCATCGGCACACGCGGCGCGAGCGCCTGTTCGGTTGCGTCGAGTGTCGCGCCCTCGCGCGCGCCACGCGTCCAGATCGGCGTGCGCGTGCCGCCGGGGATCACCGTATTCACGCGAATTCCACGCTGCACCAACTCCGACGCGAAGACCTTCGCCATACCCGTGATACCGGCCTTGGTGGCCGAATACGCCGACGACCCAGGCGAGCCGAGTTCACGCATCACCGAGCCGTTCAATACGACCGCGCCACCCGCGCTCATCAGCGGCAATGCGGCTTGCACCGTCAGAAAGACGGCCGTCAGATTAGTGCGCAGAATGGCCTCGAACGCCGCGGCCGTCGTGCCGCCGAGCGGCGTCGGACCGGAGATGCCGGCATTCGCGAACACAATGTCCAGCGAGCCGAATTTGCTCTTGATCTGTTCGAACAACGTGTCGATGTCCGCTTCGTTGTCCAGATTGGCCCGCACGCCCAGTGCGTTTTCGCCGAGTTCCGACACGGCCTGATCCAGCTTCGCACCGTCGCGGCCGGTGATCACCACCTTTGCGCCTTCGGCAATCAGCAGCTTCGCCGTGACGAAACCAATCCCGCTATTCCCACCGGTAATCAACGCTGTCTTTCCTGAGAAACGCATCATCTCTCTCCTTATTGCGCCGCGAACGCGCCGCGAGTCACGGTCGTGCGACGCCTGTAACGGTTAAGCGGCCAAACAGCGCCGCCGCATACGGACATCGGCGAACGATGCCGTCATCCAACATTCTGCATGTTGATCATCATGCACATTTTCAGTATTATGCTCATCATGCAGATTGTCAAGAGGGGTGACGGAAATGGGCTACTCGCAGGCGCAGAAGGCAGAAAGCCGTCAACGCGTGCTGGAAACAGCGGCGCGGCAGATTCGGGAAGACGGCATCGAGGCGCTCGGCGTGGCGGACTGCATGCGGCGCGCCGGTCTCACGCATGGCGCGTTCTACGGTCACTTCGAGTCGCGTGACGCGTTGATCGTCGAGGCGTTGGAGTATGCCGTCGCGCTGAGCGAGAAACGGATCGCCACCACTGTTGCGGCGGCAAATGCGAGTGGGTCGGCGAAGAAAGAACCGTTGCGCGTGATCGCCGAAATGTTTCTCAGCGAGAAACACATCAAGGATCCGGGCAACGGTTGCGCGTTGTGCTCGCTTGCCGGCGAAGCGCGGCACGCGGCGCCGGCGGTTCGCGAGAGTTTGACGCAATACGTGCACAAGCTGGCGTCGCGCATCGCGCAGACGTTGGCCGGCGACAGCGAAACCCTGGCGCTCGGCATTGTCGCGACGATCGTCGGCGCAGTGACGCTGGCGCGTGCCGTCGACGACCCTGAAACAGCCAGATCGATTCTGGCGGGCTCGCTCGATCTGATCGTGGCGCAAGGCGCCGACGCCTAGCTTGATGAGCGGCGCAGGCATGAACCTGCGCCGCCCTTTTCTGTTGCTTTAACGCGCGTGGGGAACTACGAGGCGTGCGTCAGCGGTTCAATGATCGTCGTCGCGATCGGGGCCGCATACACGGTCAGACTCGCCGTGGTCGCGGCGGTGATCGCCGTGATGATCGTCGTCCACGCCGGGCAGTTTTTGCGCCACGTAATCCGGCAAGTCGCTCGCGTCCCAAGCAAAGGCGAAAAACTGATTCGGGTTCGCGATGCCGGCCGGGTGGTTGGTATCGGTGATCGTGCCCAAGAAGTCGTTGTCGTTGGCGATGAACAGCGTGTGCTTCTTCACACCGCCGACCACGACATCGGGACCGAATGCCAGACTTTCCAGCTTCGCCGGAATATCGTTCGCGTTGTAGCCGTGGGCGGTGAGCGTGGCAACCACATCCAGAAATAGCGTCTTCTGCACCGCATACGGCGCGAGGCCGGACTCGCCGCTCGCGTTGCTCACGTCCTGAGCGCCGTTCAGGTCGATATGGAATACCTTCTTGAACACGGCCGTCGAGTTATCGCCCAGCCCCTGGCCATCCCGCTCATCCATTAGCAATTCGTGATCGTTGACAGCCACCACGTCGCTAATGGTCGGATATTTGGGCTTGGCCGCCGTGCCGATGTTCGTCAGCGGATAGGCGAACTGGACCGTTCTGCCGGTGCGCACGTCGATCCTGACGATACGCGTGTACGCGCCTTTCGTGCCGCCATCCTGGATCAGCGGGCTCTGCATCGCGCCGAACAGCGTCTTGCCGTCCGGCGAGATCGCGAGGCCTTCCATGCCCTTGTTGGCGACGCGGCCCGAGGTGTTCTCCGAGATTTCGTCGTTGCCGATCGGGCTCAGCGTGGCAACCGCGAACGCGTCCGGCAGCTTGTACGTGTCGATCCGGCGGCCACTGCGGCGATCGAAACGATACACATAAGGGCCGTACTCGTCCGAGATGAAAACGCTCTCGCCGTCGTTGCTCACGCGCACGCTTTCGGGATCGAAGCGCGCGTCGCGGTCGTCCGTCGACAGGCGTGTCGGATCGAAGTTGTCCGAGCGGCCGGTGAAGTAGTTGGTGTGATTGCGGCGGTTGAGCGCCGGCGCGCCGTTGGGCACGCCGGCGGCAGCGCCCGTGCCGTAGACGAGCTTGTCGTTGGTGTGGAGCAGCGTCGTGGCGAGCAGGGTCGGCGTCATCGTGTACGGAAGCGAGGCGCCGGCCGCGCCGGGTTTCAGGCGCAGGCGCAAAGTCTGAAAACGGTTGATATACGAAGCGGTGTCGTCGATCGCCGGGTTGTACGACACGGCATTCGGGCCGCGGTCCGGCACGGCGACGAACGTATGGCATCCCGCGTAAGCCATGCCCGAACCCAGACCGCCGAGCAGATTGCCCGCCACGCCATTCTCCAGCGGCGCCGCGGTCTCCTTCGATAAGTCACCGGTGAGACCGCTCAGTTGACCGACCGCGATGAGATCGATGCCGGCATGCGCGGCCGTTGCGAAGAAAAGCGAAGAAGCGATCGCTGTCAGAGCAAAGATTCTTGAACGAGACACGGTGTCTCCTTGATTGGAATGTCTGTTTGTCGACGGATCGGGCGCGCGGCGTCGTGCGTGGGCGCTTTTGTCCGCGTGGATGTGCGAAAGACGTGAAGGCGGGCCGGCCTGCGGCCCGTCGGCCGATTGAAGGCCGTCGGTAATACTGCGTGAGGTTCGTGACCGAATAATGACGCCGGGGACCAGCCTTGAAGCGACGGCGGCAGTATTGCACTGCGCCAGAAAGGTCGATGAGTGCTGGCGCCCTACCCGATCGTCAATCCCGCATCCGCCAGCGAACGTTTCAGCCCCAGCTTTGGATAGGCCCGATCGACCGCGCGCACGTCCGCGCGCGTTTCCTCGATGATCCAGTCGCGCACGTCGGCCGCGGCCGGCCGCAGCGGGCGGCTCTCCGGCCACACCAGACAGCAGCGCCGGTTCGTGACGATCAGTTCCTGTTCGGCCGGCTGGAGCGCGCCTTCCAGCAGCCAGTGCGACACCACGTTCAGCCAGCCGAGCGCGACGCCCTGGCCAAGCAGGGCGGCTTGCACAACGATCGCGTAGTCGTTGAAGCTCAACATGCTCGCGGCGTGACGCCCGTGTGCCGCGAACGCTTCAAAGCGTTCATGCCAGCCGCGTTCGCCGTCGTCCATGACGATCACCGTGTCGCCATGCGTGCGCCCCGCCTCGGTGGCCGCGATCTCGTCATAGCGCCGGTTGCACACCGGCAGCAACGTCTCCGGCATGACCAGCACGCTGTTCTCGCCCATCTCGTCTTCGCGCCGAAAGCGCATGCCGAGATCCACATCGACGAGCGGGCCGCCGATGCGCCCCGAGATCAACTGGAACCGCAAGTCGACATTTGGAAACGCCTGATTCAGCCGGTTCATGCGCGGCATCAGCCAGTGCGTGGTGAAAGCCGTGGACACCGACAGCGTGACCGACTCCACGCCGGTGGCGCGCGCCTCGATCTCGCGGATCGCGCCTTCAATGCCATTGAAGCCCTCGGAAATTTTCCGATAAAGAATCTTGCCGTTCTCGGTCAGCTCAATACCGCCGCGCACGCGCTCGAACAGGCGCACGCCGAGATGGTCTTCCATGCGCGCCAGCATGCGGCTCACCGCGGGCTGGCTCACATATAACTCCTGCGCCGCGCGCGTGAAGTTGCCGCAGCGCGCGGCAGCTTCGAACACGAACAGCGCATTGGCGCTCGGCAGTTTTTTGCGGAGATTGGGCATGACCTGATGTTATGCCTTCTCCAACAATTTGGGAATTGCCGTCAAAAAGGGCGAAGCCTATATTTTCCCTAACGCAGGCTTCTACAGCGAGACAGGACGCAATGGACGCACGAGCGAAAACAGGTGTTTCGATCCGATCGGCAGCGAAACGTTATGGCCAGGTGGTGGCCCTCGACGACGTTTCACTCGACATCGCCCCCGGCGAATTCGTCTCGCTGCTCGGCCCTTCAGGCTCGGGCAAGACCACCCTGCTCGGCATTCTCGGCGGCTTCGTGCAGCCGAGTTCCGGCGCGGTCTGGGTCGGCGAACGCGACATTACATTTGCGCCGCCGCATAAACGCGACATCGGCATTGTGTTTCAGAACTACGCGCTGTTTCCGCATATGAGCGTCGGCGAGAACGTCGCGTTTCCGTTGCGCGCGCGCCGTCAGCCGAAAGGCACGTGGGCGAAGAAAGTCGCCGACGCGCTCGCGATGGTCGAGCTCTCCGGCTACGAGAGCCGCGGCATCTCCCAGCTTTCCGGCGGTCAGCGGCAGCGCGTGGCGCTCGCCCGCGCGATGGTGTTCGAGCCGCAACTGATCCTGATGGACGAACCGCTGTCCGCGCTCGACAAGCAACTGCGCGAAACCATGCAGATCGAACTGCGGCGGCTGCATCGCAAGCTCGGCGCGACGATCGTCTACGTGACGCACGATCAGCGCGAGGCGCTCACCATGAGCGACCGCGTGGCCGTGCTGAAGAACGGCCGGCTGGTGCAGATCGACACGCCCGAGCGGCTCTACGACCGCCCGTGCGATGCGTTCGTGGCGAGCTTCATCGGCGAGGCGACGCTGCTCGACGTGACGCGCGCCGGCGACGACGCCGTGCGTCTCGGCGATACCGTGCTGCGCACCGCGCATCCGCTGCCGCATGGCAACAAACTGCTGCTCGCGGTACAGACCGAAAAGCTCGTGATCGACGGCGGCGGTGACGGCAACGGCGGCAATAACGGCGTGAACCGTCTGTCGTGCCGCGTCACCGAGGTGCTGTATCAGGGCGAAAGTCTGCGCGTGTTCGCCGCGCTCGCCGACGGCACCGCCATCAGTCTTCGGCAACCCGGTGGCCACGACGCGCGCCGCCGCATTCCCGAGCCGGGCGCACAGATGAGCGTGACGCTCGACCCGCAGGACACGATCGTCGTGCCCGCCTGATTTTCTCCGCCCACGCGTGGGGCACTCCCTCTCCGATTCACCGCACATTGCAAAAGGATGATTTCATGAAGCTCACCGATTTCAAGGTCCTGACGTTCGACGTCGTCGGCACACTCATCGACTTCGAGCGCGGCGTGCTCGCCTCCGTGCGGCGCATTGGCGGCGCGAAAGCGAAGGACCTGACCGACGACCAGATCTTCGAACCGTACATGCGCGGCCGCGCCGCCTATCCGGGCCGTTCGAGCCACGAAATGGCGAACGTCTATCTGTCGCTCGCGAAAGAACTCGGTCTGCCCGACGACGCGCAATCCGCCGCCGCCTTCCAGCGCGACGTGCTCGAATGGCCGGCGTTCGCGGATTCGGTCGCGGCGCTCAAGCGTCTGCGCAAGCACTTCCGCCTGGTTGCGATGACCAACGCCGACCGCGTGGCGCTCTCGGCCTACGCGCACACGCTCGGCGATCCGTTCGACGATACCGTCTGCTGCGATGAAACCGGCGTCGCCAAACCCGACCCGCAATTCTTCGCGTACAACCGCGGCCGTCAGGCGGCGTTCGGCTACAAGTTCGGCGAAATCCTGCACACCGCGCAGAGCCAGTATCACGACATCGGCATCGCCACGAAGCTCGGTTACGCGACCTGCTGGATCGAACGCCGTCAGAACGTGAAGGGCTTCGGCGCCACGCCGGTGCCGGAAGCCGTGACCACGCCGACCTTCAAGTTCGCGACGCTCGGCGCGCTCGCGGACGCCGTCGAAGCCGAAGCACGCCTCGCCGCCTGAGCCGATGCTTGCGCCGACGACACCGCACATGCCCGCGCCTGATTCGCTTTGGCGCGCGCTCCTCGCCGCATCGCCAGGCGCGGATGCGGCGGTCAGCACCGGCGTGCCGCTTGCACGCGATCTCGACGTCGAAGTCGCCGTGATCGGCGCAGGCTACTCGGGTCTCGCCGCCGCGTATGCGCTGCAAACGCGCGGTGTCGACTGCGTGGTGCTCGATGCGAATCCGGTCGGCTGGGGTGCGAGCGGCCGCAATGGCGGCGTGGTGTCGTCGAAGTTCAGACTGTCGTTTCCCACCATCGACAAGCTGCACGGTCTTGATACCGCGAAGCGTATGCATCGACTCGCGCATGAAGGCGTGCGGGTCGTCGAGACGCTGGTCGATGAATTCCAGTTGGCACGCGCCCGCTTCGAACATACCGGCAGCCTGCGCTGCGCTCATACGAAGGCAGCGCTCGCCGCGATTCGCGCTGAGGCCGACTGGGTTCGCGCGAATCTCGGCGATACCTCGATGACCGTGCAATCGCGTGCCGAGATCGAGCACGAGACGGGTTCGAAAGGTTTTGTCGGCGGCGTGCTGAGCGCGGACGCCGGCACGATTCTGCCGCTCGAATACGTGCGCGGACTCGCGCGCGGGCTCACGCTGCGCGGCGTGCCGATTTACGAATCGACGCCCGTGCAGCAGATGCAACGCACGCCCGGCGAGAACCGCGTCACGCTGCACACGCCCGGCGGCACGGTGCGCGCGAAGCAGGTCATCGTCGCGACCAATGCGTATTCGGATCTCACGGCGGCCACCTCGGCGTATCAGCGCGAACTCGTGCCGTTTCGCAGCGCGATGATCGCCACGGAGCGCCTGCCCGCCGACCTCGATGCGCGTCTGATGGTCGAGCGCCGCAGCTACACGGAAACGCGGCGCATGATGAAGTGGTTCCGCAAAGTGGACGGCCGCATGCTGTTCGGCGGACGCGACGCGTTCGGCAAGGAAGGGCAAACAACCGGCTTCGACGCGTTGCAACGCGCGATGGTCGCGCTCTTTCCCGATCTCGCGGACGTGCGCGTGGAATATCGCTGGTCGGGATATGTGGGCATGACGTTCAATTCGCTGCCGCATGTCGGACGCAGCGACGAAGCCACGACCTTTTGTCTGGGGTATAACGGAGCAGGCGTCGCGATGGCGAGTCTGCTCGGCCAGCACGCCGCCGCGCTCGCGCTCGGCGAAACGCCCGAGCTTTCGCTGCTCGGCGCGCCCGGTCTGCGGCCCGTGCCCTTTCATTCGCTGCGCGCGCCGGGTGTGAGACTCGTCGCGGCGTGGTATCAGTTTCTCGACGCCGTAGGTGCATGATGACAACCGCCAAACGGATGCTCCAGGGAACCACCTTGATGCAGGCCACCGAGTCCGATCCCGCCGCGCGCTATCAGCGCCGCGAAGATCGCACCATGCTTCTCCTGATGACGCCCGCGCTCCTCGTGATCGTGGTGCTGCTGGTCGTGCCGCTCGCGTGGCTGTCGTGGCAGTCTATCTATCACGACGGCTTCACGCTCGAAAACTATCGGCGCATGTTCACCGGCGCTTACCTCGAAACGTTTCTGCTGACGTTCAAGCTGAGCATCGTCGTGACCGTCATCACGCTGCTGCTCGGCTATCCGGTGGCCTACTTCGCCGCCTCGTTGCCGCCGAAGCTGAGCGCGCTGGTGCTCGGCATGGTGATTCTGCCGTTCTGGACCAGCGTACTGGTGCGCACCTACGCGTGGCTCGTGCTGTTGCAACGCACGGGGCTGGTCAACAAGGCGCTGATCGCCTCGGGACTCGTCGACCGGCCGGTGCAGCTCGCCTACAACCAGTTCGGCACGGTCATCGCAATGGTGCATATCCTGCTGCCGTTCATGGTGCTGCCGCTCTATTCGGCGATGCAGAAAATCCCGTCGAATCTTTCGCAAGCCGGCGCGAGTCTCGGCGGCTCGCCGCTGCACGTGTTCCTGCGCGTATTCCTGCCGCTGTCGCTGAGCGGCGTGTTCGCCGGCGTCACGCTCGTGTTCGTGTTGTGCCTCGGCTTCTACATCACGCCTGAACTGATGGGCGGCGGCAAGTCGATCATGGTGTCGATGGTGGTGAGCCGCAATGTCGAGATCTACAACAGTTGGGGCGCGGCGAGCGCGGTGAGCGTCGTGCTGCTGATCTGCGTGTTCGCGATTTTCTACGCCGCGAGCCGCGTGGTGCCACTCGAAAAGACCCTGGGCGCGAAATGAACAAACTCCCGTTCGGACGGATCGTCCTCGGCGCGAGCGTCGCGCTGATTCTGCTGTTCCTGATGGTGCCGGTGCTGATCGTGGTGCCGCTGTCGTTCTCCGACACGCGCTTCATGACCTTCCCGCCGCCCGCCTACTCGCTGCGCTGGTATCACTCGTTCTTCGACAACCCCGCATGGATCGACGCCGCGCGCACCACACTGAGCGCTTCGATTTGCGCCGCGCTGATCGCCACGCCGCTCGGCGTGGCCGCCGCCTACGCGATCCAGAACGGCACGCATTGGATCATGCGCTATCTGCGCACACTGCTGATGCTGCCGTTGATGGTGCCGATCATCATCGTCGCGGTGGGCGTGTTCTTCGTCTACTCTCAGGCCGGCTATGTGAATACGCTTGGCGGCCTGATACTCGCCGATACGATGCTTGGGCTGCCGTACGTGCTGATTTCGGTCGGCGCCGATCTGCGCACCTTCGACCGCACGCAGGAGATGGTCGCGCGCAGCCTCGGCATGAATCGCTTTCGCAGTTTCATGACGGTGACGCTGCCGCAGATCAAGGCCAGCGTCATCTCGGGCGCGGTGTTCGTGTTCATTCAGGCGCTCGACGAAACGGTGGTCGCGCTCTTCGTGTCGGGCGGATCGAACCAGACGCTGACGCGCCGCATGTTCGTGACGCTGCGCGACGAGATCGATCCGACCATCGCCGCGATCAGCACGATGCTGACCGCACTGACGCTGTGCCTCGTGATGATCGTCGTGGTGAGCCGCCGCTCGGGCGCGGCGCGCGCCTAACCTCGTTCTGAAGATAGCCAATACATAGCCAATACATGGTCAATGCACTGAAGTTTTATATCGATGGCGCTTGGGTCGAGCCGTCCACGAACGCCCGCCGCGCCGTGGTCGATCCCTGCACCGAGCAACCCATCGCCGAAGTGGCGATGGGCACGCCCGCTGACGCCGATCGCGCGGTAGCCGCCGCGAAGCGCGCGTTCACGTCGTTCTCGCAGACCACGCCGGCCGAGCGCCTCGCATTGATCCGCCGCATTCTCGAAGTATTTCTCGAACGTCACGATGAAATGGGCGACACGATCTCGCGCGAACTCGGCGCCCCGCTCGCGATGGCGCGTGCGTGGCAAGCGGGGATCGGGCGGCGGCATCTCGAAGAACTGATCCGCACGTGCGAAACGTTCGCGTGGCAACGCAGGAAGGGCACGACGCTCGTCAATCACGAACCGGTGGGCGTGGTCGCGCTGATCACGCCGTGGAACTGGCCGATCAACCAGATCGTCTGCAAGGCCGCGCCCGCCATTGCGGCCGGTTGCACGATGGTGCTCAAGCCGAGCGAAGTCACTCCCCTCAATGCCTTGCTGTTCGCGGAGATACTCGACGCGGTGGGCGTGCCGCCTGGCGTCTTCAACCTCGTCAACGGCGACGGGCCGACTGTCGGCGCGGCGCTCGCGGCGCATCCCGATGTCGACATGGTGTCGTTCACCGGTTCGACACGCGCTGGCGTCGAGATTGCCAAGCTCGCGGCGCCGACTGTGAAGCGCGTGCATCAGGAACTGGGCGGCAAGTCCGCGAACATTCTGCTGGACGACGTCGATTTCGAAGCGGCTGTCACGGCCGGCGTCAACTCGTGCTTCAACAACAGCGGCCAGTCGTGCAACGCGCCGACACGCATGCTCGTGCCCGCGGCGCGCCACGACGAAGCAGTGGAGATCGCGCGGCGCGCGGCGCAAGCGCAACGCGTCGGACCCGCCGATCACGAGCGCACGACCATGGGTCCGGTGGTCAGCAGCGTGCAGTTCGAGCGTGTGGAACGGCTCATTGCGGCTGGCATCGACGAAGGCGCGCAACTCGTGGCGGGTGGGCTCGGGCGCCCGCCAGGTCTTGAACGCGGCTATTACGTGCAACCGACGGTCTTCGCGGATGTGCGCCCTTCCATGACGATCGCGCGCGAAGAGATCTTCGGCCCGGTGCTCGCGATCATGCCGTATCGCGATGAGGAAGAAGCGATTGCGATCGCCAACGACAGTCCCTTCGGGCTCGCGGCTTATGTTCAATCCGCCGATCTGGAGCGCGCGCGGCGCGTGGCGTTCAGGCTTCGTGCGGGCAGCGTGTATCTGAACTATCCGTCGTGGGATGCGGGCTCGCCGTTCGGCGGGTACAAGCAGTCGGGCAATGGGCGTGAATACGCTGAGTGGGGGCTTGAGGCGTTTCTTGAGGTGAAGGGTATTGTCGGGTTTGGCGAGTGAGCGTGCTTTGGCCTTCTTGCACTTAGCCGGACCGTTCACCGCTTGATGCTTGACGCCTGCCGGGCCGCCGCGTGTCAACGCGGGCGGCCCTTCATCGCATTCACACACGCCCGCGCAACATATCCGCAATCCGCTCCGCAATCATGATGGTGGGCACATTCGTGTTCGCGCACGGTATCGACGGCATCAGCGACGCATCGCAGACGTAAAGTCCGCTGACGCCATACACCGCGCCGCGCGCGTCGCAAACGGCGAGCGCGTCGTCGGCGGCGCCCATGCGGCAGGTTCCCGAAGGATGCCAGGTGCCGCCCACCGAACGCGTGACGAACCGCGTCAACGCATCGTCGTCGGCGAGCAATTCGTTTAGCGTCACGCCTTGCGTGACCACGCTGCGCACCAGCCACGCGCGCAACGGTCCCGCAATGTCCAGCAGCGCGCTCAGCATCCCGCGTTGCAACGCGTTCCACGCGCCCGGCACGGCCACGCTCGCGACGCGCGGCGAATAGCTCGAAGGCAGCAGCGTGGCGCGGTGCTTCGTCATCATCGGATCGGCGAGTGTGCGGGCGCCGAAGCACAGCGCGAGCTTCAACCGCTCGAGATCGCGCGCGTCGGAGAGCATGTTGAAGTCGACGACGGGTTCATCCCGCGGATCGGCCGACGCGAGACTCACGCGGCCGCGCGAGTACGACTTGTTCACCCAGAAGAAGATCGTGCCGAGCCGGTGGCCGACCGAATGCCAACCCGAGCGCGACAGGATCGCACCGTGCATGTCGCCGGGAACCGCCCCGCTCACGCCTGATGAAAAACGCACGATCGCCTGCTCGTGATGCTCGTCCGGATATAACGTGCGAGCAGCGCGCGGCAGAAACGCCGACACGGCAATCGACGGATGCTCCATCAGATTGCCGCCGACACCGCCTCGATCCGCCACCACCTCGATAGCGTGCGCGGCGAGCTCGGCTGCCGGGCCGATGCCGCTTCGCATCAGCAGCGCCGGGCTGTGGATCGCGCCCGAGCAGATGATCACCTGTTTGGCGCGCAATGCTTCGCTGGCGCCGTCCTGGCCGACGACCCGCGCGCCGATCGCGAGCTTGCCGTCGAACAGCACGCGCTCGACGAGCGTGTGCGTGCGGATCGTCAGATTCGGGCGCGCGCGCACGGTGTCGTCGAGATAGCAGACCGAAGTCGGGATGCGCTCGCCCGCTGCGCTCACCGCGATCGATCCGATGAACGTGCCGTCCTGCCACTCGCCGTTCTGGTCGTCACGCCGCGGATGGCCGCGTGCGTCGAGTGTGGCGAGCACCGCGCGCACGAATGGCGAGATACGCGCCCACGGCGCGCGCTGGATGCGAATCGGCCCGCTCTTGCCATGCAACGCACCGTCGAAGTCGCAATCCGTTTCGAGCTTGCGGAAATACGGCAGGCAGGCGCTCCAGTTCCAGCCGTGCGCGCCGAGCGCGTGCCATTCGTCGTAATCGGCCGGCGCACCGCGATTCGCCATCAGCGCATTGATCGCCGAACCGCCGCCGAGCAGGCGCGCCTGTTCATAACGGCGCGTCGCGGCCGAAGCGCTCATGCGCGCCTTCAGCCGCTGCCAGATGTTCGCGGTGTCGAGGTAGGCGCGACCAGGATAGCGGCTGCGCACTGCCTCGGGCATATCCGTTCGCGAGATATTGCGGCCGGCCTCAATTAGGCAAACGGTCTTGCCGGCGTCTTCCGAGAGGCGCGCGGCAAGCACGCAGCCGGCCGAGCCGCCGCCGAGAATCAGATAATCGATCACGTTCGATGAATGCGCAGACGATGAGCCGTGCGGGAGGCGCGAGAAGCGCAAAGCGTTGCCCGCGGAATTTGATGCGTTGGCGTTCAACGGCCTCGACTCGCGCGCGCAGGATGATGCCGCTTACTGCATGAACTTGAGCCAGCGCGCCTTCGCCTGGACGCCGGCGTCCGACGCCCACCATTCCTCCGACATCAATGCCTGCTTCGACGCATTCCCCGGCGAACTCGGCAATTCGCTCGCGCGCTTCGCGTCGATCTTGCCCGTCTTGAATGCCGCCGGATTGCCCGGACCGTAGTCGATATAAAGCGGCAAGTTGGCTTGCAATTCCGGCGAGACCGCGGCGTTGAGGAACTTGATCGCCTCGGGCAGGTTCGGCGCATTCTTCAGCACGCAGAGTTGCGTGTTCTGCAGAATACCGTCGTTGAAGGTGAAGTCGACGTCGGGATTGTCCTTACGCACCGCGCTTGCGCGGCCATTCCAGATCATCGTCATGTCCACTTCGCCGTCGTGCAGCAATTGCGCCGACTGGCCGCCCGAAGTCCACCAGACGGTCACGTCCGGCTTGATCTGCTGCAGCTTCTTGAACGCGCGATCGACGTCGAGCGGATAGAGTTTGTCGCGCGGCACACCGTCGGCGAGCAGCGCGGCTTCGAGCACGGTCTGCGGATCATTGCGCAATGCGCGGGTGCCGGGGAATGCCTTCACGTTCCAGAAATCGGCCCAGCTCTGCGGCACTTTCTTCAACGACTTCTTGTTGTAGCCGATCACCGTCGAATAGAACTCGTACGCGACCGAGTATGGCGTGCGGTATTTCTCCGGCATGGCCGCGGCATTTGGAATCTTCGAGAAGTCGAGCTTTTCCAGCAGGCCTTCCTTGCCGCCGCGCAGGCAGTTGGACGTCGGCGTGTCGACCACGTCCCAGATCGGCTTGCCGGTCGCGGCCTGGGCTTTGATCTGCGGCCACGCGTCCGGAATGCTGTCCTGGTTCACCGTGATGTTGAGCAGCTTCGCAGCCGGGTCGAGAATCGCCTTGGTCTGCGCTTCCTGATAGGTCCCGCCCTGCGAGACGAAGGTGATCTTGCCGGCGGCGGCAAACGCGGGCGTCAAACACGCGGGCGCGAGATTCGCGACACCGAGGATCAGAACTGCGGCAAGCGGGCGCAACATGGGCTTCTTGATCACGACGGGGTCCTCGAGACGGTTGAGCGAACGAATCGTCGATGTCATGCATCGTTGAGCCCAATATAGTGAGTCTATTTATCCTCCACAACGCCGGAATTGTTTGAGTGCCCATGACGCCACGTTATGACCCGGCAAAACCCTGACAAGCCGAGAAAACACCAGATGAGTAAACGCGAAGCGCGCGCTGCCGGCTTATGTCAGGTTATCGGCGCTCACGCGTCATACCGTCGCGATGTGAGTATCGGAAATCGCGCGCACGTCGATGCGGCGCGGCAGAATCGCGTCGCGGTTGGCGCTGTCGGCGACCTTCTGCAGCGCGCTGATATCCGCCTCGTTGACGAAGTGCTGTTTCAGCGACGCGCGTTGCGTAATGCGCTTCGCGGCATCGAGCGGCGAACGCGTCAGCGACGCGTAGATCTGCGCGTAGGCGTCGGGATGCGCGAGCGCCCAATCGCCCGCGCGCTGGAAGCGCAACAGCACGTCCGCAATCGCCGCGCGCTTGCGTGGTTCCGCGAGGGCCGCGCCCGAGGCCGTAATGAAACCGAGTCCGCTATTGATGCCGGTGCCGTCGCGCAGAATGCGCGCGCCACGTTGCACGGCGATGCCGTAGTACGGATCGAACGTGGCCCAAACCTCGATCGATCCGGACGCGAAGGCGGCAAATGCATCGACGGGCAGAATGAAACGGACATTGACGTCGTCTTTCGAGAGACCGGCTTCGGCTAGCGCGCCGTAGAGCTGGAACTGCGAAATACTGCCCCGCGCCGACGAAACGAACACCGTGCGTCCCTTCAGATCCGCGACCGTGCGAATCTTCGAGTCTTGTGCGACGAGAATACCGAGTTGCTCGCCGGAACCGACGCGCGTCGCGACAATCTTTAGAGTCGGATCGCCGACGGCTGCGGCAAGCACCGGCAAATCGCCGGCCGGCGCGAGATCGACGGCGCCCGCGCGCTGCGCTTCGAAGAGCGGCGCCGCGCCCTGGAAATTAGCCCAGCGAAACGCATACGGCGCGCCGTCGAGCACCTTGGCCGCTTCGGCCAACGCACGCGTGCCGCCTGCCTGATCGCCGAGCACCAGCGTGACCGGCGCGAGTTCGGCAGCCTGTATGCCGGGCGAATTCAATGCGCCCGCTGCGGCACATGCCGGCACCGCGCTCAGGAGTTTAAGTGCGCGCCGCCGTGCGGAAAACGAAGTAGGAATGGAACCGGCCATATGTCCTCTCTGACGATATGCCCGCAAGCGTAGCGACGAAGACCGCCTCTGGGAATTATTCTCTTTCGATATGTTTATATCGAATCAATATTTATCTTTTGCATTTAATGACTTCTGTGCTTTGCCTCGTTTTCTTCAGGTTTCGATGCGCGCATGCCCTTATGCACCAACGTTCGATGGTTAGCTGAAACCGTCAGTTCGCGCCGCGCGCGCTCGTTGCTAGCATGGTCGATTGGCCTTCCCTTCAGACTCGACTCAAGGACTATGAATCATGGCGCTGCTCAACAGACGGGCGTTTATTCGTGTCGCGCTGGCTTCCTCGCTTACCACGCTCACCACGCTCGCGACGCGCGGTTACGCGCAAACATCCGTCGCGAACGGCCAGCCGATCGCGTTGCGGATCGGCTACCAGAAGTCGTCGACGTTGATCACGCTGCTCAAGGCGCGCGGGTCGCTCGACAAAGCCTTGGCGCCGTTGGGCGTGCGCGTGTCGTGGAATGAGTTTCCAGCGGCTTACCCTTGACCGAAGCGCTCAACGTCGAGGCCGTCGATTTCAGCGCGGACGTCGCGGACACCGTGCCGATCTTCGCGCAAGCCGCGCACGCGCGCTTCGTTTATGTCGCGCAGGAAGCGCCGTCGCCGGGCGCCCAGGCGATCATCGTCAAACAGGACAGCGCGCTCCATACGCTTGCCGATCTCAAGGGCAAGCGCATTGCCGTGACCAAGGCCGCCGGCAGCCACTATCTGCTGCTTGCGGCGCTTATCAAGGCAGGTCTCACGCCAGCGGATGTGCGCATCAGCTACCTCACGCCGGCCGACGGTCGCGCGGCCTTCGAGCGCGGCAGCGTCGATGCGTGGATCACGTGGGATCCCTATGTGGCATCCGTCGACCGCGACGCCGGCGTGCGCATTCTCGCGGACGGCAAGGGACTCGCTTCGTATCAGCGTTATTACCTCGCGTCGAATCGCTTCGCGCAGGCGCACCCCGAAGTCATCCAGATCGTGTTCGATCAGTTGATGCAAGCCGGCGAGTGGCTGCGCGCGCATCCTCAGGAGGCGGCCCAAACGCTCGCGCCGATCTGGGGACTCGACGCCGCCACGATCGAGCGTGCGAACACGCGCCGCAGTTATCTGGTGCGCCGCGTTCTTGCACAGAATTTCGGCGAGCAGCAAAAGATCGCGGATACGTTCTTTCAGGCCGGACTGTTGCCCGCCAAAATCGAGACCGCGCAGGCGCAGCGCTGGGACTTCGGAACGAAACGCGGAGAGCCGGCGGGTAGCTGATGGTATTGAACCGGCTGACGTGGGGTGTCAAAACGGTGTCAAAACGAGTGGAGAAAACCGCATAAATCGCATTGCAAAACGCCGCGCAGAATGTTTTTTGGCGGTCGATTATCATGATTCGATCACCTCACTCGAACGACTCGGTGTTGGATATGACGAATACAGGCAAGGCGTTGGTAATCGCGCTGGTTCTGGTGGACGTGGGATTCATCGCTTACCAGCTTCTCCCTAAAAGCAACCGCTCCGAGGCGGCGCCGGACGCGGTAACGGCCAATTCCATCACGACGGCGCCGGTCGGTCCGCGCGTCGACAGCACGCATGTGACCGCAGGCAACGTGGTTCCCACTTCGCCGTCCGCGAACAGCACGGGCGAAACCGCGGGCGCACCGCTGGCTTCTCAATCGGGGCCGGTCGCGAATAGTACTCAGCCACAGGCATCGCGGCATAAACAGCCGGGCCGCGCGCGCGCATCGGCTGAAGGGCGCGAGTCCGTCGCGGCGAAGGCAAAGACCGCGCAGCCGATTGAACGCGCGCGAAGCGATTTGACCCGGCATGGTTCGAATGCCGTCGCGGCGGCCATGACGGAACAGCTTGTCAGGGAATCTTCCAAGCCCGATCCGTCGTTGCCGATGCCACCGTCGACGCAGACCGCGCCGGCCAGCCAGGACCACCGCCGTTCGAACCCCGTCGCGGCCGCAATGACGCAGGAACTGGTGAGGGAATCCGTACGGGTCGGTCCGGCTTCGCAGGCACCGGCGCCGAGTGGCACGCAGTAATGTTGCAGTCCGAACTAATTGAATGACGGCTTGCCTTCGATCGACAGGCAATCTGCCCAACTACGCAGCGGCATGGCTGTCCCGTGCATATCAGACACTGCAACTCGCTGTCATCGGCCACATCATCGAAAATATGCGCGTGTTGCCGCATACGGTTCTTCGCAGACTCGAAGCCGCATGCAGGAAACCGCCGACGAAGAAACCGGTCCGCTGAAACACCTAACCCGCCGCTGCCCGCCGAGCCCGGTCGCTTTCGCCAGGTCACGGACATCGTGCAGAAGCTGGTGCTGCACGCTTGACGCACCGCTGTCGTCGCGCGGGTTCGTTCGTTGAACGACGACTTTACGGATAGCAAATAAATTCAATGCGGCTGCGATTGGAAATCGTCACCCGTGCCCGGCGTGTTTGGCTGCGGCGATGTTCGGCTGTCCCCGATTAAACGCGTCGCTTCCACCATCGGCGATGGGCAGCATGGCAATCGCGTCCGCCCCCAAATATTTGCAGCAAGACGCGCGCTGGCGCTCGCCCACGCGGCGAGGCTCCCGCTCGCACGAAAAGCGGGCTGACCGCTGGACGGCGGCGCCGCGAACGCCTATTCTTCAGCGGAATACGTCGATTTTCCAATTACCGAAGATTGACTAAAAAACAGGCTTCTATTCGCCCGATTGAAACCTGCCCCGCCAGCGCACACTGAACTTGTGCCAATTGCGCAAGGAGCCCGCGATGTCCACCCGCCACGATAAAGATAACGAGTTCGAAATCGGCCTGCCGGCCGCTTCAGCCGCCGAATGGACCAGCCCGGTGCCGGGCGCCGACGCGGGAACGATGCGCGGGTTGCACCTCGCGTCGGAGAGCGTGCTGAGTCTCGCGACAGAAACCTACAACGCCGTCGCACGCGGCGACGCGGCGGGCGCGGAGGCAGCGCGCGAGTCGCTCGAAGGGCAGCTGCAACTGGCCACGCGCCTGATCGACGAGCTTCTGTTCGACGGCAACGGCCCGCATACGACGCATTGACCGGCCCGCCGGCCGAACAGCACCAATCGCAGTCTCACCCTCTGAAATTTGACATGAGCGCTCTGACAGTAATTTTCTGCATCTGGGCCATGCTGGCCTTTTGCGCAATCCTCTTCATTCGCGGCGCCACCTCGCGCGTGGAGCATCCGACCAGGGCGCCGCAAAAGCGCCCGGCGCGCTTTTCTATCGCGGAGTAACGGCAAGCAGGCGATCCAGATTCGTGCGCGAGAACACGTGCGAATCCTTCGAACGTTCTCATCGGAATAGTCGTACGGCAAAAGCGGCCTGGCAGCCCATCATCACCACAGGTCGCAACGGCCCGGCAGCCACCGCAGCATGAATCCGAGCGGCGCAGTGCCGCCCGGCCGTCATCTGCCCAGCCCTTTATTCCATGGAGATCGTCATGCTGAAGTTTTACTTCCACCCGTCGCCGAACCCGATGAAAGTCGCGTTGATGCTCGAAGAACTGCAGACCCCGTTCGAACTGATCGCGGTGGACACGTTCAAGGGCGAGCAACATCGCCCCGAGTTTCTGCGGATCAACCCCAACGCAAAAGTCCCCGCGATTACCGACGACGGCGTGACCGTGTTCGATTCGCACGCCATCCTGCTGCACCTCGCGGCAAAGCACGAACGGTTCCTGCCGGCGTCGGTTGCTGAACGCGCGCAGGCGTTGTCATGGCTGATGTTCGTCGCGACCGGGCTGTCGCCGTTCTCCGGCCAGGCGGTGCACTTTCTGCATCACGCGCCGACGCCGCTGCCGTATGCGCGCAATCGCTATCTGAAGGAAGTGGAGCGCCACTATCGCGTGCTGGACGAGCGCCTCGCGACGTCCAAGTATCTGGCCGGCGATACCTATTCGGTCGCGGATATCGCGCTGTGGGGCTGGGCTAACTTCGCCGGCTACATTCTCGGCGAAGCGGGTCTGAGCGCGTATCCGAACGTCAAGCGCGTCGTGGACGAAATCTCCGCGCGTCCGGCCGCGGCTCGTGCACAAGCCTTGAAAGACAAGCTGACGCTGAAAGCCGAGTTCGACGAAGAGACGCGTCGCGCGCTATTTCCGCAAAACGAAGGCGTGAGCGCTTAAGCGCTTGCCGGGCGGACACGCCGCGCGAGCAGGTTACAGAATCACCGAGTCTTCATTTAAGGCCGAGCCGTTTGGCCAACCGGTTCAGATTCGCGCGGTCAAGACCAAGCTCGCGCGCGACAGCCGCCCAATTCTGATTGTGGCGTGCCAAAGCGTCGACAACCGTGTTCCGCTCGAACTCGGTGACCGCGCTGCGAAAGTCCTTCGATGCCGTCTCAGTTGTTTCAGCCTGCGTCTTCTGGGCTCTGTCTTCTTCCGGTGCGGCCGCCAGCGCAAAGTCCGCGGCCGTCAACGTCAAGATCCGGCGACGCTCGCGATTCGTGGCGAGCGCCTTGAGCGCGCTTCGGCCGATCAGGTGCTCCAGCTCACGCACGTTCCCCGGCCACGGATAACGCAGCAGCATGGCTTGCGCATCCGTCGCGAGACGCAGGCTCAACAGACCGAGCCGCGAGCGATTCTCTTCGAGAAAAAACCCCGCCAGCAGCAACACGTCGCGGCCGCGCTCGCGCAATGGCGGCACGCGCAACGGATAGACGCTGAGCCGATGGTAAAAATCCGCGCGGAACCGCCCTGCACGAACCTCCTCAGCCAGATCGCGATTCGTCGCGGCGATCAGCCGCACGTCGACTTGGTGCTCGTGGTCCGAGCCGATGCGCTGCAACTGGCCGTTCTGCAAAACCCGCAACAGCTTGGCTTGCACCAGAAGCGGCAGTTCGCCCACTTCGTCGAGAAAAAGCGTGCCGCCGTCGGCCAGTTCGAATTTGCCGCGCCGGTCCGACGACGCGCCTGAGAACGCGCCCCGCACGTGCCCGAACAGTTCGCTCTCGACGAGCGTATCCGGCAGCGCGGCGCAGTTCAGGCTGATCAGCGGCTTGTTCGCGCGCGATGAGAGCGCGTGGATCGCGTTGGCCACGAGTTCCTTGCCGACGCCGGTCTCGCCGGTGATCAGCACGGTCAGATCGCTGCCGGCGACCACCTCGATTTCCTTCATCAGATGCGTGTGCGCCTCGCTGCTGCCGACCATTTCGCGCCGGCTCTGGCTGCTCGCCTGCCGGTAGGCTTCGGCGCGCGCCCGCTCTTCCTCGCTGCTGCGCGCGAGCGTATCGATTCGCTCGACGACGCTCACGGTAGCGGCGGCCAGGCCCAGAAACGCCCGCAGCGACGCCATGTCGATGCTGTCGAAACGCGCCGGGTCGAGCGCATCGAGCGTAAGCAATCCCCACGGCCGGCCGCGTACGAAAAGCGGACAGCCGAGGCAGTCATGCACTTCGAGATGCCCGGCCACGCCCTGCACGAGGCCGTCGTAAGGATCCGGCAAATCGGAGTCGGCGGCGAAGCGGGTCGGCTCCGGCCGTGACAACAACTGCTCGAAGCGCGGGTGGTCGCCGACACGAAAGCGCCGCCCCAGCGTATCGCTGCTCAATCCGTCGATGGCGAGCGGCACCAGCGTGTCGCCCTCCAGACGCAACAGAGCGGCCGCGTCGCCGGGAAACAGCGCGCGCAGACTGCTCAGCAGACGGCGGTAGCGTTCGCTCTCAAGCAGATCGCGCGAGAGATCGCGGATCAGCGGCGTCAGGGCGTCGAGCAGCGCCTCTGCAGTCAGATTGACTCCATCAGGAGTCTTTTCGACTAAGGTCGAATTGACCATCTTTAATTTCAGATCGTTGATTTATTTACATTTTATACCTGGCACGAAACATGGATGCATAAGCGCATCAGTCGGAGCACGACTGGATATCCACCAACAACCAGGACTCCCTATGCTTTCCGCCGAACACCGCGCCATCGTCAAAGCCACCGTTCCTCTTCTCGAAAGCGGGGGCGAGGCGCTGACCACGCACTTCTACGACATGCTGATCAGCGAACATCCCGAAGTGCGCCCCATGTTCAACCTCGCCAATCAGGCGAGCGGCGCGCAGCAACGCGCGCTGGCCAACGGCGTGCTGATGTACGCACGTCACATCGATCAGCTCGAACAACTGGGCGGGCTGGTCTCGCAGATCATCAACAAGCACGTCGCGCTGAATATCCTGCCGGAGCAATATCCGATCGTCGGACAGTGCCTGCTCAGATCCATCCGCGAAGTGCTGGGGGCGGAGATCGCCACCGACGCGGTCATCGAAGCGTGGGCCGCCGCCTATCAGCAACTCGCCGATCTGTTGAGCGGCCTCGAAGAGAAAATGTACGCCGAGCGCGAAGCGGCGCCGGGCGGCTGGCGCGGCACGCGGCTCTTTCGCGTCGCCCGTAAAGTGCGGGAAAGCGACGAGATCACGTCGTTCCATTTGCGCCCCGACGACAACGGCGAGTTGCTTGCGTTTCATCCAGGGCAATACATCGGCGTGCGGCTCGTTATCGACGGCGAGGAAGTGCGGCGCAATTACTCGCTCTCGGCCATGTCGAACGGCGAGGAATACCGGATCAGCGTGAAGCGCGAACCGAATGGCAAGGTGTCGAACCACCTGCACGCGCGCGTCAATGAGAACGATACCGTGGAACTGTTCGCGCCTGCCGGAGATTTCAAGCTCCAAAACAGCGACAAGCCGCTCGTGCTGATCAGCGGCGGCGTGGGCATCACGCCCACGTTGGCAATGCTGCAAGCCGCGCTGAAGACCGATCGCCCTGTGCACTTCATTCACTCGGCGCGCCACGGCGGCGTGCATGCGTTCCGCGACGCGATCGACCAATTGGCCGCGCATCATCCGAAGTTGAAGCGTTTCTATTGCTATGAGCAGCGCCGCGCGGAAGATGCCGACGCGCACGGCATCGGCTATCTGGACGAAAAGCGTCTGGACGCGTGGCTGCCCAGGACGCGTGACGTCGACGTCTATTTCCTCGGACCGATCGCGTTCATGAAGGCCATCAAGAAGCACTTGAAGGCGATCGGCGTGCCGGAGTCGCAAAGCCGGTACGAGTTCTTTGGTCCGGCTTCCGCTCTCGAATAAAGCGCGGATTGCGGTTGACGTGCAAATAGCCGGCTCCGGCTATTTGCATGCAACTGCCGGTCGCGTTGAAGTCACGCACTCAGCAAAGCGTTGCGCTCGTCACCCAGGACATGCTCTTGAAGCGCGCGATCAGGGCGTCCACCAACTCACGTTGCGCCTGAGCCAGCGCAATCGTGACCTCTTCAAAACCGCTGCCCGGATGCGTCGTGACAGCGACTGTCTCGACGTTGCGGGAGAATGGAAATAGCACCTGCCATATTGCGGCAATGCGCATACCGTGAAGCGCCGCGCGCACCACGAGTCGATGACGGCCCGAAGTTTGCGACGTCAGTACCTGCAAACCGCTCTCAGAAGATTCACTGGTCATGTCGTATCCTTTTATATTGAGTGAGCCGCGTAGCTCGCGGCTTTTCGATGTTTGTCCGATTCTCCCACCTTATTAAGGCATCTTGATGATTCCGCTCAAACGTCTGAGCAACGCGTCAGCATGCTCGCGGTCGACCTGCGATATCTCGCGCTGCTTCAGTATCGTCTCGATCCGTTGACGCCAATAACCCGGCTCATTGATCAGCGACGTACAAGCCATCGAATCGCCTTTTGAAGTAAATCGCTCAAGCGTTGTGACTATCGTTTCAATGTGCGAAAGATCGTTCTTATAAGAAGCGTGACTTCCCATTACATTCCCGGCTGACTTTATCAAGCGCCTTCGAATCGCCCTTCGAACGAGTTGGCAAGCAATGCGATACCCATTTCGTTTCCGAATCGGCCGATCCGTCCTGCTTGGAGGAAAGCGAAACAACAGCCCTGGCGCGTTTGCGCCAGGCTGCGTGAGCATTGCTGTTGGCTGATTGGCTTTATTTGGCCCGCGCCGGAGCAGGCACCGTCAACTGATTGGCCTGCGCCATGGCAATGGCTTGCGCGGTGGCTTTGCGCATCGCATCGTAGGCAGCGCCCGCGCCGGAAACCGCCGACTTGAACGCGGAGACCGCGAGTTCGGAACCTGCGGGCGCATTGCGCGCGAGGTCGTCGAACACTGTCTGCATTTTCGTGTTGGACTGTGCGAAACGGTCTTCGCAAATCTTCAGAAACTCGGCTTGTGCCGCATTCGCGATTTCAAGCATGTGACTGTTATAAGACAGTACTTTCTCCGCGATAGGCTTTGCGTTGCTGGCCTGATGAACAAACAATTCGACCGGCGTCTTGCCGGACATCGCCGTCTGCCACGCCTGCTCGCTCTCCGCAAGCGTGGCTCTCGCTGCCTGCAGGTTCAACTCAGCCAGTTTTTCGAAAAACTGGAACGTTTGCTGCGTCAACGAAAACGCGACGGCAACATTGGCACTTTGCATGGAGATGAATTGCTCTGGCGTCGGAAAATACACTCTGGACTCCTTCCTTAAACGTTCACATTGCTCAGACAAGAGGCATGCGAAACCAGCGGGATGCAAGCAGATTGTTGACCCTCGAATTGCGCCAACCCGCTCGAATCGTTCTGCGATGCAGCATTAGATGAAACATTCTAACTTTGTTAAATCTGCACTTGGCGTACTCTTTTGTAAGTAATTACCCTAGAACAATCGCGCGGTTTCGGCTGAGGAATCGTGTCGATGCAATGGTTGAAAGATCAGTGGAATAAGCGCCGCCTCGGCGCATGCGCCGACGTGCGGGAAGTCACGTGAAAAACACTGTCGATAAGCGGCTAGATCGCGCTATGAATTGCTTGAGCAGATGTGCAATAGACGGTCAAATGCGTCCGTATGCGACCGTCTATCTCGTGTGAGAAAAATAAAATGTGATGCGGATTTACAACCATCTGTTGGAAACGATGCGGATTTAATCCGGCGGCAATACCAGTGGACCGCAATTGGTATCAGCAATAAATACGCGCGCCGCCGAGCGGCTGTCCGGGCACCAGCCCAACGCACGGCTTTCGTCGTGAGGCGTCGCTCCTGGCCGGTACGCCCATGCAATGCTTTGCGCGATCATTTTGCTGCTGCCCGCCGCGATCGCGGCGGCCACCAGGTTGCGCGTACCCTCATCGCGTATCCGCGCGGCATTCGATGCTCGGCGGATAACGTCGTCGTGTTGGGCAGCGTTCAGCAGGCGATCGACCTGAGCGCTCGCCTGCTGCTCGATCCCGGCGACACCGCGTGGATGGAAGATCCCGGTTATCCCGGCGCCCGCTTCGTGCTCGAAGCCGCGGGCGCGCGACCGAGCCGCCATCATCATCGAGGACGACTACGACAGCGAGTACCGCTTCGAGGGCCACCCGCTCGCCGCGATGAAGAGCCTCGACGATCACGGGCACGTGATCTACTGCGGCACGTTCAGCAAACTGCTGTTTCCCGCTTTGAGGACCGCATACGCGATCTTGCCCGACCGGTTGGTCGAACCGTTCGTGGCCGCGCTGTCGTCCACGGCACGGCATGTTCCGACCGATCAGCAATCCGTGCTGCACGACTTCATCGCCGACGGCCATTTCGGCCGGCACATACGGCGCATGCGCATGCTCTATGGCGAACGAGCCGAGGCACTGACGTCGGCGCTCGAACGGCATCTTTCGGGTTTGCTTGCGCTTGCACCGATCGCGGCGGGCCTCGACGCGCCCGCGTTTCTGCCGCGAGATACAGACGACACCGACGCCGCGCGGCGAGCGGCACGCGAAGGCATCGAGACGCGTCCACTGTCGCTATACGCGATCGACCGTGCCGCGCCGCCGGGGCTCGTGCTCGGATTTGCTTCGATCGGCGTCGAAGAAATAGAGGCGGGCGTGATCGCTCTTGCCCGGGCGTTGACGCGCCGTTCGCGATGAACCCGCGCGACGGCGGCAAACCAACATAACGCTAACCGCGCAACTCAGTCCGCAGACCGCTTGCGACGTTTCACCTGCGCATTTTGACCCTGCCAGCTCGCTTCATCGAGCAGACGATCGAACAGCCTGTTGCGCGTCGCATCGTCCAACGGCGACAGTCCCAGCAGAGAATGAAACGCGAGACCACTGGCAGCGCAGTAGCGCAAGAGCGACAGATCGAGGTCGCTCGCTTCATCCTGCATGGCCTTCATTTTCTGCGCATCGAACGCTTTCATGTCGTCGAGCAAGGTCGGATTCTCGACCAGCGCGGCAAGAACGGCTCGCGCCACGGAATGCGGCTGATTGATGGACTCCCGATAAATCGCGATCTGCGCGGCGAGGTTCGGCGCCGCTTTCGATGTGCCCT
This sequence comes from Paraburkholderia sp. BL18I3N2, assembly GCF_003001875.1. Classification (NCBI taxonomy): domain Bacteria; kingdom Pseudomonadati; phylum Pseudomonadota; class Betaproteobacteria; order Burkholderiales; family Burkholderiaceae; genus Paraburkholderia; species Paraburkholderia sp. BL18I3N2. The sequence goes on from NZ_PVNC01000012.1 coordinate 74,848, forward strand.
CGTTCGCCAGATAGTCGCGCGCGATCTGTTCGAACTGCTGCCGCTGAAACTCCAGCAACGCGCACAGCACACCCTGCCTCGTGCGGAACTGATGCAGCAATCCGCCTTTGCTGATGCCGCTTTCGCGCGACAACGAATCGAACGTCAGTCCACCGATCCCTTCGCGGGTCAGGATGGTGAGAGCGGCATGAAGGAGCTGTCGGGTTACCTGGAGCAGCATCCTGAATCGATCGTATGGGGTAAATCGGCGGACCGCTGACGTGCTTCGCGGCATGCGCGTGGGCCGGGGTTGCGTCTGTGCGATGATGCCTCACATCGACCCGACTCCCGGAGATCATGATGAGCGGCAAATGGTTTTCGAAGTTCTCAAGCTTCCTTTCCACGATGACCGGCAGGCCGGCCACCTTTGTGCTGGCCGTCCTCATGGTGATCGTCTGGGCTCTCACCGGTCCGCTCTTTCACTACAGCGATACGTGGCAACTCGTGATCAACACGTCGACCACGATCGTCACGTTTCTGATGGTCTTCCTGATTCAGAACACCCAGAACCGCGACACCGCCGCGATGCAGATCAAGCTCGACGAGTTGATCCGCGCCTTGGAAGGGGCTCACAACGCCCTGCTCGATCTCGAAGAACTCGAGGAAAAAGACTTGACGCGCTTTCGCAAACACTACGAAAGACTGGCTAAAGATGCGCGGATCGCGCTGCGTGCCGGCGGCAGCGACACCGATTCGCCGTTCGTCGGCAACCGCGATGACGATGACGGCGCCGAAGACCGGCCAGGCGGCAAGGCGCGCGGGGGCTAAACGGACGCGGCGTCGCAACGCGACTAGCCGACGCTTTGTCCGCGATCACGCGTTTGCACGCAATCCGTTTAGAAACGGGCGACGTCGATCACCGCATCGGCGAATGCTTTCGGCGCTTCCTGCGGCAGGTTATGTCCGACACCGCCGCCGATGTTCCGGTGCGCGTACTTGCCGGTGAACTTCTTCGCGTACGCTGCCGGATCGGGATGCGGCGCGCCGTTCGCGTCGCCTTCCATCGTGATGGTCGGCACGGCAATCGTCGGCGCCGCGGCCAGGCGCTTCTCCAGTTCGTCGTACTGCGCCTCGCCCTTCACCAGCCCAAGACGCCAGCGATAGTTGTGAATCACCACCGCGACATGGTCCGGGTTGCTGAACGATTGCGCCGAGCGCTCGAACGTCGCATCGTCGAAATTCCATTTCGGTGAGGCCGTGTGCCAGATCAGCTTGTTGAAGTCGTGACGGTTCGCGTCGTAACCCGCCGCGCCGCGCTCTGTCGCGAAGTAGAACTGATACCACCAGGCCAGCTCCGCTTTCGGCGGCAGCGGCGTGCGGTTCGCTTCCTGGCTGCCGATCAGATAACCACTCACCGAGACCATCGCCTTGCATCGCTCGGGCCACAGCGCGGCGATGATATTCACCGTCCGCGCGCCCCAGTCGAAGCCGCCGAAAATCGCCTGGTCGATCTTCAACGCATCCATCAACGCGATGATGTCGACCGCCACGACCGCCTGCTGGCCGTTGCGCGGCGTGTCCGCGGACAGGAACCGCGTCGTGCCATAGCCGCGCAGATACGGCACGATCACGCGATAGCCGGCCGCCGCCAGCAACGGTGTGACTTCGGCAAAGGCATGGATATCGTAGGGCCAGCCGTGCAGCAGGATCACAACCGGTCCGTTCTGCGGGCCCGCTTCGGCGTAGCCGATGCTGAGCGTGCCCGCGTTGATCTGCTTGAGGTTGTCGAACGAGGCGACGCTCGATCCCGTCTTCGTGCTATTGGACTGCGCGTTGGCAAGTCCGCTCAATCCCAGTTCCATCAGGCTGAGGCCCGCAACCGTCGTCCCGAGCAGACGACGACGCCGCAAATTGATCTGGTCAGACATGGCAAATTCTCCTTATGTGCGACAGCGCTGAATTGAACAGTGCGCCCGCGGGACGCACTAAATGGTTGAATCAAACATCGCGAGGCGTGGCCGGTACATACAGCCGCCCTCGAAGCGGACTTGAGTTACGGCTTGGCGTAAATCGCCCCAAGACCGATTATTTCCGAGTCCGACGCATGCGAGCCCGATACCGAGCGGCCGCCCGTCGCTGGGCCATAAGACGACAACGCCAAGCCGTTCTGCGCACTCACGCGTGCCTCGGCGGCTTCGATATTCTTGGGATACTGCGTTTCATCGCCCGCAGGGTTGTAACCGGCCTTCTCCAACTGCACGAGTTCCGCGCGGACCTGCGCCCGAGTGAGCGGCTGATTCGATTGCGCGAACGACAAAGCCGGGAGAGCAACGGCAGCAGCGACGATAAGCGATTGAATGACTTTCATGACTTTCACCTCGAGAAAAATGTCTTCCACGCAAACGCCCGTTTGCGTTCTGCGTTTGCGTTCTGGTTAGTAAGGCCAGTTCCGCTGGCTTGGAAGCATTAGACCCCGTGGACGTATCTGGCTTATGTCGGCAATGTCCGTTGATGAAACGTTATGTACCCTGCTACGGTGCAGATACATTGCGATACAAAGAACGGTGGCGACGCCAGGGCGCTCGCCTTCCTAAGATTGCCGATCCGGATCTGGCCGGTTCAGCTTGCCTCTGAGTCCTCGTCCATGATGAGCAGAAAGAGCGTTGCCTGGGAGGAAATGTTCAGTTTCCTGGAGAGATTGCGCCGGTGAACCTTGGCCGTGGCGGGTGACACACCCAGCTCTCTCGCCATGTTCTTGGTCGAGTGACCGGCGAGAATCATCAGCGCGACTTCGATCTCGCGATGGGTCAGCGACGCATTGGATCGCTTGCGCAGTGCCTGTTCGAAGTGAAGGCGACGGTCGCCTCCCGCGGCCGAACTCGCCGGCGGCGGCAGCACGGCAGTCTGCGCCGAGAGCGCATGGCCCATCAGCGGAAGCAACCATGCGCCGTAAAGACAGAGGGTGCCGACGTCGGCCGAGCTGAAGCGCCGCTCACTGCCCATCGACACCGACAGCGTTCCTCCCGAAGACAGCGGCGCCAGTAACTGCACCTCATCTTCGAGCACGTTCACAGAAAAATAGCGGCGAAAGTATTCGGTCTCGCGGACATGATCGGGCGCGACTTAATCCAGACAATACACGCCTGGGCTGATCGCGCCGAGACTGAATTCATAGAAAGGGTTCAGCAAATAGCCGCTGTTCAGATAGCCCTTGAACAGGTCGTCGTGCGGTGTGCGCGTTTGTGTCTCCGCGATCAACTGAGGTTTTCCGTTGGGCCAAAAGATCATCGCCACCCAGTTGTCGAAGTGGACCACTTCGCGCAACAGATCGATCAGCGCATGCCAGAACTGTTTGTCGTCCAGTTTTTCGACCAGACGTCCGAGCCGCTGATGAAATGCAACGTCCGATACCTCAAGCGGCATGTCAGTGTCCCCCTCTACCCCTAAAAGGGTAGGTCGCTCCATCGCTCTAGCCCTTCGGCCTGATTTTCACCCGTTTGCGCCGCCCCTACCATCTCAGTACCCCGGCGCATAGGCATGCGGTGGATCAACTACATTCTTCAACCGAAGGTCAGCGCGGCGATCACCAATCAGGTTTACTACCCGAACGCCAATGCTGCCGCGCGTGCTTATGTGAAACCGGCCATCCTCGACAATGAGGCGGTCTATCCTCGCGGCGAGAAGATGAAATCGCTCACGCTGTCCTTGCCTTTGCCGGCCGAAATCCTTCGCCTTCAGAATAGGCTATGGACGCAACTCAAAGCTGGGCGGTAACTTACAATGCTGTGGATGAGTCCCTCTTCCACAGCATCGACGCGAGACGTACTGACTTCCTATTTCTGGAGTGGCGATGCCATTCGCAGTCGGAGCGTGAGTGACATCGTGCTGTCGGGCACGCTCGACGTGCCTGCGCCCCCTGCTCGTGTGCTCGCGGATTGGGACAGGGAGACGTCGTCGCGCATGGTCCTCGAACCCGGTGACGTCGAGGCCATGCCGTTGGCGCGAACGCAGGTGCGCTGGCCGGACTACGCGCGCTGCGTGCGGGCAATGTCCGAGTGGACGGGCGCGCTTGGACTGCCGCAAGTGCTTGCCGCCAGCGACATTGCGCTCATGGCCTGCCGCGGCGCGAGGTATCACCATGACGGCGCGCAATATGGAGGTGCGGCCTTCTGCAATCTGTTTCTCAGCGAAGACAAGGGGCTGGATGTTCATTTCCCCGGCACAGGTCATCGCATTCCTCTGACTCGCGGCACGGCCTTGATATTCGACACTGGCCAGCCTCACGGGGTGATCCGGCGCGGCAGCAACAGGTTCAATGCAGCCGACTTCGCGCCGGATCAGGATTGCACGCAAATATTCCTGACGTGGGAGCTTCCCATCGAAGACCTTCATGTTGCGCGCGCGCTTAACGTTGTGTTCGATATCGGCATAGCCACTTCGACCCCGTTGCAAACGGATGAAGAGCAAGTCTGCGTGAATGGTGAACCGGCTATCGTCTGCGCGGAATCCGGCCGTTGGTGCAGGATTGAATGAGACGGCATCGTTGATTTGCGCTTTCCCGGTATACGGGGACGCGATATCAAACCAGTATCGTCAGGGTGTCGAACAAAGCGAGATCTTCTTTCTTCGCCGATCGTGCGTGCTTGCGGACCACCTGCAACAGGCATTCGATAAAACAATGCGCCGCGCCGCCAAGCGTACTGTTTCGGCGCGTGACAATGCTCAGTTGCCGCGAATCGAACTTCTCTTTCAGCGGCAGCGCCACCAGTTTTCCTTCAAACAAAGAAGCCGTCTGGAGGACGGCCGGGCACCACGTACACATGTCGGCACGTTCAACCAGCATCTGCAGCGTGCCTAACGAATGGGCCCGTACAATGCGGCTCGCTTCGATCTGCGCACCGTGGCGCGTGAACAGATAGTCGATCAGCGCATCCTGTCCGTCGGGCGCGAAGTTGAGAGCCCAGTCCTGGTCCAGTAGATCGTGAATCGAACGGCAGTGCTGGCGCAGATGTCCCCGGCGCACCATCACCGCCGTTTCATAGTTCAGAACCGGTTCACACGAAAACTCCTGACTTGCCGTCGACGGATGCAACTGGCCAATCACGAAGTCCATGTCGCCGGCACGTAAAAGCGGTTGCGCGACCGCCATGAGACTCTCGAACAGCTCCAGTTGAATATCGGGCATTCGCTTGCGAAACAGCAATACCGTCTCAGCCAGAAACGTCAGCGTAATCCACGGTGTCACACCGACGCTAAGCCTCCCCTCCGCTCGTCCGCGCAGTCTTGCCAGGTCGCTCTGCGCGTGTTCCAGCTGGTTGAGAACCAGCCGCGCGTGCGTCAGCAACGTCTTGCCGTACTCGGTAAAGCTGATTCCCTCCGGCGCGCGTATCAGCAGCGGCAGTTGCTCGGCGGCTTCCAGTTCGCGCAGCGCGCGCGTGACAGCGGCCTGAGAAATTCCCAATGAACGCGCGGCCGCTCTGATGCTTCCCGTTTCCGCGCTGGCGACCAAGGCCTGCAATTGATGAATCTTCACGCAACTCCCCCGACAACAAATGGTTGTCAGCATAACAAAACTGCGGCTTCACCCTCGATATTTAGCTGAATAGCATTCCGATCAATGCAGACAATCGCGCGGCCCGAAATTTGGATTGACCGGGTGCGGCGACTGGATCTGCGGGGATCCCAAGGACTTTATCGATGATTCAAGACTGCGTTTTGCCCGGCATCGCCGCTATTCAGGAAGAAATGATCGCCTTGCGGCGCCGTATCCACGCGTATCCGGAACTCGGCCTTCAGGAGGTCGCCACCAGTGAACTGGTCGCCGAATGCCTCGATAAGTGGGGCTTTCAGGTCACGCGCGCCGTCGGTAAAACCGGCGTGGTCGGCACATTGAAGAATGGACGCGGGCCGTCCCTCGGCTTGCGCGCCGATATGGACGCACTGCCCATCCACGAAACAACGGGTCTGTCCTATGCCAGCCGAAACGATGGCGTCATGCACGCATGCGGCCACGACGGGCATACGGCCACCCTACTGGCCGCTGCCAGGCATCTCGCCGAAACACGCGTCTTCTCAGGCACGCTGAACCTGATATTCCAACCGGCTGAAGAAGGCCTCGGCGGCGCACAAAAAATGATGGAGGACGGCCTATTCGAACGCTTTCCGTGCGATGCCGTGTTCGCTCTTCATAACGTTCCGGGTTATCCGGCGGGCCATCTGGGCTTCTTTAACGGCGCGTTCATGGCGTCGGCCGACACAGTCACCGTGCGCGTGGTGGGCCGCGGCGGACACGGTGCCGCGCCGGACGAGGCGATCGACCCGATCGTCGTATGCGCGTCGATCGTGACAGCGTTGCAAAGTATCGTGTCACGCAATGTGAGTCCACGCGATCTGGCCATTATCAGCGTCGGTTCGATTCATGCGGGCACCGCGTCCAATGTGATCCCTTCATCGGCGCAGATGCTGCTGACGGTCCGGGCTCTTGCGCCCGCTGTGCGCGACTTGCTCGAACGCCGGATTCACGAACTCGTGCACGGGCAGGCGGCGAGTTTCGGTGCGCAAGCGGAGATCGACTATTTCCGCTGTCATCCCGTGCTGATCAATCACCCTGCGCAAACGGACTTCGCTCGTGCGGTGGCGACGGACTGGTTCGGCGCGCAATCCGTGATCGACGACCTTGCACCCTTCACCGCCAGTGAAGACTTCGCCTGCATGCTCGAACAATGTCCAGGCAGCTATCTCGTGGTCGGTAATGGCGACGGTGAACGCGGCTGCGCGCTGCATCACTCAGGCTACGACTTCAACGACGACTGCCTCGCCGTGGGCGCCACCTATTGGGTCAAGCTCACCGAACGCTTTCTGCCCATGCGGGATCACCCGGATCACCATCATTTCAACAATGACATCGAGGAGAAGCACACATGATGAAAAAACTCGCAGCGATTTCGGTCGCTTTGGCGGTGCTGTCCGGCGGAGCTCACGCCGCCGACTGGTCAGGCAAGGAGATCCGGTTGGCGGTGGATCCGACCTATCCGCCGCTGGAGTACAAGACGCCGGACGGCAAGTTGACCGGCTTTGGCGTGGACATCGCGAATGCGCTCTGTGCAGAACTTCACGCGCGCTGCGTATGGGTCGAAACCAGCTTCGACGGAATGATCCCAGGACTGCTGGCGAGGAAGTTCGATGCGATTTCTTCGTCGATGACCATCACGCCCAAGCGCATGCAGCAGATCGCGTTCACGAACAAGATCTCCAATGCGCCCGCGCGGCTGGTTGTCAAACGCGACTCCGATCTGCTGCCGAGCGCTGCCTCGCTAAAGGGAAAACGCGTCGGCGTCGAACAGGGCACGAGCCAGGAAGATTACGCCCGGGCACAGTGGCAACGGGCCGGCGTGCAGATCGTCTCGTACCAGAACCAGGACCAGGTCTACGCCGATTTGGCGTCCGGCCGCCTGGACGCGGCATTTCAGGCGTCGATCGAGGCGAGCGACGGTTTTCTCAAGAAGCCCGAAGGCAAAGACTACAAATTTGCCGGCCCGGCGCTGGACGACCCGAAGTATTTCGGTCTTGGCGACGGACTCGGACTTCGCAAAGAGGACGTCGCGTTGCGTGATGCCTTCAATCAGGCGCTCGCTGCGGTGCTGGCCAATGGCACGTATGCGCGGATCAACCGCAAGTACTTCGACTTCGATATCTACGGTGCGAAGTGAGCCGGCCTGAGCCAGCCACAGGAGACAAAATGATACTCGGAGGATTCGGGCCGGCGCTCGTCGCCGGCACCTATGAAACGATCAAGCTCGCGCTGCTATCGCTACTCGTTTCATTTGCGCTGGGGCTGTGCGGCGCCGCAGCCAAACTATCCGGCCGTCGTTACCTCGTCCGGATCGGCGTCGCATACACGACCTTGATCAGGGCGGTGCCGGACCTCGTGCTGATGCTGCTGCTCTTTTATAGCATTCAGATGGCGCTGAACCATATCACCGATATGTTGGGCTTCGACCAGATGGATATCGATCCCTTCTCGGCGGGTGTCGTGACAATTGGCTTCATCTATGGCGCGTACTTCACCGAAACATTCCGGGGTGCGCTCATGGGCGTACCCAAGGGGCAGCTGGAAGCGGGCATGGCATTCGGCATGTCGAGCTGGCAGGTATTCTCCCGCATCCTGTTTCCGCAGATGATGCGACTGGCGCTGCCGGGCATCGGCAACAACTGGCAGGTTATCGTCAAGGCGACCGCGCTGGTGTCGATTATTGGACTGTCGGACGTCGTCAAGGTGTCGCAGGATGCAGGCAAGTCGACGCAGAATTTCTTCCTGTTCACGCTCGCCGCCGGCGCGATCTATCTGGCGATCACCACGCTGTCCAACGTGGTGCTGTGGCGACTGGAAGTGCGGTATTCAGCGGGTGTGAGGCGCGTGGCGACATGATCGATATCGTTCGTCAATATTGGCAGAACTATCTGTACACAGATGGCTTTCAGTTCACGGGGCTCGCCGTCACGTTGTGGCTCCTGGTGGCATCGCTCGGACTCGGCTTCATGCTTGCGTTGCCGCTCTCGGTGGCACGGGCATCGCGCAACCGGCTTCTGTCGACGCCGGTCTGGCTGTTCACCTATGTATTTCGAGGCACGCCGCTCTACGTCCAATTGCTGATTTGCTACACCGGACTGTACGGCTTGCATGTCGTGCATTCACACGCGCTGCTCGACGCATTCTTTCGCGATGCCATGAATTGCACGTTACTTGCGTTCGCGCTGAACGAATGCGCTTACGCCACGGAGATCTTTGCGGGAGCAATCAGGGCGACGGCATACGGAGAAATCGAGGCCGCACTCGCAGTCGGCATGTCCACATTGACCATCTACCGCCGGATCATTCTTCCTTCGGCACTGCGACGCGCGTTACCTATGTACGGCAACGAGGCGATTCTGATGCTGCACTCCACAACGCTCGCCTTTACCGCCACGATTCCGGACATTCTCAAAGTAACCCGCGACGTCAATTCGGCTACGTATGCGTCATTCGAAGCATTCGGAATTGCGGCGCTGCTGTACGCAATGATCGCTTTCGCGCTGGTCTGGATATTTCGGCAGCTCGAACGACGCCTTCTTGCATATCTGAAACCGCGAGGCGGATAACGGTACGTGATCCCTTTGATTTTCCACTATTCCGAACGGCTCGATTGGCCAATCGACAGCCGATAAAAAAACCATTTCACATTCAGGATGACGAATTGAACAAAAGAATCTTTTGCAGCGCGATAGCGTCAGTATTTGCAACGTCGGCTTTTGCGCAGAGCAGCGTCACACTCTATGGCGTCATTGATGAGGGACTCGACTTCACGAACAACGTTGGCGGAGGCCACGCGTACGAAATGACAAGCGGCTACGCCCAAGGTAGCCGTTGGGGGCTGAAAGGCACTGAAGATCTGGGTGCAGGGCTAAAAGCGGTCTTTCAGATCGAAAGCGGCTTTAACGTCAACACCGGCAAGCTCGCGCAAGGGGGTTTGGGGTTCGGTCGCCAGGCATATGTCGGTATCGAGAGCGACCGATACGGGTCGGTTACGCTCGGCCGCCAATACGACTCGGTGGTCGACTATCTTGCGCTGACAACGGCCAATGGCAACTGGGGCGGCTATCTGCTATCCCACCCGTTTGACAACGACAACACCGATAACACGTTCCGCGTAAACAACACGGTCAAGTATGCGAGCCCGGATATTGCCGGCTTTCAATTCGGCGGCGCATATAGCTTCAGCAACAGCACGGGCTTCGCCGACAACCGGCAATTCAGCGTCGGTGCGCAGTACACCTACGGCGGCCTATTGATCGCGGCTGCCTATCTGAACGCGGACAATCCCGGATCGACGTCCGGTGGCGCGATTGCCGGTTCAAGTTCGACTGTCTCCGCGGACGCGAACTTTCAGTCGGAGCGCTTGCGAATCTTCGGCGCGGGAATCAACTACACACTGGGTCCGGCGACGGCAGGCTTCGTCTATACGAACACGAACATCAGCAATCCAGCCGCGAATGTGGCCTACCTCGGCGCGCAGGAGAGTATTCAGCCGACCAGCGGCGCGCTGGCAGGCGGGACACTGACCCGCCTGAAGTACCAGAATTTCGAACTGAATGGGAAATATCAGTTCACACCGGCGTTCTATGTGGGCGCGCAATACGTCTATACGCTGGAGAACTACGATGCAACGACAGGCAGCGTACGTCCGAAGATTCACACCGTCGGCTTGATGGCGGACTATAACCTTTCGAAGCGTACCGATGTCTATGTCCAGGGCGCCTTTCAAAAGATCGCCGGCGACGCAACCGGTTCGGCGTTAGATCAGGCATACGTGCCCGGCGCGCAGGACCTGTCGTCGTCATCGAGTCAGATCGTCGTGCGGGCCGCGATCCGGCACACGTTCTAAGCGCGCGGAGGGGTTCGCGGGTGGGCCAAACCTGACTGGCCTCGCCGGCGCACATTCCGGGGCGATGCCGCCGCACGGTGGCATCGCCCATTCGATCAAACCGACAGCCTTCGACAGGGCAAGCGCGGAACGATCGAATGACGGAGGCGCTCCTCATCCAGGCGCGGCTTTGATTGCTCGCGCCGCCTCATCCAATGCCGTGGCCGTTGCAAGCGGAGCTCGGGGATTGCGTTGCCTGCTGCGGCGCTCGTCGGTCGCGCGGCCTGACGAGACGTTCAGCCATCGCGTTCGAATCGAACCGCCATTCTTCCCCGTCGAGATAGCGTGGCTCGCTATGCGGCAACACCTTGCGTAACCGGTGCGGCGCAAACCGCTTCGCCCTCTTGTGCTTCGGGCGCGGTCGTCGTGATTGGCGTGACCATCTTCGCCAGCGGCAAGCGCACCACGAAATCCGAGCCGCGGCCCAGTCCCGCGGAAAACGCTTCAACGGTGCCGCCATGGCTCGCGACGATATCGCGCACCACCGCCAACCCGAGTCCATGCCCCCTGGTGCCCAATGCGCGGCCCACAAGCCCGCGCGCGTAGGGCTTGAAGATGGTCGCAAGCTCGCCCGGCGCGATGCCGATGCCTTCGTCGCTCACGCTGATATAGCAGTAACGCCCGGCGCGCGACGCCGTTACCTTGATCGCATCCGCAGCCGCCGAATATTTGAGCGCGTTGACCAGGAGATTGACGAACACCTGGGTCAGCTTGCCGAAGTCGCCTCGCACCGGCAACGGCACGTCGCTTGCCGTCAGTTGAATCGGCGCATGATCTGGCGCGCCCGCTTCGGCTACCCGCACACAATGGGCGAGCAGATCGCCAACATCGACCGATGCAGGATTCTCGACCGTTCTCTCGCGCGACGCACATGCCAACGCGCCCGGCGCCGGGTGAACGAAACCCGCGGAACCGGCGAACCCGGCATCGTCCGGCGCCATCAATTGCTGGGCCAATTGACCAAGCAGGTTTGCCTGACGCGAGAGTAGAAGCGCGTAGCGCGTCAACTGTTCGTCATGGCCGTACTGCGTGTTCAACAAACGGGCAAGCAGGCCGAGCGGCGTGATGGCATTGCGGATTTCGTGGCCTATCGTTGCACTGATCGAGGCTTGTTTCGTTTCATCGTCACGCTCGGCAATGGCGACGACGTTCTCCGAAGGTTGCACGCCCTGGCCACTAGCGTGCGCGCGCGAATGCCCGGAAGTCTCGACGCGCGGCGCTTCGATCTTCGCATCGTGCAGGCGCTCGATGTCCTGCGCCTGCGCAGTGCGAAGCTTCTGCACGCAGTACGTGCACAAACCGATGATCGGCCGCGCAGCAAGCTTCTCCTTCAGCGAGGCTTCGTAGTCGAGCAGCGCAACCCAGTCGGTGGTTTCGTTGCAGACGGCATCGCCGGCTACCCGCAATCCTTCGAAGCCTCGCCCCAACGCATCGTTGATCGCCTTCGACCACAAGCCCACGGTGGCGCCGCCGTTAAAGCCCGTTTTGGGCGAGGCGTAAATCTGCGCGCCGTCGAGAATCTGCAATTGGCCTGCATCGATATATTCCGCGAGTGCGGGCGCGGTTCGCGTGAGCATATAGCGAGCTTTGTCGGGTCCCAGCAGCGCGGGCGCGACCCACACGGCCGCTTCGCGATTGGCGAGTCCCGCATGCAGGAAGTCCGCGGTGACGCTGAGCAATTCGCTACGCGATTCGTAGAAGTGACACAGATGGGAGCCCCAGGAGAGGGCGCCAAGCGCTGGAAAACCGCTGTTACGAGGTCCGGTGGTCATCGTTTCCCTGAAAGTGCGTGGGCCAAGAACCACAGTCGCGCCAGGGTTTAACGATGTCCCGCGCGCTCGAATATAAATGTTACGGCACCTCCCGCGTCGATCCGCCGATCCTGTCGAAGGACTGGCAGCGGATCCGCCGCGTTAGCGCTCGATATTTGGGATTCAGCCAAGATTTAAAAGTACGCGAGGGTAGGTTTTGACAGAATAGATACTTTCCCCAGGCATGTTTCCTGGCACGAATGAGTGCTTGGTCACATGGGTGTCAATTGCGTTTGGTATACGACTTCGAGACGGGCGAATTCGCTCACAGCGGCTAGGTGCTCGCTACAAGCAGTTCCTCCGCATTGTTCGGCGGACGCAGACCGTCGGTTCTGCCCGCGAAATAGCGCTGCGTCAGATCGGCCGCCGAGACGTGGCGCGCCTGCCCAAAGCCGGCTTCACGGGCGAGCGCCAGCATCTCCGGCGGAGTGAAGAAGCTGATAAAAGGTGTGCCGCTTGCTCGCGCGCCCTTCTCCGCCATCTCGAGCCCCGGACGTACCTCGGGGTCCGCCAGCTGCAGCGGGAGCAGGAAGGTCATGGCGAGCGTCGATCCCGGTGCGAGAGCCGCGACCTCGCGCAGCGTTGCCATGTTCGCGTCGCGCGTGAGGTACATACTGACGCCCGTGGAGACCACGACCGCCGGCTTGCTGGCATCGAAGCCGGCAGCCATCAATTCGTCCCGCCAGTTCCCGCCCGCTTCGAAATCGACCGGCACGAAGCGCAGCCAGTCCGGCATGCCAAAGCCGAGTTCGATCAGGCGCTGGCGCTTCCATGCCTGAGGACCCGGCGGGTCGATCTCGAACACCTTGAGGCGGGACGCGATCTCCGGCCTGCGCTGGGCGAAGCTGTCGAGCCCGGCGCCGAGGATGACGTACTGACTCAACCCTCGCCCCGCCTGTTCCACGACCAGGTCTTCGATAAATCGAGCCCGCGCCACGATCGAGGCGCGAAAGGGACGCGTGAATTGCGGGTCCATATCTCCGCGGCCACGCCAATCGTCGCCGGGAGCCAGCAGCTTGAGGCCGATTGCGTCTTCCAGCACATGCGGCGGCGGGTCGGCCTCGACATGCAGCGCGCGCCACAAGGCGACGCGCGCAGCGGTGCTGTCAGGTGCTGCATCTCGCTTCCCGTTCATGACTCTCGATCCTGTTGTGTCGTTCTCGGCCTCTATTCGCGCTCGCACGGAAACACCTGTCGCGATCCTGCCGCCCGCAACAGGCTATGATGGATGAGTGAGTATGACTAGCCGATGACGAGGGACAGCGTGTCACAGACAAGCCCTGATCGCAAGACGACGTTCAGCAAACGCCTCTTATGGTTCATTGGCTTATGGCTGCTCGGCGTCGCCGGGGCAGTACTGCTCGCGCTTCCGTTTCGGCTTCTGATCGCCGCGGCAATGCACTATCAGCATTGATGCGTTCCTTCCGCTTCAAGGCCGATCGAGTATTTTCGGCACCTGTCCAAGCTGCCGAAACAGCGATAGCCAGTCCTCGAGGTGCCAGGTTATCTCGATCAGATTTCCACGCATCTGATGGAAAGAATGAATCGCGAATTTCACATGCTTCGAACTCGCGTCGATGCCGAGCAGCTCCCCGGTTTGCGTGCCGCTGATCTCCGCGCGAACCCCTATCCGGTTGCCATGTACCAGCAAATCGAGAATTTCGACTTTCATGTCCGGCAACGCGGTCGCAATGTCATGGAAGATCTGAACCATTTGACCGGGCCCGTGCGTGGCCCCGCGAGGCTCCGGAATGTACTGCCAGTCAGGGGTGACAACCTTCGCCAATAACTCGACGCTTTTCTGCTCGAACGCTCGATAGAAGCCTTCAACCGCTTGTCGAGCCACTGCTTCGTCGGTACCTGAGGTCATGATCCGCTGCTCCTGAAGGTGCAAGTCGCCATGTTAGACCGAATCATCCCGGGCGGCTTCAGGCATTCATCGTCAGTTCGCCATCCATTTGCAATGCGAACGAATGCCGCTGCCGTTTTGCCGATCCGCCACGCCACAACGCCTTCCGAAGCCGGCACCGAGTTCACACAAATTACCGGCTCGGTATAACATCTGTGGGCGTGATGGATGTCAACCATGTCACGCATGTTGCGCCCTTCCGGCGACAAGGCAAAGCGGTACGCATGCCCGAGGAGGCCGCAACAGCGAACCTGCTTCAATCATTCAAACGAAACTCGCGCCCGCCTCCCGCATGAAATGCGTAGGCGGAACGACATGGATTCTACTGCTGTCGGAATCCGTAACGGTCTCCCAACACTCAAACCGATGCCCAACGAAACCCCGGAACCGCAAGCAATTTGTAATGACGTATCCCGCAGCGCGATCTTCATTGTCGCGACCATCGCGAACGACCGCGAACAGGAGGCCAAGGTGCGCGAATGGTGCGGCGACATTGCCGCCCTCGTGCGCGCGGTCGGCAAGCGTGTGCCTGCCGGCAATCTGTCATGCGTCTGCTCGTTCGGCTCCGATGCGTGGGACAGGCTGTTCGGCGCGCCGCGGCCCGCCTTCCTGCATCCATTCCGGGACATCGGCGAAGGCGAGCGTCGCGCGTTGGGGACACCGGGCGATTTCCTGCTGCACATCCGCGCCGATCACATGGATCTGTGTTTCGAACTCGCTACGCAGTTGCTGGGCGCGCTCGGCGACGCGGTCACCGTGGTCGATGAAGTTCACGGCTTTCGCTACTTCGATATGCGCGACATGGTGGGCTTCGTCGACGGCACCGAGAACCCGACCGGCCGCGCCGCCGACGAATACACGCTCATCACGGAAGACCCCGGGTTCGAGGGCGGCAGCTACGTCCTCGTGCAAAAGTACCTGCACGACATGGACGGTTGGAATGCGCTTTCCGTCGAGACTCAGGAGCGCATTATCGGTCGCAAGAAATTGTCCGACGTCGAACTCGACGCGGCGGTCAAACCTTCGTCGTCGCACAGCTCGCTGACCACGATCACTGAAAACGGCAAGGAAGTGAAGATCTTGCGCGACAACATGCCATTCGGCCGCCTGGGCGCGGCCGAATTCGGCACCTACTTTATCGGCTACGCGCGTTCGCCCGCGCCGATCGAGCAGATGCTGGAGAACATGTTCATCGGGCGGCCTCCGGGCAACTACGACCGGCTGCTCGACTACAGCCGCGCCGTCACGGGCGGCCTGTTCTTCGTGCCGTCGGCCACCTTGCTCGAGGAACTCGCGGACCGCGATCCGCCGAGCGTCACGGCCGCCATCGAAACACATCCGGAACCGTCCTCGCCCGTCGAGCCGCGCCACGACGGCTCGCTGAATATTGGCTCTCTCAAGGGAATCTCCCAACATGAATAACCTGCATCGCGAGCTCGCCCCCATCTCCAGCGCCGCCTGGTCGCAGATCGAAAACGAAGTGGCGCGCACCTTCAAACGCAGCGTAGCCGGCCGTCGCGTGGTCGACGTCGAGGGTCCGGGCGGAACGGAGTTGTCCGGCGTCGGCACGGGGCATCAGACCGCGATTGCCGCGCCTCAACAAGGCGTCGTGGCCAGGCTCGCGGAGGTCAAGCGCCTGGTCGAATTCACCGTGCCGTTCGAATTGCAGCGCGAGGCGATCGACAGCGTGCTGCGCGGCGCGAACGACGCCGACTGGCAGCCCGCCAAAGATGCAGCGAAAGAGCTCGCCTATGCCGAAGATCGCGCGATCTTCGACGGCTATCAGGCAGCGGGGATCGGCGGGATTCGCGAAGGCTCTTCGAATGCGCCGCTCGCGCTGCCCGCCGACATCGGCGATTATCCGCACGCAATCGGCAACGCGCTGGAAGAGTTGCGGCTTGCCGGCGTGGACGGTCCTTATTCCGTGCTGCTCGGCGCCGACGCCTACACGGCGCTCAGCGAGGCACGCGACCAGGGCTATCCGGTGATCGAGCACATCAAGCGCATCGTGAACGGCGACATCATCTGGGCACCCGCGCTGACCGGCGGCAGCGTGCTCTCCACGCGAGGCGGCGACTTCGAGTTGCACCTCGGCGAAGATCTGTCGATCGGCTATCTCAGCCACACCGACTCGGTAGTGCGCCTGTATCTGCGCGAGACGCTGACATTCCTGATGTTGACGAGCGAAGCGTCGGTGTCGTTGACGCTCGCTGAATAAGCACGGGTCGTTGCGGGCTCAGGCACGCAACGACTGCTTCGGCAGCGCGGAGTCGACGTCGTCGGCCAGCACTTCAAGGCCGCGGGCCATTTTTGAGCATTCGACGTGCGCTCTCTCGAGCATTGGCGGCGTGCACTGTTTCAACATCGTCACAATCAGGCGTACCCGCGCCGGCATCGGACGTTGCGCCTGAATCAGTATATTGACGTCGAAGGGCAGCGCCTCGAATTGCGGCAACAACCGAACCAACCGGCCGTCCGCGAACGCCTCGACGCACGCCGGCTCTTCCAGCACGCCAATGCCCGCACCCGCGACGATCATTTCATACATGGGCCGCCAATGACTGGTCTTCACGGCGGTGCGGATGGGGGCGCTCTCGACGACGCTCGCCTGGTGCCTGAGGGGCAACTGGTCCGTGCCGAACATACCCTGCATCCGAATGAACGGATGTTTGATCAGGTCGGACGGCTCGCTGATCGACCCTTGCCGGCTCAGATAGCCCGGCGCCGCAACGAGCACGCGCCCGACCTGCCCGAGTTGACGGGCGATGAACGCTCCTTCTCCGAGTTGCCCGAGACGAAAGGAAACGTCCACGCCCTCCGTTACGAGATCGACGATCCGGTCGTTCAGCACCAGCTCCAGATCCAGTTGCGGATAGGCTGCACGGACGAGCGCCAACGCCTGCGGCACGACCGTCTCGCCGAAGCAGTGAGGCGCCGCGATACGGACCGTGCCTCTGAGCGCCTGTTCGTCGTTCGACAAGTCTGCAATCGTCTGCTCGACGGCGCTCAGAATCCTCTTGCTACGCTCATAGAAGGTCACGCCTTCGGGCGTGCACTTGAACGCGCGTGCGCTACGGAGCAAAAGCCGGCAACCCAGGTACTTCTCGAGCCGCTCGATGCGTTCGCTCGCGGCGGGCTGCCCGATATTCAGATCCCTGGCCGCGCTGGAAATGCTCTCACGCTCCACCACTCTCACGTAAATGCGCATGGCTTCGAGCAGATTCATGATCCCCCTCCCCCTTTTGCGCCGGTCCTGCGTGATTCCGGCGACGAAGCGTCGGGAGGCTGATGGCATGCGTGGCTATTTCCCTTCAGATTTGCGTCTTCCATGTTTCGGCTCCAGTCTTTACACATCCAGAGGCCCTCGTAGCGGGACCCGCGAACACGCGTTCGATGGAGAAGAGAGTAAGGCTGGGTGGTCAGTCGCAGAGTGCACAAATCGGCCCGGCATGCATCAGTACAGTTCTGCTACGATCTGCGCACCAGAGGGCGGCACGTCTGCAAGAGCGCGCGCACCGCAGCGAAGCGGCCGGTATAAACCGCCGCCGAAAAACGCCAGGAAAATCGTCCGATGAATCTCTATGAGAAGCTTGCAGACGACATCGAAAAGCTGGTCCGGCAAGGCGTGTACAGCCACGGCGAACGCCTGCCATCGGTGCGGCAGACCAGCCAGCAGCATCGGATCAGCGTCACCACGGTCATCCGCGCCTACGTGTTGCTCGAAAGCCGGGGCTTGCTCACGAGCAGGCCGCAGTCCGGCTATTTCGTCAATTTCCGCGGCGACGAAGGCGAGCGGAAGTCACTCGAACTGCGGCCATCTAAACCGATTCCGATTTCGTCACCGGTCGACGTGAGCCGGCTAGTGCTTTCCACGCTGCGCTCGATCGGTACCGACGACGCGGTGCCGCTCGGCTCGCCCTACCCTGACGCGAGCCTGTTTCCTTTCGAGAAGCTCAATCGCTACGCTTACGACGCGGGACGAGGCAAGACACGGTGGGGCGTGACCGACGCGCTGCCGCCGGGCACTGCGAGACTGGTGCGCCAGATTGCGCGTCGCTACCTCGAAAACGGCATGGCGGCCGATCCGAATGAGATCATCATCACGGTCGGCGCGACCGAGGCGATCAATCTGTGCCTGCAGGCCGTCGCGAAACCAGGCGATACGATCGCCGTCGAGTCACCCACGTTCTACGCGATGCTGCACGCGATCGAACGGATGGGCATGAAGGCGATCGAGGTGTCCACGCATCCCGAGCACGGTATCGACATCGAAGCGCTTGCCGCGATCGTGGAATCGCAGACGGTCACCGCCTGCATGGTCATGCCGAACTTCCAGAATCCGCTCGGGTTTCTGATGCCCGACGAGCGCAAGCGCGAGCTAGTCGAATACCTGACGAAACGGGACATACCGGTCATCGAGAACGGTGTCTACAACGAACTGCACTTTGACAGCACCTATCCGAGCACGTTGAAGTCGTACGACACGAAGGGACTGGTACTTCACTGCGGGTCGTTCTCGAAGACGCTGACGGCAGCCTACCGGATTGGCTGGGCGATGCCGGGCCGCTATCGCGATCAGGTCGAGAAACTCAAGTTTCTGAACACGCTGACCACGCCGACGATTCCGCAATTGGCGATCGCGGAATTCCTCGAACGCGATGGTTACGAGCATCATCTGCGACGGGTTCGGAAGACCTACGCGCAGCAGGCGAACCTGATGAAGACGATCGTCTCGCGCTTCTTTCCCGAAGGCACGCGCATGTCCAACCCCGCAGGCGGCTACGTGCTGTGGATCGAGTTGCCGTCCAAGGTGGACGCGATGCGGCTCTACAAGCTCGCACTCGAGCAGGGCATCACCATCGGACCAGGCTACATGTTTTCGATCTCGGAGACGACCTTTCGGAACTTCATTCGCCTGAATTACAGCAGCCCCTGGTCAAGCGAAATCGAACAGGCAGTGATTACCGTGGGCAAGCTCGCCGCCCTGTGCGCCCGCTAGCGATCTTCTGGCCATCCGCTCCGCGCGGAACATAGCGACCCTCAGTGGTAGCCGGCGTCCCCCTCCCGCACCTTGCCGCGGAACACGCGGTACTGCATGGCGTTGTAGACGAGGATGATCGGCAGCACGATTACCGTGCCGACCAGCGTGAAGAGCTGGCTTGAATGACTCGACGAGGCTTGCCAGATGGTCAGCGAAGGCGGCACGATGTTCGGCCAGATGCTGATCAGCAAGCCGCTGTATCCGAGAAAGCACAGCGCCAGCGTGAGCAGGAACGGCATGGCTTCATGCTGCAGGCGAAGCGATCGAAAAATGCCCCACACACAGGCCAGAACAAGAATCGGCACCGGCATGAACCATCCGAGATAGCCGCTGCCGAACCACCTATGCTCGACCGCCGGCAATCCAATCACGGTCCAGAGACTCACCACGAAGATTATCCCCAGCAGCACGGCCAGCAACGGCCGCATCACCTCGCGCATCTTGCGCTGCAGTTCGCCTTCCGTCTTCAGGATCAGCCAGCCGCAGCCGAGCGTCGCATAGGTAGAAAGCACGCCGATCCCGCAGAACAGGCTGAACGGCGATAGCCAGTCAAACGGGCCGCCGGCAAAACGGTCGTCGACGATCTTGATGCCTTGCAGCAGCGATCCCAGCACGATGCCCTGGCAAAAACCCGCGAGAGCCGACCCGGCAATGAAGGCGAGATCCCACGCATGCTGGGTCCGCGTGGCCTTGGCGCGCAATTCGAAGGCTGCGCCGCGGAAGATCAGCCCCACGACCATCAGGATCAGCGGCAGATAGTTCGCCGGCAGCAGCGTCGAATAGACGACCGGGAATGCGCCGTATAGCCCCGCGCCGCCGAGCACGAGGAACGTCTCGTTGCCGTCCCAGACCGGCGCGATGGTATTGAGCATCACTTGCCGATCGCCTTTCTCTTCGAAAAACGGAAACAGCAGGCCGATGCCGAGATCGAAGCCGTCCAGCATCACATAGATGAAAACGCCGAGTCCGATGATCGCAGCCCACACTACCGGAAGATCGATTTGCATGGCGTCACTCCCGTTCCAGTGCGTCCAACGGACGATTGCGCAACACCGGATGCTTGACGGACTGGCGGGCGTCGCCATGCTCCTCGGGTCCGTGCCTCATCATCTTGAGCATGTAGTAGACCCCCGTACCGAATACCAGGAAGTACACCAGCACAAAGATCAGCAATGAAACGCCCGCTTGCTGGGCACTGATCGGCGAGAGTGAGTCTTCAGTGCGCAGGACGCCGTAGACCGTCCAGGGCTGGCGGCCGACCTCCGTCGTGATCCACCCGGCCAACAGCGCGACGATTCCCGACGGGCCCATGCACAGCACGAAAACCTGATACCACCGCGTCTCGTAGAGACGGCCTTTCAATCTGAGCAGCAGCCCGAGCAACGCGGTCAACAGCATCAACATACCGAGGCCCGCCATGATCCGGAAGGTCCAGAAGATGATTGGCGAATACGGACGGTCCCTGGCGGGAAACGTCTTGAGCCCGCGGATTTCTCCGTCCCAGCTATGGGTCAGAATGAGGCTGCCCAAATGCGGGATTTGCAGCGTGTAGCGCGTCACTTCCGCGTTCATATCGGGCAGACCGACCAGATTGAGCGCCGTGCCGCCTTTCTCGGTTTCCCACAGCCCCTCTATCGCCGCGATCTTGGCGGGCTGATATTCGCGGGTGTTCAGGCCGTGCGCATCGCCGACGAAAATCTGGATCGGCGTCAGCAAAAGCAGAATCCACAGTGCCATCGAAAAACTGCGCTTGATCGGTCCGTCGCGCCGGCCGTGCAGCAGATGCCACGCCCCGCACGCGGCGACGATAAAGCCCGCGACGATGAACGCGGCGATCGACATATGCGCGAGCCGGTAGGGAAACGACGGGTTGAAAATCACTTTCAGCCAGTCAACCGGCACGATCCGGCCGTTCTCCATGGCGAATCCTTGCGGCGTCTGCATGAAGCTGTTCGACGCGAGAATCCAGAAGGTGGACATCAACGTGCCGAGCGCCACCATCAGCGTGGCGAAGAAGTGCGCGCGCGGACCCACGCGCTGCCAGCCGAACAGCATCACGCCGAGAAAGCCGGCTTCGAGAAAGAACGCCGTCAACACTTCATAAGTCAGGAGCGGCCCTGTGATGTTGCCGGCAATGGTGGAAAAGCCACTCCAGTTGGTGCCGAACTCGTAGGCCATCACTACGCCTGACACCACGCCCATGCCGAAGCCGACCGCAAAGATCTTCGACCAGAACAGAAACATGTCCTTGTAGACCACGTCGCCGGTCAGCAGCCAACGCCACTCCAGCACGGCGAGGAAACTGGCCATTCCTATACTGATCGCGGGGAAAACAATGTGAAATGAAACCGTGAACGCAAACTGCAGCCTGGCGAGGTGGAAGGCATCGAAGATTTCCATGATTGATCGGCGGCTCCAGGTTGTACCGGCACGTGCGCAAAGATGAACGCCTCGCAAAGCTGAGAGACATCACTCAGCCGGCGAACCGTGCGCCTCCCGTCTCTTTCTTTGTAGAAGAGTTCGAGAGGCATCAGCAGGTCCGCTTCCGGATAATACGCGCCACACCGCCGACACGCTCGCCGCGTGTCCTTGCCCGTTGCCCACAGCGCGCCTTCAGGATCCGGCGCCCTCCGTGGACTCGGTGCTGCCGACTTCGTCGGACGACTTCTTCTTTGTCCGGCCATTGACGCGCTTCGCCTTGGGCGGCGCCTCGCCGCGAACGAACTTCACTTCGCCGCTGTCCTTGTCGTAGCTGACCTCGACACTGTCGCCCGATTTCAGGTTACCGCCGAGAATCTCCTTGGCAAGCCGCGTTTCCAGTTCCTGGCGGATCTGCCGCTTCAGTTCGCGGGCACCGAACTCGGGCCGGTAGCCGGCGTCGGCAAGATGGTCGACAACCGACTCGTCCATCTTGAGCGTGATGTCCTGGGCCGCCGCCGTGCGGATGACCCGTTCGAGCTGGATCTGCACGATCGAGCGGATATTCTCACGAGAAAGCCCGTGGAAGACGATCACCTCGTCGATGCGGTTCAGGAATTCCGGGCGGAAGTGGCCCTTCAGCACATCCATCAATTCTTCGCGAAGCTTCTTTTCCGGCAACTGGTCCGCCTCGGGCTTCTCGAGGTTATCCATGATGATGTGTGCGCCGAGATTGCTGGTCGCGATGATGATCGTGTTGCTGAAATCCACCACACGGCCCTTGCCGTCGGTAAGACGGCCATCGTCGAACACCTGGAGCAGCACGTTGCTCACGTCCGCGTGGGCCTTCTCGATCTCGTCGAGCAGGATCACGCTGTACGGGCGCCGCCGGACGCGTTCGGTCAACTGGCCGCCCTCGTCATAACCGACATAGCCCGGAGGCGCGCCGATCAGGCGGGCCACCGCGTGGCGCTCCATATACTCGGACATGTCGATACGGATGACCGCCTGTTCATCGCCGAACACCGTTTCCGCCAGCGCCTTCGCGAGCTCGGTCTTGCCGACGCCGGTCGGTCCGAGAAACAGGAAGGTCGCGATAGGCCGGTTCGCCTGGCCGAGTCCGGCACGCGACAGGCGCACGGCGTCGCTCACGGCAAGCACCGCGTCGTCCTGGCCGACCACGCGCTCGCGCAGCTTGTTCTCCATGTCCAACAGCTTCTGACGCTCCTCCTGTGTCAGGTCGGTGACCGGAATGCCGGTTTGGCGCGACACCACTTCGGCGATGGCCGCCACCGTCACTTCAAGCGTTTCCGAACCGGTCTTGCGCTGCCATGCCTCCATCTGCTCATCGAGTTTCGTCTGCTTTTCGCCGATACGCTCCTCGAACTTCTTCGACTCGTCGTAGCGCTTGCGCGAGGACGCATAGTCCTGCTCGCGCTTGAGCTGGGCGATTTCGGCTTCGAGTTCCTGCATGTCGGCCGGACGCGAGGTGGCGCCGATGCGCACGCGCGCGGCGGCCTGGTCGATCAGGTCGATGGCTTTGTCGGGCAGAAAGCGCGACGTGATGTAACGGTCCGACATCTCTGCGGCGGCGACAAACGCATCGTCCGCAAAGGTCACCTGATGATGCGCTTCGAGCTTGTCGCGCAGACCGCGCAAGATGACGATGGTCTGCTCGACGGTCGGCTCGGGCACCAGTACCGGCTGAAAGCGCCGCTCGAGCGCGGCGTCCTTTTCGATGTACTTCTGGTATTCGTTGAGCGTCGTCGCGCCGATCAGACTGAGTTCGCCACGGGCCAGCGCCGGTTTGAGCACGTTCGCGACGTCGAGGCCGCCTTCGCCGCCGCCCTGGCCGGCGCCCACGATCATGTGCAATTCGTCGATGAACAGAACGAGTTCGTCTTTCTTCGCCGTCACTTCGTCAATCAGCGTTTTTGCGCGTTCTTCGAACTCGCCGCGATACTTCGCACCCGCCACCATCGAATTGATATTGACCTCGACGAGCCGCTTGCCGCGCAGATTTTCGGGAACTTCGTCGTTGACGATACGCTGCGCCAGGCCTTCGACGATCGCGGTCTTGCCGACCCCGGGTTCGCCGATCAACACCGGATTGTTCTTCCTGCGCCGCGCGAGTACTTCAATCGTACTTTCGATTTCCTGCGCGCGGCCCAGCACCGGGTCGAGCTTGCCCTGGCGTGCGAGAGCCGTGAGGTCACGGCCGAACTTGTCGAGTGTGGGCGTGCCCGTCGGCGTGTCGACGCGGCCGTCCTCGGCGCCTTTGCCGACTACCTTCACCACTTTCTGCCGCAGCGCTTCCGGTGTCACACCGTACTTCTTCAGCAAGGCGCCCGCGATACTGTCCGGCGCGGACGCAAGCCCGATGAGCAAATGCTCCGGGCCGACATAGGAATGACCCAAGTCGCGGGATGCCTGGAACGCGTTCTGGAACACTTTTTTCATGCGCGGCGAGATGGTCATCTTGTCCATCGGCGCATCGGGGCTCGCGTTTCCCTTCTGCGCATGCTGGTCGATGTACCCTTTAATATCCTGCGGCGAAAGTTTGAGTTCCTTCAGCAGCGCAGTGCCGACATCGTTGTCCGCTAGTACGTACAGCAGATGTTCGGTGTCAAGTTCGTTTCGCTGGAGTTCGTGCGCTTTCTCTGCCGCGCGCTGCAACAATTCGAGCGTCTGTTCGCTGAAGGCGTCGGTGGCGTCGACCGATTCGCGCGGCAGCTCCGCGGCCAATTCTTCTTCGTCGTCATCTTCCGCGCCAGCGCCCGCGCCGCCAAGACCGCCGAAGAAGCGGGACAGACCGCCTCCTCCGAGCAGCGAGTCGAACGGGTTCGCCATGCTTTGGTGCCGCATTAATTGCCGATAGTCATAGTCGCAAATCGATAAAGTTTTCCGCTCGCCGTTTTGCACAACGGTCACACGGGCGACAGCGGGACGGGCGTTACAGATTTCGCAAAGGGCGGGCATCGCAGATTCACCTTTATGAGTTAAGGCATCCGACGTTGTTAAAGGGTATGGAACGCGTTCACATGAGGGGCGAATGCTCGAAACCTGTCGCCGGCCTTTCGATAAGTGGTGCGCCGGGGACCGATGCTTCGCTGATCAGCGTTCAAATGCCGGCGTCTTCCAAACAGGTTGAGACGCGCGAGCGGCTTCCGGCAACCGGCATGCGCTCGCGTGTTCGCGCTACGGGCCTGATCGCCACATGATTGGCATAACGAACCTAAAAAACCGCCCTTGAATTCTATGAGTGGATCGTTAGTAAGGGAACATTGGTTTTTCCGATGATAGGGATTGGTAGGCATGCCCAACGCTATCGGCTGCGAGATTGTGCGCTTGAACGCGCGTGAATGCCCTTACTTGCCGGTCTCTCGGCGGCTCTGCTCCGCAACGGTCAGGATAGCCTCGGGCATGACCTCGAGCCGCTCTTTGGGGATCGGCTGGCCGCTTTCATCGGAGAGACCGTAAGTGCCTTCGTCGATCTTCCGTAGCGCACGCTGGATATCCGCGACGCGCTGGTCGTTCACGTCATGCAGCGACTGGTTGATCTCATTCTGCGCCATTCCCTGCGCCTCGTCCTCGTATTCCTCGGCCTCGTCGCCATGCTCCTCCCGAGCCGTTCTCTCGTCCGCGATCGTATCTGCCTCGCCGCCCAGCAGTTCCCGGCGCAGCGCTTCGAGACGCTTGCGCTGCTGCGCGATGAACTCGTCACTTAGGTCACCCTGTTGCTCCGGCATGGTCCTCTCCCTCCAGCTTGATCCGCTCTACTCGCCGTAGAGCCGGGCGTTACGCACCCAGTTCCTGAAATACGTGGCCGTTGGCCTCGAGTCCTTTCAGAAGTTCGGGTGTCAATTCGCTCTGCCAGACATGCCCTTCGAATTGCCAGTCGCTCTTGTCGGCGAGGTCGGGCAGGCCAGCGCCGTTGCGCACATAGAGTCCGAGTGTCGGCTTCTTCAGGTTAATGTAGAAATCGAATTCCTGCATTTTCACCACCTTATGCAAGTTAAGGTCTCAATGACCGACCATCTTGACGATGCACCAGGCCCTCAGCCGCTAGCGGTCTTGCAACGACGTTTCAACTATCGTCGACGTTGTCCGCGTAATGATCGACAGCAACCTTGCATTCATCGACCACGACCTGAAGAAAAGCAGGATCGTTTCTTTCCACCCATCGTTCGACGTGAAGGAACCGCTGCGTGCCGAGATCGGCGATGCGCTCAGCGTCCGAGGTCGTGACGTCGACCGTGACCATGCCCCGGCTCCCTTGCAGAGGTGCGATCGTTGCGGAAAACAGGAATCGTCGATACGGGAATTCTTGTGCCATAACGCCTCCTTACGGAAGACCAGTTGAGCCGGCATTTTCTTCATACGAGTACGCGACTTCGCGCGCCGCACGCCACGCGCCACGTGGAATTCTATGAGCAAGTCACGACCCGGTGAACGCAGGTCTTTCCAATGCTAACTATCGGCGAAATACGGTCGGCATGCGCCATCCGGACGCAATTTTCTTTGTATCGGAATGCCGGGATTGCGGCATGATGGCGCTTAGCAGCGACACGCATGCTAAAGGAGAAAACGATGCCAGCATCTACTATTTTCTACGGCGAGTTCGAGATGGTCGTGCGCGCTGAGACCAATAAGTTCGGTGCATGGGTCGCGAGCGTGAGCCTGAAAAATAGCGCGGGTAAAGTCGTCGATATTCGCCCGATGACCGTTCAACCCGAATGGCTGACCGAAGAAGAAGCGATCAGAGATGCGGTCGAATGGGGCCGCCGTTTCATCGATCGTGAGTTCGAGACGCCGCAACCACACTCCTGGGTCAGCGCCCGGTCTCGCGCGGAGGACTGGTTCCGCGATGCGGAAGAAAAATCGCACGGCCCAGACATCAGTTCCTGAACGCTGCAAAGCCGGCCCTGCACAACGCTTGCAGGCCCAGTGAATTTTTCCGCGGCCGCTCTCTACTTCCGCAGACGCGCCTCGATTTCCTGTGTACTGAGCGACAACAGATCTTCGCTGATCTGCTCGAATATCATTCGACGCGCTTCTTCGCTCAGATTCGAACGCACCATGCCGAGGAATTTCGACTCCATGGCGAGCCGCAGCCGATTGTAGAGCTGATGGAGCCGCCCTTCGTCCAGATAGGTGGCAACCCGTTTTGCAAATTTCTCGCGGTCTTTCTCGGTCAGGACCGTACCGGTGTATTCGTCGTTGACGAGAACTTCGACTTCCTGCAAGTCGAGCGTAAGCCCAGGCGTCCGGAAAACACGCGCGCGACCTCCATCAGCCACGACAAGCCATGTAACTTCGACCATCATGCACCTCTGAGCAGGAATTTTTAGCGCATACGTGGCGCTCGCTCGCCGACAGAGCCGACGACACTCACTCAAGATAGCAGTTCGGACCGGCTACGCCCAAGGTCAATTCACCGATTCATCGCATCGGCGTGAAGTTCGCCGCTCACCTGGCTTCGGTACGAGTACTCGAGGAATAGCCGGCATTCGTGAAACTGCGCAATTCCACAGCGCGGGAAAAGACTTTAAGTGCGTTGAGACCGTCCACGCGCGCCCCAGGATTGCGGACATTGGTGTCCGATAAGTCTGGAACCCCAGCTTATTGATGGCCGGGAACGCCGCCCCCACAATCATGCAACGCATTACTTTCGCCTTGAGGCATTGCATGAAATCCGCACACGTTACCTCCGCTCTCCCCGCTCCGATCTACTGGCTGGCGCTCGGAGCTTTCGCGATCGGCACCGAAGGTTTCATGATCTCGCCGCTACTGCCCGGACTCGCCGCCGATCTCTCGGTGAGGATCGAAACCGCGGGCCAACTGGTCACCGTTTTCGCTCTGGCCTATGGCCTCAGTTCGCCGGTGTTGACGGCGCTCAGCGGCAGTCTGAATCGCCGCACCTTATTGCTCACGAGCATGATCGCCTTCGCGCTCTCCAACGTACTTGCCATGATCGCGCCGAACTTCTGGGCGCTGATGGGCGCGCGCGTGCTGCTGGCGCTGTCCGCCGGTCTGTACGTGCCGGGCGCGAATGCGCTGGCGAGCGTGATCGTGCCGCCTGAACGCCGCGGCCGCGCGATCGCGGTGGTCAATGGCGGCATTACGATCGCCATCGCACTCGGCGTGCCCCTTGGCGCGGTCGTCGGTCATGCACTCGGCTGGCGCATGACGTTTGCCGGCGTCGCCGGGCTGGCGACGGTCGCCGCGGCCGGCCTGGTCATCGGTCTGCCGCGCGACATCGGAGCGGGCATCCCGGTCGCGACGCTGCGCGAACGCATCGCGGTGGCGCGCAACCCGGTCGTGCTCGCAACGCTACTGACAACCACGCTGTGGGCCACCGGCGCCTACACGGTCTACACGTATCTCTCGCCGTTTCTCGCCAGCGTCACCGGTTTGGCCGGTGCGCAGATCGGCATGGTGATGTTCATGTGGGGGCTCGCTGCCGCAGCCGGCGTCGTGACCGGCGGCAACGCCAGCGACCGGTTCGGACCGCTGGCCGTGATCGTGCCGACGATCGCGCTGTCGGGCCTCGCCTTCGCCATGCTGTCAATCAGCGCGCGCTTCCTGTCACCGGCAGCCGCGCTCATACCCGTGCTGGTGGCCATCGCGTTGTGGGGCGTCGCGCACTGGGCGTTTTATCCCGCGCAGCAGGCGCGGCTCATCGACATCGCCGGTCTCAAGGTCGCATCGATCGTGCTGTCGCTCAATGCGTCGTTCATGTATATCGGTTTCTCGCTAGGCGCCGCGCTCGGCGCACTGACCCTGGCACACGGCGGCGTGGGCAGCCTCGGATGGGTCGCGGCGGCCAGCGAACTGGCCGCCGTGCTGCTGACGCTGGCGATCGTCGGACGGCCGGCTGTGGCGGGCGCGGCTTGCCAGGCGGAGCGTGGATAGGCGCTTGCTTGTCGCTTGCTTGCCGCCCGACTTGCCATCGGTGCTGTCACTCAGGACGGCCAGTCCAATGCGACGGCGTATCGCACTGGACAGTCGTCGCATCGGTCTTCTCAACCGTGAGATTGACAGAGCGTGCGCCACCCGGCCGCGTTCTATGCCGCGTGCCCGCGGGCACGGTCAGCAATTGGCCGGCTTGCAGGTCGACTGATCCCTCTTCGATGTCGATGGTGAGAACGCCTTCGACGACGAAAAATGTCTCGTCCGAATCCGGATGAAAGTGCCAGAAAAAGGGCGCGTCCATGACACTCAAATGGACGTCGTGGTCATTTACGCTGGTGAGTATCTTGTTCGAATAGCCTTGCGGCGTGTCGCCGGCGACCGCGCCAACATCGATCTTCTGGATCATGTCCATCTCCGTTCAACGTTACGGGCAGGATGATTGAGCTACTAGTACGCAGAGAACGCGCGGCTTACTAACTGACTCGGCACGTTCAGCGTAGCCCGATATCGACGTGGCCGTTAAGGCAGAAATTTTCACGCGTATGTGAGCGAAACTCGCCGGTCGCTGCACACTTGCCGATGTTCTTCCCCTTCAGGCAAAGCCCATCCCGAAGCTGATGCGGTCATCGGCATTGCCCAAACGCTAAACCTCGAAGTTCGGTACGATAAGCGCGCCTGTCGCACGAGCACATCCTGCTATGAACGAAATGACAATGGACTGGGGCGATGTCCGCGTGTTTCTCGCGATTGCCCGTTGCGGCACACTCGGCGCAGCCGCGCGCCAACTGGGACAGACCCAGCCCACCATGGGCCGTCGGCTGCGCGCGCTCGAAAGCGCAGTCGGCCAGGCGCTGTTCCAGCGCACTGCCGAGGGCTTCGTTCTGACCGACGAAGGCCAGGCGGTATTGAGTTTCGCGGAGCGAATGGAGGAAGAAGCGCTTGCGTTCACACGCTCGCTTGCCGGGACCACGCAGCAGTTGACCGGGTCGCTGCGCGTGTCGTCGTCCGACTGGTTCGGCATTCATGTGCTGACGCCGGTATTCGCTAAGTTTCTTTCGCGGCATCCGCAACTGTCGATCGAGTTGATCACCGACTCGCGACGCTACAGTCTCTCGCGCCGTGAAGCAGATCTCGTGTTTCGCATCACGCCGTTCGACGAACCCGACGTAATCCAGCGCAAGATCATGGATCTGAACTACGCGCTGTACGGGCACGCAGATCTGGTTGCGCCGCAAGCCGGCGATGGCGCGGGGCAATCGCTCATTACGATGGACAGCGCCTTCGAAGCCTTGCCCGACGTAACGTGGATTCGCCGCATGCTGCCGAATGCGCGGGTCGCGTACGCCAGCAACAATCGCGGCGTCCAGGCGCGCATGTGCGCCGAGGGCGGCGGCTTCGCGGTCCTGCCGTGCGCGCTCGGCGACAACACGCCGGGCCTGCGGCGCATCGACCTCGGCGAAACGCCGCCGGGTCGCGAAGTGTGGCTCGGCTACCATCGCGACCTTCGGCGGCTGGGGCGGTTGCGGGCGCTGATCGACGTTGTCGTCGACAGACTCGCCAACGCCGGCTAGGCATCTGGCCGCCGCTTAACTCACTCGCCGTCGCCGGCCCGCGCAGCATGCATCATTCGATATCGACGACGATCTTGCCCCGCGCGCTGCGCTCGGTGATTGCGTCGTACCCTTGTTCCGCCGAGCGAAGATCGAAGCGGCGCGGATCGAGCCGCGGCGTCAATTGACCCGCTTCGGCGAGGTGTGTCGCCTCGCGGAGCATCTCGCCGTGATGCGCCCGGTTCTCGCCGCTCAGCAGCGCATGCAGGGTGAACACGCCCGAATACGTCGCCTCGCGAAACGACAGCGGCGCGAGTGCATGCGTACCCCAGCCGAGCGCGCTGACGACGTGGCCAAAATGCTTGACCGCCGCGAACGATGCATCGAGCGTCGCGCCGCCCACCGCGTCGGCAACCACCTCGAATCCCACCCCGCCCGTATGCTGGCCGACGTATTGCTCGACGTTCTGCGCGGCGTAGTCGATCGGCGTAGCGCCGAGGCGCGTGAGTTCGTCGTGGTCGCGCGCGCTCGCCGTCGCGAACACCCGCGCTCCGAGCGCCCGCGCGAGTTGCACCGAAACATGGCCCACGCCGCCCGCGCCGCCTTGCACGAGCACGGTCTGCCCGGCCTGAAGCTTCGCGCGATCCACGATCCCCATGTAGGCGGTGATGAACACGAGCGGCAGAGAGGCGGCTTCGCGCATCGACAGATTGGCGGGCTTCGGTGCAAGCAGATCCGCGTCGACCGCGGCATATTGCGCAAGCGAACCCTGAATGCCGCCGACACCGCCTGTCATGCCGTAGACCTCGTCGCCCGCTTTGAAGCGGGTCACGCCTCCACCCACCGCCTCGACCACGCCGGCCATGTCGATGCCGAGCACCAGCGGCAGCGGATGTTTTGCATGAGCGGCGCCGCCTGCGCGGATCTTCGTGTCGAGCGGGTTGAGACCGGCCGCCGCGATGCGCACCAGCACCTGGCCGGGCAACGGTTCGGGGCGCGCCAAGGTGGTGAGTTCCAGCGGGCCGTTGTACTGGGAGAGAACGAGGGCTTGCATTGTCATGGTCAACGCTCCTGGCAAATGCCGGTGAATGGAAAGCAGATGGAGCGAATAGTGTCCCATGCAAACCGGTCTGAAAACTCACAAATATGCACGCCCTCCATGCATTAGTGCATGGCAAAACGCATTTTGCCGTCAGTAAGCGCCCGGACCCTGAAGCGGGGCACGTCCAACATGTCAATTTCGTAATGAACCGGTGGGGATCGCGTCAGGTGCGCAAGCGCAATATGGCTTCCAGACGCTCAGAGAAGAAGGACCCGCGCAATACCAGTAGCGTCGAATGAGCTGCTGCTATTCAGTGAATTTCCCTCAATTAACCATCGTATTTATTTCGGAGTCTGAATCATGAAGAAAGCTATTGTTTGCCTCGCCCTCGCTGCTGCCGCCCTGTCCGCTCCGGTTCTCAGCTTCGCGCAATCCAACGGGCCGGTGACACGCGCCGAGGTCCGCAGCGATCTCGTGCAAGTGGAGCGGGCCGGCTATAACCCGGCGCGTTCCGACGACGCCAGCTATCCGGCCGACATCCAGGCCGCCGAAGCGAAAGTCGCGGCGCAATCCACGTATCAGCAAGCGACGCAGGGCTACGGCGGTGTGCCGACGAACAGCACGTCGGCAGGAAGCCCGATGCATACGGCGATGCAATCGACCTGTGTCGGTCCGGTCAGCTTCTGTACGCCGTACTTTGGCAAATAAGTGACATGCAGTGCAGGTCCCGCGCTAGTCATTAGACACACGGGACCGAGTTTCATTCTGAACGTCTTTTCTAAGACTTCGGGGCGTTGCCATTGCCGTTGTCATTCCCGACGACGCCGAACTCGACGGGCGTCTTCACGTAGAACAGATGCACGCCCTCGGCGCGCAGCCGATCGAATAACCGGTCGGCTTCTTCGCTCGTCATCGCCATCACGACGGACAAAGGCTGGTCCGTCAACTCGAAAAAGTGCGCAGAGTGAATGCGGTGATGATGACCGATTCCTTCGACGGCCGGTATCACCGTTGCACCGCGCAACCCGAGTTCGCCCGCAAGATGGACGAGCCAGTCAGCCAGCGGCTTGCTGTGATGGCGGCGATCCTGTTGAGTAAAGAAAGTGACCTGATAGCCGTTCATGTCGGTGTCTCCTGTCCGCGCTGGATCGCTGTCGATCTTCCTGTCAGTTGAGAGTTGGGCGCGGCAATACCTGCGTCGGCGGTTCGGCGCAGTCGTTGGCATCGTCGGCCAAGGTATGGAATAAGTGTAGATGCCGGGCAGAACTACTGCCAGCTAAGGCTGCCGCGACGCCGGATATGCCTGCTGCCAGCAGCGCAGGCCGAACAGCGGCACGAGCCCATAAGCGTGGTCCAGCATGTCCGACTGCAGGCTTTCGTACGGCTCCCAGCCGGTTTCGTCGACGTAGAGAAAGATCTCCAGCGCGACGACGGGCTGGCCGGACTGCACCTGGCGAATCACAACAGGCATGTCGCGGCGGATCGCAGGATGAGCGCGAAAATGCGCGCTCAGATAAAGGCGGTAAAGGCCGAGGTTCGTGCGGCGCTGCGCGCCGGCGGGCGCGAATGCCGCGAGCGGCGGGTCGATATCGCTGTGCAGGCGGGCGAGCAGTGCCTCGTCGGGAAAGCGGACCGTGTCGGCGTCGAAATGAATCGAATGCTTGACGCGCCTGCCGCCAGACTCGGTCATGCCACGCCAGTTCTTCACACCGTTCGTCAGCAAAACGTAGCTCGGCACCATGACGATCGAGTTGTCGAAGTTCTGCACCTTGATCGTGTTCAGCGCAATGTCGATCACCGTGCCGTCGGCGACGAAGCCGGGCACTTCGATCCAGTCGCCCACCCGCAGCATGTCGTAGGCGGCGAGCTGAATACTTGCGACGAAACCGAGCAGCGTCTCACGGAAGATGATGATGAGCAGCGCCGTCATCGCGCTGAGGCCCGTGAGGAAGTATGCGGGCGAACGCTCGAGCAACACCGAAATCACGGCGATCAGCGAGATCACATAGAGCACGATAGTGGCGATCTGCAGGAAGCTCTTGATCGGCCGCTCGCTCGCGGAGGGGAAGTGGCTGTAGCGCTCGCTGACGCTGTCGAGGAACGCCAGCGCGGCGCGCAACACCGTGTACACCATATAGCAAGCCGCCAGCACCGACAGCGGATGCCCGAGCGCCGCGATCATCGGGAATGTGATGCCGGAAAGCAGCGGGCCTGCCGCGTAGACGATCGCGGCGGGCACGAGCGGCGCGAGCCGATGGAAGACCTTGTGGCGCTCGGCGGCTCGCAACCACTTGTGCCGTTCCTGGCGCGCGAGGCGGCTGACGATCAACAGCATGATCGAACGCGTCACGTAATAGCAGATCGCGCTGGCCAGCAGAATCGCGACCAGCAGCGCCACGACTAGCAGTACCGCCACAAACTCACTGTCGGTGTAAACGCGGAAGTGATGCCAGTCTGGTCCCCTTTCGATACGCAGCGCATTGTCGAACATGGTTTCTCCCATTGCCGGCGAACCTGGCGCGGCCGCAGCGATTCACGACGCCCGCAGCTCACGTACTTTCTTTTCCAACCGCCGCCGCAGCAACGTTCGCAACGTGTGAACCTGGAAGAAGCCGGGCTGCAACTGTTCCAGCGGCTCATGAACCGGCACAATGCATCGTACAACCTGCGGATTGGTAATTGCACTGATTGAACGCTGCCCTGGCCCGGATCGGGTTTTTATCCCTGCTCGATGCCAAGGAGCCGCGCGTCCAGCCGCCGCGCTAGCGCCGCGCCGCCTTCGCGCATCACCGCGTCGTGGTTCCACTGGAAAACCGGTCGCAACAACGGCGCCAATGCATTCATCCAGGCGCGTTTCGTATGCACGCACCAGTCATAGCGGACCACGGTCAGATTGCGCCCGTCGGTCGAAAAGCTCCAGCGGCCGGCGCCTTCGACGTCGCCGCTGGCCTCACCCTCCAGCGCGACCAACGGATCGACACGCGTCACCCGCATATCGAACACCAGGCGATAAGGCAACCAGCCTTTCCACGTATAGCGCTGAACGACGCCCACGCCTTCATCCGAACCCGCCTTCAGCTGGTCCACGCGCTCGACGTTATGCCACCATTCGGGCCAGCGCGCCGAGTCCTGGATTGCCGCCCACACTTCCTGCACCGGCGCATCGATGCGCCAGACGGTGGAAAAGCGGTATTCGACCGTGCGCAAGCTGCCTCCATTCTTAGTATTCTTCTAGAGATTCTGGCAGATGCTCGCTGCACTTGCCATCACGCCGAAACAGCGACGCGCGACAAAACGTCGAACAGCCAGAAGCAGCCGGCAAGTGCACGAAAGCCGAAATTGCCGAGCGGAGACGTTGGCTCCCTCGGCGTCAGGATTCCTGAAACCGGTGGGCTGTGCGTCGGCTGGAAACGCGCAAACCAGACCGACGCTCTACGACACGCACGACGTACGGAGGCTTTTGTTAATCCGTCGGCCCCGAATAGGCGGATTTCAAAGCAGCGATGTCGAGTTTCACCATTTTTTGCACTGCGTCAGCAACGCGCCCGGCCTTGACTGGATCGGGATCGGCCAACATGTCGAGGACATCGGCTGGAACGATCTGCCACGAGACGCCGAAGCGGTCTTTCAGCCAACCGCACTCCTCGGGCGAACCGCCTTCGAGAAGAGCGTTCCAGTAGCGGTCGAGTTCCGCCTGATCGTCACAGTTGACCATCAAGGATATTGAGTGGTTAAACGGATCGAGTGGCCCGGCACTCATGGCGATGAAGGGCTGCCCAAAGAGCACGAATTCGACAAGCTTCGTGGAACCGGCACTCGGCACCGGAGTGACCCGAATAACGCGTGAGTCGGGAAAGATACCCGCATAAAAAGCAGCCGCCTCTTCAGCTTCCGTGGAATACCAGAGAAACGGCGTGATCTTTTGAATCGCCATGGCAAATCTCCTTTCAGTGGTGGCTGAATGCGCAGGCAAACCGCATGCTGCCATAGAGACGACGAAGGAAGACCATCAGAATCGACATGCCAGCAAGCCAAAGTTCACTTTCTTATCAGCGTCGGCGATGCGGGTATGACCCGCTTGCCTCGCCATTCGTGGCCGCACTCACCACACAACTATCGCATGCCGTCGATATGACTTATGCTAAGATAAAAGTTCGCGCACGAACTAAATCCCAACAAAAAAGCGCTGTGCTCCGGAGCGCAACAGGCGAGGTTGAAACATGAATCATCGGCTCGTGTATCTGCTCAATGTGGGCCAAAAGCGCCTGCATCGGTGGTCGCAGACTCGGACGGCCGCAGGTGGGGTCACTGCGGCGCAGGCTGGGCTGCTTTTCTTTCTCGGGAAAAACGACGGAGCTCTCACAAGCGAGGCGGCCGCGGCGCTCGATCTCAAGGCGCCGGGAATGAGCGGGTTGGTCGACAGAGCTGAGCGGGCCGGTCTCGTGGAACGCCATTCGGACGAACTCGATGGGCGTGCGTCGCGACTTTGGTTAACGGCCGCCGGACGCGCCGCACTCAAGCGATCGAAATCGGGTCTTGCCGAGTTGAATGCCCGACTGACGGAGGGCTTTACGGAGTCCGAGATCGACGTGGTTGCGCGCTGGCTGACGAGTTTGCAGGACAAGTTTCCCGACGCCGACGAGGAAACCGCATAGGGTGACACCTGAACACGGCGGCACTGCCGTACCGCCGTTTTGCCCGGCAGTGTACGCCGCTCGCATCAGCGCGCAATCTTCGTGAAGTCTGGCCGGCGTTTTTCAGCAAACGCCAGGAACGCTTCCTTCGCCTCCGCGCCGGCAAGCCGCTCCATGAACGTGACGCTTTCCCGATCCATCTGGGCTGTCAGCCGCTCTGCGTCGCGCATGAGCCGTTTCGTTGCTGTCAGTGATCCGTAGGGCTTGGTGGCAATTTTCTCGGCAATCCGGCGCGCTTGCACACGCAGTTCCGCAACAGGGACCAACCGATTTGCGATGCCCCATGCAACCGCGCTATCCGCCGAAACCGGCTCGCCGAGCGCGAACATTTCGAATGCCCTGACATGTCCAATCTGGAACGGCAGAAGGTAGCTCGAGGCGGCTTCGGGAACCAAGGCCAGGTTCACGAATGGAGTCATCAATTGCGCCTCCTCGGACAGGAGCACGTAGTCGCAATGGAGCAACATCGTCGTGCCGATTCCCACGGCCTTGCCCTGAACAGCGGCTATGATAGGCACGGTCGCATTGGCCAGAACTCGAAGAAAGCGCACTACGTGACGTTCCTGTGGACCGTTGCCCGTAGCCTGCGCGGCGAATTCCGATAGATCGTTACCGGCTGTGAATGTGTCCCCGTCCGCCTGGATCAACAATGCGCGAACGTCATCATCGGCATTTGCCCGCTCGACTGCATCCGCAAGCGCGCCATACATCACATTTGTAATGGCATTCATTTTTCCTGGTCGCGAGATCGTGACCACTAGCACGCCATTTGCAAGCTCTACATTCACTTCTGGACTCATTGCCTCATCTCCAAAGATTTGCTCAGACTATCTACGGGCATGCACACTGGACACATTTGAGCGCACCAACATGTTCGCATACGAAGTATATAATATTCGCATGCGAAGTAAACGTGTTTGTCATCGACAAGTGGGTGTGCAGCAAGCTTTCAAAAAAGCGCTTTACGCGTTGCGAATCCCAATAATTGGTCTGCAGATGCCGCGAATCGTCGGGTAAAACCGAGCGACCGCTTCCCCTTCTTCAGTCCGTCTTTCTTTCGGGCAGCAACTCGGTAGTAATGCTATTAAATCGGTGTATCGTGCAAATCATTCCCAGCGACGTATGACTCCGCGCGTGTTGCGCTGCACCCAAAGTGCGACCGAAAAAGGAGCGAATTACGCGCCGGTGATTCATTAGCGGTGAGTAGTTAAGGGTATACATCGATTAGTAGGCAAAAGTGCGTGATATAGCATTTTCCGAGGGTAGTCATGCGTACGCGCGTGCACGTGGGCATTTCGAAAGAAGTGGTGCCCGGCTCCGGTGCCTGTCTGGCCGGAGCTTTTCCTGCTTGCGCCGTTACAACCAGTAAAACGTTCGACAACTGAGAGACGGAGACTGAGATGGCGCAATCGAAGGAAGACAAGGACGAAGTACAGGGTATGCGTCGCGGGTTGCTGCAGGGCGCGGGCGTGTCCGCAGCACTGGCGCTAATGGGTGGAATGGGTGGAATGATCTCGTCGGCCCAGGCGGCGGAAGGCGGTTCGTTTCCGGCGCACAAGCGATGGAAGATCGTCTTCGTCAACCATGTCACGACGAATCCGTTCTTCGTGCCCACGCAATACGGCATTCAGGACGCGACCGCCTTGCTGGGCATGGACTATCAATGGACTGGCTCGGCCAACGCCGACATCGGTGAAATGGTGAATGCGGTCAACGCGGCGATTGCCGCGAAAGCCGACGCAATCGCGGTACCGATCGTCGATCCCAAGGCGTTCGACAAACCCATCCAGGCCGCGCTCGACGCCGGCATTCCCGTTTTCGCCTATAACGCCGACGCGCCTTCGGGTTCCACGAATCCGCGCCTGGCGTATATCGGCCAGGATCTTTATCTGTCCGGTTATCAGATGGGCGAGCGGATCGCGAGCCTCATCGATAGCGGCCTGGTCGCGCTCTTTATCGCCACGCCGGGCCAACTCAACATTCAGCCCCGGCTCGATGGCGCTGTGGCTGCAATCAAGAAATCGGGCAAGAAGATCGACGTGCAGACCATCGCCACCGGCGCGACCGTCAACGAAGAACTCTCGAAGATCAAATCTTTCTATCTCGGCCACCAGGATCTCAAAGGCATGTTCGCAGTGGACGCGGGCAGCACGCAGGGTGTCGCCGTGACGATGAAGGAATCCAACCTGCCGTCCAAAGGTGTCCACGGCGGTGGCTTTGACCTGTTGCCGCGCACGGTCGATCTGATCAACGAGGGCTTCCTCGATTTCACGATCGATCAGCAACCGTACGTGCAGGGTTTTTATACCGTGGTCCAGGCGTTCACCTTTCTCGCCTCCGGCGGACTCGTCGGGCCGGCCAACGTGAACACCGGTCTGAAGTTCGTCACCAAGGGCACAGTCGATCCGTACCTGAACACGTCGACGCGCTATGAAGGCAAGAGCACGAAAGCCCAGATCGTGCCACGCACGGGTGCGATCAAAGGGTGACGTCTTCCGTGACGGACGCCCAGAACCCCGCCAAACGTCCGAGGCGCTGGTCAGGCGCGCTCGGGCGTTCCAGCGAGATCCGCATCTTTGCGGTGGCGCTCATCCTCTGCATCTACTTCGAGACGGTCAACCATGACTTTCTGCTGACCGGCGCGAGTCTGCAGAATCTCTCGCAGTTCATCGCGCCAGTGGCGATCATTGCCTTTGGCGAAATCATGCTGATGATCGGCGGGGAAATCGATCTCTCCGCCGGGATGGTCTTTGCGTTTGCGCCTTTCATCATGTATTTCGCCATCGAGGCGGGCTTGCCGCCATGGCTCGGGATGCTCACCGGCGTGGTGGCCGCGGGCATCGTCGGGCTGATCAATGGCGCGGTAACGGTGTACCTGCGCATCCCTTCGTTCGTGACGACGCTCGGCACCTTGTTCTTCGTGAACGGCCTCACGCTGACAATCTCACGAGGCACGCCGGTTTCGCCACCGGAAAATTCAGCGTTCGCGGCATTCATGGGCGGATGGGGCTACAGCGAAATCATCTGGACGCTCGCGATTGCGGCCTTCATGCACGTGCTGCTACGCCACACACGCTGGGGTTTGCATACGATCGCTTCAGGCGCGAATCCGCTGGGCGCGAGCGAGGCGGGGATACAGGTCAGACGCCTGAAGCTCGGCAACTTCATTCTTGCCGCGCTGCTCGCCGGGCTGACCGGAATCCTGGAAGGGTTCCGCATCACGTCTATCGATCCGCAAGCAGGCGGCAACCAGATCATGTTTCTCGCCGTCGCCGCGGCCGTGATTGGCGGCACCCCCCTCGCCGGGGGATCGGGCACGATCATAGGCGGGCTGATCGGGGCGGCGGTGCTTGGCATTCTCAACGACGGCTTCACGCTGATCGGCATCAATGCCTTCAC
This sequence comes from Paraburkholderia sp. BL18I3N2, assembly GCF_003001875.1. Lineage (NCBI taxonomy): Bacteria > Pseudomonadati > Pseudomonadota > Betaproteobacteria > Burkholderiales > Burkholderiaceae > Paraburkholderia > Paraburkholderia sp. BL18I3N2. The sequence goes on from NZ_PVNC01000012.1 coordinate 114,066, forward strand.
CTTCAACATGATTCTCGGCGCGGCGATTCTCGGCGCCATGATCTTCAACATCCACGTGGTTCGTCTCGCACGCAAGGGGGAGCTGTAATGTCCGAGATGCTGGAGGCGCTGCGCGGCGAAGACATTGTCAAACGTTTCGGAGCGGTCACCGCGCTCGATGGCGTTTCGCTGACGCTAAGACAGGGCGAAATTCTCGGCGTACTCGGTGACAACGGCGCGGGCAAATCGACGCTGATCAAGATTCTGACGGGCTTTCATCAGCAGACGAGCGGCAAGCTTTTTGTCGGCGGCGAGGAAACGATGCTGCGCTCGGTCGATCACGCCCGTTCACTCGGCATTGAATGCGTCTATCAGGATCTGGCGCTCGCCAATTCGCTGAGCATCTATCACAACATGTTCCTGAATCGGGAAATCATCCGCAGAGGGCCGTTTCGGCTGCTGGACAATCGCGCCATGCGCGAGCGCGCCGCGGAGTGTCTTGAAGAAATCGGTGTGCACGTGCCTTCGGTCGACCTGCCGGTCGAGCAGCTTTCCGGCGGGCAGCGGCAGGCTATCGCGGTCGCCCGCGCGGTCAATTCAAATTCAAAGATACTGCTGCTCGACGAGCCGCTCGCCGCGATGGGCGCCCGCGAGGCGGGGCTCATCATCGACCTGATCCTTCGGCTCAAGGCGAAAGGCGGCTTGTCTATCGTCATGATCATGCACAACTACGCGCAGACGCTCGACATCGCGGATCGCGTGATGCTGATGCAACGCGGACGTGTGACTTATCAGCGTGAGGCAGCCAGCACCTCCGTCGAGGAACTGATGGAAATCGTGCGACGCGAATATCGCGCAATGAGGGCAACGACGCACTGATACCCGCGCCGAATGTGCGCAGAATGTGCCGCGCGAAAATCATCTCCAGCAACGCATCGGCCGTCGGATTGCGGGCGCGTCGCTGGCGGACTAGAGCAAGCCCGCGAAGTGCAGCACGACAAACGACCCGGCGCCGCCCGCTATCAACACCAACGCGTTGATTCGAGTCGCCATCACCAGCACCGTCGCGACTGCCGCGGTGAGCCACGCTATCCAGCCGCCATCGAGCTGTTTCATCAACACGTAGACGGCGGCCAGAATCAGACCGGTGGCAACGGGCCGCAGACCCGCCTGCAATGCGTTCAGCCAGCGGGCGCCTTCATGCCTGTTCCACACGTGCACGACACCGCACATCAGAAACGCCGTTGGCCCGAATAAGGCCAGCGTCGCCACGAGCGCGCCGCCAAAGCCGCCGACCTGCCAGCCGATCAACGTGGCCAGCAGCGAGCCAGGACCCGGCGCGAGGCGTGCAATCGCGAAGTCGCTCAGGAATTGCGCGTGCGTCATCCAATGATGCACGTCGACGACTTGCCGTTGGACCTCGGCGATGATCCCTTGCCCGCCGCCGACCGTCACGATCGAAAGCGGCGCAAAAACCGAAAACAGTGCGATGAGATTTCTGGACACGTGATGTGGCTTGTTGAGGGTTGCCCGACTGCCGTTATTGCTGCCGCGGCGAACGGACGTATTCGTAGCCGACGCTCAGCGCGCCCGCTATCAACACTGTCCACACGAGCGACACCCTGAATAACGCCACCGCCGCGAAGGTCGCGATCAGCATGAGATACGAAAACAGGCGCCGCGGCAGCCTGCGCGCGGCGGTGATCGCCATCGCCGCGGAAAGGCCGATTGCACCTGCCGCCGCACCGGCCAGCGCGATATGCGTGAGCGGAAGATAGGCGATGGCCGAGAAGAACGCGCCGAGCAGCACGATCACGATGGCGGGCGGGAAGATGATTCCGCAAAATCCGGCCAGCGCCCCACGCCAACCCAGCAAGCGATAACCGATCCAGATGGCCAGGTTCTTGATGTTGACGCCCGGCAGCGCCTGCGACAACGCCAGTCCGTTAAGGAACTCGTCTTCGCTCAACCATTGCCGGTCATGCACGAATTCGCGCAGGAACCAGCCGCTCAAGCCGCCGCCGAAACTCGTCAGGCCGATGCGGGAAAAAACAAGAAACAGCCCTAGCGCGGTCACCTTGACCGGCGCTGGTCCGCCGCCTTGCCCGACAGCTTCGCGTGCCGGTGCCGGTTCGAGAACTGCTCGGCCGTTAGTGCCGTTAGCCAATACCCTCTCCTTACGAACTATGTGGCGGAACCGATGAATGCGAACGCGCCATTGACGTTGTTGCGGCCGCAACAACGCAATCGCTCCGCCGGGCTCTGGTGCAAATGATAGCTGCAATAAGCCGGCCTAAACCTCGCATCATGAAACGACGCCAAAGCTTCGCTGCCTGCACGTGAGGGCGAACAGTGTCCTTGACACCCGTTCAGGACGGTATTTAATTTCACTATCTGGCGGGCGGCCCTAGAAAATAGAAGTACATTGACCTGCTGTTGCCGGACCTTCCGATGCCGTAATCTCGCCGTGACGGGATGCATCCGCTGCGAATCGAGCCGCTTAACGTAGAGTCAGGTGCAGTCAAGTGCAATCAACGCCGGAGACATGCCATGAGCCCGACAATCGATCGACAGTGGAAATGTTGGGCCGCAATCGCAAGCACCGTTCTGCTGGTGTCGTGCGGCGATTCGCTCAGTTCGAATCCGACGGTTCCCGATTCGATCATGCAGGTGATGCAAAAACCGGTCTACAAGAACGCGACCTGGTCGATGCAGGTGGTCGATCTCGACTCCGGCCATGTGATCTACGACCTGAATTCGAGCGCCCAGATGTTGATTGGGTCGGTGCGCAAGCTCTTTTCAGTCGGCTCCGCGCTGAATCAACTGGGTGCGCGGCATCAGTTCGTCACGCCGGTTTACCGGCAGGGCACGCTCGATGCGGGCGGCACCCTCACCGGCAATCTGATCCTGCTGGCAAGCGGTGATCTGACGATGGGTGGCCGAGCCAACCCGGACGGCACGATCGCCATCACGAACTTCGATCACAACGAGGCCAACTCGCTGGGCAACGCGATACTCGCCACGCCCGACCCGCTCGCCGGCTTCAATTCCCTCGCGACGCAGGTGGCGGCGGCGGGCATCAAAACGATCAAGGGCGATGTCGTGATCGACGATCGCCTTTTCGAGCCCTTCAACTTTCGCGGTGAATTCAACGTGCGGCCGATCTTCGTCAACGACGACGTGGTCGACGTCAGCCTGAACCAGAGCGCCGAAGGCTCCGCCGTTCCATTCGACTGGCGTCCCAAGACGGCCGCGTTCAGCGTCCAATCCGCGCTCGCGACGGGCAGCGCGGCTTCGCAGCTGAATATCGAACTCGCGCCCGAACTGCCGCCGTGCATCGGCTCACCGGGTTGTATCGGCAACATAACCGGCAACGTGCCGGCCGGTTTCGTGCCGCCACTGACGAACGCCTACCCGCTGATCCGCACGTTCCGCGTGACCGAGCCTTCCAATTACGCCCGCACGGTCTTCATCGAAGCGCTGGCGCGCGCGGGTGTCTCGGTTACGGCGGCGCCCGTTGCCGCCAATCCGGTTCAGTTGCTGCCCGCGAAAGGCTCGTATTCGAGCGCGACGCAGGTTGCGCAACTCACTTCGCAACCGTATGAGCAATACGTCCGATACGTCATGAAGGTCAGCTATAACATCGGCGCCGACACGAGCCTCATGTTGTTCGGTCTCGCACGCGACGGTTCGACGACGCTGACCGGGGCGTTAGCGGCGGAACAGGGCGGGTTGTCGACTACGTTCAAGATCGCGTCGAACCAGTACCACTTCATCGACGGCAGTGGCGGCGGCGACTCGACCGCGAGCGGCACGGCGGTCATCGCCATGCTCAGAGGCATGAGCACGACCCAGGTCTTTTCGCCCTACTTCGACGCGTTGCCGGTGCTGGGCGTGGACGGATCGCTGGCTACCATCACCGCGTTCGAATCCGATGCGACGCTTGCAGGGGCGAAAGGCCAAGTGCATGCGAAAACCGGCACGTACGTCACGGAGAATCCGAACGCGCCATCGTTACCGTTCCTGAGAGGACAATCCCTCGCCGGCTATATCGATGCGAAAAGCGGCCACCGGATCGCATTCGTCCTGACCGTGAACAACGTTCCTATTTCGGGCATCAGCGACGTGCTGGCGGTCTTCCAGGACGAAGGCACGATATCGGCGATGCTCTGGAAACTGCAGTAATGCCGTGGCGCCCATCTGCGCGTCGGGCCCGCTAAGGATTCCCTGACCCAAAGTTCAGCATCGACCCCTCTCATTTTCTTGATCTCCTGACAGCCTTGCGAAAACTGGCCGCATACGATGAACGCACGCCGATCGTCCTTCGTCCGAGTGCTGCCATGGTTCCGTATCTGTCTGAAAGAGAAAATTCGATCGAGCACGTCAACGCGATGTGCTTACGCCTCTTCGACCGGTGGTGCGAATCCAGAAGCGTCGTGCCGCTGACGTATCTGCTGAGAGGCTGGCCGATGATGGACGGCGACCCCGAGACCCTCCGGCGTCTCGGAACCGCGTTGCGCGAGCTCAGACGGCAACATCTGCACGATTCCAACGACGCTGCCTTTCAGGAAGTCTGCGAGCTATCGGATTGTGTCGAGGATCTGCTGGCCCTTGCATCCCTGCCAACGTGGCTGACGAGCGGCTGGTAGCGCGAACAGAGACAGCCGGGCCCGCGCAAGGCATGGGTATGGGGAGGACAGCGTGCATTTCAACGAAATCAGTGACGAAGAGTGGCTGCTGCTCGCGCCCGTCCTGGCGGATCCCCCGATTGTTCACCGGCAGCGCGGCCGGCCACGCGCACCGGTTCGCGCGGTGGCGAATGCCGTGCTGTGGGTACTCACAACCGGCGATTCCTGGTCTATGTTGCCGAGCCACTATCCGTCGGCGCCGACGTGCCGGCACCGCTTCGAGACGTGGCGTTCGAGCGGCGCTCTCGCGCAGATGTACCGGATCCTTTTGAGCAGCGGCCGCAAGTTTCGTTGCGGTCCGCAACTGACACTGCAACGCCGCGACGTCCTGACGCGCGGCATCGATCGCCAGACTCGGGACGAAGGTCATCGCCGGGTGTTATGGAGAGACCAGGCGTCGTGGCAGACACCGCGCGAAACATGGCAGTCGTCCCAAACGGCGGATACGTTCAAGGATATCGCGCGCGAACTCCCGACTCCCGCCAACTCCGCGCATGCCGTACCCGAGCGCGTCGAACCCCGCGCGCTGGTGACACCCCTCCATTCCATTCATCGAATCGCGTCGCCGTGGATGGGCCTCGCATCGAAAGGCCAAACCGAATCCGATCCGCGCGGCTACGTCATCTACATTGCCGCCGATCGGCTGGCGAACGCCCGTTTCCGCGGATGGGCGGAGATCGTGCGCGATGGCCGGCGAGTTGCGCGCTCAGGCCTGATCGGTCCGAGCTTCAAGAACTCCGAGACGGCACGGCAATACGCACTCGAATGGGCGCGGCGGTGGATCGACGAAGAAAGCGGTGAAGACGGCGGCGCCGCCGAACTGGACAGCGGCGTCCGGCAGCAAAAAACGCGCTCGGGGTGAGCAGCGCATCGACGCGGCGGATGCCCCGGCGCGTCGATGCGTCCGCCGCGTCAATGCACCACGCCGAAGATTGCGTTGACGCCCTCCGCGGGCGTCAGGCCCACGTCGAAGTAACCTTCCAGTCTCAAAGCGGTCGCGTCGTCGAGTATGAAAGGCGGCCGGATGAAGCCGGTCGCGAACGCGTGGTCGTACCAATCGCTCAACCACGCGCGCAATTCGGTTTCGTGGCCCGACAGCGTCCCCAGGTTGTCTGCGTTCATCGATAATCTCCTTTGTCCGGCCTCGTTCACATCAACCCACGAGCGGCTCGAAGCTCATTCTGCACAGGTTCTTTGCCGGCGGAAATACGTGCCAGGTACCGTCGTCGTGCCGGAAGAAGAACAGCAGGATCGGACCGTCCGGACGCCTGATTTCGACGCATACCCGGCAAATCTGACCGTCCGGCGAACCATGCAGCGTAAGCACACGGACCGGCAGCGTACCCGCCGTTGCCAATAACTTCTCGCGCAGTCCGCGAAGTGAGCTTCTCGTCGCATTCACATCTGCCCCCGCACTTCAGGTTCCCATTTGACAATCGTGGGACAACGGCGAGGATTCTTCAGTCAGCAGCGCCGGATTGTTGATTCGGGAAATGCTGCTTCGAGCCTCAGGATATCCCTAAAGGCTCCGTCACTCCCTCACTCTGTCACCAAACCGTGCCTGATGGCATACCGGATCAGCTCGGCGTTGTTGTTGAGGCCGAGCTTTTGCATGAGACGCATCTTGTGGGTGCTGATGGTCTTGGCGCTGAGCGAACACGATTCGGCAATCTCGTTGATGCTTTGACCGGCCGCCAGCATCCTTAATACCTGAAATTCACGGTCGGAGAGCACCTCATGCGGCGGCGCATCGCCGGAATGCGTTTCGAAGACCATGGCGTCGACCAGTTTGGGGTCGATGAATCGCCCGCCTCCCGCCAATTTGCGGATCGCCGCGAGCAGCACGTCCGGATCGCTGTCTTTCGTTACGTAACCGGTCGCGCCGGCGCGCAGCGCGCGCGACACGACTTGCGCCTCGTTGTGGATACTGAGCACGAGGATCGGCAAGGGCGGCTGCTCGGCGCGTACGCGCCGGATCAGATCGACTCCGCTGATGCCGGGCATCGTCATGTCCAGCAGCACGAGGTCGAAGCGCCTCGCGCGCAGCCGGTCGAGCACTTCCGAACCTTGCGCGGCTTCGGCGGCGACGACGATATCCGTGGTCGTCGCGATAATCTGTTTCAGGCCGCCACGCACCACGGCGTGGTCGTCAGCAATCAGGACGTCGATCATTTTTCTGCCCCGCCTGTAAGCGGAATGTGAATGGAAATGGCGGTACCCATGCTCTGCGCACTGTCAATTGTCATCGCGCCGCCGATCAGGCGCGCGCGCTCCTGCATGCCGAGCAGTCCGTAGGAATAACCTGTCCGCGCCATGCCGAGATCGAAACCGCAGCCGTCGTCGCTCACGTGAAGTTCGAGCGCCGCCGCCGTGCTGGTCAGCGTCACGTCGGCCCGCGTGGCATGCGCGTGGCGTCCGACGTTGGTGAGCGATGCCTGAACAATACGAAATACGGCCGTGGCACAAGCCTCCGGCAGCACCGGTTCGCCGCCGTTGATATGCAACTGGCAAGGGATGCCATGGCGTCGAATGAAGTCCTCCACGAGCCACTCCAATGCGGACACGACCCCGAAGTTCAGCGCCACCGGCCGCAGATGGTTCGCGACATTGCGGACCATCCAGATCGTCTTTTCGACGAGTTCCCGCATGTCGTCGGCTTTGCGCATCGCGTCAGGATCCTTGCCGAGGCGCATCTTCAGCAGCGACACGTCCATCTTCAACGCGGTCAGCAACTGGCCGAGTTCGTCGTGAATCTCCATGGCGATGCGTTTGCGCTCTTCCTCGCGAATCGCCTCCATATACGCGGACAACTCGCGCAATTGATTGCGCGATTCGAACAGCTCCTGCTCCATACGCTTGCGCGACGTAATATCGCTCAGGCCCACGTAGATCGCCGGGGCATCGCCGAAAGTCGCCACGCGCGCGGTCGCCATGGCCCAGAACGGCGAGCCGTCCACGCGCCGCATGTGGACTTCGCTGTTGTTGAAACTGCCCTCCGTGCGCAGATGCGATACGAGCCGGTCACGATCGGCGGGGTCGATATAGAAGTCGACGATATTGGTCAGCGTGCGCATGCCGGTATCGAGACCGAACAGTTCTCGCAGCGGCTCATTCACGTACAGGATGACGCCTTCGGGCATCGAGGTGATGCACAGCGGGATCGGGCTGGTTTCGACAATCGTGCGAAAGCGCGCTTCGCTCGCCTGCAATTTCGCTTCCGCGCGGCGGCGCTCGTCGATCTGGGCGGACAGCCGCGCGTTCGACTCCGCGAGTTGCCGCGTGCGCTGCTCGACCTGCTGTTCCAGCGCATCGCGCGCGCTCGACAGTTCCGTCTCGGCCTGCTGGCGCACCGCGACCTCTTTCAGAAGCAGGCGGTTCTGCGCGATGAGCTGCCTGTGCATCATGCGCAAGGCGAGATGCGTTTCGATGCGCGCCATCATTTCGTTGACGCGCACAGGCTTGGCCACGTAATCGACGCCGCCGGCCGAGAAACCCTCCACCATGTCTTCCGCGCCCGTCAGCGACGTCATGAAAATCACCGCGATATCGCGCGTGCGCGCGTCCGCCTTGAGTCGCCGGCAGGTCTCGAAGCCGTCGATCCCCGGCATCTTCACGTCGAGCAGGATCAGGTCGGGCTGGGAAAACAGCGCGCGTTCGAGCGCCTCTTCGCCGTCGAGCGCAACGAGTACCCGAAAGCCGCGGTCTGTGAGGCTCTCTACGACCACGCCGAAATTGGCCGGCGTGTCGTCCGCGATCAGGATGGTCGGCCGTTCGCTGGCCTCCACGGTGGCCTCCACGTTGGGCTCGTTCATGGCTTGGGCTCGACATTCAGATGTCGCTCGACCAGATGGAGAATGGCCTTCGACTGGTAGTCGCGAGCGAGCGCGCAGAGTTGCGCGGTGAACGAGCGATAACGTGAATCGCCCGCCGCCACGCTCTCGGCCCAGACGATAATTTCATGCATGTCGCCAAGGCGGGCAAGATGATGCAGTTCTTCCATCTGTTGCCGAGGCACGGCCGCAAGACTGATTTCAGACGTCGCCGCGCGAGTGGATGGGGGCGGCGACGCATGGCTCCACTTCAGTCCGAGCAAAGTAGCAATCTGTGTCAGCAGCGCTTCGAGGTCGACCGGTTTGGACAGAAAGGCGTTGGCACCCGCTTCGATGCTCAGCGAACGGTTGACCTCGGATGGGCTGGCGGACATGGCCACGATGGGGACATCGGCGAACTCCTGCGACCGACGCAGGTTGCGTGTCAGCTCGAAGCCGTTCATCTCGGGCATCACGATGTCCGTGAGAATCAGCGCCGGCCGTTCGCGCTGCGCCTTCTCCAACGCTTCGCGGCCGTTTTCCGCCTCGACGGTATCGAAGCCGAGACGGCCCAGCAGATCCACGACGATCGCGCGATTGATCTCGACATCGTCGACGACCAGCACCTTCCTGCGCGGCCCCTCATAGCCCGTCGCCGTGGACGAGAGCGGCGCCGGGTCCGACGTCTCGCGCAACACGGGCGTCACGCTCGCTGCCGGCAGTTCGAAGCGGAAAGTACTGCCCTGCCCGATCTGGCTCTCCACCTCGATCTCGCCACCCATCGCACGCACGAACTCGCGGCTGATGGCCAGGCCGAGGCCCGCCCCGCCGGCTCGCCGCTCGGCCGCGCCCAGCTGTTCGAATGGCTCGAAGATCGTATTCAACTGATCGTGACCTATGCCGATCCCCGTGTCGCGCACTTCGAAACGAACGCGGTTCGACTCGGACCTCGATATTCGCAAGGTGACGCAACCCGAATCGGTGAACTTCACGGCGTTGGCAAGCAGGTTGAGCATGACCTGCCGCAGGCGCCGCTCATCGGCACGCACGCCGACGGGCGCATCCCCGGTAATTTCGCAAATGAAGTCGAGGCGCTTCTGCTCCGCTTTCACGTCGATGATCTCGCGAATGACATCGACGAACCCCGCCAGCGGCACGTCGCCGATTTCCACACGCAGCTTGCCCGCTTCGATCCTCGCGAAATCGAGCGTGTCTTCGATCAATGTCAGCAGATGTTCGCCGCTATGGCGGATGGACGACGCGCGTTCGCGCTGCCGCTCGCTCAATGCGGCATCGCGTTCGAGGATCTGGGCGTAGCCGAGAATGCCATTCAGCGGCGTGCGCAGCTCATGGCTCATATTCGCCAGGAATTCGCCTTTGGCCCGGTTAGCCGCTTCCGCCAGATTGCGTGCTTCGCGTTCGGCCGCCGTGTCCTGCTCGTCGCGATACGCGCAATACAGCCGCGCGCCCATCGCATTGAATGCGGCCGCCACGCGATCCAGTTCGTCCGGCTCGCGCCGTTTGCGCCGCTGGAGGCTGAACGGCCGGGGCGGCTCACGGAAATCGTAGCTCTCCACCGTGCGCGCGATGGCCGCGACATGCCGCATCACGAGACGGGACAGAATGTAGACGATGAACAGCGAGACCAGAAACGTGTTGGCGGCCTGAGTGACCAGGATCATCACCGCGGTACGCGTCAGCTCATGGTAAAGGTCTAGCAACGTCGCCTCGACGTAGAGCTTGCCGATCTCGCGCTCCTTGCCCTGCACGCTGTAGAAGAGCGGGAATTCGCGAGCGATGACGGGACCGGCCGAGCGCTGGCCGGCACTTATATAGGCCGATTGCCCCTCTTTGCCCGTCTCGCGAATTTCCACGGCACGAATGTCGGCGAGACGCAGAATGCCGTTCAACTCCAGTTGCAGCTGCGAACCGTCCAGGCGCCAGAGCGCTTCCGCGAGACTGTCGCGATTGCTGCGATCGATGTCCGCAAGTCGATTCTCGATCTGCTCCACACCGTGGTGGTAGTCGCCGTAGAGCTGCAATCCGGTCAACAACACGGTGACGACGCAACTGACCAGCAGCACTGTCAGGAGAAGCCGCGATACAAGGCTGCTCCTGAAGCTGCCGATCAAACTCCACCATGCGTCGAACAGGTTGTGCTTCATACATCCCCGCGAGTGCTACGGTTCTTGTTTCGTCTATTCTGCACTCGTTGCCGCTGAGCGGCCCAGACCAATCGGTCGCCGCATCGGCAGGGTGGCGATGTAACGTTTGCCGTCCCCGGCCGGCGCTCATTCCGGGTGAACGCGTTCCAACGAATCCGACGTGAATCTACATGACGTACAGGGTCGACTCGACAGGCGGAGAATCGTTGATCGCCCGCGGCAAGCAGATTCGCGGATACAGCAGAATCTCATCGATGCATGACGTCAGCTCGCCGAGGATTGGCCGCACGCGGCCGCCGAGCGCGTCGGGATTCGACATCCTCAGTTCGCGCAATCCGTCCGACAATTTTTTCACGGACGCGTACCCCCAATCCGGCAACGGCCAGCAGTGCAACAGATAGCTGAGCGGTATGACGCTTCTGCTTTCACACCAGATGTCGAACAGGTGCTCGCACGCGGTGTTGAGGAATTCAACCGCGACTTCGCGATTTTCTGAATGACCGTTCATAACGGGTCCGCTGACATAGACGATTTCGATAGTCCATCCTAGGGAGGCCGATGGCGTCACACAGTCAGGAAGCCCGGAAAAATGCACTTCCGATCTGCTGAATATGCCGTCAGGAAATCCTGAATGGCTGCGCGCGGGAATTTGGACGCTGGTCTGATGCCAGCCGGGCATCGGAAAACCAGGCTCGGGGCAGTACGCCGACCTGTTCCGGACCACATCGCGCGCTTCCTGACAAAGGGATTACACGGTTTGTCAGCACTGGCAAGACGTGGCACGATGAAGCACCGATCGGGCGAGAACCTGTGCGGACAAGCGCCAGTTTGAGCGCGTCATTGCTGTTTCGAGAAACCATCCATGCATCGCAGGCGCTTTGTTCTGGCCGCGCTGAGTGCGGCGGGCATCACGCTTCGGGCGCGTGCCGCACCTTCCGCCCTTCCGGTTCACTTCGACATCGTCTATCCCCGCATCCGGCCTTCCCGCGACGTGCACGTCGCGTTTGCACTCGCCACGCTCGATCTGGCCATGAAAACGGCGAACGCTTCGTATACGTTGCGATCGGCCGACATCGAAATGGAACGCGGCCGCGCGCTTGCCGAACTGGCCGGCGCCAACAATATGATCAATCTGCACTGGACGAGCATGGAGGCGCAAGCCGAGCGCGGCCGGAATGTAGTGCGGATTCCGATACATCGTGGGCTGATTGGCCACCGGGTGTTCATCATCCGGAAGGATCGGCAAGCCGATTTCGACAAGGTGGAGCGCTTCTCCGACCTCAAAGCGTTCATGTGCGGCCAGGGACTCGGCTGGATCGATACGGAGATCCTGAGAGCAGCCGGTCTGAACGTCCAGACTTCGACCTATGACACGATGTTCGAGATGACTCAAGGCGGTCGTGTGGACTTTTTTCCGCGCGGCCTGGTGGAAGCATTTCTTGAACTCGACGGACGCCGGCAGCTGGAGCCCGATCTCGTGGTCGAGAACCGGCTGCTGCTGAAGTATCGATCGGATTTCATTTTCTATGTTGCGGCGGGCCATGAAGCACTGGCACAGACCATCGAAGCGGGGCTCGTCGCCGCGTATCGCAATGGCGCATACATGAGGCTGTTCAACACCCATCATTACATTCAGGACGCGCTCGCGCGCGCGAATATCGCGTCCCGATTGATCTTCACGCTCGACAACCCCTTCCTTTCCGAAGCGGACCGGAGGATTCCAGACGAGTACTGGATGAGCTGACGTTGACGGCGGCCGCTTTCCTCCGTCGTCAAAAAGGGCGATGCCCAGGCCAAAATCAGGAAATCCTGACATCAAGCTGCTTCGGGCGCCGCCGTATACATGGAAAGGCGGCGCGAATCCCCTCGATGCGACGTCGCTTCAAATGCAAGCGGGATCATTCATCGCCCCTCACGAACCCCACACATGGACATCGACAGGTGAAGCCGCAGACGTTCGTCCTACAGGCGCGGCTTTGCGATCGCGCCACGGCGCTCAAGACGCGCATGGCCCAAGCGCATGACAAAGCGAAGCAACTAGTCGAGCGCGCCGAGGGCTGCCTCGCGGTGCTGGATCACGTGCGGCAGGGCACGTCCACCGCGGCCAACATCTCACTCGCGGACGATGCGGGTCCGCTCATCGCGGCGCTGTATCGCGCGGAAAGCGACTGGCACGATCAGTTGCAGATGTTGAAGGATCTGCTGACGGAACTCATGCATCAAAGTCAAAGCAAGCGCGGCGAGATCGAGTCGCTCGCCGCGCTTGCGTTTCGGTCGCACACGACTCCTGAAGCAATCGCCGCAGCCGAGCGCGCCGCCGAAGTGCATCAGTCCCACTTTCAGGAAGTCGACGCGCAACTGGAAGTGGCGCGCGCATGGTTCGAACGCTTCGACATGCAGATCAACGCGATTGTCGCCCGTTTGCGGAAGTCGTCTTAGAGGTTCAATCAGGTTCCCGACTGCTACGAAGCGTCGTCGACGGGTATGCGCACGGTGATCGACGTGCCGCTGCCCGGCGCGCTGCGCACCGAAATCTCGCCGCCCAACATCAGCACGCGCTCTCTCATGCCCACCAGCCCGAACGACTTCATCCGCGCCGCCATCGAATCGAAGCCGCAGCCGTCGTCGCTTATTTCGAGGACCCAGCAGCGTCCGGTCTGTTCGAGCGAAATCGTGACCTGGGTCGCCGCGGCATGACGCGCGACATTCGTTAGCGCCTCCTGCACGATGCGAAACAGTGCGATTGCCCGCGCCTCGTCGAGGACCAGACTATCGTCAGGAATCCGTAGATGGCAGGCCACCCGGCCGTCGCGCGAGAATTCGGCGGCCAGCCACTCCAGCGCCGCAACGATGCCGGCATCGATTGCGGCTGGACGCAGCGACGCAACCACATTGCGGACCACCTGCATGGTGTCGTCGGCGAGCGCCAGCAGGTCCCGGAAACGTCCGGCCAGCGCCGGATCGTCTTGCGCGAACTCGATTCGCATGGCCGATACACCAAGCCGCAGCGCCGTCAGTTGCTGTCCCAGTTCGTCGTGCATCTCGCGGGCAATGCGCTTGCGCTCTTCCTCGCGCGCGGTTTCGCGCAACGACGTCAACTCCTGCAACAGCGCATACGATTCGCGCAAACGGAGTTCGGCCTCCATCCGCTCGGTGATGTCGGTCCAGATCGTCAGCGCACCGCGTATGTCGCCGTTAGCGCCGTGCTCGGGCACCGCGCTAACGTGCCAGCCCACTGGCTTGCCGTTCTTCTCCGACGTGAGATCCACCTTCGCGCCGATGCCGCTTGCCATCACCTGCTCCAGCGTGGCGGTGATCATCCGCAACTCGGGCATGACACTGTCCGATAGCTCGGCAGGCGCTTTATCGATGGCGTCCGCTGCGCGCATCCCGTTGACCTGTTCGAACCTCGGATTGACGTAGCTATAGCGACAGTTGCGGTCGTAGCGAACGATCATCTCCGGCGCGTTTTCGGTCAGCGTCCGAAACAGTTGCTCACTGCGCTTGAGTTCGTCGATGTCTCGGCATATAGCAAGCACGGTGGCGACCTGGCCGTCGGCGGCAAACTCCGGCACCATCCGCATGTGCCCCCAGCGCACCTCGCCGTTGGCGTTACGGAACCGCACTTCGTCCATGCGCTCCGTGCCGGTCTCGACGACGCGCCGCAGCTGGTCCCGATACCGTGGCACATCGACCACTGGCGACTCGTCCACGCTTTCCGAGCCCATGGCTTCGTCAGCCACCGGCGGCAGGATCGCGCGCAGCGCCGGATTGGCGTAGATGCGCCGGCAGTCGCGGTCGAAGCGCGCGATGTAGTCCGGCGAATGCTCGACCAGCGCCCGGAATGCCTGCCCGCTCGCATGCAAACGCTCTTCCGCCTTCTTGCGTTCAGTGATGTCGCGCCCCAGCGCCAGCACGCTCGTGATCTCGTCGTGCAGCCCGCGCTCCGCGAGAATGCGGACGTGGTGATAGCTCACGTCATTCGCGCCGTCGCGCAACGTGAGTTCGTGCGTGCGTTCCGCGCCCGTTTCGAGCGTGGCCGCCAGCGCATTCTGATAAGCCACGAACTGGGGATCGGCGGTGTGTTCGGTCGGCGTCGCACCGAGCATTTCGTGCAAGGGACGGCGCAGTATCGCGGCAAGTCCGGAGTTGGCATAAACCAGCCGACAGTCGAGGTCATACCGGCAAATGATATCGGGCGTGCTTTCCGCGAGACGGCGGAATTGCGCCTCGAGTTCCAGTTGCGCGATCAGGAGCTGCTCGGTGCGCTTGCGCTCGGTAATATCGCGCACGAGTGCGAGGTTATACGGTTGGCCTTCGTACTCGAAATAGCTCGCGCTAATTTCCACCGGCAAGGTCGTGCCGTCCTGGCGGCGCTGCATCGACTCGATCATCATCGAGCCGTTCTCGCGCAGCTCTTTCCAGGCGTCGCGCCACCGTTCAAAGTTCCATTCGGGATCGACATCCATCACGCGCATCCGCAGCAACTGCGCCTCACTGTATCCGAGCGTGCGGCAGGCCTCCTCATTGACGTAGACGAAGCATGCATTCTGGTCGATCAGATAGGCAGCATCACTGACCAGGTTGAGCGCGCAGCTCTTCAGGTGCATGAGCGCATCTGGCTCGGCCGCGGGGAGCTCGAGGCGCCCATCATCCTGCCGGGTTGCGGCTGCCGGTGCCTTGCGTGGGTCACCGCTGATCTCTTTCATTGAATTCCGCGCGTGTCGGGTCAAAAGCGTGTCGTCGTCGATAACCGGCCCCGCCCGCCTGTATCGCGGGCAGGGCAGACAACTTATTCGATAAGCATAGCCCGGAAAGCGCCGGCTAAATATTCGGTCTGGCGCCAGGAAAAGGAGCACTCTGCCGCCTCTTCGCTTTCAACAAAGCGGCATTCGTCGCCAATCACCGGGGTTTACCCTTCAAGGCATCGCTATCGCTTGCAATCTCTTCAAGGAAAGGCACAAAATGTAAGCGCTATCATTTGGATCCGTGAAGCGAAATTGTTTAGCGAACCGCCGTGATTCGCGCAAAAGCGCCATTTAATGTAAGCGCTAACATTGGTGACAGAACGAAGCATTCGCCTTTACCCACGTGGACGCTACGCTCAGCGCGATGCGCAAAAGCGCGCGGACCTCGATCCAGCGCGCGCCGACGTAGACGCGCACACTCCGGCCGCCTGACATCGCATCAGCGCGGCTTGCTCACACCCACCGAAGACATGAAACGGAGACAACGATCATGAGCGCAACACCGAGCCTCGAGCAGGCCCCACCGAGAATCCGCCGCGCCCAGATCGTGGCGCTCACGCTGCTGATGGTGAGCGGCATCGTCAACTATCTGGACCGCGGCACGCTCGCGGTCGCCAATCCGCTGATCCGTCACGACCTCGGGCTGTCGCTCGGACAAATGGGGCTGCTGCTCTCCGCGTTCTCGTGGAGCTACGCGCTCTTCCAGTTGCCGGTGGGCGGTCTCGTCGACCGCATCGGGCCGCGCAAGCTGCTCGGCATCGGCCTGATCGTGTGGTCGCTCGCGCAGGCGTCGGGCGGATTCGTCTCGACCTTCGGCTGGTTCATCCTCGCGCGGATCGTGCTGGGCATCGGCGAGGCGCCGCAGTTTCCGTCGGCGGCCCGGGTGGTTAGCAACTGGTTTCCGCTGCGCGCGCGCGGCAAGCCGACCGGCATTTTCAACTCGGCGTCGCCGCTCGGCACGGCACTCGCACCGCTGTGTCTTTCGGTTCTCGTGGTGCAGTTCCACTGGCGCTGGGCCTTCATCGTGACCGGCGTGGTCGGTCTCGTCGTGGCGCTCGTGTGGCTCGCGATGTACCGCGACCCCGTCAAGGCCACCATGACCGAAGCCGAACGGCACTATCTCGAAGGCGACGAAGCGGACCGCAAGCCGGCACCCACGGTCACCTTCGCTGAATGGCGCTCGCTGTTTTCGCACGGCACCACGTGGGGCATGCTGATCGGTTTCTTCGGCTCGGTGTACCTGAACTGGGTGTACCTCACGTGGCTGCCCGGCTATCTGACGATGGAACGCCACATGAGCCTGATGCACACGGGCGTCGCGGCATCGATACCGTTCTTCTGCGGTTTTCTGGGTTCGCTGACGGCCGGCTGGTTCTCCGATCTCATCACGAGCCGCAGCACGAGTCCGGTCGCGAGCCGTCGCAATGCGGTGGTGATCGCAATGCTCGGCATGGTTGCGTTCACGATTCCGGCGGCGCTCGTCGAGAGCAACACGATCGCGATCGTGTGCATCTCAGTGGTGATCTTTCTGGCGAATGCCGCATCCGCCAGTTCATGGGCGCTTGCCACTGCCGCCGCGCCGCCGAACCGCGTCGGCTCGCTCGGCGCGATTCAGAACTTCGGCGGTTTTCTGGGCGGCGCGCTCGCCCCGATCCTGACGGGCTATATCGCGCAGAGCTGGTCGTTCGTCCCCGCGCTGCTGACGGCCGCGGGCATCGCGTTCATCGGCGCGATGAGCTACCTCCTGCTGGTGCGCAAGCCGATCGAAGACCAGTCCACCCCAACCGAACCCGTGCGAGCGCCCGCGTGAAACGCGCGCGCCGCCTGGACTCACCGACCCTTTCCGGGAGATCACGAGCATGACCACCTCCAAGCAATTCGCCACGTCGATCGAAGGCATCGTCCCCGTGATGCTGACGCCGTTCGACGACGCCGGCGCCATCGATTACGCCGGACTCGAACGCCTGATTGAGTGGTATATCGCGCATGGAGCGGACGCGCTCTTCGCCGTCGCGCAGTCGAGTGAAATGCAGTTCCTGACACTCGCCGAGCGTGGCGCGCTGGGACGCTTCGTCGTCGACAAGGTGGCGGGCCGCATTCCGGTCGTCGTCTCCGGCCATATCAGCGACGACCCCGACGCACAGGCCGAAGAGCTTAACGTCGCCGCCGCCACCGGCGCACAAGGCATCGTGCTGGTGACGAACCGGCTCGACCCGAAGCAGCAAGGCACGCAGACGTTCGCGGCGAATCTCCGGCAATTGCTCGCGCGCCTGCCGGCCGACATTCCGCTCGGTTTGTACGAATGCCCCGCGCCCTACCGCCGCCTTCTCTCGGACGACGAATTGAAGCTGTGCATCGACACCGGCCGCTTCATCATGCTCAAAGACGTGAGCTGCGATCTCGCTACGGTCAAACGGCGCGTCGCGCTCGCCGAAGGTTCGCCGCTGAAAATCCTGAACGCCAACGCAGCCATCGCGTGGGACGCGATGAAGGCGGGTTCGGCCGGTTTCAACGGCGTGTTCACGAACTTCCATCCGGATCTCTACAAGTGGCTGCGCAACGATGCGGCGCAAGACCCGGCTCTGGCAGAAGAACTCGCTACGTTTCTCGTGCTCGCCGCGGTCTCCGAGTCGCTCGGCTACCCGGCGTTCGCGAAGATCTATCATCAACGCATCGGCACGTTCGACTCCATTCGCTGCCGCGTGATCGACTACGACGTGCGCGAACGCTTCTGGGCCCTCGACGCGGTGCTCGATAAGATCGTCGCCGGCACCGAGCATTTTCGCGGCCGTATCGCGGCACTCGGTGCGAACCGCTCGGTTCGCTAGCCGTTGAACCGGGGGGAGGGTTTCCGGATCACAGGTACATCCGCTGAAGCCTTCACGCGCGCCCACGCTTCGCGCGCGTCCACGGCGGTAAGATGGCGGGCGTTCCCCGATTCACTCTGCGCTCTCCAACCTGATGCCTGACTCTCTCGACCCGCCGGCCGCCGCCCGCACTCAGACGAACCGCGCACGCCGCAGCACGGGCCGCAGCGTGCTTTCCGATGTCGCCAAGCTCGCGGGCGTCTCCACGGCGACCGTCTCGCGGGTCTACAACGAGCCGGACAAGGTCTCCGCGAACGTGCGTGAGCGCGTCGAGCATGCCGCGCTCACGCTCAACTGGTTTCCGAATGCGGCGGGGCGCGCCCTCGCCTCCACGCGCAGCCACATTGCCGGCATCATCATTCCGACTCTGGATGATCGCGTGTTTGCTTCGCAGGTAAGCGGCATGCAGGCGGCGTTCGCGGCGCGCGGCATCACGCTGGTGCTCGGCTGCTCGAATTACGACCCCGCGCAGGCGCTCACGCAGGTGCGCGCAATGCTGGCGCGCGGCGTGGAAGCAATGGCCGTGGTAGGCGAGGCTCATCCGGCCGAGCTATTCGATGCGTTGCGGCTCTACCGCGTGCCGTATGCGGTGACGTACGCCTATCGCAAGGACAGTCCGCACACCTGCATCGGCTTCGACAACCATGCGGCCTATGCGGAGATCACCGAACATCTGATCGGCCTCGGGCACCGCGCGTTCGCGGTCTGCATCCAGCCGACGCGCGACAACGACCGCGTGCAGGCACGCGTCGCGGGCATTCGCGCGACACTCGAACGTCACGGCCTCGCGGTGCGGCCCGAGCATATGTTTGAAGGCGAATCGACGATGGGATTCGGGCGGCGCAGTCTGCGCACGATCTGGGAAGCGTCGGGCGAGCGCCCCACCGCGATCATCTGCGGCAACGACCATATCGCGCTGGGCGTGTTGCGCGAGGCCGAGGACCTGGGCATTGCGATTCCGGGCGAACTGTCCGTCACCGGATTCGACGATCTGGAAATGGCGCAGGAAATCCGCCCCGCGCTGACCACGATGCGCGTCGACACCTACGAAATCGGACGGCTAGCCGCGGGGTATCTGCTCGACACGCTCGACGGCAAGCGTCCGCCGCACGGGCACGAGGTGCACGCGTTGTTTCAGCTCAGGCAATCGACGGGACCGGCCGCGAGATAGTCTCGCGGCGCAATGCCTCAACGCCGGACTACAGTGTGGCGGTCACGCCGCCGTCCACGTAGAGAATGTGGCCGTTGACGAAGTTCGAAGCGTTGCTCGCCAGGAAGACCGCGGCGCCGACGAGATCTTCCACATCGCCCCAACGCCGCGACGGCGTGCGTCCAATCAGCCACTTGCTGAAGGTCTCGTCGTTGACGAGCGCCTCGGTCAACTCGGTCTTGAAGTAGCCCGGCCCCAGACCATTCACCTGGATGCCGTGCTGGCCCCAGTCGATTGCCATGCCTTTCGTCAGCATCTTCACGGCGCCCTTGCTCGCGGTGTAGGCGGCAATGTTAGGACGGCCCAGTTCGCTTTGCACCGAACAGATGTTGATGATCTTGCCGCGTTGCCGCTCGATCATATGTCGCGCCACCGCCTGCCCGACCAGGAACACGCTGTCGACGTTGGTCTTCATCAGTTCCTGCCACTGCTCGTGGGAAAACTGTTCGAGCGGCGCGCGACGCTGCATGCCCGCGTTGTTGACGAGAATGTCGATTGCGCCGATTTCGCGCTCGATATTGACGATCGCGTTTTCCACGTCATCTGCCGATGTCACGTCGAAACTGGCGGCGTGCACAGTGGCGCCCTCGTCACGCAAACGGCTGACCGCCTCGGCGAGGCGCGCCTCGCTGCGACCGTTCAGAATGATTTCGGCGCCCGCGCCGGCTAATCCTTTTGCGAGCGCGTAACCGATTCCGGTACTCGATCCCGTGACCAGCGCACGGCGCCCCGACAGATCGAACATGTTCAGATTGCTGTTCAACTCAACCTCTCCTTGATTCTAATTTTTTCGATTCCCATGACGCTTCGGCGGGCCTGCTTAACCATTGCATGACCTCTCTCAGGTTGCAAGCGCTGTCTCGCGACGCGGAAAGATGCAGCACACCGGCCTCGGCGTATCGAACTGACCCGCGACGAGCGTTGCGGGAAACTCATGATCGGCCTTTCGCAGGGCCACGTGGTGGCGGATTCGTCGAGCGATGTCGAAGCCGATATTGCGATGCATATTGTCGCTGAGCGCGGAGACAGGAATGCCACGCAACGCGGTGAGAATCGTATCGGCAGCTTGAGCCGCCGAAGGGTTTTTCCTGATAGCTTTGTACATGATCGATCTTGGCTTCCGGGTGGCTGATATACGGCTATAACGGTATATCGCCCTCGTGAATCACGCCAAGACGGCTTCGTTCTTGCACGATAGCAAACGCTTATGAAGCGCGATTCTCCGCGGTGTTTGCGCTTGGGTCGCCAGGATCTTGCGGGCCTGAAGCCAGACCGGATCGCTGGCCCTCCACCGCCCTTCAATCACTCACAGAGTCCCCGTGATCGCCACGCGCTTTGGCTGAAGCGAAAAACGTTTGCAACGCGGGGGCTGAATGGTCGCTCAACGAGCAGATTCGCGCCAGCCAGTCGGCTTCCGCCGGCCATTCCCCTTCCACCACGCGCGGGTAGATTTGCCGCACGAACTGATGCAGCGCCTTCGCGCCGATATTGCCGCTGATGCCAAGCAGGACGTGCAAGGCGCCATGCGTCGATTCGAGGTCGCGGGCCGCCACGCTCGCGGCGAGTTGCGCCACAGTCGAGCGAATCTGCTCGATGCCGTTGAGGAACGTCTGATCCAGCAAATCGAGCGCCACCAGTTCCTCGAGGTGTTTCTCGTCGAGCAGCGGGCCTTCCTTGATCGGCGCCGGCTTGCCGGCTTGCACGGCGGGTGGCTGTGCCGGTTCCGCTTTGACCGGCGCATACGACGCACGCTGCTGGGCAAACTGCCTTGCAAGAGACGCATAGAGGGCGCCGATCTGCACAGGCTTGATCATGACCTCGTTCATGCCTGCGGCGAGACAGGCCTGCACGGCTTTCATGTCGGATTGGCCGGTCAATGCAACGACGGGGATCTGGGAATATGCGTCGGCACGCGCGCGGATCGACGCGGTGGTTTCCACGCCGCCCATTCCGGGCATGTTCATGTCCATCACGATGGCATCGACGGCGTCGCCCTCCTCCAACCTCGCCAGCACGGCCGGCCCATGCTCGGCCTCGACGACGCGCGCGCCGCACCGTTCCAGATAACCTTTGGCAATCCGCCTGCTGTAGGTGTCGTCGTCCGCCACCAGAATCGTTTTGCCGGCGAACCCGTCGAATGGATGGCTGTGAACGTGCCGATTGCCGCTTTCGAAGAGCGTCTTGAGCGCGGTGATCAATTCCACCGGGCTAACGGATTTGCTGATCATGTCGTCCATGCCGGCGCGCCTGGCGAGCACCCGCGTCACATTGACCGGCTCCGTCGTAAAAGCGGCGATCAGAACGTTCCGGTTCGGGTGTTGATGGTCGGCCCGGATCGTCTCGGCGGTGGTGTAGCCGTCCATAACCGGCATATTGATGTCCATCAGCACGAGGTCGTGCGGCGTTGACTGTTGAAGCACCCTCAATGCCGCCTCGCCGTTTTCCGCCTCGCTCACCTGCGCGCCGACCTTCGACAATGCGCGGCGGCTTCGCGCCCGCTGGGCGGCATCGTCGTCCACGACGAGAATGCGTTTGCCGGCAAAAAATGGCGTGGCGTGCTCGAAAACCCTCTGCTCATGCTCTGCCACCTCGCGGCTGGAGACGGCGGGGAATTGCAGCGTGAACTGCGTATATTTTCCGACTTCCGAGCGACAGGCAATCGTGCCGCCGAACGCGCGCATTGCGCGCTGGCAATAGGCAAGGCCGAGCCCCGTACCCGCCGAATTGCCCGCGGTACGGAAAGGCTCGAACAGATGCGGCAGGAGGTCGGCCGCGATGCCGGGGCCGGTATCATGAACCAGCACCGTCTGGCGGTCGATCGTCAGCGTCAGCGTTGCCAAAGGATGCGCGGCAATGTGATGCAGCGCGTTCTTGATCAGATTGAACAGCGTGAACAGATAGACGGTTTCGTCGACCTTGAAGATAAAGTCTTCCAGCACCACGAGCCGGACTTTGGCGCGCTCCTTCTGATCGCCGAAACCGTATTCGTCCAGCGCTTTGCGCGTGGTGGCCGCCGCGCTCAGATAGGTGAAATGATCCGCGCGGATGGGTTTGGCACTGACCTCGTCCAGCGTCATGGTAATGATGCGCAGGCCCCGATCAATCGACAATTGGCCGTGGGCGAGATGCCGGTAAAGCAACGCCGCCCTGTCATGCGACATGGCCGGCGACGGGTTGGCGTCCGTCACCGCGGGCAGCGCCTCTTCCATGCGATCCAGCACGTGCCTCAGCTGGCTGAGAGGATTGCGCATTTCATGAGCGATCGAGCCGGCAAGCGCACGAAACGCCACATTTTTTGCCTGCGCGACGATGCCCTTGAGGTTGCTGTAACTGAACGTAAGGCCGGCGAAAATAGCGAATGTAAAAACCGGCAGATACGTGTAGAGAAATAACTGCCCGTCAACGTGGAGGGATTGCGGAATGACGAGCCTGGCGCATAGAACGGCAAGCCCCATACCCAGAATCAGATTGAGTGCCAACGCAACCACTGACGGAAAGATGGCGATCAGAAAAAACACCATGCCCAGCTCGGCCATCGACCAGAGCATCGAATAGTGACCGGCGATCAGGTAGTAAGTGAAAAAGAACGGTAGCGTATAAGCTACCGTTACGAAGTAGTACCACGGCAGGAAGCGCACGACCGAAGCGGGCCAGAAACGGCGCAATAGCAGCAGCGCACAGGCGGCTGTACCGAAAGCGCGCATCAGCAGGCTTTCGTTGGGCTGAGGGTCGATGTACGTCCACCACAGCCAGTACAGCGGATGTCCCATCGTACCGATTACGCCAACAGCCAGCACGCTGTAGTCCGACACCTTGGCCGATTCATAAACCAGTCGGTTGAGGTAACGGATGCTCCCTGAAATGGCTCTCATGTCGCGCTTTATCTTGACTTATCCAGCCTCAGAATCTGAAGCTGCTGACGTTGAACGACATGCCGGCGCTGCCGACCCAGCACAGCACTCTGTCGCCTCTCTTCAACCGCCCGCCGTCTTTTGCCAGTGAAATGGCAGCCGGAATCGAAGCCGAAACGAGGTTTCCCGTCTCCGGGTAGATGTGATACATCTTGTCGTCGATCCCTACCTTGGCGCCGTAACCCTGCCACGCCGCCTTGGAGGAAGCGTGGGTGAAGACGATGTCGATGTCTTTCTTGGGAACTGGCAGTTTAGTCAATACCGCGGACAGTTCATCCGAATTCTTGTGAAGCTCATGGCCGAATGATGTGAAACGCATGTCGCCGTTCTTACCGATCCGTTCGGTCGGGTGGCAATACCCTTCGTAGCCGGGGATTGGAATGGTGCACAGGTCCGACACTGCCGGCTTCGCGCGGAACGCAAAGGTGAAGTTATCCGGCTCTTTGGCGACGAGCAAGGTAGCGGTCGCCGCCTCGCCAATCGTGAACGACGGCAACGTATATTCGATTTGAGCCTGGCTCTTCAACGCGAAATTCCCCGGATAGAGTGGACCGCCCGCAAGCATATTGAACTCGGCATTCACAATCATAGCGTTTCTGTACTGGCCCGACTTGAAAAGGCTGTCGATGATCGCCATGGCCCGGGTCCAGCTCATGCAGGCGTCGACCACGTCGAAACACTCGGCGTTCACGAAGCCGAGCGTGCTGGCCATCATGTGGCTGTTGCCGGGCTCGAGAAACCCTCTTCCAATACCTACGTAAATAAACAGCTCGATATGTTCCGGCTTCAGATACGTTTCCGATAGCGCCTTGCGCGTCGCCATGGCGACGTGATCGATAGGCGACTCGTGGCTTTCACACCAGCGCCGGTTGACCAGTCCGCTTCTGTCGAGCAAGGTCTTGATGGTGCGCATCCCCCGGTCGATGTCGCCCTCGTAATCCCTGGAATGGAATCGAATCATATCGATCACTTCCTCGTTCGTAACGATCCTGGAGGGCAAGCTGACGGCTACGTCTTTAATAAGCATAAAGAATCCATGAATAAATTAACGCGGTGGGTAGAAGTACGTTTTGCGCCATGGCACGAGAGTATCTGGGACGCCAGATACGCGGCCTCGCGGCGCTGGTACATTAACGCGTCCACCGCGATTCATGAAAAAAGTCCCGTCTGGCGTGTTGCCAATGGGAATGCCGGGTGGGGGGTGGGGGGTGGGCCCGGGCGCCGGGGGTGGCGCGGGTGCGGATCTGGGCGGTGACGTTCAGCGGCATGTCCGTCCGCCCGGGATCAGCCCTTTTTCGTGTCCTGTTCCGTCAAGAACGTGACCTCATCCGCCGCATGCGCCCATGGCCTCCTTCGAGCGACTAGACTTGGCTTCGGTCTTTCGAGGGGGCGCTTCTCTCAAGCGAACCCCACCCCTCGATCTTTCAGCCTGCCGCTCCCTCGGGCGGCAGGCTCTTTTTTTGTGGACCGCTTCAATTTCAGGCAATAGTCGCTCGTGACCTAAGAGGATCAGGCCGATGCATGCCGCCCCAGGTTCATCCACGATTGCCATTGCTGTCCTCACCTGTGGGTCGAAGACGACAACAGTTCCACCGGAATAACCGCGTGACGCTCTCGAGGAAAGCATGCAGCTACCGAACGTAGATAATTTCATCAAAGACTCGCAACACGGCGTCACCTACAACATCTGCGCCTATCGCAAGCTGTCAGCTCAAGAGATGACACGCGCGATGCAAGTCTTTATACAACAACAGGGCGGGCGCCAACCGAAGCAAGGGTCAGTCGTCAAGATCTTTTCCCTGCTCGGGTTTGGGGATCAGTAGCCGTGTTGAAGCCTTGGACGTCCATTGACGGATGTTGGACGCGCTCGCCACCGTACGCGTAACAGCATGCCGCGCGGCAAGATGAACCGTGTCGACTAAGCCGTCTAATCCAACACTGACAGCAGATCGGCGAGGTTCGTGTCAGGCAATCGTTTCGCAACCATGTCCCAGAAGATCACGTCGCGCATTGCGCTGGCATCTTCCGCCGTCTTCCATTCGCGCGCGCCGACGATGGAATCGGCCGTCTCGCGAGCTGCGGATACGATTGTCTGAATGTCTTGTTTATGCATGAACCCGTTAACGGTCGCATAGCGAGCTTATTTAGCCTCATGCGCAATCGTTTGCTGAAAAATTTTAACTACTGCCCCCGCTTTGGACGATGCCAGCGCGGTGATCCAACCGAACATGGCGCATCACGGAGTTCAAGCGTTCGCCGTGCCCGACGAGACGGGACAAGGCGGCCGCCCCGCAGTCCAAGTGAACAGCGATGCATGTGTGCACGCACTTGAAATTCGCGCATCCTGAACGTCGGGCGAAATTCTACCTCTTCCGCTGCGCCGCACCGTTTTGCGGCGCTTATCGGAAAACTTAAGTCCGAAAGGAGCACATTGATGGGGCCGACTCACAGCGCCCTGAGCACGTGTTTTCTCAGCATCGGCTGTGGCGTTTAGCGGCAACACCCCATGCGGTGCAGCAAATGCACCACTTTTGATCAACCAGACTGACAAGCATTCACCATAAAATATTTCACCGCCAATGGGTAATGCACTGCTATTGAGCACAATTAGCCCAACAATGATATAAATCGATAAAAGGATGCACTATGCATGCCGCCCTTGCCTGTTGCGATATACGATAATCCTTTCGTAATCTTTCGCAATCACAGATCGAATCAGGCGCTAAGCAAGGCTGCTCGCCATCTCGCCGCTCGACGTCCGCAACAGCCAATGTGTTGGTTAATTCAGCCATGAAATACTGACAAGAGAATCACACGTATAGCATGCTCTAATAAAAAAAGACGGAGTCTTGGGGAGAAGTCTCTGTAGACCACACATTTCCGGGGAAAAATAAATGGATTTGGGACATACTCTGCAGCGCAGTTCGCGGGACAGTACCGTGCCGATGCAAACGAACGCTCTGACTCGCATCGACATTGCGCTGTTCAACGGATTCGCCTTGCCTACGGTCGCGGCACTCATCGAGATTTTCCAGAGAGCTAACTCGCTCGTCGCCGCACCGCGCTCGGGCCGCGCACGTTACGACGTCTCGCTGCTTTCCGCCGCGGGCGGACGCATCGCCAGTTCGTCATCGGTCTTTGTCTGGACCGACGACGTCCAGTCGCATCGAGGCACCAACGAGCCGCACCTGTTGTTCATTGCAGGCGGCGCCGGCGTGCAGCAGGCATGCCGCGACGAGCGATTGAGCGAGTGGCTTCGCCGCAGGCATCCGTTCAGCGAGATCGTGCATCCGATCGCGGAAGGCCAACTGCTGCTTCAGGCCGCCGGGCTGCCCAGCCGCTACTGCCCGCTTCTCCATGGAGACAACGAAGCACCCGGCCTGCATCCGGCGCGGTTGACAGAAGCGCCGGGCGCCGTATCGACCGCGCTGCGTATCGTCGAAGAGGATCTAGGCGCCGATCTTGCACAGCGGGTTGCCGAGTCGATCGCGCCGCAACCCAGGACGCCTTTCAACTCGTCGATCACACCTGATGTGGCGCCGCAGATCAGCGAGAAGATCCTCGCGTCGGCACGCTGGCTGGAAGCGAACGTCGACCGGCCCATCTCGATCGACGACGCGGCCCAGGTCGCAGCGATGAGCGAGCGCAACTTCCTGCGCCGCTTCAAGAGCGAAATCGGCATGACGCCCTCCGACTATCTGCTTCGCGCGCGCCTGAATATGAGTTGCCGGATGCTGGTCGAATCGCGTCTGCCCGTCGACAAGATCGCGCGCCGCTGCGGCATCGGCAGCGGCGGGCAATTGTCGAAGCTGTTCAGAAAATATCTGGAGACGACGCCGACGGACTATCGAACGCGCAACCACGTGGCACAGCAGAAGCCCATAGCACAGGTACCGGATCAACGGCGCGCGTTCGATCCAGGTGTTCTGATTGAGGCCGACTACGCAAGTCAGGTCGAAGCGTAAGTCAGAACCCGGCGGTACACCGCTACCGCCGGAAGACGAGCACGGCCACCCAAGTCGATGCAGGCCCAGGATACCTGAACGACCGTGCCGCGTTGAGCCCTTCTCATGTCATGTTCAGTCAACAACGTGACGCAATCCGCCTCTCGTGTCTTGAGCCTGCTTCGAACGAATACACTTGGCGTCGGCCTTTCGAGGGGCGCATCTTTCAGTCAACCCCAACCCCCTCGATTTTCCAGCCTGCCGCTCCTTCGGGCGGCAGGTTCTTTTTTTCCGCCATATCAGGTTCGAGTCGCGTGTCCGACTACGCGCAGGCGTCTCGCGAGGCGCATGCATCCACGTCCTTGATTCATACGAAAACTCCCGAACGGAGCGCACATGGATGAGAAAGTGACTTACGTGTACGAGTACACGGGTGGTTTTGGTACGTACCGTACTACTGGGAAAAGGTTCGCATGTCATCTCCCCCTTGTTGGCGACAATGTAGTCATGAAGGTCGAGGAGTTGGGATTCGATGATGTATTTAAAGTGAAGTCTCGACTCTTCGAATACGACAGGGCGGGTTCCCTGACTGTTACGTTGACGCTATCTCATACCGTCACATAGGATCACTATGTATTGATGATCGATATTCTTCTTCGTTAATCGTGTTCCTTATCAGGCCCACAATAGATATCCAAATTCACAATAAAAATTAAGGCCTCCCGGTTCTTTGCGCGATACCCCATCTCCGCCAGCTCAATAGAACCGCATTTCATTGCCACTCCAGCCCGCCGCGCTTTCAAATTAAACCCATCAATTATCCAGCGGGTAATTCACTTGCCTTGGAAAGACATCACCACTTGGCAATTCTGGCCAACACCTTGGCAAATTCGGCCAGTCATTAATGCAGTGCAACAACGTTATGTAGCATTCGATCAAACAATTAAAGCGGCTTAGAGACGGCCGGCAAGTCACTCATTTCCGGGAAAGTACGATGGAGTTTCTTTGCAACGTGAAGCATAAGAATGCACTTCAAGCACCCGCTTTGCCACAGAGCGCCAGCGTAAACCATATCGGTATTGCATTGTTCAATGGATTTGCTCTACCCGATGTGGCTTCCATCATCGAGATATTCCAGTCGGCGAATGCTCTGAGTGACACAGGCGAGCCCCGTCGAACGCGCTATGAGGTCTCGCTGTTGTCGGCATCCGGTGGGCGTATTGCCAGTTCTTCTTCGGTGTTCGTGTGGACCGACAGTGTCGAATCGCGCGGGCACGAGGACAACTTCCGCGCGCTTTTCATTGCAGGCGGCACCGGCGCAACAAACGCGTTCCGTGACGATCGTCTGATCGTGTGGCTTCGCCAGGCGTTTCCGAAAAGCGGCATGGTCCATGCGATCGCCGAGGGACGCCTGATGCTCGAAGCGGCGGGTTTCTCGAACGCCTACGGTGCGCGCATCGAAAACGACCGTCACGCACACGCATTCCCATCCCGGCCTCTTGTGGACTCGCCCAGCCCGCTGCGAACCGCCTTGCGCATCGTTGGCGACGATCTTGGACCGGAAGTCGCGCAGCAGGTCGCAGATTGGGTTGCGCCTCAAGGCGAAACGCAATTCAGCACAATCCTGCGTAGCAAAACGGCATCGCATATCAGCGATAAGATCCAGGCGTCCGCGCAATGGCTCGAGGCCAACGGCGCACGCCCGATATCGATCGACGACGCCGCCCAGATCGCGGCGATGAGCGAACGGAATTTCCTGCGGCGCTTCAAGAGCGAAATGGGTGTGACCCCGTCGGAATATCTGCTCTATGTGCGACTCGACATGAGTTGCCGCCTTCTCGCCAAAACAAGCCTGCCCGTCGACAAGATCGCGCGTCGTTGCGGAATTGGCAGCGGGGGGAGGCTCGCGAAGCTGTTTCGCAAGCACCTGCTCACCACGCCGACGGAGTATCGAATCAGCAAACAAGGTTCGCGCAGAGCATCGTAACGCAGGCCGGAGGCAAATCCACGGTCTCTTTCGAGAGTCTCGGCAAGTCTGGAATGCTTAAGCGGTACGCTCGAATCGCTCATCCAGCGTCTGAGCAAGCGCGTCCCACCAATGCGGCCGCACAAGTCCAAAGCGCTCATCGAAGCGGTCGTTGTTAAGAGCCGAATTGCGCGGCCGCGCCGCACGCGTCGGGAACGCCTCGCTCGGTACGGCTTCGATGTGTGTGACGCGTACCCGACCTGAAGGCGCGAGATTGCGCGCATAGTCGATGATCGCCGAAGCATAGCCATGCCAGCTGGTCACGCCTCGTGATGTCAAATGAAAGAGTCCGCTCTGGAAGCGTGCTTCCCGGCGCTCGCGCATCGCTTGCGAAATCGCGTGGGCGGTAACGTTGGCAAGCATCCTTGCCGGAGTCGGCGCACCAACCTGATCATCGACGATCTTAAGCGCTTCACGTTCGCTGGCGAGCCGAAGCATCGTCAGCATGAAGTTTGCCCCGCGCGTCGCATATACCCAGGAGGTGCGGAAGATCAAATGATCGCATTCGGACGCGATGATCGCGAGTTCGCCGTCGCGCTTGGTCGCGCCGTACACATTCAGTGGCGCCGTCGCGCAATCTTCCGAATAAGGCTCCGCCGACTTTCCGTCAAACACATAGTCAGTCGAGAAATGAACGAACAATGCGCCCGCGCGTTTTGCCGCGCGGGCCATGACGTCGACCGATTCGGTATTGACGAGCCGCGCCGTTATGCAATCGTCTTCCGCCTTATCAACCGCCGTATAGGCTGCGGCGTTGACAACGACGTCCGGGCGGTAAAAACTCATCAACCCATCGAGCAGCGCCGGCTTGCTGAGATCCGCAAGTTCCCGATCCCAACGGACCACGTCACCCAGCGGCGAAAGCGAGCGTGCGAGTTCCCAGCCGAGTTGCCCCTGTACGCCTGTGATCGCGATTCTCATCAGTAAACCTCAGCCTCGTTGAAGCGGCTACCAGCGGCGTCTTTCGACGAAACGAACGGAACACCATTCAGTTCCCATTCGACAGCGATGTCCGGATCGTCCCAGCGCAACGTACGTTCGTGCTCCGGGTGCCAGAATGCAGTCGCTTTATAAAGGAACTCAGCGACATCCGACAATACGACGAAGCCGTGCGCAAAGCCCGGCGGAATCCATAGCTGCCGCCGGTTCGACGCGGACAACCGCACGCCGACCCATCGCCCGAACGTGGACGACCAGCGCCGCAGATCGACCGCAACGTCGAACACCTCACCCACTACAACCCGAACCAGCTTGCCTTGTGGATGCTGGATCTGGTAATGGAGGCCTCGCAGAACGCCCTGCGCTGAAATGGAATGATTGTCTTGCACGAACGTATAGCCGCGCGCCACTTTCTCTTCGAACTCGACCTGATTGAACGTCTCGAGGAAAGCACCGCGTGAATCCCCGAACACTTGCGGCTCGATGACCTTCACGTCAGGAATCGCGGTATGTCGAACTTGAATGGTCATGTGTGGATGGCAGGAATGAGAGATGACAGATATCGGCCGTAGTCGGTCTTTTGCAAAGGCGCCGCGAGGCGGGCCAGTTGCTCGGCATCGATCCAGCCACGCCGGAATGCGACTTCCTCCGGGCTCGCAACCAGCAAGCCCTGCCTCTGTTGTAGCGTCGCGATAAACGTCGCCGCATTGATCAGCGATTCGTGCGTGCCAGTGTCGAACCAGGCAAAGCCTCTACCCAGCGTCTCCAGATGAAGTGCTTCGCGCTCCAGGTAGTGCCGATTCACATCCGTGATTTCCAGTTCACCGCGTGCGGACGGTTCGATATTCGCGGCAATATCGCAGACGTCGCCGTCATAGAAATAAAGACCCGTAACGGCAAAATTGGAACGCGGCTTCAGCGGCTTCTCTTCGATCGACAGTACCTTATTCCGAGCGTCGATCTCCACCACGCCGTAGCGTTGCGGGTCGTGCACGTGATAGCCGAAGACCGTCGCGCCTTTGGTTCTGGAATGCGCATTGCCTAGATGCGCACCCAGGTCCGCGCCATAGAAAATGTTGTCGCCCAGAATTAGTGCGGACGGTTTCCCGTCGATAAATTCGCGGCCGAGTATGAACGCTTGAGCGAGCCCATCCGGCGACGGCTGCACGGCGTAGGTGATCCGCATGCCCCACTGGCTGCCGTCGCCGAACATCGCCGCGAAGCGCGGCGTGTCATCCGGCGTCGAGATCAGCAGAACCTCGCGGATGCCGGCCATCATCAGCGTGGACAGCGGATAGTAGATCATCGGCTTGTCGTAGATTGGCAGCATCTGCTTGGAGATAACGCGCGTGATCGGGTACAGCCGCGTTCCAGACCCGCCGGCGAGAATAATGCCCTTACGGTTCGAGTCCATCGTTCACGCTCTCTTGAGTATGCTTTCGGGGTTCCAGCGCCGATATGCGCCAGAGCGAATTTCTTCGAGCCACGCACCGTTTTCAACGTACCACTGCACCGTCATCGCCAAACCGCTCGCAAACGTCTCGCGCGGCACCCAGCCGAGCTCGCGACGCAGCTTCGTTGCGTTGATCGCGTAGCGCCGGTCGTGTCCCTTCCGGTCCGGAACAAAAGCGATCTGCTCGCGATAACTGCCGCTCTCGCGCGGCTTTATCGCGTCGAGAAGATCACAGATGAAATGAACGACTTCGACGTTGGTTTTTTCGTTATCGCCGCCAATGTTATATGTCTCCCCCGGCACCCCACGTGCGAGCACCGTACGGATCGCATCACAATGGTCGCGTACATACAGCCAGTCGCGCACATTGCCGCCATCGCCGTAAACCGGTAGCGCGTCGCCGCTCAGTGCCCGTTGAATCATCAACGGAATCAGCTTCTCCGGAAACTGGTAAGGCCCGTAGTTGTTCGAACAGTTCGTGGTTAGCGTGGGCAGTCCGTAGGTGTGATGGTACGCGCGCACGATATGATCCGAACTGGCTTTCGATGCCGCATAGGGACTGTTTGGCGCGTACGGCGTCGTCTCCGTAAATGCGGCATCGTTGGCCGACAGCGAACCGTACACTTCGTCGGTTGACACATGCAGGAAGCGAAACGAATTACGTTCCGCGTCGCTTAGGCGCTCCCAATACAGTCGCGCGACATCAAGCAGTTCACCGGTACCCGTCACATTTGCATCGATAAATTCACGTGGACGGTCGATCGAGCGATCGACGTGACTTTCCGCCGCGAAGTGCACCACGGCACGCGGCCGATATTGTTCAAAGACAGCGCTCATGGCTGCGCGATCGCCGATATCGCGACACACGAACACGTGACGAGGATCGTCGTGCAGCGTTTGCAACGTGCCGTAATTGCCGGCATACGTCAATTTGTCGATGTTGAGTATCGGCTCATCGTGGTGGGAGAGCCAGTCGATGACAAAATTTGCGCCGATAAAGCCGGCGCCGCCCGTTACGAAGATCATTTGAAGTTCTCTTGGATGACGGCTCTTACATTTTGAATCGTAAAGGCGCGACTATTTTTACATCGGCCATATAGTTGGCGCATTCCGACATTCGCCAGCTTCCCGCTTGTCGCTCGCACTCATTTATCCAGATCGATCCCGTGAATCCCAGGATTCAATCCCTGCCGATTCGCGTCACGAAACTCGCTCGGTGTGAGAGATAGTCGACGTCTGAATATTTTTGCAAGCCGCTCGCCGCTTCCCATTCCGCAACGTCGCGCGATCGTATCGATCGGCAAACTGGTTTGCTGGAGCAGGCTGCACACGACACCCAAGCGAATTTCGAGCAAATACTCCGAAGGCGTGATCGATGCCTCCGCCCTGAAACGACGCAAAAACGTTCGTTCGCTCATATTCGCGGCTTCGGCCGCGTGCGCAATTGAGATCGGGTGCATATAGTTCTCTCGCAGCCAATTTGCCGCCGCTCTGATCGGCGCCGTCCATTCCATCGATGACGCGTCGACCGTTTGCGCATCGTGACCGCCAGTCGACGCCCGAGGACTCGCGTGCTTTCTCACAGCGTTGCGCGACGATGTGAGATAAAGCAGAATCTGCGATTCGATCTGTTTTCGCGCATGCGCGCTGGTCGCTGCCAACGCCGCGACAAACGACACCCCTGCTTCCGTCATAGACGGCGCCAGTCTCGAGCGCGCGCGAGCACTGCCCAATCGTCGCCCGCGCCGCGCTGTGCCCGGCGAAGCCATCACGAATCGATACAACGAGCTGTCGCTATCCCACACGACGACATCGGCTCGCGCCACCAAAGTCGACATGGCGCGCAACACGTCCGGGTCTTCGGCCGCCCCCAGCCTGCACTTCGCGCCCACTACAAATACACCGTCGAATTTCTCCGATAAACGAGGTTCGACTGGATCCGTCCAAATCCGGATTGCAAGCGAGTCATCAACATAGCCGCCGCCAATCGACAGTAACGACACCTTGAATATCAGGCCAAGTGAAGGCGACTTTTCCTCCACGATATCGTTGCCGTGAGCGCGGTTAAAGATATCCGCCAGCGCATCGACCTCCTTGATGGAGAACCCGGCGAATACGACTATCGCAATCTTCACTTCCGATTCCATGGAAGGTGCCGCGACGTCCCCGGAGAATGCTCCTTTAGCTCTTGTGCGGTTTGTGTACGGGTGCATGTTCCTGTTTCCGCGGCCAGCGCTGGCTTTGTCACTTATCCTGACTGCCGATATTACTCACAGCGTGCGGTCGACAATGATCGCTGGCTACCGGTGCCATGGATTTGTCTGAAATAACGCTAGCCGCTGTGCC
Source organism: Paraburkholderia sp. BL18I3N2 (assembly GCF_003001875.1). Classification (NCBI taxonomy): domain Bacteria; kingdom Pseudomonadati; phylum Pseudomonadota; class Betaproteobacteria; order Burkholderiales; family Burkholderiaceae; genus Paraburkholderia; species Paraburkholderia sp. BL18I3N2. The sequence goes on from NZ_PVNC01000012.1 coordinate 148,151, forward strand.
CAACGCACCGAGCATGCACTTTCACTTCTTGAAAACACCGACAATGTTCTGGTGTTCGAATACGAGTAACGAAGTAATCCGCCGTTCGTCGAGCAATGCCAACGCGTCCTGTACGCGCGTTGCGGGAGACACCATCGTGGGTTCTCTCGACATGAAGTCGCGCGCGCATTTTTCGAATGCATGGGGTCCGTGGACCTCGATCAGACGGCGAACATCACCGTCGGTGATCAGGCCCCAGCCTGTTTCGTCGCGAACAATTGCAATCCCCAGACTGCCGCGCGTCATCTCGCTGACAATTTCCATGACCTTCGCATCGGGCCCGACGAACGGAAGCTTGTCGTGAACCATCTCATCGCCCACTGTGCTCAGCAGTCGCCGGCCAAGCGATCCTCCAGGATGAAAACGCGCGAAGCCCTCGGGCTTGAAATCGCGCGCCTCCATTAACGTCACGGCGAGCGCATCGCCCATTGCCAACGTCGCAGTCGTCGAAGCGGTCGGCGCCAGTTGAAGCGGACACGCCTCTTTCTCGACACCGATATCCAGATGACAATGCCCCGCGCGGGCAAGCGTCGACTCGCGATTACCCGTCATTGCGATCACGAAATTGTGATTGTTTCGCAGAAAGGGGAGCAGTTGCACAACCTCGTGGGTCTCGCCCGAATTTGAAATGGCGAGAAACACGTCGTCACTGGTGACCATTCCGAGGTCACCGTGATACGCCTCGCCGGGATGCATGAAAAACGCCGGCGTACCAGTGCTCGCAAAGGTCGCGGCGATCTTCTTACCTATGATTCCAGACTTGCCCATGCCGCATACGATCACACGGCCGCGCGTTTCGAGAATACGCGCTATGGCCTGGGCATAGTCGTCGTCCAGAGCCGACGCGAGCGCGGCAATGGCACTGGACTCCAAAGCGAAAACCCGTTTCGCCGACGAGATGTAATCGTGAGCCGTCATGATCTCCCCGAAGCATTCACAAAAAGTATTTCCCTCACTCGCGCTACGTCCTCTTTCGTATCGACACCCGGCGGCGGGGGTTCTGGCCATTCGAATACGTGAATCGGCATACCCAGCCAGATCGCGCGCATCTGTTCCAGCCTCTCGAGTTCTTCAAGTTCGCATGAAGGTGTCTCCGTCAGCCGGTAGAGCGCCGAGCATCGATAGGCGTAGATACCGACATGTCGCAAATACGCGGACAGTGGCCACTCGTCCTGCGGAAGATCGCGGCAGAACGGAATCGCGGAACGTGAGAACACGATTGCCTGTCCCTGCGCGCCGACCACGAGTTTGACGACGTTTGGATCAGTCAAATGGGACACTTCCGTCAAAGGCACCGCAACAGTCGCCATGTCGAAAGCCTGCGCGTTCGCACAAAATTGCACGAACGACGCAAGCAACAGCTGTGGAACGAGCGGTTCGTCGCCCTGGACATTGACGACAAGATCGTCCGGACTCCAGCCCAATTCGCGCGCGACTTGCGCGCACCGGTCAGTTCCGGACTGATGTTCGGGGTCGGTCATCCGAACGGGAATCCGGTACGCCTCCAGACTTCCGACAATCCGTTCGTCATCTGTCGCCACCACGATGTCCACCGTCTCGTGCAATGCCGCTCGAACAGCTTCGTAAACACGCACGATCATCGGTTCGCCCGCCAGATCAATGAGCGGCTTGCCCGGCAGGCGAGTCGACCCGAAGCGAGCCGGAATCACCACGTGAATCGAAGCAAGGTCACTGGACGATCGCACTGCGCACCTCCCCGGTCAAAAACGATTGATACATCTCGTCAAGCGTCATTCCATCGGCCAGCAACACGTTCTCGGCGACTTCGCGGGCGACGCCGTGGCCGCCGCGCGCGCGCGTGACATGATCTGCGTAACGCAATACAAGCACGTGTGCATCGCCGGGGGCGAACGCGCGTCCCGCGCGCAACATCACCGGCAAATCGATCACATCGTCGCCGACGTAGACGATCTGCTCGTCCCGCAGTCCCCGCTCCAACTTGATCTCCTCGTACGCGGACAACTTGTCGCGACTGCCGGTCACCACCACGTCGAAGCCGAGTTCTTTCGCCCGGCGAGTCAGCGGCGCACTCGATCGACCCGACAACACGCCGCTCGCAATCCCGTATTCCCGCAGCAATCCGATCGCCACGCCGTCACGTACGCTAAAGGACTTGAGGTATTCACCGTCGCCATTGAAATGCAGCGAGCCGTCCGTCAGCACGCCGTCCACATCGAATAGAACGAGGCGGATTTTTCCCCGATACTCGCGTGGCCTGCTCATTCAATATCCAGCGCAGGAAAACTCTTGATCAGATCGTCAAGGTCTTTCATTTGCTGGAGAAACGGCTCGAGCACGGCAAGCGGAAGCGCGCTCGGACCATCGCAGCGAGCGTGGTCTGGATCTGGATGTGCTTCCAGAAAGAGACCGCTCAGACCGACAGCAAGACCGGCACGTGCAAGCTCGACAACCTGGCGGCGCCGGCCACCTGAAGCAGCCCCGCCCGGATCGCGGTATTGCAGGCTATGCGTCACGTCAAAGATCGCCGGCGCGCCATCCGACGCTTCGATCATCTGCCGGAAGCCGAGCATATCGACCACCAGATTGTCGTAGCCGAATGAACTGCCGCGCTCACACAGAATGACCTTGTCATTGCCGACTTCACGGCACTTGCCGACAATGTGAGCGACCTGCGTCGGGCTCATGAATTGCGGCTTCTTGATGTTGATCACACGGCCCGTTTTGGCAATAGCCACGACCAGGTCCGTCTGCCGCGCGAGAAATGCCGGTACCTGGAGCACGTCGACCACCTCCGCGACACGTGCGGCCTGCTCGACCTCGTGTACATCGGTGATTACCGGCACGCCGAACTCACGTTTGACCGCTTCAAAGATCCTCAGACCTTCATCGATTCCGACCCCACGGTATGAATGGATCGACGAACGATTCGCCTTGTCGAACGAAGCCTTGAAGACGAATGGAATGTTCAACTTCGCCGTCGTCTCGACATAGTGGCGGCAGGCATACAGTGTCGAGTCGAGGTCTTCGAGAACGTTGATGCCGCCGAACAATACAAACGGCAGACGGTTCGAGACCGTTACCGCGCCTGTGATTTCTACCACACGATCGTTTATCTTCATCGCTCACGTCCACGCCAGAAAGAGTTAGAACGGTTGACCTCGATCTCCGTACCCGGAGATATCCGAGCACGGCGATCTTCAGTCCTTTGGCCTCATGCGCTGCACACGTTGACGCTAGCTACGCGTCTCGCCACCGTATTCATAGGCTGCATAGCGATATGAGCCATATTTGGAGCCGTAGCCATACCGTGCGTGCGACAGATTCAGCCCGTTAAAGAGTACGCCGTTTGCCTCCACCCCGTTTTGGGCGAGCCGCTTGACGGACTCTGCGATCTCGCCCGCTTTCGTCACCGCCGCCCGGGCGACCAGGAACACGGTGCCGGCATTCGGCGCGAGAATCCCGGCATCGGCGGCTGCAAGTGCAGGCGCCGTGTCGATCAGCACGATGTCGTACCTCTTCGACAGCGCTTCGATACAAGACGCCACCCGGTCGCCCAACAACAGTTCCGCGGGATTTCGCGGCAGTGTTCCTGTCGAAACAAAGTCCAGTCGCGCAAGCAGATCGCGCCGCACGACCTGCTCGAATGTCGAGAGACCCGACACCAGCTCTGAAAACCCGCCACCGCGTTCAAATCCGAACGACTGGTGCAAATGCCCCTTGCGCAAGTCACCGTCGATCAGCAGCACTTTCTTGCCCCCCGCCGCGAGCACCGCCGCAAAATTCACCGACACGAACGACTTACCGACGGCCGGTGCTGATCCTGTCAACAGCACGACGTTGTTTCGCGCATTCACCATCGCAAACTGCAAGGCGGTTCTTAGACTACGTAAGCTTTCGATAGCCGGATCGCTGGGCGTATCGGCGGCGAGAACGTGTGTACCCGCTTTCTTTGCACTCGACACCCTGGTTAGTTCCTGTTGACGCTTACTCAACGGGATCGTCGCGTACACATGCAGCCCTGTGCGGCGCTCCAGCTCGGTCGGGTCACTGATGCCGCGGAACAGCATGTTGCGCACGAAGGCAAGCACCGCGCCTGCAAACAAGCCGACGACCAGCGATCCAGCAAGGACGATCAACTTTTTCGGCTTGACTGGCTTCTCAGGAACCGCCGCCGTGTCGACAAGCCGCACATTCCCCGTCTTGCCCGCCTTGACGAGTTGCAATTGCTGAAAGTTGTTCAGCAACGACGTGTAGAGATCGGTATTGACCTGAACGTCGAGTTGCAACTGAACTATCTGCTGCTGCACGTCTGGCAATTGCTTGATTCTGGAGGATGCCGCGTCGCTGTATTGACGCAAAGTCGCAATCTGCGAGTCGATCGTGCGGATCGCCGGATGGTGTCCATTGAATCGCGCCGCCAGTCCTTGGCGTTGCTCCTCGAGTTCAAGTAACTTGGTCTTTGCATCGACGGACTGCTGCAATACCACCTTCGCTTCCTCAGTCAGGTCGACGCTGCCGAGTTTGTTCCGTGCCGCCGTATACCGCTGCTGGGCCTCGTCGAGACGTCGCTTGATCACCGGTAATTGCGAGTTTAGAAACTCCAGAGATTGCGCAGCTTCAGCAGACTTTCGTTCGACGTTCTGCCGGATGTACTGATCGCCCACTGCGTTCAACTCCGCCGCTACGCGCACCGGGTCGGTATCGAGCAGACTCGCAATCAATACGCCCGATTGCTTCACCTTCTCTTCAACGTCGAGGTTGGTTTGCAGGTCGGTGATACTCTTCATTCGCGAATGGCGTCGAAGCACGAACTGCGTATCCGGCCGACCTTTAATGGATTTCACCCAGAGAAGGATCTTTCCGCAACACGACGGTATGGACTCGACCCGTCCAATCTGCCCGACGAAAGGGCCAGAGAGATCGTCGCCGGTCAAGCGGTAGTGCGTCGCGTCGATCACGGTCAGGCGGAACTTGTCGTCCTCGAGCGATTCCGGCACGTCGAACTGCGCCACATCGATATGCTCGTTCCCCCATGCGTAGCCACCCATGCCGAACAGGCCGGGCGTGGAAAGCTCCTGACTGCGACGCGCTATCCAGTTCCCGATCAACGGAAAGTAGCGCGGCTGTGCGTCGATAAACAGTTTGAGGTTGTCGACCGCACGCGTAACGACCAGGCGTGACGCCAGAATCTGGCTTTCGGCGGCAGCCGTCGATTTCACGTCGAATAACGACGAAACATCGCCCAGCAGGCCCTTTTCCGCCGAGCTCTCCGGGCTGTCTTCGACCTGTATGAGAAGATCGGCTTCATAGACCGGGTTACTCAGGAACGCGTAAAGCGTGCCGGCCACGACGAAGAAGGCGACGACAATGCCGATCAGCCAACGGCTTTCTATCAGCACGTCGAGAATCGTCACGAAATCCAGTTCTTCTTCACTATCGGGTGCCCCCGTGGGAGGCAATTTAGTTTGCGTCATCAAATAGGTGCCAAGGTAGCGAGCTGAAAAACGCCTGCTCGGTTAAGCCACAATTTTGAGTCGCTCGACCCAGTCTTCGATCGCGCGGTCAATCAAGGTGAGGCACGCCTGAAAATCTGAACGCTCGCCTCCGTAAGGGTCGAAAATATCCTGATCAATGAATTCGCCCAGCCGAAATACCTTTCCACGCGTAGTCGGATAACGATCGACCACGCTCTGCTTCTGTTTTGCGTCCATCACGAAGATCACATCCGACTGCGCGCACAGAAGCGCGGATAGCGGGCGGGCGCGGTGATCGTCGATCAGGATGTCGCGCTCGCGCATCAACTCCCGCGCGATCGCGTCCGCAGGGTGGCCGATAAGCGCGCCCAGTCCTGCCGACTCCACCCGGACATGGCGCAGCCGTGTGCGCAAAAGCCCTACCGCCATTGGACTTCGGCAGATGTTGCCGATACAGACCACGAGAACCGATTGGACCATGTTCAGTTACCCGATGTAGTTCGTTGCAAGTAATACGCACCCGTCGCACTGCCCACCAGAGGCGTCACGACGCGGTACCACCTGATCACGCCCGGCGCGTCTACATACACGACGTCGTCCGGCTTCATTTCAAAACCGGCGGCAAGCACCATTCCGGTCGGCGACTTGCTGTCGAGATGGAATATCTTCGGTAGTCCATCGTCCGCTTTCGCGCGCACCACATAGATTTCACCCGCATCGCCGCTCAACTGGCTGACACCACCCGCATCGCCAAGCGCATCGCTTAGCGTCAAATGACCATTCGTCTTGAACACGACGGGTCCCGGCTTCACGACTTCGCCTGACACCACAACCCGATGTTCGATCAAAGGCGGCACCCGGATCGCGTCCTGGTCACGGATCGCAATGTCCTTCGGATTGATTCCACGCTTTAGCATCTCGGGAAGATTGATCCAATGTGTGATGCCACCGCGAGTCAGTTCGATTCTGCTTAGATCGCCTGTCGCCGCAACGCCGTTTGCGAGATTCAGCATCTCGGCCAGAGTCATCGGGACATCGGTGATCTGCTTGACGCCCGGCTGGCGCACTTCGCCATCGATATAGGCTTTCTGACTGCGGTATCCGATCACACGCACCGTTACCTGCGGATCGTTGAGGTTCTGCTTCAGGTGATCGATCAATTCCTGCTGCAATTGCAGCTCGGTCAGTCCACTGGCCTTGATCTTCTTCACATAGGGAAACTGGACGTAGCCGTCCTTGCTGACCACAAAGCCGGGCAGGCTCTGCGCCGTCATGCCGACTGTAGCCGGAGAAGCGCCCGAATCGGTACCGATCGCATAACTCAGGTTAGGCATCACCAGTTCAGGGTGATCCCAAACGATGATCGACAGCACGTCCTGGGCTCCGATCCGATAGGGCGCCGGTGGCGCAATCAACGATGCATAGCTGGTGTCGGCCGCTATGGCAGCCTTGCGCGCCGACGATTCCTGCTCGATCAGCTTGAACGTAATCGGAGTGATCACCGGCACTGAAGAAGGATCCTCGGGATCGATCGGTTTATGTGGATCGAAACTCATCCCAGGCGCAAATGCGCAAGCACCAAGCGCAACTACCGAACACAGGGACAAGCGTTGAATAAGTGATGCAAAGCGATTTCTCATTGGCAGTGTGCTAAGGCAGTGTGGATCTGCAGACGTCGAAATGACTGGCGGAAAGAGCGATGATCTTTGGTCTGTTCGAACGCCCTTGAATGTCAGTCGCGCTTTACGGCTGTGAGACCGCATCGCACAGTCTGCCGTCGCTTTCTTGACGGCTTGTCTTACCGGGATCGGATATTACCGATGCTGCGGCGCGGCGAATCGCGTTGACCGAAAACGGCATGCATTTGGCGAAATACGGAAAGTCCTGGGCGGCGCGCGATGGCTTCGAGGCCAAGCCCCAAGGCTTCTCACCCAATATGGATAAATCGGATATCAAGTCGCCGCGCGGCTTCCGGCCGATGTCAAAACGCCATCAATGCGCGCGTTGAGTCGATTCGGACGATTCATTGCCGTTTTCCGTCATCGGATTTTTCACCGCCAACCTCGTGGTTATGATGCGACGCAAAACCGGTTAGCGCCCGCAAACAAATCGCTAGGGGAATGCAAATGCAATCAGTCAAACCGCTTGGTTTTCATCCCGGTACTCGCGCACCTGCCTTTCTTTTTGCGTTGCTCGATGCGTGTTTCGTATTGGCGGGCGCCGCAATTGCGTATGTATTCCGTTTCGACGACTTCGCTGCGTGGAGCGATCCCACGCTGCTTCTCGTTGCATTCAATACGGCGATGGCCGTTCTGCTATTCCCCACGCTCGGCATCTATCAATCGTGGCGAGGACGGAGTCCGCTGGAGATGGTGACGCTCGTCACGATCGGCTGGGTGGCCGTTTTCGTTCTGGGACTCGTACTGGTCTTCACGACACATCAGGCGCACACCCTGTCGCGGCTCTGGTGCGGGACGTGGCTCGTCACGTCGCTTGTGCTCCTCGTCAGTTTGCGGCTCGCGCAGTATCAATTGTCGAAACAGCTATGGCGTCGCGGCATCAATGTCCAACCAGTCGCGATCGTCGGTGCAAATCCGCTCAGCCTTATGTTGATCGATCGCTTGCGTAAGAACGGCCAGTCGGGTTTCTCTCCGGAATGTGTATTCGACGAGGATCCGCTTGCCTCCACGTACGCCGGTGGACTTCCGGTGGTCGCCTCTCTCGACGGACTTGCCGACGCGGTGCGTACCCGAGGCATCAAGGAAATCTGGCTGGTTCTACCGCTGCGGGAGGAAGCACGTGTACACGCCGTATTGAACGCGTTCCGGCATGACTTCGTGAACGTCCGCTTCATTCCGAACGTGCGTGACATTTCTCTCTTCAACCACTCGGTCTCGGAGGTCGTCGGGCTATCCGCAATCAATCTATTGGCATCACCGTCAGCAGATCCACGTTTTGTATCCAAACAGATTTTCGACCGCACATTCGCGGCCCTCGCATTGCTCTGTTTGTTGCCGCCGATGCTTGTCATCGGAATTCTCGTGAAGTTGTCGTCGCCCGGACCGGTTTTCTTCCGCCAATGGCGCAAGGGTGCGAATGGCAACGAATTCCAGATCTACAAGTTCCGGACAATGGTGGTTCATTCGGAAGATGCCGGCCAGTTGACTCAGGCCAAACGCCGCGATCCTCGTGTGACGCCGATAGGTGCGCTGCTCCGCAAGACCAGTCTCGACGAGTTGCCGCAGTTCATCAATGTGCTCAAAGGCGACATGTCCGTGGTCGGTCCGCGTCCGCACGCCTTGCAGCACGACGAACTCTACAAAGACCTCGTGCATGGCTACATGTTTCGCTACAGGATCAAACCTGGCATTACGGGCTGGGCGCAAATCAATGGCTATCGCGGCGAGACCGACAAGATCGAAAAGATGCAAGGACGAATCGCGTTCGATCTCTATTACATCGAGAACTGGACGTTCGGTCTCGATCTCAAGATCGTTCTAAAAACCTTTATTCACGGTTTCGGCGGCGCCCACGCTTATTGAAGATACGCGCTTCTGACGTGCTACACGCATTTCGCGTTGGCTACTCGCCCAAATTCGTGTCTCGCGTCTCACGATTAGCGCTGCGATTCACCGTGAACGCAGCCCCCTTTTTGACCTTTATTTTTATCTTCGAGCTCGCATGAATATCCTGATCACCGGCGGTGCCGGCTTTATCGGCAGTGCACTCGCGCGTACCCTTAGCCGCCTCGGCGACACTGTTACCGTACTGGACAACCTCTCTCCACAGATTCACGGAACTAATCCTGACGACTCGCCCTTGTTCAAATCGCTGCCTGAATCCGTGCGCTTCGTCAAGGGTGATGTACGTCGCCGTGAAGACTGGCTGGCCGCACTGGAAGGCCAGGAAGCCGTCATTCATCTGGCCGCGGAAACAGGTACCGGCCAATCCATGTACCAGATCGACCACTACGTCGAGACCAATGTGCGTGGCACGTCGCTGATGCTCGATTTACTCGCCGAAGCGCGTGACGCCGGGCATGGCACCGTCCGTCGGGTCATCGTGGCGTCGTCCCGTTCCATCTACGGCGAAGGCAAATATCGCGGGCACGCGGGCTATGTATATCCGGGCGCGCGGAAAGCCTCTGACATGCGCCTTGGACTCTACGATTGCCTCTGCCCCGAAACCGGCGAACGCCTCGAACTGGTCCCGACCGACGAAATCTCAAAGACCCATCCAAGCTCTGTCTACGGCATCACAAAGCTGTTCCAGGAGCAACTGATTCTGACCGTCTGCGAGACGCTCGACATCGGCGCGATCGCACTTCGTTTTCAGAACGTGTATGGGCCGGGACAGTCGCTGCGCAATCCGTACACCGGCATTCTCTCCATCTTCTCCACGCTGCTGCTTCAGGGCAAAGACGTCAACATTTTCGAAGACGGCCTCGAGAGTCGCGACTTCGTCTATATCGACGACATCGTCGAATCCATTGTGCTCGCGCTCGATGCAACGAATAAAGCCGGCGTGGCCTACAACGTCGGATCAGGTAAGGCAACCAGCGTGCTTCAGGTTGCGCAGACGCTGAAGCGCTTCTACGGCGCCACCGGCGCGCTCAACATTACGGGCAATTTCCGTCTGGGCGACATCCGCCATAACTATGCGGATCTGAAAAAGATTCGCAAGGAGCTCGATTTCGAGCCGAAGGTGTCGTTTGCAGAAGGTGCGATGCATTTCTGCAAGTGGGTCGAGGAACAGACCATCTCTGATGCAGGCTACGACCGGTCGGTCGCCGAGATGCGCAGTCGCGGCTTGTTGAACTAAGCGCACCCTCACTCTTCAAGGAAATTCGCGATGAAAATTGGCATTGTGACCGTGCTTTTCAAATCGGACCCTGTGATCGCAGGGTTTATTGCGAGCATGAACGCTCAACGATTCACGGATTTCCATGTCCTCTGTATCGAGAACGACGTCGAAAACCGGGCCTGCGAAGCGGCAATTCGCGCGGATCTAAAGGTCCCGTTCACGTTCATTCGCAACAAATCGAACGTGGGTGTCGCCACGGCGAACAATCAGGGACTGGACTTTTTTCTTCCGGATGAGAGCTTCACGCATGTCCTCTTCCTGAATAACGACATCGAAGTCGACGCCGATTTCCTCCAGCGGCAAGTCGACATTCTGGTTGCCAATCCGCGCGTCGACGCCCTGGCGCCGAAAAGTTTCTACTACGACACGCCCGGCAAGCCGTGGTACGCCGGTGGCAAACTGAGCTACCTGAAAGGCGGTTGCCGTCATTTCGGCCATAACAAACCTGATCGACTGACCAAAAATCTGCTGTATCCGGTCGACTACGCACCAACTTGCTCGTTGATCGTCAAATCGCGGCCGTTAAAGGAGTCGGGAATCCGGATGTGGGAGGAACTCTTCGTCTACTACGACGACACGATCTTCTGCCTCGAATTGAAAAGGGCCGGAATCAAGATGTATTACACGCCGACCATTCATCTTCAGCACAAGATCAGCTCCTCTACGGGCGGCAGCCGCTCAGATTTCTCACGCTATTACTTGACGCGCAACTGGCTTTACTGCGGACTGAAAACACGTAATCTGGCCGTCGCCGCATCGGCAATCGTATTGACCGTTTTCCACGCGGTGGCACGTCACAAGATCGAACTTCGTGCAATGCGCGACGCGTTTCTGATGAAACGGACTGTCGCATAACTACGTTCGACATCGTATCCGGCCGGCGCCTGGCTCGCTCTCACACTATGAAAACTAAAGTCGTCACGCTGGTTTACTACCATCCCATGGCGCGCTTCTTCTGCGCGATAGAGGATGCATGGAAGCAGTTGGATCCCGATGTGGAATTTCTCCATCTAGCGGTTTTCCCAAGTGCGTGGGCGTACTTCCGGTTGCATGGGCGCGCGACTAAGGCGCTGTCATGGAAGGCATTTCTGACGAGGTCCAGGGACCGTTCGACTGACCCGGACGTGATATCGGCTCTGATCCGCTTCCACTCGTCCGATCCGGGTATGACCGATCCGCAACGGGACGCACTCAACCGCCAGGCGCGGGCGATGCTCGAAGTGAGCCGATCGGTGATCGAGCAGTTCGACCCGGACGTAGCCATTCTCAGCGGCGATACGCGCTTGCCGGCCGAAGTGTTGATGCGCACACTGGCCGATTCGCGCGCAACGACGTGGTTTTTCGAGCAGGGGCCGTACCGCACGACGCTACTGGATCGCGAAGGCGTCAACGCGAATTGTTCGTTCCGGACGGCTCTTGCCGATCTTCCCGCGACGGGTCCGGAGCTGGTCGTACCCAACCAGCGTCCGAGATGGAACAATCGTCTCTACTCGATGGTCGACAAGTTTATCGTTGCGCAGTCCCGGCTTACCGGGTTGCTGCCGCCCGATCTCCGTCCGTATCGGCTGGAGAAGTGCCCGTCTTCGCGTTACAAGGCATTGGTGCGCCAATCAGACGCCGTGTCCGACAGGCGAAAGACGCTCCTTCTCGCAATGCAGGTGCCCGAGGACGCGAACAACATCTATCACAATCCACTTCAACTCAGCGATGCTGGCCTGATCGAGTTCGTCATGTCGGGTATCCCATCCGACTGGAAAGTCGTCGTCCGTGAACACCCGCTGTACCGCCGCAAATATAGCGCGGCATTCTATGCGCTGGTGGAGCGCCAGGAGAGAATCGAACTCAGCGGCCGGTCGCTATCCGAGGATATTGCCCGGACATGCATCACGGTCACGGTCAACTCGTTGACGGGACTCGATGCCTACGCAGCCGGCCACAGGGTCATCGTGCTCGGCGAATCGTTCTACGATCATCTCGATGGAATCCTGCCGGCCCGGACGCCAGCCGAACTCGGACATCTGGTCGAACACCCCACCGACAGGTCGAAGCCTGCGCCGAATATGTTACTTGGCGCACTGGTCGACCGGTACTTCTTCCCCGGCCACTTCACTGACGTCGATCTCGGCTATACGCGCGGTATCGCCGCACGCGTAATGGAGTCGCTCCGCGTTGAGGCTCGATAAAACAGATATGACGCCAGCCGGACTTCCGCGGTCGCCGACCATTGTCAAACGTATTGCGTCGAGTTTCGTCTTCAGGCTATCGGGCGCGCTGACCAATTTCTCGTTCGTGATCTTTCTCGGGCGTTACCTCGGCGCGTCGCAGACGGGTCTCTACATGATCGGCCTGGGATTTCTGTCGGTGCTGTCGACATTCTGCCGTCTAGGCCTCGAACAGATCGTCATTCGCGACGGCGGCCCGATGGTGCGCGATCGGCAGTGGGTACAACTACGATCCTTGTACCGCCAAACCATGGTCCTCGCCGCTGCTGCGAGTCTCGCCCTGACGCTTACGGTCATTCTTCTATCAAAACCCTTGGCGCTGTACGTTTTTCACAAGCAGGAACTTGCCTCCGTATTGGTGTGGTTCGCAGTAGCGTTGTTACCCACTTCGATCGCGATGATGCACGTACCGTTTCTGCAGATCATCGGCAAGCCGGAGAGAAGCATTGCCGTTTTCAGCGTCTGGGTACCGCTGCTCTCGTTCCTTTCACTGTTCTGCATGCCGCCGTCGAGCGCGGTGACCGCGGCATATATTTTCGTCGGCGCATCGACCATCAACCTCGCTATTGCGTACATTCCCTTCAGTAGATTCATGCGTAGTGCCGGCGGTCTCATCAGTCCAATTGGCCCGGTCTGGAACGTCCGCTTGCTACGACCAGCACTGCCGCTGCTGATCGGCAACACCTGCCAGATGGCGCTGCTCTGGATTGCCGTTTTTGCCGTGGGGATCCACTCTTCTCCCTCTGACGTAGGCGGGTATTCGGTCGCACAACGCGTTGCGCTAACACTATCGGGATTTCTCGTCCCACCTATCGACGCGCTAGTCGGGCCCAAGCTCTCGATGATGCGTGGCACTTCCAGCAAGCACGATATCGAGTGGATCGTTCAACGCGTGTCGGCTGCGCTGCTGATCCTCGTATCGGGTCTTTTCGTCGTATTGGTCGTATCGGGTCACCAACTGCTGCGGCTGTTCGGCAATGACTTTGGGGCGGGTTACGGCCCACTCCTCTTCTTGAGCGCGGGACAGCTCGCCGTGGTCGCAAGCGGTTCGATACGTCCTTTACTGGTCGTTCACGGTCTCGAAAGAGTCATCCGTAATGCGATGGTAATCGCGACCCTGGCGTGCATAGCCCTTGCCGCGATTCTCGTGCCGGCGCTCGGCGCAACCGGCGCGGCACTCGCTACCGCGCTTGCACTGGCAGGCGAAAAACTCGCGGAGGGGCTTGTGGCATGGAAGGTTCTGGGTATCTGCGTCTACCCGTCGCTGTCGTTCTACCGGCGTGAGATCACCACGCTCCTGAAGCACCACGCCAAACGCACACAAACGGAATAGCCACGTGAACATAGGCATCTTCTTCAAGGTCCGGAACCGTCTCAGGACGTCACTTCAGGGACTGGTGTATCCGTTTTTCTTCGCGCGGTTCGGGGCACGTTCCCGCATTCTCAGGCCAATCCGGATCGACGGATCGGACAACATCGCAATCGGCACCGACGTATTCATCAACAATTTCGCATGGATCGAGACGATTCACGCGTTCTCCGTGCAACCAAGACTCGATATCCGGGACCGCGTCTACATCGGCAACAGCGCGCACATTATTGTCACCCACTCGATCGAGATCGGATTCGACGTACTGATCGCCGATCGAGTCTACGTCGCCGACTATATTCACGGATACGAAGACATCCACACACCAGTCAAGACCCAAGACCTGATTCAGCGCCGCCCGGTCAGCATCGGCGACGGCTCGTGGATCGGCGAGAACGTCGTGATTCTCGGAGCAAGAATTGGCCGCCACTGCGTAATCGGCGCCAACGCCGTCGTCACAAGCGACATCCCCGATTTCTGCGTCGCCGTCGGCGCACCCGCCCGCGTGGTTCGACACTGGCACCAGGATCGTAAGCAATGGTTAAAGGGCGCACCTTCTGCGCGCAACGCCTGTCCCGCTAGTGTCACAAACGAAATCAATCATGCTTAGTTCCCTCTTCCGGCGCGAAATCCGCGCTTCGTTACTGCTGACCGCAATTCTGCTTGTCAGCGGCGGTTGGATCGTTGTGGTTCGTGTTGGCAACTCCGCAATGATCGCCGCAATCGTAGTCGTCCTATTTTGCAGCTTCCTGGTATCGGTACGCTTTCCTCGAGCAATCCGCGGTAGCTATGGGATTCTGGTTATCGCGATCCTCGTCGCCAGTTATGCGCAGGACTTTCAGATCGACGACAAGGAACTCTTCGTCATCTTGAAAGCGCTAATTGCGGGCGTCGCATGCATCTATTTCAAGCGGACACGTCGCGACTTTCGCGAGCTTTTTGTCGACGTGATGTATTACATGGCGATCATCTCGCTAGTGCTTTATCCGCTCGCCTATGTGGCCCCCGGTATCGCACGCCATATCGACGACGAGTACAGCACGGTCTTCGGCCTTCTCTATGTCCGCTCGACCGATTTGCAGCGTTTCAATCACTACCGCAATCAGGGCATCTTCTGGGAAGCCGGTGTGTACGGCGTCATGCTGACGATGGCCTTCGCCTACAACTTTTTGAAGTACGAGAAGCGGCCTAACTGGGTATTTCTTCTGGCCGCTCTTTCGACTCAGTCCATGGGAGCCCTATCGGTCTTGATGCCGTTCGCCGCTTATTGCTACATGCATCAGCGCCAGCCGCGCCTCGCGAATCTCGCCGCGATCATGTTGGGCATCGTGGTGGTACTTGTACTGGCCGCCCCGGGCGCGATCGACGACGCCTTCTCGACCCTGTTCGGTCGCTCGCTGCAGGGCGACTCGAGTATTACCGTGCGAATCAACGACATGACACTCGGGGCTCGCGCAGCAGCTGACAGCTTGCTGCTTGGCCGCCCAAGCGGCGACCTCGACGCCTACAACGCACTCGCACTGGACGAGTATGGGTACATCAAGGAGAACGACGCCGGCATATCGAATTCGATTACCGGCATGATCTACAAATACGGCGTACCGGTCACCGTCATCTATTGCTGGGTTCTCTGGCTCCGGGTGCGTAGAGATTTCGGCGGTATGGCGCCACTTGTTTTTGCCGTTTTCGCAGGCTTGCTGATGATCGAACCACTCGGTCTGTCGATCTTCATCTTCATGCTTCTCGCCTATCGAGACTATCCATCGGTAGCCGGCCGGCAAGAGGTCCAACGTGTCTCCCAAGCACCATTTTCAACGCCTTTGTAGCGGATTACCCGGATCTGCCAAAAGTATGTCGAATTAAGACAGTAGACGCACAACACATGGGTTGCTCAGTAGAGTCACATCGAACGAGGCATACAGGATAGAAGCACATGAGCATTTTCCCAGTTGTTCTATGTGGCGGCAGTGGAACGCGGTTGTGGCCGATGTCTCGTGGCGGTCAACCAAAACAGTTCCTTACGCTCGCGGGCGAGCACTCGCTGCTGCAGACTACGCTGAGACGCGTCAATGCTCTCGACAACACCAGGCCGCCGGTTCTGGTTTCAAATGCGGAATACCGCTTTCAGCTTGCCGATCAACTGAAGGAAATCGCTCTGGACGTCTCTGCGATCATCCTTGAACCCGTCTCGAGAAACACTGCGGCAGCGATTGCGGCCGCGGCACATTTCGCTATTCAAGACGATCCCAAAGCGCTGTTGCTCGTGCTGCCGTCGGATCACGTCATTCAAAATGCAGACGCGTTTCACAATGCCGTCGAGACCGGCATTGCTCTGGCGCGCGATGGACGGCTCGTCACATTCGGGGTGGTGCCGACTGCGCCGCATACCGGGTTCGGATACATCCGCAAGGGCGAGTCGTTGGCGGACAAGGAACACGAGGCATACAACGTCAGCGCTTTCGTCGAGAAACCTGACGCAGCGCTCGCAGCCGAACTGCTGGCCAGTGGCGATTACTTGTGGAACAGCGGAATTTTTCTGTTTGGCGCAGGCGTCTACCTGGACGAACTGAAACGATACGAGCCAGATGTTGCCCGTCTCGCGGATCAAGCCTACAAGGACGCACGTCCTGATCTGCAATTTCTTAGGCTCGGCAAAGATGCCTTCACCGACTGCCCAAGCATCTCGGTGGACTACGCGGTTCTCGAGCGTACCGATCGCGCGGCGGTTATCTCTGTTGACGATCTCGGCTGGAGCGATATCGGATCGTGGTCCGCACTGCATGAGATTGCGCCGCAAGACGAACAGCGCAATGCGCTTATAGGCGACGTGCTGCAAGATTCCGTATCGAATTCCTATATCCGCGCTGAACACCGCATGGTCGCGGCGATTGGCGTCAGCGACCTGGTAATCATCGAAACGGCAGACGCTGTGCTCGTCGCACATCGCGATCTCGCCAAGAACGTAAAGACTATCGTCGATAGTCTCAATGCAACGGGACGGCGCGAGTCCGTTACGCATCGGCGCGTGACGCGCCCCTGGGGTTCGTATGAATCCATCGACCAGGGCGAGCGCTTCCAGGTCAAACGGATAGTTGTCAATCCTGGTGCCCAATTGAGTCTTCAACTGCACCATCACCGCGCCGAGCATTGGATTGTAGTCAGGGGTACGGCGTTAGTTACAAACGGCGACCGCGAGGACTTACTGACGGAAAACCAGTCTACGTATATTCCCGTTGGGGTATCGCACCGACTGTTCAATCCGGGAAAGATCCCACTTGAACTGATCGAAGTTCAGTCCGGAGCGTATCTGGGCGAGGACGACATCGTTCGGCTTGAGGACCGTTATGGCAGAACCGGCACTGCATAGCGCTTAAGCGCCGCTCGCGCACGCTTCTTCGGGGGCGGCCCAGCGCATCTCATTCCGGCGATCTTGGATATATCAGGCCAACACAAGGCCGATTCAACAAGATTCTCACGTAGTTAGTTATCCAAAGTCTCCGATTGTATTTTCAGTCGGAGCGCTTCGTCACGTCTTATCGACCTGAGACCTGTTAAATGACAAACAAATGCACGATGTTCGGGATAGAGATAGACGCCATTTCAATGGACACGGCGGCAAAGACGTTGGCGCGGTGGCTGGAATCTCCGCACGCAAGATGCCGCTACGTGGTCACGCCGAATGTGGACCATATCGTCAAACTTCGAAACTCTCTGGCATTTCAGGCGGCGTATGCAGGCGCGTCGATGGTACTCGCAGACGGTAAGCCGCTGGTACTCGCATCGCGGATGATGGGTCGCGCATTAAAGGAGACCGTGCCCGGCAGCGACCTCGTACCGAGTCTCCTTCATCAGGCGCGGTCCATGAATCAGCCCATGCGCGTATTTCTGCTCGGCGCCGGCTCCGGCGTCGCGGAGCGTGCCGCACGGATCATTGCGCAACGCTGGCCGAACGTTCTGATAGTCGGGACGTACTCCCCTCCTTTCGGATTTGAAACGTCGCAGTCCGAGTGCAATCGCATTCTCGACGAGATCGCCGCAGCTGAACCGGATCTGCTGATCGTTGGACTCGGTGCGCCCAAACAGGAACTATGGGTGCATGAGTACAGAGCACGCATCAATGCAAAAGTGGCGATCTGCGCGGGTGCCACGATCGACTTCATTGCAGGCGAGAAAGTGCGCGCTCCGGTCTGGATGCGCAGGACTGGCCTCGAATGGCTGCATCGAATTGTCACCGAGCCCCGGCGTCTGTTGCGCCGCTACGCACACGACGCTTTGGTATTCCCTACTGTTCTGGTCAGGGAACTCGTCAACAACGCAGTTGCGCGCAATAAATGATCGACGAACGAGAGTCATACCGTGACTAACCGACGACAGGCAATCAAGGGTGCCCTCGCAGGCACGATTCTCGGCGCGGCGGCAGCCGTCAATGGGCAAACGAAACCGGACGCGTCATCCGTAGATACAGGGTTGTCGAAAGACACGCCGTCGGGAACAGGCAACGCTCAATCAATCGCATTCAAGGCGGCGGCGCCGGCGAGTATCGTCCGGACGGTGGCCGAAGAGTTGAACGATGCCGATATCAATCCCAAGCGATTTGGTGCAAAGGGTGACGGCCGCA
The DNA here is from genome assembly GCF_003001875.1 of Paraburkholderia sp. BL18I3N2. Lineage (NCBI taxonomy): Bacteria > Pseudomonadati > Pseudomonadota > Betaproteobacteria > Burkholderiales > Burkholderiaceae > Paraburkholderia > Paraburkholderia sp. BL18I3N2. The sequence continues at coordinate 166,718 of NZ_PVNC01000012.1, forward strand.
CGGATGACAGCGTCGCGATCCAATCTGCGATCGACCTGCTCGAAGCACGTGGCGGCGGTGTGGTTCGCTTTCCTGCTGGGCGCTACCGCTGCAATGTCATCCTGAAGAACGGCGTGTCGCTGGTGTCGAGTAGCACGATGTTCGGATATCTTCCGGGCCGTATTTCTGGTGTAACCCTGGTACAGGCCGACCACGGCTTCGTGGTCGATACTCCGTCGACGCTCGTGCGCGGAATCGGCATCAGCGGCATTAATTTCGAAGGACGTGGCGCGAATTTAAATGGTGGCGGGGTGCGCTTTCAACTGGTCAAATGGGCCGCTATACGACGCTGCACCGCCAACAATTTCGCGGACCAGGGCTTTCAGCACCTCGCAGGGTTTGGCGTCGTCTTTGAAGATATTCTGACGACAAACGTTTTGCTCAATCGCCAGCGCGACCGGGTTTCCGGATGCATCGAAACGTTCGGCACCGACGATTTCCTCAACCGTATCGAAGCCAACCCTTCTCTGATCGCGGGCCGCGGCCTGGTGACGCAGGACCTTCTTCTGTGCGGGATCGTCGTTGGCGGGGCAAATAATTTCCTGTCGAACTGCATTGGCGAAGACGCCGAACGCGGCATCTACATCGCACCGTTGCGAGGATCACAGCACCGCATTTCGCAGTGCCGGGGCGACTCCAATATCGGCCACGGGTTCTATGTCGATGGCAGCGCGATATGGAGTACGTGTTTCGGCTACAACAATAGTTCCGCCGAAGTCGGCACCTACAGCGGCTTCTACATGTCGTCGAAGTCGTGCTCGAACGTACTGACCTCATGCCGCTCCGAGGGTCGAAAAGAGCGTCTTCAGAAGTATGGTTTCGAGGATTACGTCAGTGAATCCGACCCGGATGCGCGCAATCAATACTTCGCATGCGCGGGCAGCTTCAATCAGGCTGGTTTGTTCCTGGTCCAGAACCATGAAGGGTCGAGCGTATCAGGTGCGCCGCTCACCACCAAGCCTCCGGCTGGGACGCGGATCGTCAACGTCACCGGCTCAGGTCTCGTGGTGCTTGATAACTACATGACGCCCACGGAAATCTCGTATTTCTCCGGCGCCGCCGATGGTCAAACGATTCGCGTATTGGGAAATCCAAATGTGACGATCGTTCACGGATCGGGCATCGTGACGCGCTCATCTAAAGACGTCGTGCTGAAAGCGGACACGATCTACGCATTCACCAGATACGTCGACAAGTGGTACATGAATTGAGTGGAAAACAATAGAGGTCCGCGCAATGGCGCATAAGCGGATGAATTGAATGGAATTGTGCTTCGCGGGTGGTGTCTCGGCTTGAACCCGTCTCGCACGGTGCTATTTCAGAATCGACAGCAGATCGGCGACGCTTATACCGGGTAATTGCTTGGCAAGCATGTCCCAGAAGATCATGTCGTGCATTGCGCTCGCATCTTCGGCCGTAGCCCACTCACGCGCGCCGACGATGGAATCGGCAGTCTCGGAAGCGGCGTTAATGATTGTCTGAATTTCTTCTATACGCATGTACGCGTTATCGGCTACGTTCAGGACTTATTTAGCCCTGCGCGCTGAGAATATGGCAACCCGCCGAAAAATTCTGCGCGGATCCGGTTCAGGCGGGCGAACTGGCAGCAGCAACTCCATGATAGCGGGAGTTTCTACCGGAAATTACCCAGGAAAGCCCTACCTTGAAAAAGATCGGATCGGGTGACATCTCGTAAGGTCGAGCGGAGTAATGAACGGCGTTTTTCTGATTCTTTTCACAACACGCTCTCGCATAAACCGTATCCATGAAGACGCTATACATTCCGTCTCATTTCTTGGGGAATTTTATCAAAAACGCATAAATCCGTTCAATTCAGATTTTGTATACATTCGACGATGAATTTTCTCCGCTAAAACGGAAATTTTTTCGGCCAGGTCGTGAACGGCCAATGTGTTGGCTAAATCGGACATGTAATAATTACGTTAGAATTGGCTGTATAGCATGCAAAGAAAAGAAAGAACTGAGAGCTAGGGAATGGCTTTAAAGGCCAAAACATTCCGGGGAAAAGCAAATGGAGCTGGTACATACTCTGCCGCGCTGCTCGCGGCAAAATGCCATGAGAACACCGACGCGTGAGCTGACTCGCGTCGACATAGCGTTGTTTAACGGGTTTGCGCTGCCAAAAGTCGCAGCAATCATCGAGATCTTTCAGAAAGCGAATGCACTCGGCGCATCGCAGCAATTGCATCGCGCGCGCTACGACGTCTCACTGCTGTCGGCTGCAGGTGGCCGTATCGCAAGCTCGTCTTCGGTATTCGTCTGGACTGAGAGTGTCGACTCGCACCAGGTCACGGATGACAGACATCTGCTATTCATCGCAGGCGGCGCGGGCGTACCACATGCCTGCCGCGACGAACGCCTTAGCAATTGGCTGCGCCGCAGGCATCCATTCAGCGAGATCGTTCATCCGATTGCCGAGGGTAGACTGCTCCTGGAAGCAGCAAAGCTTCCCAGCCGCTACTGTGCCCTCCTATATGGCGACAATGAAACGAGCGACTACTATCAAGCACGAGCACTGAGCGAAGCGCCGACTGAGGTCGCCACAGCACTGCGTATCGTGGAAGAGGATATGGGATTGGAAGTGGCGCGTCTTGTCGCTGAATCGGTTGCGCCTCAGCAGGATATGCCTTGGGACATGTCCATTTCCCGCAGCGGAGCGCCCAAAGTCAGTGAAAAGATTATGGCGTCGGCGCGCTGGCTGGAGGCAAACGTCGACCGGCCTGTTTCTATCGACGCGGCCGCGAAGGTAGCCGCGATGAGCGAGCGCAACTTCCTGCGCCGCTTCAAGAGCGAGATCGGGATGACACCCTCCGACTATCTGCTTCGCGCTCGTCTTGACATGAGTTGCCGGATGCTCGTCGAGTCGCGCTTGCCTGTCGATAAAATTGCACGGCGTTGCGGCATTGGCAGTGGCGGTCAGTTGGCCAAGCTGTTCAGGAAGTATCTTGCGACGACACCCACCGATTACCGCATGGGCAGAGAGACGTCTACGACAGAGCAAGCCTGATGGAGCATCTCGGCTAAGCCCCTCCGACAGAGAACGCCGCGATTTCGTTTGCCGCCCGTTCTTCCTGAACCTTCTACGAAGAAATTATTTTCGGCGGATTTCGCCAATGATATCCGTACGTAGCATCGTCACACGCTGATTGGGTCGCAACAGACCCTCGCCGCTGTCATCGATGCTGTTGACGCGCGCACCATGCCCCCGCCGCGGTGCACCCGCCAAGCGTGCGTGTATTCGTTTTAGCCAATAGCGGTGCCTCTTCCGCCATCTCGCATCAATCGCCGGCTTTCGCCTCTATGGTTGCGCTCGACCACCCTGAGTCGATCTGCCAGACAATACGCAAACGCTGTCTGATCAGCTTCGCTTTGGGTCCGTCTCTTCTAGCAAGCAGGCCAATCTCTAACGTCTGTATCGCGAACACCCCGGACAACTCATGCTCAAAGTTACCAAGGCCATATTTCCGGTGGCGGGTCTCGGCACCCGGTTCCTTCCCGCCACCAAGGCGAGCCCGAAAGAGATGCTCCCGATTGTCGACAAGCCGCTGATCCAGTACGCGGTGGAAGAGGCAATGGCGGCCGGCATCACCGAAATGATCTTCGTCACGGGCCGCAGCAAGCGCGCGATCGAGGACCACTTCGATAAGTCATACGAGGTCGAGGCGGAACTCGAGGCACGCGGCAAGGACAAGCTGCTGGAACTCGTGCGCAGCATCAAGCCGAGCCATGTGGACTGTTTCTACGTGCGTCAGCCGGAAGCGCTGGGCTTGGGTCATGCGGTGATGTGCGCAGAAAAGCTGGTGGGCGACAACCCGTTCGCCGTCATTCTCGCGGACGACCTGCTGTACGGCACGCCGCCCGTCATGACGCAGATGATCGAGGTGTTCGACCACTATCACAGCTCGGTGATCGGCGTCGAAGAGATTCCCGCTCAGGAGACCAAGGCGTACGGGATTGTCGACGGCAAGAAGTGGGAAGACTCGATCATCAAGATGTCCGGCATCGTCGAGAAGCCGGAGCCGAGCGTGGCGCCGTCAAATCTCGGCGTGGTCGGACGCTATGTGCTGAAGCCGCGCATCTTCGAACATCTGCGTGCGTTGAAGCCGGGCGCGGGCGGCGAATTGCAACTGACGGACGCAATTCAATCGCTGCTCGCCGACGAACAGGTGCTCGCGTACAAGTATCACGGCACGCGTTTCGACTGCGGCAGCAAGCTGGGTTATCTGAAGGCGACCGTCGAGTTCGCCTTGCGTCACCCGGAAGTGGCTGCCGATTTCGAAGAGTACCTGTTTGCGCGCTCGCCAGTACCCGCATTCTGACAAACTGATCTGCCGCCGATACGGCCAACACGACCGCAGGTTTTGCGACAAAACAAATGGGCATTGTCCGACGGCCGATGAATCTTGACGATATCGGCCAAGACTATGGTTCATTCAGCCGCGCCTTCGTGCCGCTAGCGTGGCATCGGTAATATCAAAACCTGTCGGCTCGTCCCTCGACGTCGAAGAACGATTGCCCCAAGGCAGTCGGCCAGTCGACCGTAAAGTTCGAACGGATGATTTTCAATCCAAGGCGGTTTAACGTAGCGGGTGCACGGGAAGTTATGGGCGAGTTTATTCCAGAGTATCTGGTCCGCGAACAGGCAGCCGTGGGCGCGCTCGTATTGTTCGCCATTCTGCGCATTGTTGCCGCTGCTGTCGCCGTCGAGAAGGGCTGGCGCATATCCGTCGTGCAATCTTATTGCATTGCGATTGCAGTACTTTACTGTCTGCCTCAGTTATTCGATCTGTTCATGCATTCGTATGGAATGCGGGCCGCGGCTGCGGCCGCGGAACTCGAAGGTAAGGCGGCGGGCTCGGCGATTGCACTCTTTTTCGCGCCCATTCTGAGTCACAAGCTCGGCTACGAATAGTCACCCCTCACGTTTCAAGTCCTCGCGGGTTTTTCGACGAGTCGCGATCAATCTGATTGGCGATCCCAACTGCGACCACGAGCGCCGTTACCCGCCCTTGCATGAGCCTGCGGCCAGCGTGATTGAAGGTCAACGACACGCTTTTCAGAGCGAGGCCGATGCAGTGTCTTCCCCCACTGCCGCATCCGCCGACGCAACATCAGCCGCAACATGCGACAGCTTCATCATGCGCGGCTGAAGCAGCAGCGCGACGAGCCCGCTCCACCCGGTCTGGTGCGAAGCGCCGACGCCGCGTCCGTTGTCACCGTGAAAGTACTCATGAAACAGGATGAGATCTTGCGAACGCGGGTCGGCCTGAAGCATCGGATAAGCCGCCATGACGGGCCGCACGCCTTGTGCATTCTTGAGAAAGAGCGTGGTGACCCGCCGCGCAAGGTCGTCGGCAATCTCGCTCAGCGAAAAAAGGTTTCCCGATCCTGTCGGATAGTCGACGCGAAACTCATCGCCGTAGTAGCGATAGAACTCATACAGCGATTCAATCAGCAGGTAGTTGACGGGTATCCATACCGGCCCGCGCCAGTTCGAATTCCCGCCGAAAACACGCGAGTCCGATTCGGCCGGCTGGTATTGAATGCAGACTTTCACGCCGTCATGGTCGAACACATAAGGTGCATCGCGATGCACGAGCGACAGCGCCCGCACGCCATGCTCGGAGAGAAACTCGTTTTCGTCGAGCGCGCGGCGCAGCAGTGTTTTCATCCGGTGTCCGCGCAACAGCGACAGCAGCGTGGTATTGCCCTTTCCCGGCTCGGTCCAGCGCGACACCAGCTTGGCCAGATTCGGCCGATGATCGAGAAACCAGGCCAGCCGTTCGCGCAATCCCGGCAGATGGCCATACACGCGATCTTCGAGCACGTGAACAGCGAACAGCGGAATCAGCCCGACGATCGAACGAATGCGCATCGGCACACGGGCACCGTTCGGAAGGTGGAGTACGTCGTAGAAGAATTCATCTTGTCCGTCCCATAACCCCGTTTTGCACCCTTCACCGCAACTGACCGCTTCCGCGATATACAGAAAGTGCTCGAAGAACTTCACTGCAATTTCAACATACGCGCTATTCGTCATTGCCAGTTCCAGGCCGATCTGCATCAGATCGAGCGCGTATGAGGCCATCCATGCCGTGCCATCGGCCTGATCGATGCGGCCGCCGGTGGGCAGCGGCGAAGACCGGTCGAAGATGCCCACGTTGTCGAGCCCGAGAAAGCCGCCCTGAAAGATGTTGCGATCATCGGCGTCCTTGCGGTTGACCCACCACGAGAAATTGAGCAGGAGCTTGTGAAACATGACTTCAAGAAACTCGTGATCGCCAACGCCCGTCACCTCGCGGTCGAGTTCATACACACGCCATGTGGCCCACGCATGAACCGGCGGATTGGCATCGCCGAACGCCCACTCGTAGGCGGGCAATTGTCCGTTCGGATGCATATAGCGTTCTTTCACGAGCAGCAGCAATTGCTTCTTCGCGAAGTCGGGATCGATCATGGCGAACGCGACCGCATGAAATGCGAGATCCCACGACGCGTACCATGGGTACTCCCACTTATCTGGCATCGACACGATGTCGCCATTGCACATGTGCCGCCAGTCCGCGTTGCGGCCGTTCCTGCGTGCTCTGGGTGGCGTCGGTTGGCCGGGGTCGCCGTCGTGCCAGCGCGTCACGTCGAACTGATAGTACTGCTTCGACCACAGCATGCCGGCGAGCGCCTGACGCTGCACGAGCCGCGCATCGGCGTCGGCAATGTCGTGCTGAAGCGCCGCGTAGAATTCGTCGGCTTCCGCTTGCCGGCGCGTGAAGAGCGCTTGCATGTCGAGAGGCGCGGCATCCGCAGCCGCTTCGGGACGCCAGCGCAGATACAGCACCGAACGCTCATGAGGCGCGAATTGCAGGATCACATGCGCGGCGGCACGAGTGCCCTTGTCGCGCCGGATGGCCCGCTCGTCGCCATCGACGAGATAGTCATTGAAGCCGTCCTTGAACGGCCCTGCTCCATCGAGGCCGAAAATGCGGCGCACATTCGTTTCGTTTTCGCAGAAGAGCCACTCGATCGGCTGTTGCGCCGACGCCGTGACGATCATCGTGGCGTGCGCGGGATGGCGCGCGACGACGCGCGCGCCATCCTCTGTATTCGACTCCAGCGTAAGCGACGGCTTGCCGGGCTTGCCCGACCAGGCCCATCTGTTGCGCGCCCAGAATTGCGGCAACAGATGAAGCACCGCGCGCTGATCCGCGCGGTTTTCGACGGTCACCCGCATCACGATATCGTCGGGGGTGTGCTTGGCATACTCGACGCAAACGTCGAAGTAGCGGTTATCGTCGAACACACCCGTATCGAGGATTTCATATTCGGGCTGCTCCGCGCCGCGCCGCAGATTTTCTTCGATGAGGTCCTGGTACGGGTACGCGTCGTGAGGATACTTGTACAGCATCTTCATGTACGAATGCGTCGGCGTGCCGTCGAGATAGAAGTAAAGCTCCTTCACGTCTTCGCCGTGATTGCCTTGCTCATTCGCCAAACCGAAGAGCCGTTCCTTGATGATCGGATCGTGCCCGTTCCAGAGCGCGAGCGATACGCACCAGTCGAGCGGGTCGTTGCCGAATCCGGCAATGCCGTCCTCGCCCCAGCGGTACATGCGGCTGCGCGCATGATCGTGCGGAAAGTAGTCCCATGCGGTGCCGTATTCGCTGTAGTCTTCGCGAACAGTGCCCCATTGCCGCTCGCTCAGATAAGGCCCCCAACGGCGCCAGCGGTCGAGCTCCGGACCATGGAGCCGGGCACCTTCCGTCGACTGGAGCAGATTGATTGCGCGTAGCGGTGGCATGGAACCTCCCGACCCGACATTGACCATCCAACATGTTCAGTAGATTAAACGTCTGTACTTTTCTATCAGGAGTACCGTGTGCACGGCCCACAGCCCTGCGTTAACAAACGCTCCCAGTAAAGGCGGCCAGACGCTTCTCTAATGATAAGCGCCATCGCACCGCAACGAGTGAACCTTGGAGCCGCCTCCTGTTGCATACTTGAACGAAATATACCGCCGGGAACATCGCGATGATTACGGATCCTGCTCACTCGTGGTTGAGTTTCAGCGCGCCTGTGGCCGCTGCGCGATCCGCCGGCCGCCCGCTCGTGGCGCTGGAATCGACCATCATCGCTCATGGCATGCCTTATCCGGAGAACGTTCGCACTGCGCGTGAAGTGGAGGCCGTAATCCGCGGCCTGGGCGCCGAGCCGGCGACTATCGCATTGATCGACGGGCGAATCCGCATCGGCCTTTCGAACGACGAACTGGAACTGCTCGGGCGCTCGGACCAGGTACACAAGGTCAGCCGTCGCGACCTGCCAGCCGTGCTGGCCGGCGGGGGGCTTGGCGCCACGACAGTGGCCGGCACGATGATATGCGCAGCCCTGGCCGGCATCGAGGTCTTCGTGACCGGAGGCATTGGCGGTGTGCACAGGGGTGCGCCGGAAACCTTCGATATTTCGGCCGACCTGCAGGAACTGGCGAAGACTTCAGTGGCGGTGGTCTGTGCGGGTGCGAAGTCCATTCTGGACATCGGACTCACATTGGAATACCTGGAAACGCACGGCGTGCCGGTGCTCAGCTGCGAGCAGGACAATTTCGCCGCGTTTTACACGCGCGACAGCGGTTTTCGTGCGGACTTCAGGCTGGACGATGCGGCGCAGCAGGCACGCTTCATCCGCACCAAGTGGGACCTGGGTCTCGTGGGCGGCGTGGTATTGAGCACGCCGGTGCCGGAAGCGGCAGCGATGAAGTCCGAGGAGATCGACGCGCTGACCCAGCAGGCGCTCGCCGAGGCCGCGGCGAAAGGTATCGCCGGTAAGGCCGTGACGCCCTTCCTGCTGGCTCGCATCAAGGCATTGACGAGTGGACGCAGCCTGGCGACAAACATTGCGCTCATTAAACACAATGCCGAGGTCGGGGCAAGATTGGCGCTGGCGTTGGCACATGCTGGGCGCGGGGCCGGCGCCGCGTAGCCGCGTGGACGTCGGCTTCTTTGCGCAAACAGGAGCCTACGCTCTCACCGCGCGAAGGCCTTCACCCGTGATAGCGGGCGCGGCCACCTGTTCACATCGTCGATGACCTCGTCCTTTGTTTAAGTCCGTAAGGCACTATAGTGAAGACTTCCTTCACTCCGCGGCAAGAGGCCTTTCATGATCGCATGCAACCGTCGCACCTGGGCCAACGGGCTCCTGGTCGCTACATTGCTCTATTTCCCAACCGCCCACGCCCAGCTCGGCAACCTTCTCAATCAGAATGGAAAGGGCGCGGCCGCTGGTGGACTCGGCAGCCTGGGCGGTCTAGGCAGTGGGTTGTCGTTGCAGTCGCTAACGTCCGGCAGCACGGGCAACGTCGCGGGCGTACTTGAATTTTGTATCAAGAACAACTATCTCGGCGGCAGCGCGTCGTCGGTCAAAGATGGGCTCATGAGCAAGCTGCCGGGCGGTTCATCCTCGAGCGACAGCGGGTACACCGACGGCGCCAAAGGCATCCTGAACAGCGGCGACGGTAAGCAGGTGGACCTGAGTGGCGGCGGTCTGAAGGAGCAGATCACGAAACAGGTCTGCGACAAGATTCTGGCCCAAGGGAAATCTTTGCTTTAAGCGAGTGACGGCGCCCGCCACGTGAAGCAGGTGGTGGACCGACTTCGTTCACGTAGCAAGCGGCCAAACCACAACGAGTTCGCGTGTGACATCGCCCTTGAACTTCAGGCCGGCAGCTTACCTTTCCTGCGTAACACGCCGACTACCTCTTCGATACTCGCGTTTTTCAACAGGCGGCCACCAGCCGCCGTCCGTTCGGCGTTAATGGCATCGATGCTTCGCTGCATCGCGGAAGCCTTGGCCGTGATATAGACGGCCATGCCATAACCGAAGCGCTCAATCAGATCGTTACGCAGAAAGGTTTTCATAGTTCAGGACAACAGCGAAACCAGCAGTTTATACACAATTGAGAATCATTCGCAATTACACCGGAACAAAACTGATCGACGACGGCAGCGTGACGCCAGGTGGTTCCATGATTGCTCCGCTTGCTGTTCTTCCAGAGACGAAGCCGACCTTGCTTCGGGGAAGCTGGTGCGTCTATAGAAATTAGCATCGTCGACGTTCATGCTTACTTCGCAGTCTGGCGTCCTCACAGCACCAAGCTCGACACGATTGATGTTTTTTTGCGGTGGCTGCGCGGTGAGATCGACCTTCATTGATCTGGCGTTTTTAACACTCAGCCGGCGTGGGGATGCCTTCGAGTCGCCACGCAAACGACGCCCAGCCGTGCGAGCCTGGTTCGCTCGCAAGTGACGTCCAAACGGCGCGTCGCTCGCGCCATGCTTGCGCCGGATCTTCGCGAGGTCGCCGGCGAAAGCCATCCGTTGACACGTAAGACGTACCATCGCGTAGCAGTCTATTCGACCTATGCCAGCGTTGACCTTGTAGTGGTCGCCGAATCGCAGGCCATGCGAAAAGATGGCCGCGATAATCCGGACACTTAATGCGTCGATGCAGACTTGCGCCGCAGTTGGCCGGCCGATAGCCACAACGCGGAGACAAGAAAATAGATCGCGCCGACACCTGCGTAGCCGGCCACTTTAACAATCGCCGGAGGCACTGATGCATGGGCCTGCGCGATAAAAAACGCGCCCGCCAGAGCCGATTGGCCCCCGCTCAAAATCATTGCCCATTGCGCACCAAAGCGCGTCCAGCGGCGCACGGCGGTGGCGAGCTGAAGCAATCCGGAAAGAACGGCCCAGACTCCGAATACATCAAGGACCAGGCTTGCGTTGACGCTCAAAACCACAATCACCGCAATCGCTATCGCCGCGCTAGCAAAGACGTTGAAAGCCTGAGTAAGGTTTTCGCGCATCCCGCCGCTACGCGACATGTCGACGTAATTGGCCAGCGCATCCCATATGGGATAGACGATGAGCAGTGCCGCTCCGATCGCCGTGACATGCTGCCCGATGGCGAACGCGAGCGCGACCCACACGACAGAAAATGTGGCACGGATAAAATAATAGTGTTTGAGCCACCGCTCACCCTGAAGGCGGGTGGCGTCCGAAAGATCATTAGCCATGGGAGCTCCTTCAAAACAAGAATCCTGTGTTGATAGAGATCATGGCATTCGGCCTGTCTTTAAGGCATCGGTCAAACGACCGATAGGCGTGCAGCGAATCCGCGTGCTCCATTGGCTCCGAATCGTCGCAAGGCTCGGCGGCCGCGTTCCCAGCGGGATTTCATCCGGATGCAGGCTTGCCCCGCTCCAGATGCCGGTTAATGTTTTCGATCGCGACGGATTACCGGCATTTTGCGCAACGGACAAAGCCGATTACCTTCAATGGCAGGTAAGTCCGCGCGCATTTCGGGCGAACGCTATTTCTGCTCAGCAAGCTTGTCTTGTGTGTTGAAATGGAAATCGCTCGCGGCATGCCGCTCATGGAGTTGATCCGCAAGCTCGCCAAAGAGCCGGTTGACCTTGCGGCCTCGTTGCACGGCGGGGCGCTCGCCAATCGAATTCGCCCAGCGCTGGACGTGTTTATAGTCTTGCACCGACAGAAATTCGCCGGCCTCATAGAGCCGGCCTTGCACTAGGCCGCCGTACCAGGGCCAGATAGCCATATCAGCGATGGTGTACTCGCTGCCGGCGACGTACTGGTTGGCGGCGAGTTGCTTGTCGAGTACGTCGAGCTGACGTTTCACTTCCATGGAGAAGCGGTCGATCGCATATTGAATTTTGGTTGGCGCATACGCGTAGAAATGGCCGAAGCCGCCGCCCAGGTAAGGCGCGCTTCCCATTTGCCAGAACAGCCACGACAGGCACTCGGCGCGAGCGTCGGTCGCGGCAGGTAGAAACGCTCCGAATTTTTCCGCGAGATAAAGAAGAATCGCGCCGGACTCGAACACTCTGATTGGCTTCGTGCCGCTGCGATCCACCAGTGCGGGGATCTTCGAGTTCGGGTTCGCCGCTACGAAGCCACTGCCGAACTGTTCGCCATCGCCGATCCTGATTGGCCAGGCATCGTACTCCGCGCCGCCGTGACCGAGAGCGAGCAGCTCTTCGAGCATAACTGTGACCTTCACGCCATTGGGCGTGGCAAGCGAATACAGTTGCAGCGGATGAATGCCGATCGGCAGATCCTGGTCGTGCGTCGACCCCGCAATCGGGCGATTGATGTTGGCGAATCGGCCGCCATTATCTTTGTTCCAGGTCCAGACTTTCGGCGGCGTGTAATCGGCTGAATCACTCATGCTGCAAACTCCTTGCGTCCGCATATGACGGGGTTAGGTTTTTGCAGCGAGATTAACAAATTGCGGCAAAGTCCGCTGGCAAGCGAACCTCGGCGAACAGGGCGTTGAGAGCAACAACTGCGAAGCGTGCTCGCAATGCGACGATTTGATTTCGTCGTTGCGCTACCTTACGCAACGACCCAGGGAATCTGATAATTTTGTGGCTGCGCTATTCGTTCGCCGGCATCTGTTCCGTCAGGACGATCTTCGACCGGGAACAGTCTAGTGCTCGAGTTTCACGGGCGTCATGCGCGGCATGAGCAGATGAATGATGCCGAGCGCGACCAGATAAGCCGATGCGCCGACAGCGAAAAGCACCCAATACTGACCGGTGCGCTGCAACGTCTCGCCGATGACGCCCGAGTAGAAGAACGAGCCGATCATCCCCGCCACGCCGCCGATACCTACCACCGTGCCGACCATCCGGCGCGGAAACACGTCGCCGACCGTCGTGACGAGATTTGCCGACCATCCCTGGTGAGCCGCCGAGGCGAGCCCGACAGCGAATACTGCGTACCAGAGGCTCTGAAAGAGCGAAAGTGTGGCAATCGGAAGTACGCACAGCGCGCAGACACCCATCGCGATCTTGCGCGCGACATTAGGTTTGTGGGAACGCTGCATCAACCGGGACGACAACCATCCCCCAGCCACGCTGCCGACGGATGCCATCGTGTAAATGACGATCAACGGCAGCCCAAGATTGGCGATGTCGATGTGCCTCGACTCATTGAGCCATTTGGGCAGCCAGAACAAATAAAACCACCACACCGGATCGGTCAGCAGTTTGCCGAAAATGAACGCCCACGTTTCGCGGTACTTCAGCACTGAAAGCCAGCTCACGCGTTGCTCGACGCTTTCGTCCCGATCCGAGTCGATGTAATCGAGTTCGCGCTTCGATACCGAGGCATGCTCCGCCGGAGGACGGTAGACGAGCAGCCACACCGCCAGCCACACGAAACCGGCCGCCCCTCCCACGATGAACGTCGCACGCCAACCCCACATGACAGCGGCGATCGGTACGAATGCGGGCGCAACGATCCCGCCCACGGTTGCGCCCATGTTCCATAGGCCCGTGGCCAACGCACGCTCTTTCTTCGGAAACCATAGGGCCGTGGTGCGAATGGCGACGGGGAAATTGGCCGCCTCGCCGAACCCGAGCAAACCGCGCACAGCTGCGAAGCCGGGGACGGTCGCCGCTATTGCGTGCAGCATCGCGGCCAGGCTCCACATCGCCATAGCGCCGCCGTAGACCACTTTGGTGCTGATCCGATCCGCGATACGGCCGAACGTCGCGAGACCCACCGCATAGGCGACCGTGAACACCATCACGGTCTGCGCGTACTGGACCTGAGTCCAGCCGATGTCTTTTTGCAGCAGCGGCGCGAGCAGCCCGAGCATCTGGCGATCCATGTAGTTGATCGTCGTGGCAAAAAAGATGAGTGCGCAGATGGTCCACCTATATCGTCCGACGGCCGTTTGGTCGGCGACGGAACCGGCATCTAACATTTTCATCGTGTCTCCGGGAATTTTCTAATCAGGCAAACTGGTTCACGTATCGCCTACAGCGCGAGGGCGGGCCGCCCCTCGCGAGGCTTCATCCGGCAAAAGAAGACGACCCCGGCGGCCACGACCGACATCAAGGCCAGCCCGGTGAGACCGCCTTCGATCGAGCCGGTTTTCTGCTCCAGCAAGCCGAAGGCCGCCGGCGCAACGAAGCCGCCGAGATTACCGATCGAATTGATCAGCGCCAGCACCGCCGCTGAAATCCGCGCGTCCAGGTAGCCCTGCGGAATCGGCCAGAACAACGCTGACGCGGCTTTAAAACCAATCGCCGCAAAGCAGATCGCGACGAATGAGAACATCGGACTGCCCTGGCCGGCCGCATACATGCCGAGCGCGGCGATCAGCAGCACGCACGCGACCCATGCCTGCTGAAACTTGAAGCGTGCCGCGAGCATCGCGAAGAGATACATCGCCACGATTGAGATCAGCCACGGGATCGAATTGAAGAGCCCGACCTGGAAATCGTTGAAATGGCCCATCTTGCGGATGATGCTGGGCAGCCAGAACGTTGCACCGTAAATCGTCAGCGAAACCGAGAAATAGATCACGCAGAAGATCAGAATCTGCGGGTCGCGCAGGAGAGTCCAGACGGACGGCATGACCGCATGAGCCGCGTCGCGCTCGCGCTGCTCCTCCTCTATCTCGGCGACGACCGCGTCCTGCTCGGCGCTGCTCAGCCATCTGGCGTCGCGCGGTTTCGAATCGAGCCAGAACCAGATGAAGCCGGCCAGCACGACCGAGGCCATGCCTTCGATCACGAACATCCACTGCCAGCCGTGCAGGCCCCCGCCGCTGATCAGCAACAATCCGCCGGAGATAGGCCCGGAGAGTATCGAGGCGAGCGCCGAGCCGCTGAGAAAGATCGCCATCGCCTTGCCTCGCTCGTCGCGTGGCAGCCATTGGGTGAAATAGAAGATGACGCCCGGAAAGAAGCCGGCCTCGGCGGCGCCGAGCAGCAAGCGCATCGCATAGAACGACATCTCGCCCCGAACGAACGCCATGCCGACCGCGGCCAGACCCCACGTGAACATGATGCGCGTGAGCCAGGCCTTCGCGCCGAAGCGCTGCAACAGAATGTTCGACGGCACTTCGAAGACCGCATAGCTGATGAAGAAAAGCCCCGCGCCGAGTCCATAGGCGGCAGCACCAATGCCGAGATCCGCGCTCAGATGCTCACGGACGAAGCCGATGTTCACCCGGTCGATGTAGTTGACGATGAACATCACGACGAAGAGCGGCAGCACATGCCACTTGATCTTGCGCACGGCGCTCGCCAGTGCTTCCGCTCGGTCCGGGCCGGCCGTGGCCGGAATGGATCTGCTCATCGGCTTGTCTCCTTTGTCGACCAGAGTTAGCGCTTTAGCGCTTACTCTGGTCCCATGCAAAGCGGTCGATCGCAGTTAGCGCTTTAGCGCTTACTGCGGTCCCATGCACAGCGGTCGACCAGAGTTAGCGCTTCAGCGCTTACTCTGCTCACATGCAAAGCGGTCCCATGCAACATAGTTGCCGAGTGGCAATGCGCATCGCGCGCCGGACTTCCCATCAAGTCAGAAGCGCGGGTTCTTGCCACTAAAACTCGGGTCGTACTTCTGCATCTGCCTCAAGTCGTCGCGATTGCGCACGCCGCACGACAAATACTGGGCGTGCAGTTCGGCCAGCCGTTCACGGTCGAGTTCGACGCCGAGGCCCGGCGCGGTGGGCACGCGAACCGCGCCATTGTCGAAGCTCACGCGGCCGCCCTTGATGACTTCTTCTTCCTGCCACGGGTAATGGGTGTCGCACGCGTAGGTCAGGTTGGGGATGCTCGCCGCGACGTGGGTCATCGCCATCAGGCTGATGCCGAGGTGCGAGTTCGAGTGCATCGACATACCCAGATCCCACAGCTTGCACATGCGCGCGAGTGTCTGGGTCGCGCGCAGACCACCCCAGTAGTGATGGTCCGACAGCAACACTTTGACCGAACCCATCTCGGCGCCACGGCGGAAATCTTCCATGGTCGTGATCACCATGTTGGTTGCGAGCGGCAGGCGAGAATGTTTGGCCAGTTCTGCCATACCTGCGAGCCCCGGACACGGGTCTTCGTAATACTCGAGCAGCTCGTCGAGTTCCGGGGCGGCCGCGATGCTCGTTTCGAGCGTCCAGTTGGCGTTCGGATCGAGGCGCAGCGGCACGCTGGAGAACGCCTGATGCAGCGCACGCATGCATGCGATCTCGTGCGCCGGCTCGAACACGCCGCCCTTGAGCTTGATGCTCTGGAAGCCGTACAGGTCGATCATGCGACGCGCCTGCGCGACGATCTGCTCCGCGCTAAGGCCTTCGCCCCAGGCATCGGGCGCATATGGCTTGTCGATGTGCTCCGCGTACTTGAAGAAGAGGTAGGCGCTGTACGGCACTGCGTCGCGAACCTTGCCGCCGAGCAGATCGACGATCGGCGCGCCGACGATTTGCCCCTGCAAGTCGAGCATCGCGACTTCGAGCGTGCTGATGACTTTCGGCGCGTTCTTGGTCGAATGCGAGCCGGGGGCGAGTTCGAATTCGACCGCGCCCGAGCCCGGCTTGATCGCCGCACGCACGCGTTCCTCCATCCGGTTGAGGTCGAACGGCGAGAGGCCGATCACCAGCGCGCTGGCCTGCTCGAGCACGCGCAGCATCGGCTCGTCACCATATGTCTCCGAGATGCCCACGCGGCCATCGCTCGTTTCCAGCTCGACGATGGCGCGCAACGCCCACGGCTCGTGGATGCCGGCAGCGTTGAGCAGAGGGCCGTCGCGGAAGGCGATCGGCGTAATTCGCACCTGGGTGACGGTGATGTCGCGAGTCATGGCGGCAGTCCGGTAATGGCAGATTCAAAGTAGATCGAGCCATGGTAAAGCACTAATGTATTAGTGCGTCAGTGGGGAAAACCCATGGCCTGCCGTGCGGGAAAACGGCCGCACGCGTGCTGGGAGCGGGTGGGCGTCGGCTATAGTATTAATATTTCAGCGGGTGGAAATCGCAGTGCCCGCCTGCGCCCACGTTTCTGGTCCTGCCATGAAAACCAACGCTTCCCCGACGAGGGCGACCCGGCTCGACCGGTCCCGCCATGCCGCGCCGCAAGTATTCGAACGCCTGCGCGAAATGATCCTGTCGCTCGAACTGGCGCCCGGCACGGTGCTCTCGCGCGCAGATCTGGCGACGCAGTACGGTCTGAGTCAGACGCCCGTGCGCGACGCGTTGATGAAGCTCGGCGAGGAAGGCCTCGTCGACATCTTTCCGCAGCACGCCACAGTCGTCAGCCAGATCAACGTGACTTCTGCGTTGCAGGCGCACTTTCTGCGCCGCTCGATCGAACTGGAAATCGTGCGCACGCTTGCGGAGCAGCGCGACGCCGCGCTGATCGCTCAGTTGCGCGCCACGATTGCCGGACAGATGGAAGTGCGCGACCCGAAGAACATCGAGCAGTTCTCGCTGCTCGACCAGGCCTTTCATAGCCAGATGTACGAGGCGGCGGGCGTGCCGCAACTCTGGGATCTGGTGCGCCGACTGAGTGGCCACATCGACCGGCTGCGCCGCCTGCATCTGCCAGTGGAGGGCAAGACGATGGCGGTGGTGCGCGATCACACCGAGATCGTCGATGCAATCGAGCGAGGCGATGCCGAGGCTGCGCAGGCGGCGCTGCGCAACCACCTCTCGGGTACGCTGAGCCAGGTCGATCAGATCCGTACGAGGCATCCGGACTTCCTGACGGACGTCTGAATACAATCGGAGAAACGTGAGCAAGCGCCATCGGAACTCGATCAGCCAGTTTCGGCGATGGCGAAGGCCCTTGTCTGCCACGATTCTCGTATCGCCCCGTGGAGATGTCCTCGCCGCGCCGTAAAAAAGTCTCGGCCGCTTCACGAAGTGGCTGCGTGAAGCGGCCCAGTCGTTTCGCGACAAGTCCGCAGTGACCAACAAGGCGTCACCTGGACCAATCGCGCCTATCACGCAACGGCTTACCGCAAAGGGCGGGTGCTGCTCGCGGGCGATGCCGCGCACATCCATTCGCCTCTAGGCGGCCAAGGCCTCAACCTAGGTCTAGGCGACGCGATGAATCTCGCGTGGAAGCTTGCTGCAACAACCCGCGGCGACGCGCCGGTCGGTCTGCTCGACAGCTATGCGAGCGAACGGCACCCGGTCGGAGCGCAGGTCCTCAACTGGTCGCGCGCCCGGGTCGCGCTCATGCGGCCGAGCCGAAGTTCGCGCGCGCTCGAAGCCATCATCCGCGATCTCATCGACACGCGCGATGGTGCTACCTACTTCGCCGGGCGCGTCTGGGGTACGGCTCTCCGTTACGATTTCGGCAGCAACCACCCGTTGGTGGGCCGCAGCGCTCCCGATTTCGCGTTGACCGACGGGCCGAAACTCGGCGAGCTTCTCACGAAGGGAAGAGGCTTATTTCTGGACTTTGACGCTCGTGCATCGCTTCGAGCACTGGCGAGTCGCTGGAGTGGTCAGATCAAGTATGTCGGCAGTGACGTCGAGGATCGGCTCGGCTTGCGCGCGGAGCTGGTGGGCCCTGATGGTTTCGTCGCCTGGGCCGGCGAGGCATCTCCTGATCATGAGGAGGCTCCTCACGCCGCGTCGCGATGGGTCGGCAAACTGTCGTCGCAACGCTAGCGCATTTCGGCGCGAAGTTCCCGCACTCCGCGGCCGAGCCTCCGGCGCAGCAAAGTCCGCAACGTCGCCGAGTCGGCGTAGCCAACCTCGCTCGCAATTTTCTCGAGGTCGTAGCCAATCGAGACGAGGTTCTGCGCGCGTTCGATTCGCAAGTCCTGGAAAAAGGCCAGTGGCGACTTACCGAGCACGGCCTCGGTACGTCGCTGCAAAGTGCGCGGTCCGACTGACAACGCGGCAGCCGCCGCCTGAAGCGAAAACCCCGACGAAAGATTGTCGCGAGCCCATCGCTCGAATCGCGCGACCAGCGGATCGGCGTGAGCGAGGTGATCGGGAATGATGTATTCGGACTGGGACGAACGCTTGTCGATGAGCATGAAGCGGGCAACCAGCGTGGCAAGTTCGGGGCTTGCCTGACGCAGCAACCAAAGTGCGAGGTCGAGATGGCCCATCGCGGAACCCGCCGTCACTACGCGTTGCGAGGCGACGACCATGCGTGAATCATCCAGATTGACAGCCGGATAGCGTTGGCGGAAGAACGGTGCGAGCGACCAGGTCGTTGTCGCCTCGCGATTATCCAGAAGCCCGGCTTCGGCCAGCAGGAAAGTCCCGATACAGGCAGCCGCGACACCCACGCCGTCGGCGTGCCAGGCACGAAGGTACGCCATCGTCTCGCGTACGTCTGGTCGTTCCAGCGCCTCGATCAGGCGCTCCGGCTGTCTGACATTCAGCGCAGGCACCACCACCCAGTCCGGACGGCGAACGGTGCTTGCCGGTTCGGCCACGGTCGACAAGCCATGCGCGGTGCGAATGCGTTTACGCACGCCGACCACCCTGACATCGAAAGGAGACGCGGCGAAGCCTTGGGCCATGGCCAGTTCGTTGGCGGTCGCAAAGGTATCCAACAGGACCGTGAGCCCCGTGTCGAACAGGCCGTCCAGCGCGAAGATGACCAGTCTCATGTCGCAAATAACCCCATTAATGTCATTCGCGACTATAGTCTCGCGCCTGTCGGCCGTCTAGACTGCACAGCAATGCGGCCAAGGTGGAGCGCCGGCTGGCCATTCAATCAAGCCGCCGGCACGCAGTCGCGCTTGCAAAGGAGAAAGCATGAGCGGTTCGATAGAAGCTGACCTCGACCGTCCGATCTGGACGGCCCTCACAACGAAGCAGGCACACCTCGGATACGGCGATGCACTTGCCCGTCGATACCACTCCGACGTGGCGCCCTTCGCCGCTCTGGCATTCGAAACGCCCGCGGCATACCAAGCGCTTCTTCAGCTTTTGCTGCCTCACGAGCAGGCCGCCGTCCTGCGCGCCGATGACCCGATCGGTCCGATACACGGGCTTCAGATCACGCACGCGGGCGTGATTCATCAAATGATCGCCCGGCATCGCGAAGAAGGGAGCGCGGACGACCACGACGTAATCCGGCTGGGTGACGCGGACGCGAAAGACATGCTCGACCTCGCCCAGAAGACCAAGCCTGGTCCTTTCGGCAAGCGAACGGGGGAAATGGGCAACTACATTGGAATTCGCGACCAGGGGCGTCTTATCGCGATGGCCGGCGAACGGATGCGCGTCAGCGGATACGTTGAGATCAGCGCCGTTTGCGTAGATGAAGACTATCGGGGCCGCGGCCTTGCTGGCCGGCTCATCAAAGTCTTGCGAAGAGAAATTGAGCAACGGGAAGACACGCCGTTTCTCCACGTGTTCAGTAACAACACCTCCGCGATCGGGTTGTATGAGCGTCTGGGCTTCGAATTACGTCGCACGTTTCAGCTTACACGTGTCGGACATGTTGATTCGCGTTCGGCCACAGCTCCTTAAACCCATTTACAGAGAGTCGAATTGGGTTCGCATAACGCCGGGTTTCGCAGCGGCGTGAAATACGTCTTGGGCCGGCACCAGGCCGGCCCAACCGGCTTGTCAGGCAGCCGGGGCGCGATTCGTTGCTGTATCGCACCACCGGCCGAACGCTTCATCTGCCGATGCGCGCGTTGCTGACTGTCACCGCCGGGCCATTCCTGTCCCAGTCTTCCAGGCTCAGCCCGGTTTTCTTCCAGACCGGGTTGGCGCTGGTAATCGATCCATTCACGACGTAGCCATTCAATTGAAGGCCCTGAACGTTGAATGAGCCGCCGGGACTTCCCGTATCCGTATGGCCGGTAATGCTGATGCTGACCGTCTTGTTGACCGGGCCCGGGAAGAAGCCGAAATAAACGTTAATCCCGCCGCCGGCGCAGTTATTCGTCGTCGGGTTGACAATGCGAATATTTTGAAACACGGCGGTATTGTCATTCGGCTCGATATCGAGACCGGCACCGGGGGCCGTTCCGCCGATATTTTCCCAAAGCGGGCTATTAAACGTGATGCCGCTGCCGCTAATAATCGATACGCCCTGGCGACGGCATCCGGTCGCGTGGTGCGAATTGACCGTGATGTTCGTGCTGTAGCCGTTGCTCTTTTTATCGCTGTTATTGATATAAATGCCGTCGCCCCAGCAATTGATCGTGGTCGGAGACGTAATGGTGCAATTCGTTGCGCCATTAATCGAAATCCCCATCCCCCACTCGCCCGACCTCGCCGAATTCAATTCCTTGCTGCCGTCGAGATACGGGCTTTCGAGCGTGACGTTATCCACGTCCGCCAATCGCAGGATTTCATACGTATCGGTATTATGCGCGAGCAGTTTGATCGAAGCGCCGCTTGCAAAGCGCACGTGGCTATTGGTGCGCAGGTCGAGGCCGGCCACGTCGATCCGGCTCTGGCCGGTAATCAGCAAAATCTGTCCAATGGAGCCGTCGATTGCACGCTGGAGTGCGGCGCGATCGTTGGTGGTCCCATCGCCCTTCACGCCGAAAGACGTGTCGAGAAGAACGCCTTCGTTGCTCGTCGGCGAGCTCGCGCCAGCCGGGGAGCTTGCCGCTGCCGGCGAGCTTGCTGTTGCCGGCGCGCTCGCGCCGCTCGACGAACTGGCGCCGCGCGGGTTCGATGCGCCGCCGCGTCGGTAGCGGTCCGCGACCGCTTCGGGATTGGCGGCATCGCCACCGCCGCCGCATGCGGCAAGCACGAACGCGCCGCCGCCGGCCAACAACGACGTCAGAAATTTACGACGTACCGTGAGTTCAGTATTTGAAACAGGGAGTGTTGCCGCTGGTGTATTCTTAATCATTCAAGTCTTTCCAACTATGCCGGCGCGATCAAAAGCCAAAGCCCAGGCGAACGACCGCAACCATACAGGCGTTAATAGGGAAATTAAGCGAGATAACGGGCGCAAAAGCCCGAACGCTTAAGTACGAGTTACCCCGCGTAATCGGCGATGCGAATACGCGCAGGCGCAAACGAATACCCGAAGAGATCTCCGCTTAAAGCAAAGAGAACTTCGGATTGGTAAAGCAGATCTTCCGGAAGGGGTCACCAGACTTGCATTTCGATGGCGCTAAAGCGGCCGATGAGATGCACAGTAATAGCTAGAAGGTAAATTATTACCATCTCTTAATAATCGTATCAGATTACCAAAGTCAGTCCTACGTCACACTTGTTACAATATGTACATCATATCATCATACTTTTTCAGAAATCCGGAACAAATTCCCTGAACCTCCATCTTTTCAAAGACTTCCGTACCGATACTTTTGTCTGTTGAATAGTAAATTTTTCTAAACGTATGAAGATAAAAACGTATCAAGAACGACACATTTTTATTGTCTTATTAAATATTGATTAATATATGAGTAATTGATTCGAAAGGAATCCATTACCAAGATTTGCGGTTGGCGTGCTTCCGGGTTCCAGCCGGGTGACAGCGAGGCCGAATCCAGCAGCATCGGCGGTTTCCGTCGAGCGTCGGACTCCGGCGCACCTGCATACTTACGCGTCGCGACGCTGCCCCCATCCGCAGGATTGATTTACCCGCGCCGCGGCCTAAACAACGCATTTAGTGTATTTTTTATTTCGTCGGACGAGTGCCGGCGAATAGTCCATTCCAATTTATGGCCCGCTTCTTTCTGGAGGTCGATTTTCCCCGAAAATACGTTAGTGCGGCAATCGTTAGCACTATGTGCGAATTCGCACAGTTCGCGTGAAATTAAGTTAAAACGCACAACAACTACGGGTAAATCCTTAATCGACTTTTTCAAAAAATATATGCGCAATCATTGAACGTTTGTTAAAAGGCAAACGTCGTCCAGGTTAAATTCATTCTCTGCTTCGTGCAATGTTGTTTAGCGCACCGAGCCGGCCTCTAAAGAGCGATCCAATCGACCAAAACGCTCAATACAAAAAGAGGCCCACACTGATGCACTACGAGACAAGAACATTGCGGGGTGCAGTTGCAAAAGACGTTGCAACGTCCGCTTTTTGCGACCCCGCCCCAGTCGGCGACAATAACCAGACCGCTCGAGGCAAGCCATGAAACCGATCGCATTCGGTGGACGCTTTGGATGGCTTCATCCTGGAGAAGGTACGCATGGCGTGGTGCTCTGCAGCCCGTTTGGCCATGAAGAGCCGTGGTGCCACAAGGGCATCCGTTACCTCGCCGAAGAGCTGTCGGCGTACGGTATTCCGGCGCTGCGCTTCGACTATCTGGCAACGGGAGACTCCGCAGGCGTGGACGGCAATGCCCATCATCTCGAAGCCTTCGTGTCCGATATCGTCGCGGCCGTCAAGCGCCTCAAGGCACTGACCGGCGTGACCAGCGTGACGCTCTGCGGCTTGCGTCTCGGCGGGGCGCTCGCAGCGCTGGCATCGCGTGCATGCGCGGCCGACTCGCTCGTGCTGCTCGCGCCCGTCACGCGCGGGCGTACCTACCTGCGCGAACTGGCCGCGGTGCGCAAGGTCTGGCTCGACAATCTCGCCCCGTCTTTGCGCGCCGCGCAGCGCGACAAGCCGTTCAACGTGCTGGGACAGATCTACAGCGACCGGCTTTGCGGTGAACTGGACGCGCTCGATCTCTCGAAAGCGATGGACCAACACGCGCCGGTTCTCACGCGTGCTCTCGTGCTCGATGCACGCGCTCGCGCAAGCGCCGCGCTGTGTTCGACGCTACGCGGACGCGGCGTCGCGGTCGAAACGGGCCTGCTGGACGGCTACCTCGAATATATGGACGAGACGAAGTCCTCGACTGTGCCGGCTCGCGCATTCGGAGAGGTCGTGAAGTGGATCGTGGACGGCGCCCCGGGAATGCGCGTCCACAACTCGATGAACAGAGGCGCGCGCCCGAGCGTATCCCTCGACGACGAAGCGATCATCGAGACGCCCGAAGCCCGCGAGCGGCCGGTCATCTTCGGCGCCAACGGCCTGTTCGGCATGCTGTGCGAACCGCGCGGCAGGGTCGCGTACGGGCCCGTCATGCTGATCACCAATACCGCCGGCAGCGTGCACCATGGCGACAGCCGGCTATCGGTGCGAATCGCGCGGGAAATGGCTCGGCGCGGCATCCCATCGATGCGCATCGACGCGCGCGGCATCGGCGACAGTCCTCCGCGTACGCCACAAGGGCCACTCGACCTGGTCCCGAAGATCCATGCGTCCACGACCATCGAGGATGTCGCGACGGCCGCCGCCTGGCTCAAGCGCAAGGGCTATCAAACGGTCATCTCGTTCGGGATCTGCTCGGGCGCCTACAGCGCCTTGCGCGCGGCGCTCGTGGAGCCGGCTCTCACCGCCGTCATCGCGGTCAACATCGTGCGTTTTTACATACCCCCGCACATGTCGATGGCGGAGCTGGAGGAGTTGCAGCGTAACTCGCTGAAGCGCGTCGGGCCCGCGATATTCAAGCCGTCCAAATGGTGGCTCGTCCTGAGCGGAAAGCGCAAGTTCCTGCCGATCGCGCAAGCCGTCGGGTCAATTCTGCTCGCGCGCCTGCATTCGCATCGGCTGGACGCAGCCGCCAACCGTACCGGCGCGGCCGAAGCCGATACGTTGACGCACCCGCACGGCGTCGTTCACGCGCTCGAACGCAAGGGCGTGCGGACTCTCTTCGTCTACGGTTCTAGCGACGAAGGAATGGATCAGCTCAATGCGCATTTCGGCAAGCGCGGGAAGAAGCTGTCGCGCTTCTCGCATGTGAAGGCCGTCGTCTTCGATGAGCTCGACCATGCGCTTTTCGATCCGCGAGCGTCGGCAAAAGTCATTGCGCTGAGCGAGGCGTTCATCAAGGATCTGCATCAGAAGGCGGCGGCGCCCAAGGTCGTCAATCCGCTGTTGGCCGTGCCGCAGCAGCGTTGAGCGAGAAGCCGCGGTCTCGGCTTCCAGCAAAGGGACGAGGCTCGGTCTGCCTCGACGGGTGTCGGACTGCGCGGCACGCCATCCATGCGTTGATCGCGAGCGGGAGTTTCGGCGCGATCACGCGCGCCTTGCAACCTCGCGCCGCAACCACGAGATGCCAATCTAGCCTCTCGCCGATGACAGCTCGATGCGCTTGCGCTGCAGAAATCGACGCACGGAAGGATCCCGCTCAAGTCCAATCGCAAGATCGTACGCGCCGAGCGCTTCAGCCGTTGCCCCGGCGCGCGCGAGCAGATCGGCGCGCGCGGCCCAGTACGGCTGGTAGTCGGCCAGCCGCGGATCGTTTGCATACGGCTCAAGCGCACCGAGCGCCGCCTGCGGGCCGTCGCGTTCCGCCAGCGCGAGCGCGCGGTTCACCGCGACCACCGGTGACGCTGCAATCGCGAACAGGGCATCGTAGAGTCGCACGATCTCGTCCCAGTTCGAGCGATGCGTGCGGCAACGGTGCACATGCGCCGACTGCAGCGCGGCCTCCAGTTGAAAGCGTCCGATTGCATTGAATGCGCTCGCGCGCCGCAGCAATGCGTCGGCGGCGTCGAGCATCGACGCGTTCCATGTCGCCGGATTCTGGGCCGACAGCGGCACATAGTCGCCGGCCGCATCGCGTCGCGAGTCGCAACGCGCCTGCGCATAGAGCATTAGTGCGAGCAAACCCAGCGTCTCCGGCTCCTCGGGCAGCAGTTCGACGAGCAGGTGTGCAAGAAACAGCGCCTCGCCGGTGAGATCGCGCCTCTCAGTATCGCGGCCGAGCGGGTCGGTCCACCCTTCCGCATACGCCGCATAGACCGCTTCCAGCACCGCGGCGAGGCGGCCCGGCAACTCTTCGCGCTCGGGCACGCTAAACGGAATGCCCGCCGCGCGGATCTTGTTCTTCGCCCGCACGAGGCGTTTGCTCATCGCGGTGGGCGACATCAGGAACGCGGAGGCAATCGTCTTCGCTTCGAGCCCCAGCACGACTTGCAGCATCAGCGGCGTGCGGATCGCGGCTTCGAGCGCGGGGTGCGTGCACGCGAACAGCAGCGCAAGCCGCCGGTCGGGCAATGCGCCTGCTTCGCGCTCGTCGATCTCGTCGGCGAGGATCGTGAGCTGGTTCGTCACTTCGTCGCCGACGCGGCGATGCCGCGCGCCGTCGATCGCCCGGCGCCGCGCGACCGTCATCAGCCACGCTTCGGGGTTCGCGGGGCAGCCACGCTCCGGCCAGTCGGCGAGCGCGGACGCAAACGCGTCGGCCAGCGCGTCCTCGGCTGCGGCAACGTCGCGCGTGCGCATTGCCAGCAGCGCGACGAGCTTGCCGTAACTGCGGCGAGCGACCGCCTCCGCAATCGAACGCGCGGCGCCGTCAGCGTTCACTGCCGCAGCCATACCGGCTCATACAACAGAAGGTGCTTCGTACGGGGCAGTCCAGACCGGGCGCACTTCCATCAGGCCGTGCGCCGCGCCGGGGCAACGCGACGCCCACGCGATCGCCGCGTCCAGGTTGGGCACGTCGATCAGGTAGTAGCCGGCAAGCTGCTCCTTCGAATCCGAAAACGGTCCGTCGAGCACTTGCGGCTTGCCATCGACGAGCCGCACCGTGGTCGCCGTGTTCGTGTGCTGCAGCCGGTTGGCGCCGACCAGCACGTCCGCTTTTTTCAACGATTCGGTGTACGCCTGATACGCGGCGACGCCCTGCTGCCGCTCGCTGGCGCTCATCTGGTTCCAGCCGTTTTCTTCCGAATAGATCATCAACAGGTATTGCATGTGAGCCTCCGTCATGAGGTTGAGGCGGGTGAATTACATCGGGCCGCCATCACAATGACGCGCGCGCCGCATGCCGACGGACAGGGGGCCGCGAAAAATGTCGGACGGCGATACATGGTAGAGGCTAAACAGCCTCGCGCAGCGCATGGAGATTGTCCAGTGCTTCGGCGAGGCAAGCGGCAAATGCATGGCAGGTTCCGCTGATCGGATCGGATTCGAGGGATGCTATGCCAGTCTCGGGCTTCAGTACTTCCTGTCGAAATCGACCGACGTGTCTATCGACTTGCTGTACCGGCGCGCCACGAACGCGGTCGCGCAGATCGAGGGGGCATCAGGCCCGTCCAGTAGCGGCACGCAGTTCATTGCCGTCACGGGAATCCGTCGTAAGTTCTGAGCGTCAGCGATCGGCGGCAAATCTATCGTGCTCGCGCACGTCGGCGCGCTGATGGCCGGCGGCGCGGCGTCAGACCAACACATTCTTCGCGGCGCATATTTACGCCCCCGAACGGTCAGCACCGTAGAAGCACAATTGCACGAACCCGCCCGATCACTTCTGCCGAGACTATTAAAGAATCGTCCTCAATTGATTTTTTATACTCGCGCTGAAGTTATTGGTCTTGTTAGATATATGTCATCACTCCGTTAAATGACATGCAACTAACCAAGCCCGCCCGTGCGACCCGGTTCAGCACGTCTACCAGCCAACGCAATCTGCGATGTTCGCGCACATCGCAGAGCGCATTTGCAACGCCGGCTCAGTGTATCCTCGGCATTCAGCCGACGCGCGGCATCGGCTACGCGTTTCATAGATACCTCGAATACGTCTGCCATCGACAAACGCGTCACACATAATCGCGAACCGCAAGGCGGATCTAACCAGTTCGATCTCTGAACCCTCTCTCATTCAATATTCCACCGCGCCCTCCATGACAGAATCGCGACTTATCGAAATCACGCGCGCCGGGCACGGCGTCGACATCGACCTCGTCTATGCCACCGAGCGCAACCTGACCGGCAAGCCCATCTACAAGGAGGCGCACTGCCTGCTGCTCGAACCAGCCGAAGCCGCTTTGCGCAAGGCAGTCACGGTTGCCCGCGAGGCCGGCCTGACGCTGCGGATTTTCGACGCCTACCGTCCGCCCCAGGCGCAGCAGGTGCTGTGGGATTTCCTGCCGGATCCCACCTACGTCGCTGAGCTTGGCCGTGGTTCGAACCATAGCCGCGGCACGGCGATCGACCTCACGCTGCTCGATGCCAGTGGCAACGAACTGGACATGGGCACGGGCTTCGACGCCATGACGATCGAATCCGAGCACTTCCATCCGGGCCTACCCGAGCACGTGCAGCGCAACCGCCTGTTACTGCTCGGCATCATGCACGCTGCAGGCTTCGCGCACATCAAGAACGAATGGTGGCATTACGAACTGCCGGGCTCCCGTGCGCTGCCTGTGATCGACAACAGCGAAAGCGGCCCGTTACGTCTCATGTAGTGGCTTTCGATTTTCGCATCCATTGTTCCCCCGACAGGCTCTACCCCATTCCTTATGGAGCGAGTATGAAACTGGTATTGCGCAATGCACTGGCGGCGGCAGCGATCGCCTCCGCCTTGACCCTGTCGTTCACGGCGGCGAGCTCCGCTGCGGCGGCAACGCCGAAAGACATGTTCGTCATGGCGACGTTCCTCGACGAATTCACCACGCTCGATCCCGGCGAAGTCTACGAACTGGTGCCAGAAGAATATGTGGCCAATACCTATGACCGGCTGGTGCGAGTCGATCTGAAAGACCCGTCGAAGTTCAACGGCGATGTCGCACAATCATGGACCGTCAGCCCCGACGGTCTGACCTTCACGTTCAAGATTCGCCCGGGTCTCAAGTTCCACTCGGGAAATCCGTTGACCGCCGACGACGTCGCCTGGTCGATCCAGCGCACGGTCCTGCTCGACAAAGGCGCGGCCGCGGTGCTGCAAGGCATCGGCCTGACCAGGGACAACGCGCTCAGCAACGTGAAAAAGATCGACGACACAACCGTCAGTGTGACGACCGACCAGAAATACGCTCCGACGTTTGTCCTGAACGTGCTTGGCGCGTGGCCTGCATCGGTGGTGGACAAGCAGTTGCTGCTCTCGCACCAGAAAGGCAATGACTTCGGCAACGACTGGCTGCGCACGAACGAGGCGGGCTCCGGCGCCTACAAGCTCGTCAAGTGGACGGCCAACGACAGCATCGTGCTGCAGCGCTTCGACGGTTATCGCTTACCGCTCGCGATGAAGCGCATTGTGTTGCGTCACGTGCCGGAAGCATCGAGCCAGCGCCTGCTGCTCGAGAACGGCGACGTCGATGTGGCGCGCAATCTGAGCCCGGACGACCTCGCCGCACTGACAAAGTCCGGCAAGGCGCATGTGAGCGCCGTGCCGCAGGCGACGCTTCTGTACCTCGGCCTCAACGTCAAGAATCCGAATTTGGCAAAACCGGAAGTCCAGGAAGCGATGAAGTGGCTGATCGACTATAACGGCATCCAGAGCAATGTCGCGAAGACCACCTACAAGGTGCACGAAACATTCCTCCCGGAAGGCTTTCTCGGCGTGCTGAACTCGAATCCCTACCAGCAGAACGTCGCGAAGGCCAAGGCGCTGCTCGCAAAAGCCGGGCTTCCAAATGGCTTCTCCGTGACGATGGATGTGCGCAACGGCTACCCGTACGGCGAAATCGCCGAGGCCGTGCAGGCCAATCTCGCCCAGGCCGGCATCAAGGTTCAGATCATCCCGGGCGACAACAAACAGACGCTCGCGAAGTACCGCTCGCGCTCGCACGACATCTATATCGGCGAGTGGTCGGCGGACTACATCGACCCGCACAGCAATGCGCAGGGCTTCACCTGGAATCCGGACAACTCCGACAAGTCGGCCTACAAGATGCTCGCGTGGCGCAACTCATGGAATATTCCTGATCTGACGAAGGAAACCAACGCGGCGCTCGCCGAATCGTCGACCACGAGGCGCGCCGAGCTGTACCAGACGATGCAGAAGCAGGTGCTTGCGAACTCTCCTTTCGTGATCATGTTCCAACAGGTCTCGCAGGTCGCCGCGCGGCCGGGCGTGACGGGGCTCGAAGTGGGTCCGATCAACGACCTCGTGTCGTATCGCGACCTGAAGAAGCAGTAACGTATGGGGCGAAGGCGAAACTGTTCTGGCTTCGCCTTCGACCGGGGAACCCATCATGTCGACTCCTCTCACGACTTTCGAGCGCATGCGCGCGCTTTCGGCTGAAAGCGCCGGCGTGCGCTGGACCTTGCGCCTCGTGCGCTGGATCTTCACGCTCGTGATTACCTTCACCGGCTTGCTGGCAATCACGTTCGTGATCGGCCGCAAGATACCGATCGACCCGGTACTGGCGATTCTCGGCGATCGCGCCTCGGCGGCGGCCTACGCGGCGGCACGCCTGCAACTCGGGCTCGACAGGCCGCTCACCGTGCAATTCCTGATCTACGCGCGCGATGTGCTGCATGGCAACTTCGGCATGTCGCTGCTGACCGCGCACCCTGTCGTCGAAGACATCCAGCGCGTGTTCCCCGCGACGCTCGAACTCGCGACCCTCTCGACCATCATCGGTGTGCTGATAGGAGTGCCGCTGGGCGTGATCGCCGCCGTGCGCCACAACCGCTGGATCGATCATGTTGCGCGCTTTGTCGGTCTCGTCGGCAGCTCCGTGCCGGTGTTCTGGCTTGGACTAATGGGACTGCTGTTGTTCTATGCGAAGCTGCACTGGGTGGCCGGTCCGGGGCGCGTCGATCCCGTATTCGACGGTATGGTCGATACGCATACGGGCAGCCTGCTGGTCGATTCACTCATCGCGGGCGAATGGGACGTGTTTTTCAATGCGTTCTCCCATATCGCGCTGCCCGCGGCCATTCTTGGCTACTACTCGGTCGCTTATCTGAGCCGGATGACGCGTTCGTTCATGCTCGAGCAGCTGAGCCAGGAGTACATCACCACGGCGCGCGCAAAGGGCTTACCCGAGCGCCGGGTGATCTGGCGTCACGCCTTCGGCAATATCGCCGTGCCGCTTCTGACCATCATCGCGCTCACGTACAGCTATCTGCTCGAGGGTTCGGTGCTGACGGAAATCGTCTTCGCCTGGCCCGGTATCGGCTCGTACCTGACGGGCGCGCTGCTGAATGCCGATATGAACGCCGTGCTTGGCAGCACGCTCGTGATCGGCGTCACGTTCATCGCGCTCAATCTGCTGACGGACGCGCTCTATCGCGTGTTCGATCCGCGCGCCCGCTGATGCTCCGGAGGTTTCTTCCGTGCTTCCCCCATTGGATCGATCAACGCAAACGCAGGACTGGCCGATGAATGCCACGCCCCGACGATGGAAAGACTGGCTGCTAAGCGACACGCCCGCGTCACGCAAACAGGCCGCGCTCGGACTCGCTTATCGGCGCTGGCGACGCTTCGCGGGCAACCCGCTGTCTGTGTTCGGCTTTGTGATTCTCGCCTTGCTGATCGTCGTCGCGGCAATCGGACCGCTGATCGCGCCGCACGATCCGTTGCAGCAAGTCCTCTCCGACCGCCTTCTGCCGCCGGGTTCGCCGTCGCACTGGTTCGGCACCGACCAGCTTGGCCGCGACATCCTCTCGCGGCTTATCTTCGGCTCGCGGCTCACGCTGTCGATCGCGATTCTCGTGGTGGTGATCGTGGTTCCGG
Source organism: Paraburkholderia sp. BL18I3N2 (assembly GCF_003001875.1). Lineage (NCBI taxonomy): Bacteria > Pseudomonadati > Pseudomonadota > Betaproteobacteria > Burkholderiales > Burkholderiaceae > Paraburkholderia > Paraburkholderia sp. BL18I3N2. Next base: position 197,994 of record NZ_PVNC01000012.1, read on the forward strand.
TCGGCCTCCTGATCGGCACCACGGCCGGCTTCTTTGGCGGCTGGGTCGATAACGCGCTGATGCGCATCACCGACGTGGCCCTTGCGTTTCCGAAGATCGTGCTTGCGCTGGCGTTCGCGGCCGCGCTGGGACCGGGTGTCATGAACGCCGTGATCGCGATTTCGATTACGGCGTGGCCGGCCTATGCGCGTCTCGCGCGGGCTGAGACCCTGCGGCTCGTGCAAGCCGATTTCATTCACGTCGCGCGGTTGCAGGGCGCGTCGCAACTGCGCATCCTGTTGCGCTATATCGTGCCGCTGTGCTCGTCGTCGGTGATCGTGCGCGCGACGCTCGACATGGCCGGCATCATTCTCACCGTCGCGGGTCTCGGGTTCCTCGGCCTCGGCGCACAACCGCCGAGCCCCGAATGGGGTTACATGGTCGCGTCGGGGCGCAACGTGCTGCTCGATTCGTGGTGGGTGGCCACCATTCCGGGCTTCGCCATTCTGCTGGTGAGCCTCGCCTTCAACCTGCTCGGCGACGGTCTGCGCGACGTCTTCGATCCTCGCCATGGAAGCTGACATGCCGGCCGATATGACCGAACCCCTGTGCGAAATCGACGACCTGCGAATCGGCTTTCGCGGCCACGACGGCGAATTGACGGAAGCCGTGCGCGGCCTGTCGCTGACGCTCCATCGCGGCGAGCGGCTTGGCATCGTCGGCGAATCCGGTTCGGGCAAATCGCTGTCCGGGCGCGCGCTGCTCGGCCTGCTGCCGCCCGCCGCGCAATGCCATGCGAAGGCGATGAAGTTCGATGGTCAGGATCTGCTGGCGATGTCTGCAAGCAAGCGCCGGCAACTGTGCGGCCGGCAGATGGGCATGATCCTGCAGGATCCGAAATACTCGCTGAACCCGGTGATGACCGTCGCGCAGCAGATGCGCGAAGCGTTCGATCTGCAAGGCCCGAAGCTCGGCCGCCGCGAGATGCGCGAGAAGATCGTCGCGGCGCTGGCAGCGGTGCACATCCGCAATCCGGAGCGTGTCGCCGATGCGTACCCGCACGAGTTGTCGGGCGGCATGGGACAACGCGTGATGATCGCCATGATGGTGTCGTCCGGCCCGCGGCTCCTGGTCGCCGACGAGCCGACCAGCGCGCTCGACGTGCTCGTCTCGATGCAGGTGCTCGCGATTCTCGACGAAATGATCGAAAAGCACGACACGGGCCTCATTTTCATCAGCCACGACCTGCCGCTCGTGATGTCGTTCTGCGACCGCGTCGTCGTGATGTACGCGGGGCGAGTGGTGGAAACCTGTGCGGCCCGCGATCTCATCCACGCCCAGCATCCATATACGCGCGGCCTGCTCGCGGCGAATCCCCCGCTCGTCAACCCGCCCGATGAACTGCCCGTGCTGAAGCGAGACACAGCGTGGCTCACGCAATCGACAGGAGCATCAGTATGATCGACGTCGACGCCCTGACGGTCCGCTTCAAGACGAAGACCGGTTACTTCGACGCAGTGCGCGAGGCGAGCTTTCACGTCGGCGAAGGAGAAGTTTTCGGGCTGGTCGGCGAATCCGGATCCGGCAAGTCGACAATCCTGCGCGCGCTGACCGGCCTCGCGCCCGTTGCCGGCGGCAGTATGACGATCGGCTCGCATGCGCCCGGAGTAAAGATCAACCGCTCGTTTCGACGCGACGTGCAGATGGTCTTTCAGGATCCGTACGGCGCACTGCATCCGCGTTTCACAGTCGATCAGACCTTGCGCGAACCGCTGACCATCAACGGCATCGACCGCCAGGACGAACGTATTGTCGACGCGCTAAACGAAGTCGGCTTGGGTCCGGCGTATCGCTTCCGCTATCCGCATCAGTTGTCGGGGGGCCAGCGGCAGCGCGTCTCGATCGCACGGGCACTGATTGTCGAACCGCGCGTGCTGCTGCTCGATGAGCCGACGTCCGCGCTCGATGTGTCCGTGCAGGCCGAGATTCTCAACCTGCTGCGGCGGCTTCATCGCGAACGCAACCTGACGATGATCCTCGTGAGCCACAACCTGGCGGTGGTCGGCTTTCTCTGCTCGCGCGTCGCGGTCATGCGTAATGGCGAGATCGTCGAGCAGTGCGATATCGCGTCCATTCGTGCACAACAGGTCGAACATGAGTACACGCGCCGCCTGCTGCTCGCGACCACGGGCTATCAGCGCGAGCCGGTTCAGGCGATGGGAGTGGACGCAGCGTTGTAAAGGCTCATGCAGACGGCGCGCGTTGCGTCGAGTGGCCGGTCTGCAGTGCGCGGCGCCTGCGGTCTGGAGCCGGCCATTGACGCAACCTTTGTGCCGTTATGAGTCGAGTTGCTCATGGCGTTACTCCTCGAACCAGCCATGAACGTCATGGGGACCGGGTCTCATAAAATACCTAAGACACCTCGATAATGACTTTGAGCGCATGCGTTTCAGCCGCACGGCCAAAGGTGTCATAGGCATTGGCCACGTCCTCTAGCTGGAAGCGGTGGGTAATGAGCTGCGCGGGATCGATGCGCTTCGCGCGAACAGTTTTGAGCAACATCGGCGTGCTGACGGTGTCGACCAGACGCGTCGTGATCGAGATGTTGCGGTCCCACAGTTTTTCCAGGTGCAGATCGGCCTTGATCCCATGCACGCCGACATTCGCGATGACGCCGCCGGGCGCGATCAGTGCCTCGCACAATTCGAACGTCGCGGGCACGCCTACGGCCTCGATCGCGCAATCAACACCTATCTGGTCCGTCAGTTGCATCACGGCGGCCACCGGATCGGCGCTGCCGATGTCGATGCAGGCCGTGGCGCCGAAGCGGCTAGCGACGCCGAGACGGTTGCGGTCACGGTCGATCATCACGATCTGCGCCGGCGAATAGAACTGCGCGGTCAGGAGCGCGGCTAGACCGATCGGGCCCGCGCCGACAATCGCCACTGTGCAACCCGGCTGCACCTTGCCGTTCAGCACGCCGCATTCGAAGCCTGTGGGCAAGATGTCCGAGAGCATGACGAGCGCTTCCTCATCAGCGCCAGCCGGAATCGGGTACAGACTGGTCTCGGCGTGGGGAATGCGCACGTATTCGGCCTGCGTCCCGTCGATCTTGTTACCCAGAATCCAGCCCCCTGTCGTGCAGTGCGAATAGATCCCGCGCCGACAGTAGTCGCATTTGCCGCACGAAGAGATGCACGAGATCAGCACTCTATCGCCAGGCTTGAACGCGGAAACGGCCGCACCGACCTCCTGGACGATGCCAACGCCCTCATGCCCGAGAATGCGCCCAGGCTCGCAAGTCGGCACGTCTCCTTTCAGGATATGCAGATCGGTGCCGCAAATCGTGGTGCGAGTCATCTTGACGATCGCATCGCCGGGTGCGGCGAGCTTGGGAATCGGCCGTTCATCGAGCGATTTGTTGCCGGGACCGTGATACACGAGCGCTTTCATGTCATGCCTCCGTTGGACGGAACAGAACTGCTGTACGAGTGAATGTAGGCCGGCCGGGGTGGCCATCTGCCCGACACATACCCCGGCACATACTCTTGAGGCTGAGCGTCGAGGCTCCTCTTTCGTCGATCGTCCGCGTCGCCCAGACATAGACGGCGACAGACATGCGTGGCTCGGCAGTTTCGATCACCGTTTCGTCGGCGTGGCTCGCAATCTGCGCGCGGAACATTGCACCGAGGCATGGGAGCGTGCTTCGTCAAACTGAATTTCCGTATCGCGGAGGCGACAACGCGTGCCTCGAGGTGCACGCCGCGAGCCCGGGAATCGTCAAGCCGAGGATCAATCTATTTCGCATGTCCGCTCCTCCCCGGCGAATCAGCATGCCCATTCGAGATTGCGCGATCTGGCGATGTGCCGCTTGAGGTCACTGCCAAACACGGCAAGGGCAGCGTGTACACCATGAAGCGCCTCTTTCACAGTGACCTTGCATTCGGCGACGGCTGGCTTGCCCACAATCTGCTGCATCTCACGCATCGCTTTGTCAGCGCCCCGCCCGCCGAAGCTGCAAAAGAACGCCACTTGAGGCAATCGCGCTCGATTCTCCATGAGGTATGAACGCACCGGGGCCGCCAGCGAACCCGCCCACACCGGCGAGCCGATGACAACCAGGTCGTAAGCCGAGACGTCCAATCCTGCCGGCACGATCTCCACTTGCCGCTTACGGACAGCATCCACGAGCGAGCGCAGATAGCCGCCGGGTCCTCCGCGATTGCTGAAGTCGCAGATCTCCTCCAGATCGGCGTCCAGTATCTTCGCCAACCCCGACGCAAGCGAGCGCGTGGTGCCGGTGCGCGAGTAATAGACGACAAGCACTTTTGCTTCGGACATTTCGATCTCCCTACCAAGCCGCCATGCATTCACCTGCGGGATTCGCAGTGCATGCCCAGAGCATAGGTGCGGTTCGGAGAATTCTCATGATCCATATCAAACGTCGAGCCTGCCCGTCACCACTGCGCCGTTGCCTGTAGAACGTGCAGTTCGTCCGCTAGAAGGGGGAGGAAAACGAAAGTGACTTTTTTGGCGCGGCGGAAACCGTCACCGGCTCAAGATATCTGCTTGCCGACCGGCATATCGGTCTGCTTGCGATGGGCGCGTACGCGCCATACGCACGTTCAGGAACGGCTGCTCGGCGGCGAGACGCAGAACATGCTTCAGTCGTTGACCGTGCCTGTGCCGATGTCGCATTGAACCGACGCATCAGGACTCGTGGAAATCACAGAATTACGCGGAAAGAGCCCCTCGCGTAGTTTTAAAGCGCGCGCTTGCCGGGTGCTTCTCTTTTCGGCATTGCCGCCCGCTTCAGAGGCCCGATGGGATCTCCTCGATGTCATGCGCGCGCCGAACAATGAGAACTGGCATACCGGTGCGCCGCAGGAGCGCTTCCGCCATGCTGGCAATATCCTCGCCGTAGCCGTCGATGGGTTCGCGGAAACTTGTTCTCACTTGTTTGCCGGATGGCGCGGCGGCCCTGCTTGGGGCAGCATCCGTTGCAGCACGTGGTCTTTCAGAACGAAGCGATGGAATAACGCCGCGACCACATGCAGACCAATAAGCGTGAAAAGCACCCATGCGAGGATGCCGTGCACATCACCCATCTCGTGGCCGAAAGCCGAGCCCGGCTCGCTCAACGCCGGGTACGGCACGAGGCCCAGCAGGCGAACCGTCCAGCCGCGCGACGATGCGTTGATCCAGCCAAGCAGGGGCACGACCAGCAAGGCTGCATAGAGCAGAAAATGCGTAATGCGCGAGACCGTGTTGAGCAACGGCGGCAAATCTTCCGGGCTTGGCCAGTGGGTCAATCGCCATAGAAGCCTGACCAGCATGACGGCGATGAGTGCCGAGCCGACGCCGAGATGCCAGGCTATCAGGCCGACGGGCTGCGTGTCTTTGTGGACATCCGGCATCGTCCAGCCAATCACAAACTGCATCGCGATCAGGACGGCCGTTAGCCAGTGCAGCGTCCGCGCTACTGCATCATATGCGGGAAGCCGCGTTTCATAGACCCTACCCATCCGTGCTCCTCGATTCGCCCAGAAATTGATTGGAATGACGACGCGCGCGGCCAGAAACTCTCAAATCGACAGCCGGAAAACACACCGCCCAAACGAACCGATACTAACGACCTCACCTTAAGGAAAGCTGACGCGAGCAGAGCCGCCTCGCGGATTTAACGGCGGCTTTTCGGCCGCTGTCCGCGAGAGTCCGCTAGATGCCCGGCATGACCGGATAGGGCTCGGTGTGATCCTCCACGCGCTTGACACCCGGTATGGTTTGCGCCGCCACACGAACCGCCTCGACGGCTTCCAAAGAATGGAAGATGCCCCACAGATGCACGACTCCATCTGTGACGACGATATTGCGTCCGGCGAAGCTCCACTTGCGACCCGCGAGTTCGCCCATCAACATCGCGCGGATCTCGCCGTCGGAGAGTGTCACATCCGATGCCGGTTCATCCGGTACGCTCGCCAGCGCCTGGACGAGATTGGCCCGGCTCACAATGCCCACGAGCCGCCCCGCGTTCGTCACGGGCACACGTTTGATGCGCCGCGTCTCGAGGATGCCGGCCACTTCACCGAGTTGCGTTTCGGGCTGAACGGTCACGACGTCGGTGGTCATCACATCGCGAACTTTCGCCGCGTGGGTTTTGATGTAATCCCGTGCCTCCTCGCTCGCGGACCAGAAATGGAGCCACGAGGTTCGCGTGCGCTCGTCGGTGCCGATTTCGGCACGGCGGAGCAGATCGTCTTCGCTGATCATGCCGGCGACATGGCCGTCGTGATCCAGGACCGGCGCGCCACTAATGCCGTTGTCGACAAAAATTCTGGCGACCTCTCGCACGGTCATTTCAGGTGTCACGGATATAACGTTGCTGGTCATGACATCGGATGCGCGCATGGTAAGTCTCCTGAACAGTTAGGATGATTGAATTCGTGGGACGCCCGTCTCGGCCGTCAGTATCCGGAAGCGCCATGCCCCCGTTGTGATTTGAGATTAGGCCGGCAGGACGTCCTATCGTTTGATATGCATCATCTCGAAGGGCGTTGCATGCACCTGTCGGCCCGAACGTGGCTCATATCAACCCGACGCCCGCCATTCGCTGTCGAATAATCGGCATACCATCTGTCTTCTCGAGCGCCGCCGGCAATCAGGCGGAGGCGGCACCCCTCTGCTGTTCTTTCCGGAAGGCACATTCGGCCGAAGCACCGGTCTGCGGCCATTTCACCTGAGCGTGTTCCGGGCGGCTCGCATCTTGAAGACGCGGCTGAGCGGAGGAATTAGAAGGACGCCGTGAGGGTGGATTTTCGTGCGCTCGAACGCGAAAAGGCGGACACATGAAGCGATGGACCAAGGGCGCGTGACCGACCTCACTCCGGCTCAGCGGGACAGTCACGCGGCTGAACCGACAGGGTATGGGACATCTTGAGCCGAACCCACTCCATGCCCTCGCGCAAACCCGCCAGGACGGCTTCGCGCTCCGTCGGAAAAATGCCGCTGTGCGTGAACCGGTGTTCGAAAATTCCCTCTGGCGTGCGATGACTGAGCTGGATCGTGCAGTCGAAGCCGCCCGCCGTGCAATGCGTCGTTGCGGCGACCGACCAGTCGCCGTCACTCACGTTACCCGAGATCGTCATGGGTCGCTCCTTGTTCGATACGTTGTCGAAATGAACCGCGCACTGCCGAGCGCTCCGCCATCGAGGCGACCTTGCCCGTGGGGAATGGCGAGCACGCTGAAGGCAAATAGCACCCACTGCATCCACCGCCATGCCCGCAACGCGCGCGCATCGTCGTGAGGGTCGACGCCGCCGAGGCCCGCACCGCGCAAACTCTCCTTCATGTCAACACCGCCTTCAACAGCGCACAAGCTGCGGGCCGCCGCTTGTCCATTTCTGGCTGCCCATTCTCACTGTCAGCGGCACGGCGTGCCGTTGCGGACCCCTCGCCTGCTCTTTAAAAGTATGGTCAGGACGCCGCGAGCGATTTGACGTGGATCATCGTTCCGTCGCGAGAGCAGCGCGCTGTTAGTCACGACGACTGGTGGGCGACGAAAGAAGAAATCATCATCGTCCTTGCGGCGCGGTTGCGATTGATTTCCATCAAGGCTGCCGCGCTTCGTGCCGCTCGCCAGACTCCTGCCATGCCCGAGTGCGGCGCTCCGCTTCCTACTTGATATGGGTCAATGACCACGCGCGCCGCTCAGTCGGAGTCGACGCCACTCACACTGACTTGCCGCCGGTGCAACGCACAATCGCCTGGTGGGTCGTGTAACGCCCGTCTTCTCTCTCACCTGACGCGCGCATTACTTACGCTGCGCCGGCGGGCCCAGTCGCGCTCCGTTGATCCAACTCAACGGGTGTCTCTGCCGCGCGAGTATGGTCTGGGGAACACCTCCACGGCCATCAGGGTATCCCACCATGAGCAATTCCGCATATCCCGCCAGGCATCCGGTCGCGGATCGGGCCCGGGAAGAAACCATCGCACCCGGGCATTTCTATCTCGTGGGAGGCGGTATTGCGTCGTTGGCCGCCGCGGCCTTCCTGATTCGCGACGCCGACGTGCCCGGCTGTCTGATCACGATCTTCGAAGCACTCGACAAACCGGGCGGCAGCCTCGACGGCGCCGGCTCGCCGCAGGAAGGTTACGTCGTGCGCGGCGGCCGCATGCTCGAGAGCAAGTATCTGTGCACCTACGATCTGTTCGATTCGATTCCCACGCTCGACGGCCGCAGCAGCGTCACCAAGGAAATCTTCGACTGGAACGAGACGATTCGCACTTCCTCGAAAGCGCGCCTCGTGCGCAACGGCCAGCGCGAAAACGCGCCTCCTTACGGACTTGCGGAGACGCACCTGCTCACGCTTGGCCGCCTTTCTCTCGAACCCGAAGCGCTATTGGGCGACAGCCGGATCTCCGATCACTTCGAGCCCGACTTCTTCGAAACCAACTTCTGGATCATGTGGTGCACGACGTTCGCCTTCCAGCCATGGCATAGCGCCGTCGAATTCCGGCGCTACCTGCTGCGTTTCACGCATATGACGCCGGGCTTCAACCAGTTGCACGGCATCATGCGCACGGTATACAACCAGTACGATTCGATGGTGCGGCCGCTGCGCAAGTGGCTCGACGAACGCGGTGTGCGATTTCGCGCTAACACGCGGGTCATCGATCTGCGATATGACGAAAGCGGCGCACTGAACCGGGTCGCGGCTATAGTCTGCGAACAGGACAACCGTCGCATTGAAGTTCCGGTGGGTGAAGCCGATAACGTTATCGTCACGCTCGGTTCGATGACGGCGGGATCGAGCCTCGGCGGCACGAACCGCGTTGCTGTGCTCGATCATCACGACAGTAGCGGCGCGTGGGCGCTCTGGAAAACGATCGCGGAAGGACGCGCCGAATTTGGCCACCCATCCGTTTTCGCCGATCACGTCGACGAATCGAAATGGCTTTCCTTCACCGCGACGTTGCACGATCCGACACTGTTCCGCCTGATCCGCGATCTGACCGGCAACGTGCCGGGCGAAGGCGGCCTGATCACGTTTCCTCAATCGAATTGGCTCGCCTCGATCGTCCTGCCGCACCAGCCGCATTTCATCGGGCAGCCGAAGGACGTCGAGGTGTTCTGGGGCTATGGGCTCTTCGTCGACAGGCCCGGCAATTTCGTCGGCAAGCCGATGATCGGATGCTCGGGGCGCGAAATCATGATCGAGCTGCTCGGTCATCTGCACGTTCAGGCGGAGGCGTCGCGTATTCTCGACGACGCGATCTGCATTCCGTGCCTGATGCCGTTCATCACCAGCCAGTTCCTGCGGCGCAAACGCGGCGACAGGCCCAGAGTGGTACCCGAGGGCTGGGCGAATCTCGCGTTCGTCGGGCAGTTTTGCGAGTTGCCGAACGACGTCGTGTTCACTGTCGAATATTCGGTGCGCTCCGCGCAGACCGCGGTGTACACGCTGCTTGGGTTGAATCGCCCGGTGCCGGCGGTGTACAAAGGCCAGCATGATCCTCGCGTGGTGTATGGCGCCGCTTCGGCGCTGCACAGCCACTAAGCGCCGCTGTTTTTGAGCGCCTCGTGCCGGCGCGCTGACAGACCCTACCGCACGCACGCTGAGAGAAACGCCGTGGATCTCGACGGAACACCGCTGAAACCCCGCGGCTCGCTTCTGGCGCGCCTCAAGGAACATCCGCTTGCGCGGCTCGGACCCGGCCTCATCACGGGCGTCGCCGACGACGATCCGAGTGGCATCGCCACCTATTCGCAGGCCGGCGCGCAGTTCGGTCTGGACATGCTGTGGACCATGCCGCTCGCGTTCCCATTGATGGCGGCCGTCCAGTCCATGTGCGCGAACCTCGGCCGCGTGACCGGCAAGGGGCTGGCCGCGAACATCAAAGATGCGTTTCCGCCCGCCGTGCTCTATGCCGTGGTGTTGCTGCTGCTAGTGGCCAATACGCTGAACATTGCCGCCGACGTGGCGGCCATGGGTGAAGTCGCGCAACTGGTCATCGGCATCGACCGTCACGTCATGACAGTGTGCTTTGTGTTCGCCACGCTGCTGCTGCAGATCTTCGTGCCTTACCATCGTTACGTGTTTTTTCTGAAATGGCTGACCGTATCGCTACTCGCCTACGCTGCCGTGCTGTTCGTCGTCCACGTGCCGTGGGGCGACGTGGCGCTGCGCACGCTCTGGCCGCACTTCGCCCTGAATGCGAATGCGGCGGCGATGGTAGTCGCCGTGTTCGGCACGACTATCAGCCCGTATCTGTTCTTCTGGCAGGCCTCGGAAGAAGTCGAGGACCTGCACGCGCGTACGGACAGCGCGCCGCTCGTCAGCGACGCCCGCTTCGCGCGCGCGGAACTGCAGCGTATCCGCTGGGACACGTGGAGCGGCATGCTCTACTCGGACCTCACCGCCTACTTCATCATGCTGGCGACCGCCGTGACGCTGCACGCGGCCGGTGTGACCGACATCACCACGGCCGCTCAGGCGGCGAGCGCGCTGCGTCCGCTCGCCGGCGACTTCGCCTATCTGCTGTTCGCACTCGGCATACTCGGCGTGGGATTCATCGGGGTGCCGGTGCTGGCCGGCTCCGGCGCCTATGCGTTGGCGGAAGCCATGGGCTGGCCGGAGGGACTCGAGCGCAAGCTGCGCGATGCACGCGGCTTCTACGGCATCATCGCCGTGAGCGTGCTGGTCGCGCTGGCCATCCAGTATTCGTCGATCAGTCCGATGAAGGCGCTGTTCTGGAGCGCGGTCATCAATGGCGTGGTCGCCGTGCCGCTGATGGTGGTGATCCTGCTGCTCGTCTCGAAGCGCGCGGTGATGGGGGACTTCACCGCGAGCCGGCCGCTCCTCGTGCTCGGCTCGATCGCGACGGTGGTCATGGGCTCGGCCGCCGTAATAATGCTGCTGCCGACCTAGACGCGGCACGCGGATCAGCAGGCCCACTCCCGCGCTTCGTCATGCGCGAGGTGGCGTTTCAGCCCGCTGACGAAAAGCCGCGCCACGCCACAGCCGCCGTTGATCTGCATCAAAGGGGCCGCGGCCATCGTTCCTAGACTCAAGCTCACTTATCCGCGCTTCACCGTCCCTTCCAGGAGCGACTGCCATGAGCTACAAAACGATCGTTGTCCACCTCGACACCAGCCCGAACGCCCATCCGCGGCTCGAAATCGGGCTGCGTCTGGCCAAACAGTTCGGCGCACATCTGACCGGCGCCTTCGCCGTCTTCAGCCCGGACCCTCGCTCGCTCTATGTCATGGCCGGGACTGCGGAGTACTACCGGCAGCATGAAGAGACGCGCACGGAGCGGCGCGCGGCGCTCGAACGGCTGTTTCACGCCGAACTGCGGCGCGCCGACGTGCCGGGCGAATGGGTCACCATGGACGAGGCCGCCAGTCTCGCCGTGCCGCGTGCGGGCCGCTGCGCCGACCTCATCGTGGCAGGCCAGGACAATCCGGGCGATCCGGAATCATATGTCGGCGACTTCTTTCCGGAAAACCTCATTCTGTCGTGCGGCCGCCCGGTGCTACTTGTGCCTTACGCAAGCAATGAAAGGTCGACGGGCGGGCGGGTCCTGGTCGCGTGGGACGGCAGCCGCGAAGCCACGCGCGCCGTGCACGACGCGCTGCCGTTCATGCGCACGGCGAGCAGCACGACGATTCTTACTGTCAACGGGATGCACGAATTCGAGCGCGCCCGTATCCCCGGCGCGGACATTGCCACCGCGCTCGCACGGCATGGCGTGCAGGTGGAAAGCGTCGACATCGAAACCGGACCGGGCGGCTCGGTCGGCGAGGTGCTGCTGTCACAGGTGGCCGACAGCGGCGCCGATCTGCTGGTGATGGGCGCCTACGGCCACGCCCGCTGGCGCGAGCTGGTGATGGGCGGCGCCACGCGCACGATTCTCCGCTCGATGACGGTGCCCGTGCTGATGTCGCACTGAGTGGCGCCGGAACCGGCCCGGTACGGGGCGCCCACACTCACGCACCAAGCACGCCGCCTGGCGGCACTGGCATGTAGCGGGCATTTCACGGAAAATGAACGCAAATCAGTTGCTCGCCAGGTGCAGATGCCGCCGAACAAACGTGTCTGCCTCACGCGCCGCCGTGCGGGCATCGGCGGGCAACGCGACCCATCCTTTCGCAGCCTTTCCAAAGAGGCGCACATGCCCGTCAGTGGTACCCCGCCACCTTCCCGCACTGCCGCTTTGCTCGGGCTGTGCGGCTCGTTTGCGGCGCCGCCGGCTCTCGCAGCGGCGACAGTGTTCGTCGTGACACTGGCCGTCATGCTGGCCGCACGGCGCTGGTTCGATCCCGTGCTGTTCATCTGCGTCGCCGCCGCTTTGCTTCTCGCCACGAGCGCTTATGTGCTCGTGCGCACGCATCGCGATGGCGCTCCTGCAAACGGCGAAACGAACGCAGGCATTAGTCAGTCCGCCTTGAACGAGGCTCGCATGATGGCGATCATCCGTTCGTCGATGGAAGCGATTATCACTATCGACGAACAGCAGCGGGTGGTCATCTTCAATCCCATGGCGGAACAGATTTTCGGCTGCTCCGCCATGGACGCGATAGGCGCCCCGCTTGCTCGCTTCATTCCAGAGCGGTTTCGGGCGGCGCATGCGCAGCATGTCGCCCAATTCGGCGTGACCGGCGTGTCGGACCGGCAGATGGGCAATCAACGCGTGCTGGCGGGCTTACGGGTTAACGGCGAGGAATTCCCGCTCGAGGCCTCGATCTCGCAGATTCGCGATGGCGACACGCGGCTTTACACGGTGATGCTGCGCGACATCACGGAACGCGTCAAAGCGGAGCGCGCGCAACGTCAGGCGCGCGAGGAACTGCGCGAACTGTCGGCCAATCTGCAGAAGATCCGCGAAGACGAGAAAACGCGCATCGCCCGTGAACTGCACGACGATCTTGGCCAGCAGCTTACCGCGTTGAAAATGGATATCTCGTCGGTCGAGCAGGCGCTGGATGCCTCGGCGGGCGCAGCGGTGCGCGACCAGTTGCAAGGCATGCGCCGCTTGATCGATACAACCGTGGCCTCGGTCCGCCGCATCGCGGCGGATCTGCGGCCGGTCATGCTCGACGACCTCGGGCTCATTCCAGCGATCGAATGGCTCGCCAACGACTTCACCAACCGCTACGGCATCGACGTGGAGCGTCAGATCGAGACCGGTGACGCTCGCTTCAGCCCGGCAGGCGCCACCGCGCTGTTCCGGATCGTGCAGGAGGCGCTGACAAACGTTGCGCGCCATGCGGACGCCACGCTGGTGACACTTAGCCTGCAGGCGAAGGAGCAGGCCTTCGAGCTCAGCATCGCCGACAATGGCCAGGGCGCGCACCGCACGGCCGAGCCGGCGGCCAAGTCCTTCGGCCTGCTCGGCGTTCGCGAACGCGCGCACATGCTCGGCGGAGCGGTCGATATTCATACCGCGCACGGCAAAGGCTTTGTGTTGACTGTCACCATTCCGGCGGAGACCGTACAAATGCAGGAGATACAAACATGACTCGCGTCCTGATTGCCGACGACCACGCGCTGGTGCGCGACGGTCTGCGCCATATCCTGCAGGGCGCGAGCGGCTTCGAAGTCACCGGCGAAGCAAACGATAGCGTCAGCACCGTAGCGTTGATCCGCGAGCGGGCAGCCGACGTGCTGGTGCTCGATCTGTCCATGCCCGGCCGCAACGGCGTCGAGTTGATCAAGCAAATCAAGGAAGAAAAGCCGGCGCTGCGTATCCTGGTGCTGACCATGCACGCCGAGCAGCAATACGCGGTGCGCGCGTTCAAAGCCGGCGCGTCCGGCTACCTGACGAAGGAAAGCGCGAGCGCCGAACTGGTGGCGGCCGTGACCAAGGTCGCCGCCGGTGGCGTATACGTGAGCCTTGCGATGGCCGAGCGGTTCGCTCAAAGCCTGAACGAACCGACCGATCTGCTGCCGCATCAGCGGCTGTCAGATCGGGAATTCGACGTCCTGAAGCGTATTGCAGCCGGTCAAACGATCACCGAGATCGCGGCTGAACTGTGTGTGAGCAGCAAGACCGTCAGCACGTACAAGACGCGCATCCTCGAAAAAATGCAGATGCCGCACGAAGCGGCGCTGGTGCGCTATGCGATGCGCCACAAACTGGTCAGCGACGAAGAAGACGGCATCTGAGCGCCTTCGCAGCCTTCCGCTGGCGGGTGGCGCCGCACCGTGTGCGACCCGGAACACCGCGCCCCTCTGGTCTGTAGCTCGATACGCACGCAGCACGCAGCATCTTCCTCACCCGCCTGACCATCGTGTAGGAAATTCCCTACACACCTTCCCGCTTGCCTACTCGAAGCTCATTCGGCGCCGATTTTATTTTGAGATAACGCGGCCGATACTTCGAGCCATGAACTCAAGCAATGACCACCGCGCGCTGCGTGTTTTTCTGGCCGACGATGCCGTATTGGTGCGGCGCCGTCTGACCGCGCTGCTCGGCGCACTCGACGGTGTGGAGATCGCCGGCGAAGCCGAGGAGCCCGCTGCGGCATTCGCGGGCATCGACACGGGTATGGCCGATCTGGTCGTGACGGAGTTGCATCTGAGCGGCGGCACCGGCATGGAGTTGCTAGGGTTGCTTGCACAAAGGATGCCGCATGTGATTGTCATGGTGCTGACGAATCATTCCGGCGCCTGGTTTCGGCGCGCTTGCCTGAAAGGCGGCGCCCACTACTTTTTCGACAAGACCGGCGAATTCGATCTCGCACTAAGCACGATCCAACGGATCGCTGGCGAACATCGCGCGCACGCCCTCTTTCAACTGGAGCACACCATGTCTGACGTCGCCGCATCTGCCGCCATCGCGCCCGCGCTTGCCCGTCCGCAAGGATCGCCGCTCCCCGGACAAGTATCGGCAAACGCAAGCGCGTCGCGCAAGGGCGCACCGCGCTGCACGGCCTGCTCGATGCGCTCTATCTGCATGCCGCACGGCCTGACAGCCGAAGAATTGCAAAGGATCGAATCGCTTATCTGCCCGTCGCGAACCATCAAACAGGGCGAAACGATCTATCGCGCGAACGACTCGTTTCAGAGCATCTACGCCGTACGCGCCGGCTCGTTCAAGACCGTCGTCATGCATCGCGACGGCCGCGAACAGGTCACCGGCTTTCATCTCGCCGGCGACTCGCTGGGCCTGGACGGCGTCTGCTCCGGCTACCATAGTTGCGATGCTGTCGCACTCGAAGACAGCAAGGTTTGCATCATCCCCTTTCATCTTCTCGAAGCCATGTGCCGCGAAGTCAAAGCCGTCCAGCAACACGTGCACCGCATGATGGGCGGCGAGATCGTGCGCGAGTCATCGCAGATGATGTTGCTCGGCACGATGTCCGCCGAGCAGCGCGTGGCGACATTCCTGCTGAATTTATCGGACCGCCTGAGAATGCGCGGCTATTCGCCGGCGGAATTTCACCTGCGCATGACGCGCGAGGAAATCGGCAGTTATCTGGGAATCAAGCTCGAAACGGTCAGCCGGATGCTCTCTAAATTTCAGCGCGACGGACTGCTCGATACGCACGGCAAGGACATCCGGATCCTCGATCACGAAGGCCTTGTGCGGGTTTGAATACGGACGCGGCTCGCGACCCGGCCGTCGGCCGCGAACACCGCGATCGTGAGGCGACGCTGGCCGCCGGGCCCGCCACGCTAACGGACGGCAAGCACTGCCGCACCGGTGAGCCTGCCATCGCGCAGATCGCTCAAGGCCTGATTGGCCTCCGTCAGCGGATAAGTCGTCGTTTTGATCTCGAGGCGCGTCTCGCCAGCAATGCGCATGAAGGCGAGCCCGTCATCGCGGGTCAGATTCGCAACCGACACCACGCGCCGCTCGCCCCACAGAAACGCGTACGGAAACGACGGGACGTCGCTCATGTGAATCCCGCCGCAGACCACCACGCCACCTTTCGCGACCGCTCGCAATGCTAACGGAATGAGCGCACCGACCGGCGCGAAAAGCAAAGCCGCATCGAGCTCCTCGGGCGGCGCCTCTGCGCTGCTGCCCACCCACGCCGCGCCGAGACGCAGCGCGAGTTGCTGGGCCGCGTGATCGCCCGGGCGCGTGAACGCGTACACGGTACGCTGTTGATGACGCGCGACCTGCGCGACGATATGCGCCGCGGCGCCGAAACCGTAAATACCGATGCGCTGCGCGTCGCCCGCCATGCTCAACGTGCGATAGCCGATCAGGCCGGCGCATAGCAGCGGCGCCGCCTCGATGTCGGTGTACTGCTCCGGCAGGTGAAAGCAGTAGCGGCTGTCGGCAACGGTGCGCTCAGCGAAACCGCCGTCGATCGTGTAGCCGGTAAAACCGGGATCGTCGCAAAGATTTTCCCGCGCCGACAGGCAGTAGCGGCAATGCCCGCACGTGTGGCCAACCCAAGGCACGCCCACCCGGTCTCCGAGGACGAACCCCGTCACGCCCACGCCGAGCCCGGCGACCCTGCCGACGATTTCGTGACCTGGAATGACAGGCTGTTTGGGATGCTCGAGCTCATGGTCAACCAGATGAAGATCGGTGCGGCACACGCCGCACGCGTGAATATCGATCAGGATCTGGCCGGCGCCGGGCACGGGATCTGGCAACTCCTGCTCGCGCAAAAACGACGTACTGCCGTCGAATAGCATCGCACGCATAGGATTCTCCTCGAACTTGCCCGAGCGACGAATAACCGGCTTCGTGCCGGCGTGACGCATCGAAAGAGGCGGGCGCTCCGCCGTCCCACGGGATTCACTCGCAAAAGCGGAAGTAGCCGCTGTGCATCAGCACCGGTTTGGCACCGATCTCGCTAAGCAACCGCCTTGCTGCGTGTTCGATCGGATGCCGGTTGGAGTTGAATGCGGCGATCAGATCGTCTTCGCGCAGCGAGACGGCGCCGAAATGATCTTCTAGCGCCTCCGCGGTAATCGCGCACTGCACGCGCGCTCCATCCACCTCGGCCGGAAACGCGACGACGAGATCGCGCGCGCAATACTCCGGATGTTCCTCGGGAAAATAGATCTTCATGACCGCCACCTGGTTCGTTGCGCAGGATGGGAGGCTGGGAGCCCGGGACGGCGTTTCTGCACGCCCACGCGTCGTGCACCGCGTTCTCGGGGCAGCCCGTTGCGTGCGACGCCCATCTGTCATCAGCATAGGAGCTAAGCGCGATACGTCAAATTCAGGGCTTGCATTCTGGTTGACCGAGGTCAACGGCACGCAAGCCACCGCTCCTACACTGAACTCATGCCCGTTGCAAAGGAGCGCGTGCCTTGAACATCGTATCCCGAAGCTGCCTGGCGGCATGTGCCGTGTTTGTGGTGGCTGCCTCCACCGCGCACGCCGAGCCGGAGCCGACCGCGTTAGTCGATCAGCAGCATTGCATGTTTTGCCACACGCGCGATGCGCCGTTCCTCGCGCCGTCGTTCCAGCAGATCGCCGAGCGCTACCGCAATGTGCCCGACGCGCAGTTCATGCTGGAGCACAAGCTGCGCCTCGGCGGCAAAGCGCATTGGGGCGACATGGCGATGCCGTTGCCCGCTGATCGCGGCGGCCCGTTGTCGGCAGAGGATGCGCACACGCTGGTGCAATGGGTCCTGAGTCAATGACCCATCCTTCAAGTCACGAGTTTCGCGGTCCAATTCGCTTGAAAGCGACTGCAAGTTACGGAGAATTCTCCATGCGCCTCACCGTCCACCTCGACACGTTCGACCGCGCCCATCCGATGGCATTCGCAATCCTGTGGCTTGACAAGGATACCCGGCAATGGTCGCGCGAAGGCCACCACGGTCTTGACCTGCCCGAATGGGGCGTGCTGCACGTAGATTGCGGCAATACGCTCGTGTGCGGCCCGGATGACTCGGCGCCGGCTTGCGTGCTCGAAGGGCTCGATCTGAACGACGCTGACGGGCCTTTCGAGGGCGAGACCGGACGTGCACAGTGGTGCGCGGAACGCGGCCGCGACCTGATGTCTGGTCACTGGCACGTGCAATGTATCGACACCGATCAGATCGCACCGGAACACAGTCTTTTTGCCGCCGGGAATGACATGGGAGGCACTCACTTCTCCGACACCTGAAGGAGCTGACGCCATGGGACTCACGACCGATCTGGACGATGCCCGCCACGTTTACGGGCTCTGTTTCGTGCGTGCACCGCGGGCTTATTTCACGCGCTTGCCGCTCGATCAGCAATGGGGCGACGGATGGGAGCGCGTGCCTTATGAAAAACACGCCGGCCCGCCTTACGACGATGCGGCGCGGCAGATCCTGACCGTCGCGTTCGACGGGCCGCTGCTGCCGCCCGACGCGGGTTACGACGGCCATGCGCGCAGTGTCAAGGAAATCAATCGAGGCGAAGCGCCATGGCTGCGCACGCAGAATTTCATCAGCAACGCGCCGGTCCGGATTGCCGCGGGCGTGTCACTCGAGAAATTCGTGGAACTGGTCGAACTGGCCAGCGGCCGTGTGTTTGCCCCGCTGGGCTGGGGTGCACTGCTGCCGGAGCCGAACGACGTTTCGTAGCGGGAATTGATTCAGTTTTCAAAAATACGTCCACACGTCGCGGGTGAGACCGCAGACTCAGCATCGGTGGAAACACTTCAAGCCGCGTGATAACGCGGTTGGCAGTGCATCAATACATCACGCGCAGACGCACTAGCCGCCACGAAGACGCTTCGCACGCGAGCGCAATGAATCTATCTCGTCGAGCAGATCGAGCGCCAGGGCCACGCCGGGTGGGTTAATTTCAAAGTCGCGTGCCAGTCGCTGCGCGGTCCGCACGCGCTTCAACGCCGCGCCGCTGAAGCGCCACTCCTGGGGCCGCTCGCCCTTGGGCTCAAACATGCCTTCGGACACCCAGAGCGTCAGTTCCTCCTCCGATGCCCCACTAGCCTGGCTCAGTTCAACAAGGGTGAACTCGATGCTTTCATCGACAATGTGCCCTTGCAAATAGGTCGTCGTACTTGTCTCTTTCACGATGATCACCGATAGAAATGCGCACGCGGGTCGAAGTTGAAGGCTTGCTGCATCGCGCCGTAAGCCGCTTTAGCACTATCACTATCCGCCGGCGGCAGCACGATATTAAGGATCACATAGAGATCGCCAGGTGGACTGGCGGGGACACCCTTACCTTTAAGCCGCAAGCGTCTGCCGCCGACGGAACCCGCGGGCACCGTCATCTCGACCGAGCCGTCTGGTGTCGGCACGGCAATCTGCGCGCCGAGAGCCGCTTCCCACGGTGCAACCGGCACTTCGAGCGAAACGTCGCGCCCGTCCACGTGAAAACGCGGGTGTTCCCGAAAGGCGATTTCCAGGTACAGATCGCCCGCCGCCCCGGGCGTGGCGCCTGCGCCACCCTGCCCGCCCAGACGCAAGTGCTGGCCCGCGCGAATTCCCTTTGGAATGGACACATTGAGCGTACGGGTTTCTAGCGAAACGTGCCCTTGCGCATCCATCACTGGCACCTGCAGCGAAATCGAGCGCTGGGCGCCGCGATAGCTATCTTCCAGATCAATGAGCACCTTCGCGTGATGGTCCTCGCCGCGCGCATCGACAGGTCGCTGCCGCGCATGCGTGCCTTGCGCTCCACCAAACATCCTTTCGAAAATATCGTGAAAGTCGGGTTGTCCGCCAGCGTCGTTGCCTGCGCCGCGGAATTCGAAGCCTTCGTCCCAGTTCGGTGGCGGTTCAAAGTCCTCGCCGTTGCGCCACTCGGTCCCCATGCGGTCGTAAGCCGCGCGCTTCTCAGGATCTCCGAGCACATCGTAAGCTTCACCCAACTCCTTGAACCGATCTTCAGCGTCCGGGAGCTTGCTGACGTCGGGATGGTACTTCCGGGCAAGCTTCCTATATGAACGCTTGACGTCTTCCTGGGACGCGCCGCGCTCGACATTCAGCGTCTGGTAGTAGTCTTTGTATTTCATACTGACGGCTCGCCTATCGGGCAACGGGGAACAAGCGCGACAATGCGGACACTTCGGGCGGAGATGACGGATTTACTTTATACGAATCCTGATAAGCCGGTAAAGTCGCACGCTCCGCCTCGGCCCTCATGCGGACGGGCCTGTCCGAGCCCGGACCCGCGAACCCGGCTCCCCCGCTCACCAAATAGGGGCCGGCAAGCTCGGGAAGACCCCAGGGCAACGGTGTCCGTAGCGCCAGCCCGTCCTGTCAGGCTTTCAGCACTCACCTCTCAAGATCGTTACGCTTGGGATAACAGTCGCATCCCGAACTTGATTGAACCAGCATTTCTCGCTTCCTAGACTCGCGTCATGTCCTGAGCAGCGCGCACTGGGCCGCGTCGGTGAAGGTACGCCAAAAATTATGGGAGCAATGGCAATGACGCCACATTGATTCAGCCGTAATGGCGCCACGTGCTGCTTTTTCGCATCCATTCACCATAAACCAATAACGCTATTCAGGAGACACAACATGATCATTTACGGAACCGCACTGCTTGCGTTCTGCCATCTGGCGGGACTCTTTCTCGGCGATCTGCTCGGGGTCGCCATCGGTGTCAAGACGAATGTGGGCGGCGTCGGCATCGCGATGCTCCTGCTGATCTTCCTGCGCCTCTATCTGCACAAAAAGGGGCTGCTACCCAAGGAAACCGAAGCGGGCGTGGCCTTCTGGGGCGCGATGTACATCCCCGTAGTGGTCGCTATGGCCGCCAACCAGAACGTCGTTGCGGCGATCAAGGGCGGGCCGGTGGCGCTGCTGTCGGCATTCGCCGCCGCCGCTGTTTGCGCGTGCTGCATCGCCGTCCTCACCCGCACCGGTAGGGACAGCACGTCGTTCGTGAACGCCCCGCAACTCGAAGAGATCTGAAGCAGGAGTCCATCATGTTGCACATGCTCGAAAAAATATTCGTTCAGAATGGCCTCGTGACTTCGTTCGCGCTGGTGGGTCTGATCATGTGGGTGTCGTCGGTGATTTCGCGCAAGTTGACGTTTGGACGCGTGCACGGCTCGGCCATCGCGATCGTGATCGGCCTCGTGCTCGCCTGGCTCGGCGGCGTCTTCACGGGCGGACAGAAAGGTCTCGCCGACCTGCCGCTCTTCACAGGCGTCGGCCTGATGGGCGGCGCGATGCTGCGCGATTTCGCCATCGTCGCCACCGCATTCGAGGTGCAGGCTAACGAGGCGCGCAAGGCCGGGCTGATCGGTGTCGTGTCTCTGCTGCTCGGCACCTTGTTGCCGTTCATCGTGGGCGCGAGCATCGCTCATGCGTTCGGCTACACCGACGCGGTCAGCATGACGACCATCGGCGCGGGCGCGGTCACGTATATCGTCGGTCCGGTGACGGGCGCTGCCATCGGCGCCAGCTCCGACGTGATTGCGCTCAGCATCGCGACGGGGCTGATCAAGGCGATCATCGTGATGATCGGCACGCCGATCGCGGCCGGCTTCATGGGATTGAAGACGCCCCGCTCCGCGATGATCTTCGGCGGCCTTGCGGGTACGGTGAGCGGCGTGAGCGCTGGACTCGCCGCGACCGACCGGCGGCTCGTGCCGTACGGTGCGCTGATCGCGACGTTTCACACGGGCATCGGCTGCCTGCTCGGGCCTTCGGTGCTGTTCTTTGCAACGCGGGCATTGGTGGGCGCGTGATAGCAAAGGCAAGCAGAGACTCATGCCGCTCGGCAACGTGTTGACCCGCTTGACCAGCGCGGCATTCGACGAAGGCATCGCGGCAAGCTGCGGCGACTCCGCGCTGCCGGACCGTCGCATGCTGATCGAGCGCGAGTCGGCGCGCGGCTGACGGTCTGAATCTCAGCCCGCGCTTCTCGTGCGCAGACGGCAGACGGCCATCAGCGCGAGCAGATTTGGATCGCGCTCGCGGGCGCGCAGGAAACTGACGCCGATGGTCTGGCGCATCAGGTATTGCGGCTTGAGCGGAATGAATTGCACCTTGTCGCCGAACACGCCGCGCACCCGGCCCGGCAATAGCGTATAGCCGACCCCGCCGCTCACCAGGTTCATCAGCGAGAAGATGTCACCGACTCTCATCGTTACGTTCGGTGTGAATTCCGCGACGCGAAACGCCTCAAGAAAGCCGTGATAGGTGACGAAACCCTCGCCGAGCGAAACGAATGTCTCGTCGCGGCAGTCACGCAAATCGACCGCTTCGAGTTTCGCGTACGGCGAGTTGGCAGGTGCGGCGAAAAAGATGTCGTCTTCGAAAAGAGGCAGCGCGTCGACTTCGGGCTCGGTCTCCGGCACGGCCATCAGGGCCGCATCGACTGTGCCTTGCTTGAGCTTGTCGAGCAGCTCGGCATTCGAACCGAGCGCGAGTTCGACCTGAAGCGCCGGCCGCCGCACCTTGAGGTCGACGACGATGTCAGGTACGGTCTTGATGGTCAGCGAGTACAGCGAGCCGATCCTCAGGCGGTCCGACGAGTAGCCTGCCGCGTCGCGCGTTGCGCGAATGCCATCGGACATCAGCGCGAGGACTTCCTGGGCGACATCGGCGAGCATTTGCGCCGCTTCCGTCGACTTGAGGTTGCGGCCTTCATGCCGGAACAGCGCACAGCGCACGCCTTGTTCGAGCGAATGCAGCGCCCGGTGCACGCTGACGGTGCTCACGTTCAACGCCTCGGCCGCCTTTGAGAGGTTGCCGGTCTCCATGAACGCGAGCAGAACTTCCAGCTTGCGGAAGGTGATCTCCTCATCGATTCGGTCGCGCATCTGGGGCTATTGAATAGTTGAAGTGAGCCATTATCGGCGTATGCCCGTGCGGGACCAATAGCGACAACCCCGCATGGTTCGGCAGCCGCTGACCACGCGACGATCGTGCCAAAATACGGTCGACCGACTGCGAATTTCCCTTTTGTCGTTCAGCCGCCAGGATACTCACATTTGCCGTGTTACAGATCCTTGGGTAGAGACGGTGTTAGCTCGGGCCAAAGCGGCGGCATTCTCCTAAACGAAGCCTCTTCCCACTATGCAGGAACCACTCAAAGCTACCGTCTCAATGTCTGTCGTGCATGGGTTCCTCTCCGGTGTCGATCGGGCGACGATGACGCAATTCGCCGAGCGCTCAGGCATTGCGCCCGAGTTGCTGTCGCAGCCGGGCGCCCGCGTCACCCAGGAGCAGTTTTCGACGCTATACCGCTTGCTCGCGATGGAGCTCGATGATGAAATGCCCGGCATCTTCAGCCGTCCGCTGCGCAACGGCTTGCTGAAGTATCTGTGCCTGAGCCTGCTCGACGCCCGCAAGCTCGAAGTCGCCCTCAACCGCTTCGGCCAGTTTTTCCACCTGATTCTCGACGATTTTCGCCTGCACACCCGGCGCGACGGTCAATTCGGCTATGTCGAGATGGTGGTCGATCCGCACGGGCCGCCCGTGAGTCCGCTGGGCCTGGAATTGATGCTCAAGCTCGTGCACGGCGTGGCATCCTGGCTAATCTGGCAAAAAATCCCGCTCGCTGAAGTATCTTTTGATTTCCCGCGACCGGCTCAGGCCGGCGACCATCTCTATCTGTTTCCCGGCCCTATCCGCTTCGGTGCAACCGGAACCAGCATCGCCTTCGACGCAGCGCTGCTTGACCTGCCTATCCGGCAACGCAAGTCAGACTTGAATACCTTTCTGGCGCGAGCGCCAGAAGACTGGATCTTCGTCTCCTTTGGCGCGCAGATGATATGCCATCGCGTCCGGCAGCATGTCGCCGATTCTCTGCCGGAGATCCCGACCATCGAAGACGTCGCACTCGAACTGCACCATTCCGTGCGCACGCTATGCCGCCGATTGGTTGCAGAGGGCACCAATTTCCAGTCGATCAAGGACGAGGTGCGGCGCGACATCGCGATTCAAAAACTCACGCGCTCTGAGGATGCCATTGCGTCGATCGCCTTCGATGTGGGCTTCGATAGCGCGTCCGCGTTTCATCGCGCGTTCCGGCACTGGACAGGCAGCACGCCCAACGCTTACCGAACGACGGTTTCGACCAGTCATTCAGAAACTGCCGCGCACGCCGGCGCTATGAAAGCCTCGATCTAGCCGTATTGGTAGACATCTGCCAATTTGCGATGATCACGACGCCCTATCGTCAGAACTGATCTTCCGACAAAGCCAGCACACTCTCTCCACCCTTCGCGCTGACAATCGACGCTTCGAGTGCCGACGCCAGCGGCAGCACATGCTCCGCGTAGAACTGCGCGGTCGCGATCTTGGCGCCGTA
>NZ_PVNC01000013.1:0-203575 GCF_003001875.1 Paraburkholderia sp. BL18I3N2
GGTCCTGTTCTTCTTTGTCACGGTTGCTTCGGTCATAGGACGTTATTTCCGTTATCGTCTCATGACCTCGGCACACAGAAAATCTGACAGGCTCCGCCGCCGCACCTCCCTTCAATCTCATCGCCGGTTCGACCCCGACACGACATCGATCCACACGGCCAGCACGAGAATGCTGCCCTTCACGATCATCTGCCAATAAGCGTCGACGTCGAGCATCGACATACCGTTGTCGAGGCTCGCCATCACGAGCGCGCCGATCAGCGCGCCATAGACCGTGCCGGAACCGCCGCGCATCGACGTCCCGCCGATAAAGCACGCGGCAATTGCATCGAGCTCGCCCATCGATCCCGCCGACGGCGAACCCGCCGCCAGCCGCGCCGTATTGACGATGCCGCCGAATGCGCACATAAGCCCCATCAGCGCGAAGATCGCCAGCTTCACGCGATTGGTGTTGACGCCAGAGAGCCGCGTCGCTTCAAGATTCGAACCGACCGCATAGATACGCCGCCCGAACACGGTCTGCGTGGCGATCCACGTGAAAATACCCAGCATCGCGAGCAGCAACAGAACCGGCACCGGAATACCGCCGTAACGATCGAGCGTGGCGACGAAGCCCGCGAGAATCACACCCGCGCCAACCACTTTCACGACGTCCTGCCAGAACGGCACCACGCGTAACTGATAGCGCTCGCGATTGCGCCGCTGCCGTATCGTCAGAAACGCCAGCAGCAGAAACAACACCACCGCGAGCGTATCGCCCGCGAGCCGCGGCAAATACCCTTGCCCGACGAACACGAAGCTGTCCGACACGGGCGCAATCGTCGAGCCGCCTGTCACGCCGAGCAGAATGCCGCGATACGCGAGCATGCCGCCGAGCCCAACGATAAACGAAGGCACGCGCCGGTAAGTCGACCACCATCCGTTGAACATGCCGACTAGCACGCCGAGCAGCATCACCACCGGCAACGTGACGCCGATCGGCCAGTGACGGTTGACGTCGAGTATCGCCGCCACGCCGCCGAGCAAACCGAGCAGCGACCCGACCGACAGATCGATCTCGCCGGCGATGATCACGAACACCATGCCGCATGCGAGCATGCCGGTAATCGACATCTGCCGCAGCAGGTTCGACAGATTGCGCGGCGTGACGAACGCGCCGTGCGTGAGCGTTGAAAAGAAAATCCAGATCGCCGCCACGGCGATCAACAGCGCGAGAATCTTGTAGCGCGCGAACAATTGCTGAATACGCTGCGGACCGCCGAATGCGCCTCGCGGCGCGGCTTCGTCGGCGCGTTGGGAAGTAACGTCGGGCGTCATGCGGCACTCGCTGCGGTTGGGTTCGGGGATCGCTGCACGGGACGGATCGCGGCGCTGAGAATGTCCTCTTGCGTGAGGCCGTCGTTGACGAAATCGCCTCGCAACTCGCCTTCGCCGATCACCAGCACGCGATCGCTGATGCCCAGCACTTCGGGTAATTCAGAGGACACCATCACGATCGACATGCCGCGCTGCGCCAGTTGAAAGATCAGCTTGTAGATTTCATATTTCGCGCCGACGTCGACGCCGCGCGTGGGTTCGTCGAGAATCAGCACTTTCGGATTGGTCAGCAACATGCGCGTCAACACGGCCTTTTGCTGATTGCCGCCCGACAGACTCGCAATCGACAACATGGGATGCGCGGCGCGCACCGAAAGCCGCTTCATCTCCGTATTAATCGTATCGAGTTCGGCTGCGGAATCGATTCGCCCGCCCGACGCAAAGCGCTGCAACACCGCCAGCGTGATGTTGTGGCCGACGCTCAGCCCCGGCACGATACCGTGGCGTTTGCGATCTTCCGGCACCATGCCGATGCCCGCGCGAATCGCATCGACGGGAGCGCGAATCTTGAGCGGCTTGCCGTCCATCACCACGGTCGCCTCGCTCACGCCGGGATACGCGCCGAAGATCGCCTGCATCAACTCTGTGCGCCCCGCGCCGACCAGACCGGCCACGCCGAGAATCTCGCCGTGCCGCAGCGCGAACGACACGTCGTTCACACGCTTGCGGCGCGGATTGGTCACGTCGAAACAGGTGACGTGACGCGCTTCGAAGATCACATCGCCGATCGGATGCGGCTCGCGTGGAAACAGGTTCTTGATCTCGCGGCCCACCATCAATGAAATGATGCGGTCGGTGGTAAGTGCGCGCATTGGCTCGGTCGCGACATGGCGGCCGTCGCGAATCACGCTGATCGTGTCGCAAACGGCCGCCACTTCATCGAGCTTGTGCGAGATGTACACGCAGGCCACGCCGCGCCGCTTCAGATCGCGCACGATGTCGAGCAGAATCCGGATCTCGGAAGAAGTCAGCGAAGAAGACGGTTCATCGAGAATCAGCAGCTTGGCTCGCTTGTTCAGCGCCTTCGCAATCTCGATCAACTGTTGATGGCCGCCGCCATAGTTCATCACCGGCTGCGCGGCATTGATTCCGCTAATGCCGAGTTCGCGCAGCAGTTCGTCCGCGCGCTGGTACATCGCGGCGTAATTCATGCGGCCACCGGGCAGCGTGATTTCATTGCCGAGAAAGATGTTCTCCGCCACCGACAGTTCCGGCACCAGCATCAACTCCTGGTGAATGATGATGATGCCGGCGCGTTCGGTGTCGCGTACGCTGGCGGCTTTCAGCGGCTCGCCTTCCCAGATGATTTCGCCGTCCCACGTGCCCCACGGATATACGCCTGAGAGCACTTTCATCAGCGTCGATTTGCCTGCGCCGTTCTCGCCGCACAGGCCCACGCACTCGCCGGGAGCGACCGTGAGGTCGATACCGTCGAGCGCCTTTACGCCGGAAAACGCCTTGACGATGCCGCGCATCGTCATGAGAGCTTGCGTCATTCGCTATGCCTCGCTGCAAGGCGCGCGGCGGCGCCGATGCGTATGAAACGCATCGAGGACCGCCGCGCACACGTTACGCTCATTGGCTCGCGAGCTGGGCCTGGCTGTAGAAGCCGTCCTTGACGACTACATCGACATTGCTCTTGGTGAGCAACGTGGGTTGCAGGAGCACCGTGTCGACTTTCTTCTTGCCGTTGTCGTATTGCGAGTTAAAGGCGGGTTTTTCGCCCTTTGCAAGCGCGACGGAGAGCTTGGCTGCTTCGCCGGCAATCAGTTTGAGCGGCTTGTAGACGGTCATGGTCTGCGTGCCGGCAATCACACGCTTCACGGCCGCGAGGTCCGCGTCCTGGCCCGACACCGGCACCTTGCCCGCCATGTGCTGCGCGGCGAGCGCCTGGATCGCGCCACCCGCGGTGCCGTCGTTCGATGCGACGATCGCGTCGATCTTGTTGTTATTCGCCGTCAGCGCATCTTCGACAATGCGCAGCGCCGTGGACGCGCTCCATTCCGGTACCCACTGCTGACCGACTACTTTGATATCGCCCTTATCGATGGCGGGCTTTAGTATCTTGAGCTGACCTTCGCGCAGCATCTTGGCGTTGTTGTCGGTCGGCGCGCCGCCGAGCAGGAAGTAGTTGCCCTTCGGTTGCGCGTTGTAGACGCCTTGCGCCTGCAATTCGCCGACCTTTTCGTTATCGAACGAGATATAGGCGTCTACGTCGGCGTCGAGAATCAGGCGGTCATATGAAACGACCTTGATGCCCGCTTTCCTCGCTTCGGCGACTACGTTGCCGAGCGTCTTCGAATTGAACGGCACGATCACGATGACATCGACGCCGCGCGAGATCAGGTTTTCAATCTGCGAAATCTGGCGCGCTTCGCTCGCGTCGGCGGATTGCACCGACACTTTCGCGCCGAGTTTTTCCGCTGCGGCAACGAAATAGTCGCGATCGCGCGACCAGCGCTCGACGCGCAGATCGTCGATACAGAAGCCAATTTCAGGGTGATCCTTGCTTGCATGCGCGAGCGGCGCGACAAGCGACAGGCTGGCGAGCACCGCTCCACACACGAGCGAACTCAATACGGTACGACGCGTTGCGAATTTCATCTCTGTCTCCTTCTTCTGATAGCCGGAATACCGGATTGGACGGTTTGCGCTGCGAGCTGCAAGACCGGACAAGCGACAACCCAAAGCTTCTATTCACGCGGTCGACATGGCCACGCAATTTTTATTTAGTGTTGCGACTTCTTGATGCAGTGCTTCCTGAAACGCTGATCAACGTCCGCTGTAAATCGCCTGATTCACGATGTTTTCCATCAACTCCTGATGGCCGCTTGCGTGCTGCGGGTTCAGACCGCGCGCCATTGCGTCCTCAGCCAGCGTGGAGAGCGAATAATCGCCGGAAGAAATCTTGCGGCCAAACTCCGCGTCCCAGCCCGCGTAGCGTTGGCGTTTGAATTGATCGAGACGATCGTTTTCGATCAGCACCGCCGCGCGCTCGACGGCGAGCGCGAGATTGTCGATCGCACCGATGTGGCCGTAGAACAGATCTTCCGGATCGACGCTTTGGCGCCGCACTTTCGAATCGAAATTCATGCCGCCGGTTGTGAAGCCGCCGTGTTTGAGAATTTCGTAGAAGGCGAGCGTCAGCTCTTCCACACTATTTGGGAATTGATCCGTATCCCAGCCGTTTTGCGGATCGCCGCGATTCGCATCGACGCTGCCGAAAATACCCAGCGCGTAAGCCGTGGCGATCTCGTGATGAAACGAGTGCCCGGCTAGCGTCGCATGATTGGCCTCGATGTTCACGCGAATCTCTTTGTCGAGCCCGTGTTGCAGCAAAAATCCATGCACGGTCGCGACGTCGTAATCGTATTGATGCTTGGTCGGTTCCTGCGGCTTGGGTTCGATCAACAGCGAGCCTTTGAAGCCGATCTTGTGCGCATGGTCGACGACCATATGCAAAAAACGGGCGAGTTGAGCGCGTTCACGCACGAGGTCGGTATTGAGCAGGGTGTCATAACCTTCGCGGCCGCCCCACAGTACATAGTTATCGCCGCCCAGCCGTTGCGTCGCATCGAGCGCGTGGCGCACCTGCGTCGCCGCAAATGCGAACACCTCCGGATCGGGACTGGTCGCGGCACCGGCCGCGTAACGCGGATGCGAGAACAGATTGGCCGTGCCCCACAGCAGCTTGATACCCGTGCTCTCCTGCTTGCGCGCCAGATAGTCGGTGATGCGCAGAAAGTTTTCGCTGTACTCCTTCAGACTCGACCCTTCGGGCGAGACGTCGGTATCATGAAACGTGTAGTACGGCGTGCCCAGCTTCGAGAAGAACTCGAATGCGGAATCCGCCTTTTGCTGCGCTCGTTCCATTGCGTCGCCGGCTTGCTGCCAAGGACGCCGAAACGTGCCTTGCCCGAAAATATCCACGCCCGGCCAGACAAACGTATGCCAGTAGCAAACGGCAATGCGCAGATGTTCTTCGAGTGTCTTGCCGAGCACCTTTTTGCTTTTATCGTAGTGACGGTACGCAAGCGGATTATCCGATTGAGGGCCTTCGTAGCGGATCTCGGGAATGTGTTCGAAGTAAGACATCAGCGTCTCCAGTTTATGGTGCACCGCAACCCGTGCGACGTCGCCGCGCCGGTCGACAAGGTGACGCCATGCTGCCGCTTGCACGATGCGTCGGCAATTGCGAAATTGCGCAGCGTGCTTGATGTTTCTTACCGCCCTTGATTTTGTTTCGCACCGGCGCGCGATTCGGGGCCTAGAATAACCAGACGCTTAAAACTGGTGCTGTTCAATTAAGCATCCAACAGGAGACGAAGGTGTGACGGGCCGTTGGCCCGTGCGCCGCTCACCGCCATGACCCGTCCGCAAACACCACAGACGACCCATCGGATCGCGCTGCTGTTCAACGCGAACAAGGTCTACGACCGCGAGATCATCACCGGTATCGGCAACTACCTGCTGTCCACGCGCGTGGCGTGGGATCTGTTTCTCGAAGAAGATTTTCGCTGCCGGCTGACGGGCATCGAGCGCTTCGACGGCGACGGCATCATCGCGGATTTCGACGATCCCGCAGTGGGCGAAGCGCTGCGCGATTGTCCGCTGCCAGTGGTCGCCGTGGGTTCGTCGTTCGAAGATCCGGCGCACTATCCTCCGGATTTACCCTATATCGCCACCGACAACAGCAAGCTCGTCTCGCTCGCTTATACGCATCTGATCGGCGCGGGCCTCGAGCACTTCGCGCTGTACAGCTTGCCGCAGGCCCAGGAGAACCGCTGGGCGCAACAGCGAGAACTCGCGTTCGCTCATTTGCGCAGCGCGGATGGACATAGCGCCGAGCAGATCGATGGCGAGATGTATCGCGGGCTGTCGACCAGCGCGCCCTCATGGAACCAGGCGACCGAGCAACTCACCACGTGGCTGCGGGATTTGCCGAAGCCGGTCGGCATCATCGCCGTGACCGATGCGCGTGCGCGGCATCTGCTTCAGGCGTGTTTGATTGCCGGCATTCCCGTGCCCGAAGAAGTCGCGATCATCGGCATCGACAATGATCCGTTGACGCGTACGTTGACGCGCATTCCGCTTTCTTCGGTCATTCAGGGCACCGAGGAAATGGGCCGCACCGCGGCTCACCTCTTGCATCAAATGCTGCGTGGTGCGCGCTTTCCCGGGCGGCGCATTCTCGTTCCGCCGGTAGGCATCAACGTGCTCGAATCGACGAAGCACGAACCGCTGGCGAGTCCGTATGTCATGCGGGCGCGGCACTTCATTCGACAGTACGCATGCCAGGGCATTCGCACCGAACAGGTGGCCGACTATGTGGGCGTGTCGCGTTCGTCGCTCGAAGAGTACTTTCGGCGCGAACGGCAGTGCACCGTGCATCAGGAAATCCTGCGCCATAAACTCGATGTCGCGAAGGCACTGCTGGCGAAGCGCGATGCGTCGAGCGCGGAGGTGGCGATCCGTTGCGGCTTCACGTCGCTGCAATATATGTACGCGGTGTTTCGCCGTGAACTCGGCTGTACGCCGCGCGAATACCAGGAGCAGGCGAATTCGACGTCCGCGCCGGGCTGAGCATGCCTATTCTCTTTTCTTTTCACTGACGACATGATCAGCATCGCACAACTTTCTTCCGAGCCGTGGGGCACATTGCGCGGCGGCGATTCGGTTCGACTCTTCACGTTGCGCAATGCGCACGGTATGAAAGTCGCCATCAGCGATCTCGGCGCGACCCTGGTCTCGTGGCATGCGCCGGATCGCTCCGGCGTGCTCGGCGATATTCTGCTCGGCCACGACACGCCCGCTGAATATGTGGCGGCCACCACTTATATGGGTGGACTGATCGGTCGCTGGGCGAACCGCATTGCCGATGCACGCTTTACGCTCGACGGCATTGAGTACACGCTCGATCGCAATGAAGGCGCGAATCTGCTGCATGGCGGCACGGTTGGTTTTCATCGCGCGCTGTGGGACGTGAGTGAGGACAACGGTGCGTTGCTCATGCGGTTGGAGTCGCCCGAAGGCGATGCCGGCTTTCCGGGCAACGTGACTACGCAAGTGCGCTACTCGCTCGACGACGATGGCACGCTAACCATCGCCTACGAAGCAATCACCGACGCCGCGACGCCGCTCAATCTGACGAGCCATCCGTACTTCAATCTCACAGGCCGGCCGGGGGCCGACATTCGCGGCCACGTGTTGTCGATCGATGCCGACCGCTTCTTTGAAGTCGATGCCGCGATGATTCCGTGCAAGCTCGCGGAAGTCGCAGGCAATGCCTTCGATTTCCGGCAGAGCGCACCGATCGGCGCGCGGCTCGACTGGCCGCACGCGCAGTTGGCGACAGCCGGCGGTTTCGATCACTGCTACATGCTGCACGATGCACGCGACGCCGGCAAAAACGGCGCCACTCCACCGTTGCGCCAGGTTGCCTGCGCTTACGATCCCGGCAGCGGACGCGAATTGACCGTCTCGACCGATCAACGCGGCTTACAGTTTTATAGCGGCAACTGGTTAAAGGGCGACACAGGACGCGGCGGCGTTGCGTATCAAGCGCATGCCGGTTTGTGTCTCGAAGCGGGCGGTTTTCCGAACCAGGTCAATATGGCTGAGCAGGACGACGTGATCGTGCGAGCCGGCGACACGTATCGGCAAGTGACTGCGTACCGTGTCGATGTACGCCAAGGCGTGTGACGCGATTACTCGTATATTGCGAACGACATTACATCGAGCCGACTTACTGTTTGTGGCAACACTGAATTACCGCATCAGGGGTTTCCCCTGGAACACGCCCTTCCTAGAATCCGTGCATGGTGCCGAAGATTGCTGCGGCGCCCAATAAAATATTCTCGGAGGGAAGCATCATGAAATCGCTTATCAAAGCCGTGGCGCTAGTGGTGGTGTTTGCAGCACCGGTGGCATCGTTCGCACAATCCGAGCAACCGGTCACGCGCGCCGAGGTCAAGGCGCAGTTGAAGCAGATCGAACAGGCCGGCTATAACCCCGCGGTCGCAACCGACTCCACCTACCCTGCTGACATTCAAGCAGCCGAAGCACGCGTCGCCGCACAGAACAGTGGAGCGACGGGATATGGTCCTTCCACCGCTGGTTCGTCGGAAACCGGCTCTAATGTTCCTGCTGGGAATCCGAATCTGCAAGGTCAGTAGTACGCAATCTGTTTTAGGCAATTCGATGCGAGCGCATGGTTCAGGCATGCGCTCGTGTTTGCGCGTCGAATGCGTGACTATGACAGAGCGATGTCAGAAAATCCTTTGACGAAAAAAAATAATGGCTCAGCTATGCTAAGGCGGCAGTTCGATGGTTCTCCGTCATTGCCGCGCCTCCAGCCATTCCTGTGAATACCGACAAAATCGCGTCGCTTCACTAGACAGTCGACCCGCCGCGCATTTTCGCATTTGCCTTGTTGCGTGATCCGCGTTTGTCCGCCTCTGGCCACTCGGACATGGCAACGTCGATGATGCTGCTGCCAAGCGCTTCGCCCGATGCGCCCGCCTGTGGAAGATTCAAAACGGCCTGCAAAACGCCGAGATAGTACCAGGCAAAGGCGTCCACATCGGTCCCCGGGGCAACTTCGCCATTCGCCACGCCTTCCCGCAGTAGATCCGCAAAGAATTTCATTTGCGCCGTTTGCCGCGTTGCGAATTCAAGCTCCGTAGAGATTCCGGAATCGTCCGTATTTCAAGGCGTTCCAGCGGAATCAGTCTAGGCAATCCTATGATGAATGGCGTCGATTCGGCCATTTAAAAAATCAATTACGCGCAAACCTTTGCGCCAAGCTCTCCAGCCTTTGCCCTCCTTCAGCGATGCGACAGCGGGCCGTAATACCAGATGCATGGGCGTGAAGGTTTTGCCCTGCGACCCGACGGCTCGAATCCCCCTCCCCGTGTACCAACGATTGGCAACTGGAGTTGAAATATGAATCTCAGCAATCTGTCAGTGAAGGCAAAACTCACGGGAGCCTTTGGCGTGCTGGCCGCTATTGTCCTTATCGTGTCAGGCATTTCGTTGAAGTCACTGAACGATGCCAACGACCGGTTCGCAAATTTCGTGTTGGGCGTCAATGCCCGCGCCGATATGGCTGCGCAGGTTCGAACCGCGGTTGACCGACGTGCGATCGCCGCACGCAACATGGCGCTCGTGACCACGCCGGGCGATTTCGAAATGGAAAAGGCCGCGGAAGCGCAGGCCCAGATGGATGTCCAGTCGAACATCGCGAAACTTAACCAGATGGTTTCGTCCGCGACCGATGCGACGGAAAAGACCCGCAGCCTTGTGAGCGAAATCAACCGAATCGAAACAGCTTATGCACCTGTCGCCCAGGCAATCGTTGCTCTCGCCGTTGGAGGCAAGCGCGACGAGGCGGTGAAGAAAATTGACGACGATTGTCGGCCGCTGCTCGCCGCCCTGGTCAAGGCAACGGACGACTACGCGCAATACACGCGCACCCGTGAACAGGAACTCGTCCAACAGTCCGAAGAACATTACGCAGCGCAGCGGAGCTTGCTGATGGCGATCTGTCTCGCCGCTGTTGCGTTGGCGGTCGTGGCGGGCATGGTTATCACGCGAGGACTGCTGCGTGCACTCGGCGCCGAGCCGGTGGCCCTCGGTGAGGTCACACGGCGCGTCGCCGCTGGCGATCTGAGTCCCGTCGCGGGCGCGAAGAATGCGCCGGGCGGGAGCGTGCTCGCGTCAATGGGCGAAATGCAGGCAAGTCTCGTCAGCCTGATCGGTCAGGTGCGTACCGCCGCAGACAGTATCGCGACCGGCTCCAGCCAGATTGCTTCGGGCAACGTCGATCTTTCGTCCCGCACCGAACAACAGGCCGCGTCGCTGCAGGAAACCGCGTCGAGCATGGAAGAGCTGACTTCGACAGTGAAGCAGAACGCGGAGAACGCTCAGCAGGCAAGCTCGCTTTCCGCCAACGCGTCCGAAGTGGCGCTGAAGGGCAACGAGGTAGTGAGTCAGGTCGTCGGTACGATGGGCGAGATCAGCACGAGCTCGACCCAGATCGCGGAGATCACGGGAATCATCGAAGGTATCGCGTTCCAGACCAACATCCTGGCGCTGAACGCGGCCGTGGAGGCGGCCCGGGCAGGCGAACAGGGCCGTGGATTCGCGGTGGTGGCAAGCGAAGTCCGCAGCCTCGCGCAACGTTCGTCCAGCGCGGCGAAGGAAATCAAGGATCTGATCAACGCGTCCGTCCAGAAAATCCATGACGGATCATTGCTCGCGAGTCAGGCGGGAAAGACGATGTCGGAGGTCACGCAGGCTGTCGCGCGAGTGACCGACATCATGGGCGAAATCGCCGCCGCGTCGACGGAACAAAGCCGGGGCATCGAACAGGTCAACCACGCGATCACGCAGATGGACGAGGTCACGCAGCAGAATGCTGCGCTCGTGGAGGAAGCGGCGGCCGCATCCAAGTCGCTCGAAGACCAGGGGCGGCAACTCAATAAAGCCATTTCGTTCTTTCGTCTGGATGCCGGCGCCGTTTCGCATGTAACGGATGGACAGGCATCTTCAGTCCATCGTCAGGTGCCACGCAAACAGCCTGTACGGCGGACCATTGGGAACACCGCGGCGGCGGGCCGTCCGGCAGGCGCGGCGACAACGGCCATTAATAACGATGGCTGGGATAAGTTCTGAGTCTGGTTGAACGAAGTAGTCAGCGGAGCCGGCCATGGAGATAAGCGAAAAGATCAGCGTACGCAAGCTTCTTGTTTCGGTGGAGTTTAAGGGGTAGGTTTTTGTGGTCGTTTTGTGAGTGCTTGTGAAGGAGGCGCATGCGCACCGCTTGTGCATCGCGCCTCGCTTCGTTGATGCTTTTGGTTCACCGCTATCCGTTGATCAGTGCCGCACGGGGACCAAGTGCTGTGTTTGCGTTTTTACGATCGATGCGGTTTTCGCGGGCGTTCTCTTCCGCTTTGCGACGTTGACGGTGGATTGTGATCCAGTCGCGATCTTCGATGCTTCCGCGAGAAGGCGTGTTGCGTGGCTGGCCGTGAGGCGGGATTGAGAAACGCCTTTTGCATCGAGTGCGATCACCTGGAAAAGCTCGCGGTCGTTTTCGAGGTCTTGCTGATATTGCTCTGCTGTGTCCACAAGCAGCTCAAGCATGGTCTGGCGACGGCGTCTTTCGTCGCTCGTGATGGGAGGATTCCTACATATAGAAGACGCGAGTGTGATCAGCGTGTTCAGTTGGCTCAATTGCCGGTCGCAGAAGTCGAATGCAGATAGGGCGAGTTTTTCGTAATGGAGTGCGTCGACAGGTGGGCGTGAAACGGTTTGACTCTTGATGGACTTGGTCATTTTGCGATCTCCCTGATACCTACTTAGATCGCCCGACACTCGCTTTGGGAAGTGGGTGAGCGGGCACGTAGCGGGATTGACAGACCGTGATCGCAACGAAACGGCGAGCCTTGCGGCTCTCCCACTACGACCCGCCCATTGAAATATAGACGTGCAGCAGTAGACGCACGACCCGCTGGGCGGGTGTGCGGTTACGATCGCAGGCTGTCAAACCTGGCCGCCGGGTGTTTCCCGATGGCTTGATGATTATAAATCAGGTGGGATTATGAGAGGATAATTGGGCGGGTTAAAGGGTTGATTTAGAGTGATCGGACGGCCAATGTTGCTGGCGCAGGTCCGGCGAAGGTCTGCCTAGCGGCCCAACCCGCGCGTTGCAGAAGCCAAGTCCTGACCTGACGCAATGACGGTGCATCGGTCGGAGCGGCCGCTTACGACTCGCCTCCCACGCTCCACGAACGGCCGTTTACATGCAAGGCCTGAGACCGTAGTCGACCCATCATGGACATTTACCTTGCTCACGAACATGTCCGTTGAAGGTTCGGAAACGGCCTCTCGCGGTGCATTCAAGAATGGTGACCACAGGCCGATGCTTGCCAATATATTGCCCCTTGTGCTGACAACAAGATCGTTAGAATGATTGCCGCTGAACCAACGTCCGTTCTCGGGGAGTGATCATATCGTGAGAAATAAACTTCTCAGAAGAGCTTGCCAATTTGGATGAAGCGAAGTGCTGCGGAGGCGAAGTGGTACAGTTCACCGTCGTTGACATCGGTTCGCGTGTGACCGCCGGAGGTGTCGTGGTGAAACATCGCAGCGTACTCGTTGAACGCAAGTAGCTCTGGCACAAGCGGCTGCAACATGTGTATTGGATTGCTAGTTTGAGCGTCCTTGATGAGCTGAATCATCGCCCCGACCGTCTGGCCCTCGGCGAATCGGCCCAAAAAGCATCGGTGGAGGTGGCCTTCAACGAGCAGTCTGAGCGCTTGCGCCACTTCGAGCATGTTAACTTGTGCCGCTCCCGTCATGTACATCTCAACGCGCCGATAGCGCTTGTAGTAGGGCGACGCGCAGAATTCATCTAGGTCGAACTGATCTATGACGGTGAAGTTCTCCGGCCCGCGTCGCAGCTCTAGCGAAACGACCTCCCCGCCAACCTTGGTCACACGTTTTTGAATGTCGCGGAGGAAGTAGGCGTCGTGGCCCAGAGCGATAATTTGCTTGCACTCCAGACTGATTGCCAGAGCGGTTTCCACTGTTTTTGCACGACGGTGGAGGTCCAAGCTGGTGAAGACATCATCGAGGACAACGACAGCCTGGGCACGATCAGGATCTGCGAACAGTCGGGCTAAGAAAAGTGCGAACGCAAGGGTGCGCTTGTCACCTTCGCTTAGGACGGTATGGAACGTCAACGCCCCTCCGTTCGCTGGACCAACAGGCACTAATGCACCGCGTACTTCGAGCACGTACTCGCTACGCGGCACACCGCCACCCATATAGTTAGGTTTCAACTCACGAATCGAGAACGGTGCGCCGAAGTCCCGCAGGCGAGCATTGATTGCTTCTTGGAAGGTAGCAAGCGACTCGGTCATGAGCTGATCCAGCTTCTTGCGAGCTGCAAGTTTCTTCCGTTCCGCTTCCTGTCGTTCGCCTTCGGCCTTCGTCCGTTCGGCCAGATGTTGCGTAACTTCGGGGGCATTGCGGACCATCCGGAGTTCGATGAGGCGTCGCTGCGCCTGCAGGGCTGCCGTATCGGATTGCGCAAGGCCATTCTTGTACTTCGTAACCTCTTCGTTCAGCGCCTGTATCGCATCGTTGTGCCGAGCGACATTATCTGAGATCTCCTGCAGGATGGTCGCGGCTTGCTCCAGTGGCCCGACGTCGACTGACTCTAGAGGCTTTGCGGTTTTTTCCGCGACAAGGACGTTGACTATCGCACGTGCCTTGTCTATTTCCTCGTGCGCAGCGTCCATGCTGAAGACGGGCAGATCAAGCCGTAGTAGGCCCGACCAACCTTCCTGAGCGCCGGTGTTGAAGTCGATGGTCGCGCGCCATTCGTGAACAAGAACTCCACTGACTTGATGGTCGGCCAGCCCCTGTAGAGAAGCTACGCGCTGCAGGTGCTCTTTGTATGCCTGATTGAAGTAGTCCTTGTAGGCTTGAAGCAGCGCCAATCCGGCCGTCTCCTGCCCGCAGAAGGGGCAGTGTTCCTCTGGCTTATGGTGAAGTCCTTCATTGACCCAGCGTTCTGTCTCACGACCAAGGTGTGCGTCGAAGTGCTTTCGCACCGCTGCTTCTGCATCCTCCTGCAGTCTTTCAAAGTGTGACTCAAGGATTGTGCGGATGTTATCGAAGTTGTAGACCAGCGCGCTCAGGAGTCGAAAACCCTGACGCCCTAGAATTTGTTGAACGCTG
Organism: Paraburkholderia sp. BL18I3N2; assembly: GCF_003001875.1. Classification (NCBI taxonomy): domain Bacteria; kingdom Pseudomonadati; phylum Pseudomonadota; class Betaproteobacteria; order Burkholderiales; family Burkholderiaceae; genus Paraburkholderia; species Paraburkholderia sp. BL18I3N2. The sequence continues at coordinate 14,128 of NZ_PVNC01000013.1, forward strand.
CGGGCTTCGTTCAGCTGCTTGTCGAGTTTGGCAAGCAGTTGGGGACCATCGGCGACAGGCTGCAAATCTAGGAAAGCCGCGAGCGTTGTACCTCGGTGATAGCCCTGCAGGGCCGTCTCGGTGGCTGTGACTTTTTGGGTAGCGCCTCGCTGCGCATCCGACTGTTTCTGGAACTCTTCGCGTTGGACAACCGCGTCGGCGCCCAACGCAAGCTCCAACAGAGACGCACGCTGGTCAGGCGTCACGGCCGCGCCCGCATAGACGTTACGCTCGACGAACTCCTGATTGAATACATGAAGGTTAGGGGCCGCGGCGGACCATGCGTTGCCATCGAATGAAATGGTCGAACCGCCGCCGGAAGTTTGGAAACGTAGATGAACAGCCTGGTTGCCTGTTGCACCGATGGTCTTGCGGGCCTGAATGGCTTGCGCATCCCCCGCTCCGCAAGCGCGCAGCAAGGCCGAGAGTGTCGACTTGCCTCGTGCATTGTCAGCGTAGACAACCGTGACCTTCTTCAGCGTGACAGCCGACGGCACGCCGGCCTTGAACACGCCTACGTTATCCACCCGAATGATTTTCTCAAGCATCACGCTCCCCCGTCACTGATCATGCGCCCGTTTATACGTTGCTTACTTTTAGCCTGCGTTCCTGCGCAATTTACGAGGGTCATTCTAGAGCGGCTGAATCGATATTGGCTTGTGTATGTCGATATTTCGTTTGACGGAGTGACGTCCAGCAGCGCGCTATAGTCCTTGAGGCGGCGGACGGCCGCTCCGGCGGCATGCTGGAGGCGTAGTCGTACGCTACGGCCGACTCAGTTGAATGTCTGCATATCGACATCTGAGGCGCCGCGCACGGCACTCGCAAATTGAACCGGCTCGCCCCAGGAATCGTCCTCCGACGTCCCTTCTCCAAACGGCGGCACGCCGCTCATCAACAGACGTTCACCAAGCGACGCGAAGGACCGCTCATGGCCGCACCTTGCCCCACGGTCGTGCGCGGCGATCGCGCCGGGCGTGCATTTCATGCAAGAGGCATAACGCGACCCGAAGCAGTCGCTCGTACTCGACGAAAGCGGACGTTCCAAGTGCTCAACGAAGCAATCGCCAATATCACATGGGAAGTCCACCGTACGCACGTTGGAACGTTTACCACGCCTCGCCATCGGAAAGGTCGTCATCTATACCAACGCGATAATTTGCGCCAACAACTAGCCCATCCCATTCGGGAAAGCCGCCTTCTTCGACGATCTTGCAAATTGCCTGTCCGCACAGTCTTAATCCCGACGCAAGCGTTTTCTTTACCTCTTCTGCGGATGTTTTTGTCGGAGCGACGGCTCCGCTATGGGCCGCAAACGATCGATAACTGTAGAGCTTGTTGAACGTATCGAAGAGTTCGGCCCTGTGTTGACCGTTCCTCCCCAGAAGCCAAGCACCCCTGAGTCGGAACTGCAGGGAAAGCTGTTCCTTCGATGGTTGGTGAGCAAGCAACAGGGACTCCAAGGCAATCCCTAAGTCGAGCGCACGGTCTACGCTATCTTGATGCTTCACAGCCTCGTTTAGGCGGTGAAGCGGAACCTGGAGTTTCTTTTTTACAGACGGGCTGAGGTTTGAGTATTTATCGGCGACGCTTCGAAGTTCATCGAGATTCTCAGCGCTTAGCTCACGGCTGGTGAAAACCCGAGTTTCGTTACGTGCCCGGCCCCAACTAAACCCGACGTGGCCCTTCATGAATTCACCATCAGCGAGTTCTGAGTACGACTTAAAAACAACGGGCGAAGACGGGCCAGCGACGGTCAGAATATCTGCGACTTGGTAGATCGTTGGAGTATCGGCGGGATGAGAGAAACTCGGCAGTTTATCGAGAAGTTTTGGTTTGGCCTCGCGGATGGAATACAGCGCCGCTCCGGGCTTCCTCTCTTCTTCGTCCAAAAGATGCGACATCGAAAATGGCAGCGCAGGCTGCGGGGTGCCGCGGAATCGAAGATATGTTTGGAGGGTCGAAGAAGGCACAGCTGACAGCGGGCAAAGAAAGATACCCGAAACAATCTCTGTTGTTTCTCGAACGCTGACGCCCTCCAGCAGCAGAACGTCAATACACCGGTTGGATTCAGCGGCAAGAAACGCGTCCATGGAAGCTATTGCTTGATCGACCCCGCGTTCTATTGCTTGTGCAATTAACGCTCGCAATAGAAACATGACGCCGAAGGAGGCAGCCATTGTTCCTTGGTTGAAGATTAATTGATCCAGTCGCGCGATTTCAGGATCCTTGCAGGCTTCGATCAGAAGGTCGTCGGGCACCTGGATGATGGCGGGCTCAAGCGGGTGTGAATTTTCAAAGCGAAATTTCGAGTGATCTGCATTACGTGCAACGGCTTGCGCTAAAACTGTCTTCAAAGTCATTCGTGACACAGGTTTTCTCTCATTGATGGGGACACTTTTAGGAACGTGCTATCCCTTGGGCGGCTTCGAAGCTTTAGTTCGAGCGCCTCTCAACGACATTCGCCCTATAGCCCGTTATCTATGCAATAAAATCGCGTGGTCGGATTGTGGCATTGGTTGCTTCTAATTGTCGACGATCCATACGAGGTTGTTGAATGACCGAAGGTGGCCGGCTGGCGCCCGACGCGGAACTACCCGGAAGCGAACCTCCAGATGGGAATACCACGCAGCGAGGAAATTCCACAGGCCGAACAAGTGCCCGTTCATCACACCATCTTCGAACGCATCTCAATCGCTCGTCGCACTTTTACTGCCGCCCCTTAATACTCAACCGCCCCCAACAACGCCGGCGCCCCAAACTCCCCCACCTTCGCATTCGACTTCTGGAAATAAAGCGTCCAGAACTCCTTCAAAGCACCCATAGTCTGCGGATCACGATAAACGTTCTTAACCTTCACATCCCCAGCCAACAACCCCGCGCCGATCACATAAACCCGCGCCCCACCGAAATCCCCAATCAATCCCGCAGCCGCCGCCTTCTTCATCTCCACCTGCGGATCAATCCGCCGAACGGCGTTGTGCGAATAAAAACTAGACACAGAGCTGTTCTCCAGCATATCCGACGCAAGCAACACAACCTTATCTGAAGCAGGCGAAGCGCGAACCTTATCGCTGATATCCTTCAACGCCGCCAGAATGTCCGACTTCGCCAGATCATTCGTAGCCACCGACTCGACACGCGCAATCGACGTAAGCAGCGCCTTCTTCGCAAAAGCCGACTGCCCCGTCATACACGCATCAAAGCTCCGCAACGCGCGTTCACTAATATCGTCCCGCAATTTCTCAGGTATCGGCGACTCGATAACGCCGCGCGTCACGACCTCGGTGTAATGCCCTTGCGAGAAAGCCGAAAAATCGAACAGCGTATAGGCGCCCGCGGGCCTAATGGCCTTCCCGGCCATCTCCGCAATCTGGGCCTGCAACTTCTCATCGAAAACCGTCGTCTGGTCGATGGCAATGAAAAGCTCGTGATCGACGCCGCCGTCTACCGGCTTGATGTGATTGGCAGCGTAGCAACTCGGAATATCGTTCGTGACGCCGGCTTGTGCCGACACCGCAATCGCGGTTAAACACGCTGCCGCGACTACGTGAGTGAAATGTTTAATCATTGGCGTCGAATCAAGCCTTGAAAAGATCATCGAGTTCGGATTCCAGCGCGAGCTTAGCCTTCTCAGCCCGCTCTTTCCGAAGCTTGATCGCACTGACCACTTCAGTTCGCACCGACTCATCAAGGCCGTAAATCAGTTCCTTCTTACGTGCCACATCAGACTCGGCTTCAATCTTCGTGACTAGCGCATCAATGCTCGCGGTCGCCGGCACTTCGTCAGACGCTGCTGCAGATACCGCGACAACCTTCGCGGGCGCATCGGTCGCAACGCTTACGGATGCTGCTTGCCGTGCCGTCATCTGAGGCTCCGGCGTATCGACGACCACCGTCGCCGCAGTTGTCGAACGAACCACCCCGCTTTCCAGATCGGTGAAATTCCGATGCTCCAGCACATAGTCCCGGAACGTCTTCGAGAAGGTCTTGCCCGAGATATCCGCGTTCTCAGCCATCCGCTTCTGAAGGTTCTCCAACTGCGACTGCGCAATAGCCCGGAACGGTGCGTAGTAGTTGTTGTAGTCCTCGAACGTCTTGAAGCCTTTCGTCGTTTTCCACGCGGCGAGACTTTCCCGCCCACCGAACCCCCACGCAAAGCCACCAAAGATACCCACGATCTGCGTGACCACAAAAATCACAGCCAGCGTGATAAAGGCCGCAGCACCTTCGCTTCGAGTCGACGACGATTCCTCTGCTTTCGCACGATCGTCAGCCGCTTTCTGACTGGCGACGAGTTCGGCCGGCATCGCGTTAGCCGTCGCGAACGGATTACCGGCGTCAGCGCTCTGGCTCACGCCCATCGCTTCACGCGTCTGTTCCGCGTTGAGGTTGCTCCAACGCATCCACGTCGACGTCCCTGCAATCACGATAATGACCGCAACGGTCAACGCCACCATGAAATAGCTGTGACTCGTGCCGACGCGATTGGCAACCTGCGTGTAGTCGGGTTCGCCATCATCGACGGACTGATCGTCGTCGAGTTTGACCTTGCGGCTCGAAAAGCGCTCTTGCGATTTGTCCTGCTTCCATTGCTTCCGGCATCGCGCAACGAGATTCGAACGATAGAGCTGGTGCCCCGCAACGTGCGTCAGAAACACCATGATCACGCACAGCACGAACACGATAGCCACCATCAACAAGGTGTGCGTATTCGCGCTGCCATCACGGGCCATCCAGCTGCCCAGCAGATATGAAAACCCAAGACCCTCGGCGATAACAAGTACGCTCAGCAGCGTGAGAAGCCACAACGGCGTCGGCGAACGTCCGCTGTCGTCCGACTTCGCGAGATATTCATTGCGCTTGCTGAACTCGGCTTTCGACAGATACGAAATGAACTTGTTGTAGTCGCCGCACAGCGTACGCTCGGAATCCGTCCAACCGTCCTTACCGTGAATACCATGGCGCGACAGACGCGCCGTCTTCCCGAGAACAGGGAACGTGTACTTCCAATGATTGAGCCAGAACTCGAGTGTCGAGCGGAAAGAGAATGCGCCCACCGCAAGCAGCACCACGACGATGCACCAGATAGCCGGGCCCAAATTGGCCTGAATGAAATCCATCATGTTCGTTATTACCCTCTTGTTAGGTGCGTGCGATGACCGGCACGTAATTCACCGTGAAATACTGACTGCTCTTGCGGCGCACGAGCTCACCGGACGTCGCCTTGCCATTCGAGAAGATGATGTCGGCACAGTCGAACACGCCGCTGTTGTTCACGAAGACCCGATACAAGACGCCGCCCTTCACCGCGTAGGCGTTCACATCGGGAGACAAAGTCACTTGCGGCGAGCCGTTCGGACCAGCGCTCCGGCCAAAGTCTTTCCATACGAGCAGCGTCGGCTTTGCCCCTGCGGTCGCACCGTTGCGCAGGACAGAGACATCCTTGAGCGCGAGATACTGTCCGTTCAGCGCGGCGCCCCAGCTGCTTCCATACAGATTCGGCAAGTGATCGCGCACGGGCACTGCCCGGTCATCGGCAACGGACTTCATCGCTCGCGAAACGCGCGGCCGGTCGTTCACGCAGCTCTTCGCCACCGGCGCCTCATCGGCTACCGCTGAAGAGAAGACCGAGAGTGTCGAGGACGATGCCGGCAAAGCTGCAAATTGGAGGCCAAGCGTCGCAGGGAGCGCCTCATGCCAGCCGAAATCGATGCCATCGGACGACGCTGAACGAGTGGATGCAACTGGCGTAGCAGGCGCGGCATTCGATGCGGCTGTCGTGTTGGCCGACACGGGAGCCGATGCTGCGCGCGCGGGCGTGGCGCCGGCCACCGCGGTCTCTGTCGCAGCGCGATTTTTGGTAGCTGTGCGACGCGCCGCTTTGGTCGTCGGGTTACCAGAAGTTAAAGGCGCCGTCCCCGCAGCAGCCTGATCGGACTGAGCAGTCACCGCGCGGTAGTACTGGTATTTAGGCACGCGGCTGCTCGCGTAGCTTTGCAAAATGTCGGTCCTGGCGCCGCTGAGATCGACGATCTCGACCCGCCGGTTAGCCGAACTACCCTCTGCAGTGTGATTATCGGCAATCGGCAAGGTCTCGCCTGCGCCCTGGTAGAACACGTTCTCCGGCGCAATGCCGTGGTCCGCGAACAGCCGCGCGACGGCTCGAGCGCGGCGCTCCGACAGCTCCGCGTTCAGTTCCGAACTGCCGGTGTCGTCCGTATGGCCGATGAGCAGGATTTTCGCTTGAGCCGCTGCTGCTTTGTCGGCCGCGCTCGACGCCTCGGCTACCCGACTGGACGTGCGATATTGCTCGGCAATCTCAGCGAAATAGACCGCCGCGTCCGGCGTCAATTCGGCCGAGCCTGTTTCGAATTGAGTATGTCGCGCGGTGTCGACGATCGTGAAGGAACTGCCGACCTGCTCGGTCTTGCCGGTATCCGGAGCACGCGCCTCAAGCGCGGTCGCCGTGTAGGTGAGGTCGTGCTTGGCAGCGATTTTCGACAATGCGCAGCGCCGGCTATCGACCGCATGTCCAATGAGGCCGCCGGCCAGGCCGCCTGCGGCGCCGGCGATCGCCGCGGCCGCAACCTTGTTTTTGTTGGCGATGACCGCGCCTAGAACAGCACCAAGCCCGACACCGACTGCGATGCCAATGTTCCGGTTGCTATTTGCGCATGGGTCGGGGTTTGCAAATGTGCTCTCGAACACATTCAAGTCTGCGGTTTTGTCCGGATCCGCCGGCGCCCCGCTAGTCTGCTGGAAGCCGCCGGGATTAGCACATCCAGACAACGCGAAAACGGTGATCGTAGCGAGCCAAAGCGGCCTCGCTTTTCCTATTCCTCTCACTGAGAAACCCCTCGGTCGATATATTTTTAATTGCGCCAACGCGTGCATCGGCATTGGAAACGCCGTGACGCTGTCGAGACAAGCGCTCACATATCGATATCGGCTGGGGTGGGGTGAACTTTAGGAATATTTGTGTGGGACGATGGCGGTGAACGTGCGCCGTCGTTGCTGACCCACAGACGCCATGCAGGCGCGTCCGCCATCATTTTTGTTACCATTGCCGCTTAATTTGAATGAGCGCCATGGCAAACGGCAACAAAACCTTCTATCTCCCCTGGATCGACGGCCTCAGGGCAGTCGCGGCTTTGTCAGTCGTCGTGCATCACAGCGATCTTCTGGCGGAGCCGTCGATAGCTGCATTCAGGAATTTCCTCGGGTGGTTCGGGGTTGATCTGTTCCTTGTACTAAGTGCGTTTCTTCTGTCACGCCTTCTGCTTATCGAACGAGAAACGACGGGCGACGTCAGCATCCTCAACTTTTATATTCGTCGGGCCTTGCGCATCTGGCCGCTATATCTGTCGTTCGTCACGCTCGCGCTGCTTTGGGGTCTGCTTTGGGGCAGTCAAGACACTGTGCAGCTGTTCGGCTGGTACGTTTCTCACCTGACCTTTACCCAGAACATCGAGGCGGCGTATCACGGATACACGCCGTTTCCGTTCTCGTCGCATTTATGGACGATCGCGCTCGAAGAGCAGGCTTATTTGCTAATCCCCATCGCAACCGCAACGTACTTTTCGCGTGGTCACGTACGAGGCTTGAAAATGGCGCTCGCTGCGGCGGCGATAGGCTTTATGTTGATGCGTCTCGGCGTCGTGCTGATCGGTCGTAGCCATCCATTCGTATGGGTGTCGCCGCTAAGAGCCGACACGTTTCTGTTCGGGATATTCATGGGCCTCGGCACTTCAGTAGGAGAATCTGTGGATTTGCAGGCGCGCAAGTCATTGCTTTCTGCTACCGCCGCTTTGTTGATACTCTCGGCGCTCGTATGGATGGGGCCGCCCGGTATCTCGCGAGTCTGCGAGGTGATTGGTTATCCTGTCATGGCGTTCGCGTGCTGTCTGATTGTCTACGCGGTCTCGATGTCATCGAAGCTGCGCGCAGCGTTGGGTTGCCGCCCTATGCGGCACCTAGGGAAGATTTCGTACGGGATTTATGTGTTCCACATTTTTGCTCTGACGGAGACCGCTAAAGTCCTGGATCAACTCGAAGTGCACAACCGGTTCTCGAGATTCGCTGTCGCCGCCGTGGCCACGGTCTTGCTCGCGGACGCTTCCTATAGGCTTCTTGAGCGCCCTTTCCTGCTCTTGAAGAACCGTTTCACCTCGGTACAGAGTCGCCCCGCCTGAAGTCGCAGGATAGACTCCTGCCTGCATATGCCGACTCCGGCGAACGGGCGTCATGCTCGGCATGGTTGGGCGGTTTTGGCTGAAACACTAGCGCTTCCTTGCGTGCTGCCCTAGCGTATTCCGTGTCAACGCTGGTGCAAAAACAACTCTGCGCTGGAGTTTCCGTAATCGCGGGCGGTCGACGCATCAACCCTGCCAGCGGGCCGATACTGCGGAAGCTCCCGGATCGCATGTGCGACCGCCGAGCTGCCAGGCAAGTCTCTCTCGGTCGCTACGACTACATCGGCAGGACAGTTTTCGATGGCTCGTTTGACGGCTTTTTCATCGAAACGCAGCGTGACAGCCGTAACGGTCAAATTACTGACGCCGTAACACGGCGGGCGAAGACCCGTGAGCGGATACAGTATCAGCATTGCCGCGCTCGTACTCAGAGTGGCGTTGGCGGGAGCAACGCGTCTGATTTCATCGGCCATGAGCAGATAATTGCTACGCTGAATCGACTCGTTGGCCCAATATTTGCCGTGCGTTTCCTTGAAAGCGGGGTAAGTGAGTCCCCAAAACAGGCTGCGTTGATAGTCAAGCTGCGGCCGCACGAGTAGTAAGGAGACACCAATGCACAAGCAGCTGCAAATAAGCTTCTGCGCCCGACCAGTGAATTTGCAAGCGCTCCAACCCAAGCTCGTGATACCGCAAAGACCGATCAGCGACCACGAGAAGTGATAAGGCAGACCCAGCTTCGCGAGCGGTTCAACGAACGGAATCAAGGCAACTGCGGCCCAGAAAGCGAGAGGCTTTAGATATTGCTTCGTTCTTCCGCGAATCGACGCGAAGACGATGCATGCCGTCGCCGCCAAGCTCATGACCAGCCCTGCGGTAGCTGCCTGCGCAGCGAGTTGCCCACTCGACTTGAAGAGCTTCCATCGCATATCGCCGAACGCCCCATACCCGGTGCCACTATCAACGTAACCCGCTATAAAGCTGGAAACGCCGCCCGAGCCTCGCAGGGCGATTGCCAGGATAAGTATGAGCGATCCAGCCGCCAGCCCGCCTGCAACGTAGTACATCAACCTGCGAGTGCCCCGCTCCACGAAGATTGAGACCGCCCCCAACACAGCAAAAAGAAGTAGCGTTTCTCGCAAAAGTACGCCGAGCGCGACGAGTACGCCCATGGCAAAGTATCTGGACGAACTGGCTTGCTGCTCGGACAAGAACAGGATCACCGCATAGAGCAATGGACACAGCGCTATGAAAAAGCTGTTCTTGAACCCATATTGGATGAATGTCGGGTGGTTCAGCAGCGCAAAAAACAGCGCGGTGATGAGCGCACTCGCTGTCAGGCTTCCACTCAAGCGCGCTGATATTCGCAGCATCAAGACAGCGGCCAGCGCGTCCGGAACGATATCAATCAGTCGCAAGGCAAAAATAGGATTGACCTTAAGCGAGTAGACGAAAGACGTCATCAACGGGTAGAGCATCAACATGCCGTCATTCGGAAGACGCAGGTCTTGCGATAACCGGTCATGAATAATCAGCGCGTAGTACGCGTAGATGCCTTCGTCTGTGGACGGATAGCCGCCGACGACCGCCAGCCGCAGCGCAACAACGATTAACACGACGAACAAAGCAGCGGCAACTATCCCTATGCGCTGGCTGCGCGCACCCGAGGTTAGCTCCGATCTCAATGTTACGCTGCGGTACATTCGGTCAACCCTGCTTTGACGCTAGATTTTTTATCAGGGCGAGATAGTCATCGTAGTCCCGAATATAGTCCTCTTCCTTGTACATATCAGACGCGAGAATCAGCGCGACCGAGCCCGGATCGAAATTGACCTCTGCTGCCCAAATTAGCGGGGGGACGTGCAGGCCCTTCCATGGCCGATTCAAATGGATGCGCGTGCGGTTCTTGCCATCATCGACCTCGACATCGAAGCTACCCGAGAGACAGATGATCAACTGATTCAGCGAATGGTGCGCATGTGCGCCCCGGCTTTCTTCAGTGGGCACGTCGTATAAGTAGAAAACTCGTTGGATCGCGAACGGGACATGTTTATCGCTTTCAATAAACGTGAGATTGCCTCGTGGATCGGTGATCTTCGGCAGCTCGTAGAGCTTGCAGTCGGAAATGGCAGGCATAGTATTCATCGGCCTATTCACGGAAGATTGCACGGGTGAGAATGAACATCGCGGGAACTGTCACACAAACGACGATGAGTGGCGCGACCTGCGTCGGAACGTGCAGCACATGTACGCAAAACCTCAATATGCCTAATCCGAGCGCATAGTTGAGCAGGTAAGCCAGCGGATATGACGCTGCAGTCCGCACGCTCAGATTTTTTTTGAATACCCACTTGGCACTTAGCAGATAACCCAGCGCGATCCCGACCGCGTATGTGACTGTGTAAGCCCACGTGTACGGGAGAAACTTCAGCAAGAGCAGGTAAAGGAGGTACGTAGCGAGGGTATTGAAAACGCCCGAAACCAGGAATCGCCTGAACCTCATCTTTACCAGACCTGCTCGATAACTGTCTCAGGGCGCCGGTTTGTTTCTTCAAAAATCCGCCACAAGTACTCACCAATCAAGCCAAGCATGACAATCACGAGTCCCAGCATGAAGGAAATCAGAGAGACAATCGTCGCAAATCCGGGAACGGAAATGTTGTGAAGGAATGCGCCGATAACAACAATGAGTCCGTAGACAAAACTGCACACTGAGATCACGGCGCCGACGCCCGAAATCACCCGAATTGGCGTGATTGAGAATCCCAGCATGATGTCGAGAAACGCTGAAAATTTCTTGGCAAACGTCCAACCCGACTTCCCGTGGCGACGCGCCGGACGGTGATAGGTGATGACGCTGGGCTCGTAACCCAGCCAATAAGCGAGGAGTGGCGTAAAAACCGATTTCGAACTATTCAGAAGGTGGGGCAACAGCGCCTTGTCCATCAACGCCATGTCATACCCGCCGTCGGGGTAGTCGCGAATGACCAGAGCACGCAGCAATTTATAGTGAATACGCGAGAAGATCTTCGACATGACCGGATCATCTCGGGTGACACGCTCGCAAATAACAAATTTGGAACCGGCGAGCCACCGGTCGACCATCTCATTGATCAGCCCAGGCGGATCCTGCAGATCCGCGGCAACAACGATGAATGCGTCACCTGTCACGAAGCGGAAGCCGGTCTTCGAACAGTGAACCGCCCCGAAGTTGCGAGTCAGCTTGACGACCGTGGTGGCAGGCCGGCTGCTCTTGAACTCCAACAGCAGTTCCAGAGAATTATCCTTTGAGCCGTCATCGACGAAGATAAGCTCAAGCAGGATATCGCGGGCGAGCAAGCCCTGTTCGAGCGCGACTAGCTGCGGGAACAGGTGCGGCAGACTTCCGGCATTGAAATACACCGGAACGATCAAGGATATTTTTTTCTGACTCACAATCTCAAATCGCCAATTCGTAATATTCGTGGGCTACACCGCCGCCGCCAAATTCGGACTTGAATCGAAACAGTCCGTCGTTCAGTACCAGGCCTGCCGATTCATTGCTCGTTCCAAAGTCGAAATACCGTGCTCCACTAGCGCGGGCTTCTTCTATCGTGGCGCCGAATACTGCGTCGAGCGCGCTAACCTCGTTGCCTCTCTCACTGGACGCGATGTATTGAGCGTGCCACACGCTTTTCGAGCAGAACAAAAGAACGCCTGCGATCACGCTATCGTCCATGACTGCGCAGCGAAGCTGAATCTCGTCTGGAAAGCGCGACGCGAGCAGGGCTATTTCGTCGGACGTGTGAACCGGAACAGCTTCGTAACGGCGCGCGAGCGTTTCGGTCAGAACCGCCCAGAATGCAGACAGATCATCGATAGCCGCACGTACAGAGACGGTCTTGCACGCCTTGCGCCTCGCACGCTTTCTACGCTCGCTGACGGGCCGCTGGTGTTGCAGATCGATCGTGCATGACAGATCGCATCGAACACGCTGCGCGCCATGACGGAAAAGCGCATACACATCGTCTTGCGAGGGAACCCGCGCGTAGATGTAGGGAACCACTTTGTAGACCAGTTTCCGGATACCACGGTCGCGATAGTGCTCCTTCAACGCGCCGATTGCGTCGATCATTCGCTGACCATGAAGCCAGCCGGCGTGTGCAATGCCACCGTATGTTGCGCCCGGATGACTCACGACGATATCCGGATCACCGGCAGCCCGCGCCGCTGGAAACAGACCCACCAAACGCCCGTCGTTCATTAGCAGGACGGAAGCGTCTTCGAAGCGTGCACCGTGGTACGACAGAAAGCGTCGCGTATGCAAGAGCGTTGCGTTGTCGCATTGGCGACACCACTCATCCCATGCCTGCGCGTGTTCGGCGCTGTAGTCGACGATATCGATGTTCACTTGATCAGTTCCGCCACACCGAAGCCCGTCACGCCAAAATCGTTGCCGTTATAAAAGCAGAAAGTTTTGTCACCGGCATCGACCACCGCCGCGTATTCGACCGTCTCGTTGTCCCAGCCGGATGCGGAAACGTCCAGTCCCATCTGCTCGTCTAGTCGCGTCCAGTGCCGACCATCGGATGATTCGGCGTACCCCATCCGATAACCCAGCGGCTGCTTCTTCCGGACGCTATAGAACATCTGGTAGCCGTCGCGCTTCTTGACCACGTAGGGCCGGCCGAACCCATGTTCGGCGTCGCGATTCATTTCGAAGACGCGGCGGCCCGCGTCGGGCCATACGATCCCGTCCGGGGACTCCAGATAATGGAGGTCGTAGACCGGCATGGCCTTTCCTTCCAGCGTCTCCCATTCGCTTCCCGCGACGTACCACATGCGGTAAATGCCGCCTTCGGCCAAGACAAATGGGCCTCCACGAATATGCAGTTCATGCGGCGATCTTTCCAGAATCGGCGTAGCTCGAAGACGTTCAAACGTCTCGCCGCCGTCGTGACTGATGGCAAGTCCGGTCAACAAACGGTAGCGGATTTGATGGCAAATCTCGAAGCCAACGTAATACATCGCCAACGTGCCATCTGGCCGCGCGAGCACACATGTCTGGAATACGCCATTGTCGTCAAAGGCACCCGGCACACCCACGTCGAGGACAGGGTCTGGCGATACGCGGAGCACGCGCGTTGGATCGCCGGCGTCGACGTCGACGAAGCCAATACGGCCAATGCCTTTTTCGTCACGCCCTTGCACGTAGAGGCGCAAAGTGCCGTCCGCCAGAAACAGCGGCGTCGGACACGACGCATGGGATCGGGCCCACCAAAGGTCGCCGTTCGGACACCAGACGACACCCAGCTTTCTCCATTCCATTTTTAGTCCGCGCGTACTTTGAAGAAGCGGCGAGCGCTTACCCTTGCAGGCTCGCTCTTGACATCGCCGTAGAGCTTGTCAGGTTCCGTGTCACTCGAGATCGAAACGCCGGGTCCGATCCAGTTGCTTTCGCCAATGTTGACGTTATTGCTGACCGTCGAATTGACACCCATGAAGGTATGGCGCCCTATGGTACAAAACCCGGAAATCACGACTTGCGATGAGATGAAGCAGTGACTGTCCACCTTGGTGTGATGCCCAATGTGATTGCCGCTCCAGAGCACGACATTGTCCTCAATACGGACAAACGGCTGCACGGTATTGTTCTCGAAGATAAAGCAGTGTTCGCCAATCGATGCATTCGGCCACACGAACGCTTTCGAACTGATATAGCTCGCGGGCTTGTAGCCCTTCCCCTTGCACGTTTCATAAAGGCGCGCACGCAGCCGATTCAGTTGCGAATAGACAATTGCCGCGTAGAAATTGACCCGCTCGGGCGGATAAAGCTCTTCGAGTCGCTCCAACGGCACCACCGGCAGATCGAACAGGCGGTCGCGCGTCATGAACTCCGATTCCACGGCGAAAGCGACCACGTTGTACTCCGAGTCGTGCGTAAAGTACTCGTAGGCAACTTCGGCGAATGCGCTGTCGCCAACGATAACCAGGTCTCGGGTCTTTTCCATTTGCGTCGCTTTTACGGTCGTTGGATCAGGATGTCTTCGCGACGATTCGCCATGGGCAACGCTCGCCCTTGTGGCAACACATAGGCATCGAACCCGGCGGATCGCGCTCTTTCGAGAATCGAGAAAACGATTGAGTCATCGATCTGGTCATGCTCGATCTGATTGAAGCTCACGATCGGGTCGTCGGCTGTGCGCATGAACTCCTTGTGAAAACGGACGCCCGTTTCGCTGGAGAAGAAGCGTTTGCGCTTGGACACATTCGGTATGTCGCCAAGCAACATCTGGCCTCCCGGCGCCAACAGGGACAGCGAATCGTCGAGGAAGCGGAAGAACGGTGCCTCCAGCACGATATATTGCAGAACGCTATAGCAAAGAATGACGTTTGCAGTCTCTCTGAGTCCGTCGATGAGGCCAGGGCAATCGGGGTAGCGCGCCGCAACCTTCGTGATGAATGGCCGATCGTCCAGTTGCTGCAACATTTCTTCGCTATCCACCAAGGTGAGCGAATGGCCGTTCTTCTCGCAAAGACCGATTAGCATGCCCGGAAGATCGCTACATCCTGGGCCGATGTCGAGCACGTTCTGTTTCGGAAGTTGCAGGTTGTCCAACTTGCCGACGATGTCCGCGAAAATGTGACTCTCGAACCCTTGACGATATTCGTCCGGAAAACCGATGCGCTCGTATTTCGACAACGAGTCGTCGCTAGCGAGCCGCCGGAAATCGTCGAAGCCGATCTGCGATGTGCGGTTCTTTGGTTGATTCATTGCGCGGACTCACGTGCGAAATAAGCACAAACGGATTCGATGACACGGTCCACCTGCGCTTCGGTCATTCCCGGAAAGCACGGCAACGTGACGATCTCGGCCGCGCTCTGTTCCGTCACCGGTAAATGTTGACGGGGCGAAGCGGACCGGCTCGTGTAAGCGGTCTGCCAGTGATCGGGAATCGGATAGTGCACTTCCGTTGCGATGTTCTGTTCGCCGAGATAGGCGCGAAATGAATCACGGTCGCGCACGCGAATGACGTAGAGATGGGCGACGTAATCCGCGTCGACGGATGAAGCGACCCTGGCCGGCAGTTCATTGAAGGCAGCGTTGTATCGACGCGCCACGGCTCTACGTTGCGAATTCCAGTCGTTCAGATGTGGCAACTTCTCCCGCAGAATCGCCGCCTGCACTTCGTCCATGCGGCTGTTCCGGCCGCCCGCCAGTTCCACGCTGTACTTGGCGCTCCATCCGTACTGACGCAGCATCTTCAGCTTCTGCGCAATCGCCTGGTCCGAGCATACGGCTGCACCGCCGTCACCCAGTGCACCCAGGTTCTTTGTCGGATAGAAACTAAAACAGCCGATGACGCCAAAGCCTCCCGCAATACGCCCCCCGCGCATCGCGCCATGAGCTTGCGCGCAATCTTCGACGACAGGAACCCCGGCTTGTGCTGCAATCGCAACGATTTCTTCGATAGCGGCGAGTTGCCCGTACAGATGCGTGACGAGAATCGCCTTCGGCTTCTCGCGCGAAAGCAGCTCGCGAAGGGCGGCCGGCGACATGTTCAGCGACGAAGCATCGACGTCGACGTAAAGCGCACGCGCGCCAATGGCATTGACCGCCGTGCTGCCGTAAAAGCCGGCGTTGGCCACCAGCGCTACGGAATCGCTGGGCGTTACATCTAGAGCCCGCAACGCGAGTTCTAGCGAGTCGGTTCCGTTAGCAAGTGCAACGCAGGTATCGACGCCGATATACTCGGCGAACTCCCGCTCGAAGTTTGTCACTTCATTGCCGAGGATGAACCAGTGACTGTCCGCCACACGGTTGAAGGCACCCGCGAGGTCGATGCCGCGATTCGAGGCTTCAATGGAAAACAGAGGGACCTTGCCGGCCATAGCGCACGTACCTCCGCAGTATGATTTACGTCATCGCACGCGAGCCGTGCGATGACTTCGATTAATGGTTACCGTGTGAAATGTGCCCGAATCAGGATCCGAGAAGGTGACGACGGCAAACGCTTATCATAACTCATGGCGAATGTCGATGTCACGTTTGGACGGTATTGGGCGGACGCTGGAAAGACGGGTCGTGAGCTTCGATTTCGATGCCACGTGATAGCGACATACGATGTGCCGGCAGAACGCGGCATGCCTTGATACGAAAAACCTAAACTCCTTCTAACTCCTCTCCCGTTCATCCGGCATATGCCGCCGCATAAAAACGTCGATGCCATCCACGCGCGACGAAGCAAACGCCCTAACCACCACAACACCCACGATACCCAAAACAACCACCACAGCCGGAATCTCGAACAAGGTCATATCCACGATAAACCTCCTCATAAACCAGGAGCAGCCACGGCGCGTCACAACATCGCCGCGGCCACGCCTCACACTCCCAGTCTACGAAGCCACACCTCACCCACCAAACGAGCATTTTTCATCGCTATGTGAGAAATACTCGCCGTAGCGCCAATCCAGCGCCACCGCTTTTTCAATGCCGCTCCGGATAGCGCAACCTCGAATGATTCCGGCCATAAGACATGTAAATAGTCATGCCGATCAGAAGCCACACAACAAGCCGCACCCACGTAACAAGCGGCAGCCCAGCCATGAGCAGCAGGCAAAACAAAATCCCCAGAACCGGCACGACCGGCACTCCGGGAACCCTGAAAGGACGCGAAGCATCCGAGTCACTGCGCCGCAAATAGATCACCGCGCCGCACACAAGAATGAACGCGAACAAAGTGCCAATACTGACCATCTCTCCCAGCACGCTGATCGGCGTCAGCGCCGCGACGATCGCAACGACCGAGCCAATCAGAATCTGGCTCAAATAAGGCGTTTGAAGACGCGGATGAACTCGCGCGAAAAGAGGCGGCAGCAAACCATCCGTCGACATCGTGAAGAAAATGCGGCTCTGCCCGTACAGCAGAACGAGAATCACAGTGGTCAGTCCTGTCAACGCACCGATCTTGATCAGAATCGAGAACCAGTCCACGCCGATGGCATCCACACCCTTGGCGATCGGATCAGGAACATTCAAATCAGCGTAAGGTACGAGCCCAGTGAGCACGCCTGCAACGAGGATGTACAAAATCGTGCAGATGATCAGCGACCCCAGAATACCGATCGGCATGTCCCGCTGCGGTTTCTTCGCTTCCTGCGCCGCGGTGGAAACCGCATCGAAGCCGATGAACGCAAAGAACACCACGGCCGAGCCGCGCAGGATCCCGCTCATGCCAAAGTTACCGAACTCGCCGGTATTCGCGGGAATAAACGGATGCCAGTTCGCCGGCTTGATAAAAAACGCGCCGAGCGCGATAAAAGCCACCACCACGACAAGCTTGACCGCCACCATGATGTTGTTGAGCCGCGCCGATTCCTTCGTACCGAGCACGAGCATGGTGGTAAGAATGGCGATGATCACGATCGCGGGCAGATTGACGATGCCTGTCGCGGTGGTGCCATCGGCTAGCTTGATGACGGTGCCGGGTGCAGTGGCTAGAACAGGGGGGATATTGATCCCCACGTTATGCAGCAAGCTGACGATATAACCGGACCATCCGACTGCGACCGTGGCTGCGCCCATCGCGTATTCGAGGATCAAGTCCCAGCCGATGATCCACGCGAAAATTTCACCCAGCGTGGCATACGTGTACGTGTAACTACTGCCGCATACCGGCAACATGGCAGCCAGTTCCGAATAGCAAAGACCGACGAACGCGCACGCAATGCCGCCGAGCACGAACGACAGGACGATGCTCGGGCCTGCGAATTGCGCTGCGGCGGTGCCCGTCAGAACGAAGATGCCGGCGCCGATGATGGCGCCGATACCCATCGCGGTAATGCTGGTGGCACCGAGTGATTTCGATAGTGCATGGCCTTCATCCGCGTCGGCGCTTCCCACAATATCGGCGACGGATTTTCGTGCCATGTAGCTCGTATCAGCCATGATGAGTCGTCCCGTTCAATTGGTGTTGGGCACGAGCCGACTCGGCTTGCTTCGGCTCGCGGAGCACGACAAAAACATCTGTTACTGAAAACTAGCGGGTAAGGTAAGGGGAATGGAAAATTCAGTGTATTCCGAATTAAAAGCAAAGTGAATATTTGATTCTGTCTCGTCCGCGGTCAAAGCTTTTGCTCGCGTTCGTAGGTAATCCTCAAATCTCCACCCGTGCCCCCAACTCGATCACTCGATTGGCCGGCAGCTTCAGATAAGCCGCGACGTTACCCACGTTATGCAACATGACCGAGAACAAACGCTCTCGCCACATCGCCATGCCGCTATCACGAGTCGGCACGAGAGTCGCGCGGCTCAGGAAGTAGGAAGTCTCCGCCGGCTCGAATGCCAAACCGTACGCCTTGCAAACTTCAAGTGCGCGCGGCAGATCGACTTCATCCATGAAACCATACGTGATTGTGACCTGGTAGCATTCCGAATCGAGTGGATGCACGCTCACACGCTCACTGGCGGGAACCCACGGTATCTCCTCGTTGTTCACCGTCACGAACACAACCCGTTTGTGCAACACGCGGTTATGCATCAGATTGTTGATCAACGAATGCGGCACACCGTCAGGATCCGGCGACAGAAAGATCGCCGTGCCACCGCAACGAATCGGCGATTCCTTCAGCAGTGTCGCCAGATAAGGCTTGAGCGGCGTCGTCCCGGCTCTCACGCGCGCTTCGGCACGCATCATCTCCCAGCCTCTTCCCCAGGTCGCCATGATCGTGTAGATGATCAGCCCGACCAGAAGCGGGAACCAGCCGCCTTCCATCAGCTTCAGTAGATTTGCGGAGAAGAATGCCGCGTCGATCATGAAGAAGAAGCCGGTCGCGAATACGCATAGAAACCAGTTGTAATGCCACGCATAGCGAATGACGAAGAACGTAAGAATGGTGGTGATCAGCATTGTGCCGGTCACCGCAATACCGTACGCGGAGCCGAGCGCCGTGGATGAACCGAAGCCGACCACCGCTGCCACGACGGCAGCCAGTAACGTCCAGTTAATGCCCGGCACGTAGATTTGCCCCATCTCCCTTTCCGATGTATAGACGACGTTCATGCGCGGAAGAAAGCCGAGTTGCATCGCCTGCTTCGTCATCGAATACGTACCCGAGATAACGGCTTGCGACGCGATCACGGTCGCGACCGTCGAGAGCACGATCATCGGATACAGCGCCCATTGCGGAAACAGTTTGTAGAACGGATTTTGCAGCGCGCCCGGATCGGCAAGCAGCAACGCGCCCTGCCCGAGATAGTTCAGCGCGAGTGCTGGAAACACGAGGCTGAACCACGTCAGCCGGATTGGCCTCGCGCCGAAATGTCCCATGTCGGCATATAGCGCTTCGGCGCCGGTCAACGACAGAACGACCGCGCCCAAAGCAACGAACGCCAGCCACCGATGATGCAGGCAGAACGCCAGCCCCGCGAGCGGATTGAGCGCGACGAGAATCGCGGGCGCCCGCATCATGTTGACGACGCCCACCACGGCAAGCACGATGAACCAAAGCACCATCACCGGTCCGAACACGATGCCGATACCGGCCGTGCCATGCTTCTGCATCAGGAATAATGTGACCAGCGCAACCAGCGTCACGGGAATCACACAGGTTTTGAGGAACGGCGCGGCCACTTCGAGACCTTCGACCGCGCTCAGCACCGAGATCGCCGGCGTAATCACACTGTCGCCGTAAAAGAGCGCCGCGCCCATAATGCCGATGCCCAGTAACGTATGGCGCAAGCGCGGGCGCGCAGAAACCGACGACGCGGCCAGCGCCAGCAGCGCCATAATCCCGCCCTCGCCGTGATTGTTCGCGCGAAGAATCAACGTGACGTATTTGAGCGAGACGACGACGATCAGCGACCAGACGATCAGCGACACAATGCCGACCACATTCAGCGCGTTGAGCGACAGCCCGTTGACTGGATTGAACACCGTCTGCAGCGTGTACAGCGGGCTGGTGCCGATGTCGCCGTACACCACACCTAATGCTGCAAGCGCGAGTGCAGGCATCGCCGGGCGGTGATGCCCGCGCCCGCCGGAATGGCCCGCATCGGGCGCGGCGGATACTGACTGGCTCATGTCTCGCTCCAGTTTCGCGTTCTCGCGGTGCAACATAAGGCTTGGGCCGGTGCACGCGCGGAACCGATTCATGCTTTTATCAGGCCTCGTTTTTCGAGGAGTCGCCTGCGCCCCCAATAGTCAGCATCGCGGAAGCAACTTTCGTACGAGAAACGGGCGTCCCGTCCCTGATGCTTCACGCGCATTCATATTGTTCTAATGTGGTGCGTACCTGCCCTCCGCGGACGTGCCCTGTCTCTTTTTCCCGAAAGGACGGTGTGCCACTAATTCAACATATACCATCGGCGGTTTGCCACGCTACTGATACGTGAAGTAGCGACCGATTTCTTTCCTGGGCAGACACGCAAGGCGCAAGCACCATTACATAAACCTTTCGACATGGTATGCTCGCACCTGTCTTTGGGGAGTAGCCGGCTTCTACCCAGAAGCGCCTGCATCAACATTCTCGGTCGCGCAGACCGTGGTGCAGGCAGCCCTTTGGTTGGCAAGACCATCGACACACCACGCGACCGGTCGGGCGCGGCGGTGTGTCGCGGTTTTCCGCCCGACCACGAGCCCTCCTCTCATGAATCCTGTCGCCACGCTGTTCCTTGCTTTCGCCATGTCCACCGACGCCTTTGCGGCCGCAATCGGCAAAGGCGCCACGCTCAATCGTCCTCATTGGCGCGAAGCTGTCAGGACGGGACTCATCTTCGGCGTCATCGAAGCACTAACGCCCCTGGTCGGCTGGTTTCTCGGCAAAGCTGCAGCGCAATACGTCTCGGCATGGGATCACTGGATCGCGTTTTCGCTCCTATTGGTCCTCGGTGCCCGCATGATTTTCAACAGCTTTAACACCAAGGAAATCGAAGAGACGAAGCCGTCGGCTCACTCGTTCTGGTTGCTGGCGCTGACCGGCTTTGCCACGAGTATCGACGCCATGGCGGTCGGTGCGGGCCTCGCTTTCGTGGACGTCAACATCTATTCCACTGCCGCCGCGATCGGTCTCGCCACCATGGCGATGGTCACGATCGGCGTGATGCTCGGCCGCGTCATCGGGCATGTGGCGGGCAGGCGCGCGGAACTGGCGGGTGGCGTGGTGCTGATCGGCATTGGCAGCACGATCCTGGCTGAGCATCTGAACATCATCGGCTAGACGATGTTTGACGGCGGCCCGCTGATCTCCATTTCTTTCGGCGCAATCGGCGTCGGGCGCCGCCAGCCGCCTGTATGATGGCGGGTTCGCGTCCGATCCGAAGGTCCGACCTGAAGTCCACGCAAACGCATCCATTCACGACAACCCAGAGGAAGATTGGCATGACGGCCGCAACGCAATTCGATCAGGTTTCCATTGTTAAACGAGCCAACGTCTATTTCGACGGCAAGTGCGTCTCGCACACCGTTCTGTTCGCCGACGGCACGCGCAAAACGCTCGGCGTGATCCTGCCGGGCGCGCTCAACTTCGGCACCGACGCGCCGGAACTGATGGAAGTGCAGGCCGGCCAATGCCGCATCCGCCTCGAAGGCAGCGACGAGTGGAAGACGTATGCTGCGGGCGAGTCGTTCTCGGTGCCCGGGAAAAGCCGCTTCGATATCGACGTGATCGAAACACTCGACTACGTCTGCAGCTATCTGTAAAACGTGTCGCGTTGCACGACGTTGGAATGACGCGCTCTAAATCTCCGGTTTAGAGCGCGGGCTTCTCATAAAGAACGCACGTGGATTGCAGCAGCGTTACGTTACCGACGGCACGCCACGTGCCTCATGTTCGCTCAGCCACGCACTGACGTGTCTCTACATTGTTCAACAGCGCCTCAAAATCCTCGATAGGAAGCGGGCGGCAGAAATAATAGCCCTGATACGCGTAGCATCCCGCTGCAGCGAGGAAATCCCGCTGAGCCTCGGTCTCGACGCCTTCGGCGATCACACCCAAACCGAGGCTGCGCGCAAGCGCCACGATGGTTCTGGCAATCACGGCGTCGTTGGAATCGACCAGGACGTCGCGCACAAATGAGCGGTCGATCTTCAACTGATCCAAAGGCAGGCGCTTCAAATAGGACAGCGACGAATAGCCGATGCCAAAATCGTCGAGTGCAAAGACAATGCCTTTCGCTTTCAACGCACTCATCTTCTCGATGATGTCCTGCACGTTGTCGACCAGCACGCTTTCCGTCAGTTCCAGTTTCAACCTGTCGGGCCGCGCGCCGGTGCGGCCGATAATCGTCAATACGTTGTCCACGAAATCGGCTTTGCGGAACTGCTGGATGCTGACATTAACCGCAATCGTAAGATGCGCCATGTCGGGCCGCATAGCCCATCGCGCCAGTTGCGCGCAAGCGGTCTCCAGCACCCAGCTTCCCAGCGCAACGATCAGTCCGGTCTCTTCAGCCAGCGGAATGAACTCGGCGGGCGGCACGATACCGCGCTGCGGATGCTGCCAGCGCACCAGCGCTTCCGCGCCTGTCACTCGCGTACCCACGACCTGCGCCTGGTAGTGGAGCAGGAACTGATTGTCCTCGATGGCATTGCGCAAGCCCGCTTCCAGCGCGGCTCGCTGCACCACGACGGTTTGCATGTCTGGATCGAAGAAACGCACGGCATTGCGTCCTCGTTCCTTGGACTTGTACATCGCGAGGTCGGCCTGCTTGAGAAGTTCGTCGATCGAGGCCTGATGCCCTCTGAACACCGTGGCGCCGATACTCGCACTCGTGCGGTACTCGATCTTGCCAAGGTGATACGGACTGCCCAGAACAGCGAGGATTCTTTCGCCCACGGCCTCCGTCTGGTTGGCTGCCTCCTGCCGGTTCTTGTGCAGGTTGCCGAGCACCACCACGAACTCGTCGCCGCCCACTCGTGCCACGGTGTCGCTTTCGAGTACGCTGTCTGCCAGACGCTGCGCCACTTGCTGCAGCAGCAGATCGCCCTTGTCGTGGCCCAAGGTATCGTTCAACGTCTTGAAGTGATCCAGGTCGATGAACAGCAGCGCGCCACACGCTTCGTTGCGGGCACTGGCCGTGATCGCCTGCCTCAGGCGATCCAGTAGCAGGGTGCGATTGGGCAACCGGGTCAGCGCATCGAAGAAGGCCAATTCCTTGATTCGTTCTTCCGCGATCTTGCGTTCGGTAATGTCGTGATGCGTGCCGACATAGTGACTGACAGTGCCGTTGTCGCTCATCACGGCGGAGATCGTGAGCCATTTCGGGTACACCTCGCCGTTCTTGCGGCGATCCCAGACTTCTCCTTGCCATCCGCCCGCACTGTGAATCTCTTCCCACATCTCCTCGAAGAATGCGTCGTCGTGGCGGCCGGATCGAAGCACGCGCGGTGTCTGGCCCACGATCTCCTCGGCGGTATAGCCGGTACATTCGGTGAAAGCCGAGTTCACGCGCAGAATGGTGGCGCTCGCGTCGGTGATCATCATCGGTTCCATCGAGTCGAATGCGACAGCGGCAATGCGCAGTTCAGCCTCGACCTGTTTGCGCTCGGTAATGTCGCGGCCGCTCGTGCGAAAGCCGATGAACTCTCCCTTGGAATCGGTAATGGGAACCCAGGACGCGGACAGCCACATGAGCGAGCCGTCCTTGCGAACGCAGCGAAACTCGAGGTCATCGCCGCGCAAACCCTGTAGCGCCTTCTGGAATTCAGGCGCCACGCGGGGAATGTCCGCGGGATAAATCACGGTGCCTGCAAAATCCGGTAAGGCCATGCACTCGTCGACCGTATAGCCGATGTACGCCTCCACCGCCGAGTTGATCCAGCGCGGCTTGCCATCGGGTCCCCACCAGATTTCCCAGTTGACCGTACAGTCGGCAATCGCGCGGAATTTCTCCTCGTTCTCGCGCAATTCTTTTGTCATTGCCGAGGCGAGCCGCATCGCGCGGCCCCGGCCGGTCATCATCAGCCAGGTGAGCAGCGCCAGCAGCAGGCTTAGGCCCGTGCCGGTGCTAGCGATAGAGAGCGCGGCGTTACGGCCGAAGCGAGCCTTGAAGTCGTCCTGGGCGCTCATCGAGAGTGTCCAGTCATGCCCGCCCACAACCAGATATTCGTTGGCCGACATGTCCGCGGCCCGATGATGACCGGGCGCCTCAGGCGTCTTGTGCAACAGCGCGGCGGCCGACATTTCGACGCCGTCGTAGATAGCGATAGTGAGACCGGGTGGCTGCTCGCCGTACAGGCTGGCGATGACATCGTGCATGCGGAACGACGCGAACACCCAGCCGACCAGGTGCGCGCGGCGCTGGGCGACGCTGTCTTGTGGCTGGCCTCGTGCATAGATCGGCAGGTACATGATGAATCCGGGGCGAGCATTGCCGGAATCCACCGAGAGACGGACCTTCCCGGAAAGGGTCGCCATGCCGGAGTCGCGCGCCTGCTCCAACGCACGCCGCCGCACCGGGTCGGCCCATGCATCGAACCCGGGCGCCGCGCGATTGATACCGATGAACGGCTCGCGCTGGATGATGGGCGCGTAGTCCTCGCGCGAGCCTTTGGGCTCGATCGCGTAGTCGGGCACGCCCTGCCGGCGCATCGAAGCTATATGCTCGACCTTTTGCGTCGCCGGCACCCAGGCGACGACACCGATCGCCTGGATGCCGGAGAAGTTGGCGTCGAGATTGAGCGTGCCGACGTAGTCACGAAACCGGTCGCGGTCGATCTCGCCTGTCGCGGCGAACAGGCTCTGCACACCGCGTAGCAAGAGCTCGTACGTGCCCATGCGCTGCTCGATGCGGCTGACCGCGTCGCCCAGCGAATAGTTGAACTGGGACAGCAGTTCTTGACGGGCAGCTTGCCGCTCATGGTCCCACAGCATCCACGTCACGCTGAGCGCGGCGGAGAGGACCAGAAACGGAAGCAGGACGAGGCGTGCCCAGTTCACGGCTGGGTCTTGAAATCGACCATCGAATCGGCGAGGTCAGGTTTGAAATACTTCTCGAAGATGCGCCGCACAGTGCCGTCCGCACGCATCTCATTCACCAGCGCGCGCCACTTTTCCCGCTCGGCCGGCGACAGTGCCTTCTTCGACATGATGAGGCCGTGACGCACGGCGGGGTCGTCGAATTCCACGATGGTGGTTACGTCGCGGATTTTCTTTTCATCGATTGCAGGGTAATCGAAAGGTTCGATGATCATGCCTTGAATGCGCCGGAGAATCAGCGCCTGATACAGCGGCTCCAGACCGCCGGCCTGGCTGACGCGGTTTTCGGCCGACAGCTTGTCGACCAGCCGGTTGGCCGAGTCGCTATAGCGGAAGCTGCGGATCACGCCGAGCTGAAACTGGTCGTTGTGCTCGAAGTCGGCAAGCCGATGAATTCCAGCGTCCTTGCGCACCAATAGGTAGTACTTGTTGCTGAAGTACCAGGCGAAGTCCGCGTACTCATTACGCTCGTCGTTGGCAATGCCCGACAGGCTGAAATCCAGTCCGCCGGATTCAATCAGCTTCCAGATCCGGGCTCGCGACATCAGGCTGACTCTGATCTGGCAACCGCTGCGGCGAATCAGCTCGTCAGCGAAGTCCTTGTCGATGCCGGTATCGGTGTCGACGGAATAGAGCAGGCCGTGATCGTGTAAAGCGAGCGTAAACGAACGCGAACACTCGGGACCCGCGGCCATGGCGCTGCCCACGCAGCTTAGCGCCAGCAACAAACCGCCGAGGCATTGTCGAATCACAGTGTCTCCGTCGTACGAAGATGACTTGAGTACCACATTCAATTTCCCGACGACGAAGCCGACGAGATACTGCTATCTGGTCAATTTGAATGCGGCCAATGAGATGCTTTTTTTACGGACTGGCCAGCATACACCTGTCCGTAGTGCCAGCGGAACATTCAACCGGAGGCGCTCTTCACGCAATATCGGCAATGGGCTGCAATTCTTGAGGCGGCGGTTGTTATTTTTTGCGTGGGAGCGGATTCTGTCGATTTGGAGAACTTCCATGACCAATCCGGACATTCGCGAGATCATCGGTTCATGTCGTTTGGCACGACGCCGAATAAGGCTCTTGACTGAGTAAGCACGATTCCCCAACCAATGGCACTATTCTCCCCACCCTGCTAGATTTCCACTCAGCCGAAACATTGATCGGGAGAGATCGATGGCCGACAGACCGACTTCCAACGCCTCCACAGTCCGTTCGCTGGTCCTGATTGCCGTCGTCGTGGCCGCGCTGGCCGCGGCCTTCGCCTATACGGCCGGTTGGCTCTCGCCGGGACGTCTCACGCCGGCAAAGATCGTCAACGGTCTCGCGCCGCCGGGCGGCGCGGCGCTCGGCTTCCGGCGCAATCATGCCAAGGGCATCTGCTTTACCGGTACATTCGAATCGAATGGCGGAGCTGCGACCCTCTCGAAGGCGCCAATGTTCGCGCCAGGCTCGTATCCGGTCACAGGACGATTCAATCTCGCTACGGCCGACCCCAAAGCGCCGGACGCCACGGTTAGGGTGCGAGGCCTCAGCCTGCGCATCGCCGGACCGGATGGAAGCGAATGGCGCACGGCGATGATCGACGCGCCCTTCTTCCCGGTCGCCACACCGCAGGCGTTCTACGCTCTGCTTCAGGCGTCGGCCAACAGCAGCGATCCGGACGCGATGAAGAATTTCGTCGCCGCGCACCCGGAGTTCGGCACGTTCGTCGGCTGGGCCGGCAGCGCGCCGTGGACGGCCTCGTACGCGCAGGACCGCTACAACAGCCTCAATAGCTTCATCTTCACGAATGCCCAGGGGCAGGAGCAGCCCGTGCGCTGGTCCTTCGTACCGGCCGCGCAGCCCGAGGCCGTTTCCCCCGACCAGCTGAAGGCAAAAAGCGCCGACTTCCTCGCCGCGGATATCACGCAACGGGTGCAGAGCGCCCCGCAACGCTGGACGCTGGTCATCACGGCCGCCAATCCCGGCGACCCGACTGCCGACCCCAGCAAAGCCTGGCCGGAAGACCGTCGCAAGGTGGAGGCGGGCACGCTGGTGGTCAACGCGATCGAGTCCGAGGCCGACGGCCCGTGTCGCGATCTCAACTTCGATCCCACGGTCCTGCCTTCCGGCATGCACGTCTCGGACGACCCGTTTCCGGCCGCGCGCTCAGCCGCCTATTCCGTCTCGTTCAACCGGCGGACCGCCGAGGATAAGGACTATCCGCGCCATCCGGCGGGAGGAGCCACGCCATGACGACCCCGATCCACGCTCGCTTCACACCGCTGCAACGCGCGCTTCACTGGCTCATGGCGGTCTGCATTCTGGCGATGCTGTTCATCGGCGTCGGAATGGTGTCGACCGTTCGGCCGGATTATCTTTCGCTGGTGTCGATCCACAAGCCTCTGGGCATTGTGATTCTCGTGCTGGCGCTGATTCGCCTGGTCGTGAGGTTGACGCGCGGCGCGCCGCCGCTGCCGGCGTCGATGCCGGAACCGATGAAACTCGCCGCCCGCCTCTCGCATCTCGCGTTCTATCTATTGATGATCGGACTGCCGCTGATCGGCTGGGGCATGTTGTCGGCGGCGGACTATCCCGTCGTAGTGTTCGGGATACATTTGCCGCCCATCCTGCCGCATAGCAACGGTCTGCACACGCTGCTATGGAACGCACACCGGGCGCTCGCATTGTGTTTCTTCGCGCTAATCATGCTGCACCTCGCGGCAGCGCTTCTGCACGCGCTTGTGAGACGTGACGGTGTATTCGAGGCGATGGCATCCTGGTCGAAGCGGTGAGACGCGCGCCTCCAGCGATTGAAACGAAGCGGGCGACCTGAACAGGCCGCCCGCTTCTAACTCCACTCGGTTACCGCATCGCCACGCTTACCGCACCTTCCCCTGTTTCCACGCAGTCAGCAGCTGATCATATTTGACCGTTTCGCCTTTCGGCTTCTCGTTCGTCAGCTTCTTCCACGGTGCGTGCTGATCCGACAACCATTTGTCCGGAGAGCTTTCCGGATTCAGCTCCGGCGCGCAGACCTTCATCCCCGCGCGCTGCAAACGGCCCAACACCTGGTCCATTTCCTTCGCCAGATTGTCCATCGCGGCTTGCGGTGTCTTTTCGCCGGCGACTGCCGTCGCGACGTTCTTCCACCACAGTTGCGCCATCTTCGGATAATCGGGCACGTTGTTGCCGGTCGGCGTCCACGCGACACGCGCCGGGCTTCGATAGAACTCGATCAACCCGCCGTACTTGTCCGCGTTCTTCGTAAAGTAATCGCTATGAATGTCGGAATCGCGGATGAACGTGAGACCAGTAATCGACTTCTTCAGCGAGACGGTTTTGGACGTGACGAACTGCGCGTATAACCACGCGGCAGCGCGCTGGTTCGGCGGCGTCGACTTGAAGAAGGTCCACGAACCGACGTCCTGATAGCCGTTCTGCATGCCGTCCTTCCAGTACGGACCGTGCGGCGATGGCGCCATCCGCCACTTCGGCGTGCCGTCCGCGTTGGTCACGTTGCCGGGTTTCAGCATCGATGCGGTGAACGCGCTGTACCAGAAGATCTGCTGGGCGATCTTGCCTTGCGCCGGCACCGGTCCCGCTTCGTTGAACGTCATTCCCGAGGCTTCGGGCGGCGCGAATTTCTTCAGCCAGTCGATGTATTTGGTGGTCGCGAACACCGCGGCCGGACTGTTCGTACCGCCGCCGCGCGAGACCGACGCGCCCACCGCATGGCAACCGTCCGGCGTGACGCGCACGCCCCATTCATCGACCGGCATGCCGTTCGGAATGCCCTTGTCGGCTTCGCCCGCCATCGAGAGCCATGCATCGGTAAAGCGCCATCCCAACGACGGGTCTTTCTTGCCGTAGTCCATGTGCCCATAGACTTTTTCGCCGTCGATATTCTTCACGTCGTTCGTGAAGAATTCGGCGATGTCCTCATACGCGGACCAGTTCACCGGGACGCCCAGCTCGTAGCCGTATTTCGCCTTGAACTTGTCCTGCAGGTCCTTGCGCGCGAACCAGTCGGCGCGGAACCAGTAAAGATTCGCGAACTGCTGGTCGGGCAATTGATAGAGCTTCTTGTCCGGCGCGGTCGTGAAACTCGTGCCGATGAAGTCTTTGATGTCCAGACCAGGGTTCGTATATTTCTTGCCTTCGCCGGTCATATAGTCGGACAGCGGCATGATCACGCCATAGCGATAATGCGTGCCGATCAGGTCGGAGTCGGAAATCCAGCCGTCGTAAATGCTCTGCCCGGATTGCATCGACGTCTGCAGTTTCTCGACGACGTCGCCTTCCTGAATGATGTCGTGCTTGACTGAAATGCCGGTGATTTCGGTGAACGCCTTGGCGAGCGTTTTCGATTCGTACATGTGCGTGTCGAGTGTTTCGGACACCACGTGCACTTCTTTGACGCCTGCCGATTTCAGCGTCGCAGCGGTATCGATGAACCACTTCATCTCGTCCATCTGCTGCTGTTTCGATAGCGTGCTGGGCTGGAATTCGCTATCGACCCACTTCTGCGCTTCGGGCGTGCCGGCGATCGCCGCGTGGCTCGTGAAGCCAGTCGCGATGACGCCTGCCACGGCGAGCGTGACGATTCGTCTCCTCTGTTGCATGGCTCTCTCCTGTGTCTCCGCACCCCTTGGATCAACTGCCGAGGTCCGCCCGGGGCATCAACGGAACCGGTCTGTCCAGATACGCAAACCTTCAGGACGCAACGCTGTTCATCCTTTCCACATGACGATCAGCAGCACGAGCATCGACGCCGCGAAACCGGGCCACGCGCTCGCATGTTCCGCGCTGATGCCGATCCACGCGAGATTGATATACGCGGCAATCAGCAATCCGATAAACAGCCGGTCGCCACGCGTGGTGCCGATCGGCAGGAAGCCTTTGCGTTCGACGGTGGGCGAGCGGATTTCCCACACGGTCATGCCCGCCAGCATCACCACGATGCAGCCGAAAAAGATCGCCACTTCCGCTGTCCAATACATCCACGTGAGCATCAGACTCTCCCCATCGCAAAGCCCTTCGCGATGTAGTTCCGCACGAAATAGATGACGAGCGCGCCGGGCACGATGGTCAGCACGCCTGCCGCCGAGAGCACGCCCCAATCCATCCCCGCCGCCGATACCGTGCGCGTCATCACGGCGGCAATCGGCTTGGCGTTGACGGTGGTGAGCGTGCGCGCGAGCAGGAGTTCGACCCAACTGAACATGAAACAGAAGAACGCGGTCACGCCGACCCCCGACTTGATCAGCGGCAGGAAAATCTTCACGAAGAACGCGGGGAACGTATAGCCGTCGATGTAGGCGGTTTCGTCGATTTCACGCGGCACGCCCGACATGAAACCTTCGAGAATCCATACCGCGAGCGGCACGTTGAACAGCATGTGCGCGAGTGCGACCGCGATATACGTGTCCATCAAACCGACGCTCGAATACAGCTGGAAGAACGGCAACAGGAACACGGCGGGCGGCGTCATCCGGTTGGTGAGCAGCCAGAAGAACATGTGCTTGTCGCCGAGAAAGCGATAGCGCGAGAACGCGTACGCGGCAGGCAGCGCGACCAGCACCGACATCACCGTGTTCATCAGCACGTAGATGATCGAGTTGATGTAGCCCCAGTACCAGGACGGGTCGGTGAAGATGACCTTGTAGTTGTCGAAGGTCACGTGATGCGGCCAGATCGCGAACGCCGACATCGTCTCTTCGTTCGTGCGCAGCGAGATCGACAGCATCCAGTAGAGCGGAATTAGCGCGAACAGGATGTACCCCGTCAGCACGACCACGCGCATCCAGCGATTACTGTGCATAGTCGTCTCCGCTGCTGGCCGGGCCGCCTTTTCCGACGCGCTCCATCCAGTTGTACAGAATGAAACACAGCAACAGGATGATCAGGAAGTAGATCAGCGAAAACGCCGCCGCCGGGCCGAGGTCGAATTGACCGACCGCTTTTTGCGTCAGGTACTGCGACAGGAACGTGGTCGAATCGCCCGGGCCGCCGCCCGTCAACACGAACGGCTCGGTGTAGATCATGAAGCTGTCCATGAAGCGCAGCAGCACGGCGATCATCAACACGCCGCGCATCTTCGGCAGCTCGATATAACGGAACACGGCGAAGCGGCTCGCGCCGTCGATTTCGGCGGCCTGATAGAAGGCGTCGGGAATCGCGCGCAAGCCGGCATAGCAGAGCAGCGCGACGAGCGGCGTCCAATGCCAGATGTCCATCACAAGCACCGTGATCCACGCGGCGGCGGGACTGGCCGTGTAGTTGTATTCGACGCCCGCGTGATTGAGTGCATAACCGAGCAGGCCGATATCCGGCCGCCCGAAAATCTGCCAGATCGTGCCGACCACATTCCATGGGATCAGCAGCGGCATGGCCAGCACGACCAGCGAAGCCGACGCGCGCCAGCCCGAAGCGGGCATTGCGAGCGCAAGGCCGACGCCGAGCGGAATCTCGAACAGCAGCACGCACGCGGAGAAGATGATCTGCCGCCCGAGCGCACCGCGCAGGTCGTCGTCGTTGATGATCGCGCGAAACCACTCGGTGCCGACGAACACATGTTGCGTCGGGCTGATGATGTCCTGCACCGAATAGTTGACCACCGTCATGAGCGGCAAGATGGCGGAAAACGCGACGCAGATGAACACCGGCACGACCAGCAGCCACGCTTTCTGGTTGACGGGCTTGTTCATCGCGCGATCCTTTCATCGTTGCTGAAGAACACGGTTTCCGCCGTGGCGAGCTTCAACCAGACCGCCCCTTCGCCGACCCGCACATGCGGCTCGACTTTTGCCCTGAAGACGTGGCCGTCGCACTGCGCAGTAACGAGTTGGTAATTGCCGAGTTGCTGCACGCGCAGCAGGTGCGCTTTCACCGCGCCGGCCTCACCGTCGCTCACCACGCGCACGAACTCCGGGCGAATGCCGAGCGTCAGCGTGCCGTTGGCGTGCTTCAGCGTATCGAGCGTAGGCGGGTCGAGTCGTAAATGCTGCGTGCCGATCTTGATGCCGTCGGCGTTCAGTTCGATCGGGCAGAGATTCATGCCCGGGCTGCCGATGAAATAGCCGACGAACGCATGATCGGGCCGCAAAAACAGCGCGCCCGGATCGCCTTTCTGCACGACACGGCCGTTCGTCATCACGACGACTTCATCCGCGAAGGTCAGCGCCTCGACCTGATCGTGCGTCACGTAGATCAACGTCAGCTTCAGTTGCTGATGGATCTTCTTCAACTGACGACGCAGGATCCACTTCATATGCGGATCGATAACGGTCAACGGTTCATCGAACAGGATCGCGGCGACGTCCTTGCGCACGAGGCCGCGCCCAAGCGAGATTTTCTGCTTCGCATCCGCCGAGAGATTGTTCGCCTTGCGCGGCAATTCACGCGTCATGTCGAGAATTTCCGCGACTTCGTGAACACGCTGTTTGACGTCATGCGCCGACATTTTCCGGTTGCGCAGCGGGAACGCGAGGTTGTCGAACACGCTCATCGTGTCGTAGATCACCGGGAACTGGAACACTTGCGCGATGTTGCGTTCGCGCGGGCTTTTCGCCGTGATGTCGCTGCCGTCGAACAGCACCTTGCCTTCCGACGGCGTCACGAGACCGGACACGATGTTGAGCAGCGTGGACTTGCCGCAACCGGACGGCCCGAGCAATGCATACGCGCCGCCGTCTTCCCAGACCATGCTCATCGGTTGCAACGCGTAGTCATCGAGCGTGGCGGGGTTGGGTGCGTAAGCGTGCGCGAGATTCTGGAACTCAATGCGCGCCATGAGCGGCCTCCGGGCCAGACACCAGCGTCGTGTCCGCGCCGAACACGAACAGTTCGTCGGGGTCGATGTACACGTCGAGTTCCGTACCGAGATCGATCTGATGCACGCCTTGCAGTTGCGCCACCAGGTCGATGCCGCCCTGCCGCGTGTGCAGATGCAGATAGGTTTCGGAGCCGCTCAATTCGGCCAGTTCGAGCCGGCACGGCACGGCGACGGAGCGCGGTGTCCGCGGCGCCAGTCGCAGATGACCGGGGCGCACGCCGATGCGGAACGTTTCGTTCTCACGAACGGCCCGCGCGCTGGCCCGCCCGAGCGGCACGTCGATGCCGATCGGCAGGCGCGCGGTGCCGTCGGCGGTGAGATCGCTGGCGAGCATGTTCATCGGCGGATCGTTGAAGACGGCCGCGACGTCGATATTGGCGGGCGCGTTGTACACATCGAGCGTCGGGCCGTGTTGCAGCACGCGCCCCTTGTCGACGATCGCCGTATAGCCGCCGAGCAGCAGCGCTTCGAGCGGTTCGGTCGTCGCGTAGACGACGGTGGTTTTGCCGTCCGCGAACAGCGTCGCCAGTTCGACGCGCAATTCCTCGCGCAGCTTGTAGTCGAGATTGACGAGCGGTTCGTCCAGCAACACCAGCGACGAGCGCTTGACCAGCGCCCGCGCCAGCGCGCAACGCTGCTGCTGGCCGCCCGACAGTTCGCCGGGGCGCCGTTGCAGCAGGTGATCGATGTGGAGTTTGGCGGCGACTTCGTGAACGCGCCTTTTGACTTCGTCGGCGTGCGTATTTTGCAGCTTCAGCGGCGACGCGATGTTGTCGAACACGGTCATGGCCGGATAGTTGATGAACTGCTGGTAGACCATCGCGAGGTTGCGCTGCCTGACGCTGACGCCGGTCACATCGTTGCCGTCGGCCAGCACCCGGCCCGAAGCCGGGCGGTCGAGCCCGGCCATCACGCGCATCAGCGTGGTCTTGCCGGCTTGCGTCGGTCCAAGAAGCACGTTGATCGCGCCGGGGACAAGCCGCAGATCGACGCCGTACAGGTGCGTCTGAGCGCCCGAAACGACTGTCACGCGCTCCAGTTCCAAGACCAAATCGCTCTCCTTTGTTCTAGTGCGTCTCCGGTGCTGCGGGTGCCTTCTGGCTCATTTTGGGCGGATGGCAAGGCGCGCCCCTTTTTCTGAAAGGAAATCAAAACAACGGATTCGATGTTCCTTTTTGTTCGTTTACGTTTAAATTGGTGTTAACCATACAATCGGTCGACGACGAAGTTCGCTGGCGTTTACCGTATCGATAACGATTGCTTTCGTTGAATATGCTATTTGACGCAAATCGTAATCTGGGTGTCAGCCTAACAGAATGGCAATCAGTCTGATGGATTGCCTGCTCGCGTCGCGCGGATAGGACGCAGGTTTGGCGCGCATGGTCAAATGGGGCTTTTGAGGAGGACCGCATGAGTGCTGTCAACGATAAAGAAGCCGCTGACCGGACCGTCAAGCTCTACTCGGTACGCGACTTTTTCCGCAGGCCCGAGAAACACCAGTTCACGATTTCGCCGGATGGCCGGCATCTCTCGTTCTTGACCCGGCACGCCGGCCGCCAGAACATCTTCGTTCAGGAAGTCGGCCCCGATGGCTCTCCGCTCGGAGACGCGCGGGCGCTGACCAACGAAACCGAACGTGACGTACCCGGGCACGCCTGGAAAGGCAACGACCGCATTCTGTTCGTCAAAGACTTTGGCGGCGACGAAAACTATCACGTGTTGTCCGTGCCGATTCATGGCGGCGAACCGGTCGACCTGACGCCATTCGACGGCGTCAAGGCAAGCATCGTCGACGATCTCAGGGATGATGACCGCCACATCCTGATTCAGATGAACCGGCGCGACCCACAGGTATTCGACGTGTTTCGCGTCGACGTGGTCACGGGCGCATTCACCCCGATCGCTGAAAACCCCGGCAACATCATGGGTTGGATGACCGACCACGCCGGCAGCCTGCGCGTCGCCACGGCCTCGGACGGCGTCAACACAACGCTGCTGTATCGCGATACCGAAACCGAACCGTTCCGCCCGATCCTGACGACCAACTTTCGCGAAACGGTGTCGCCGCTATTCTTCACCTTCGACGATCGGCGCTTGTACGTGCTCTCCAATCGAGGCCGGGACAAGACGGCCATCTTCGAGTTCGACCCGCAAACCGCGCAGGAGGGCGAGCTGCTGTTCGAAACCGAACACGTGGACGTAGGCGGCATGACTTTTTCGACCCATCGGCGCGTATTGACTGCCGCGTGGTATGTGGATGACCGCCTGCATCGGCATTTCTTCGACGAGTGGGCTCGCTCGATCCACGAGGACCTGGCGCGTCAGTTGCCCGGCCAGGAAATCGCGATCACGAGCATCACACGCGACGAATCGCGCGCGATCGTGCACGCTTCGAGCGACCTGTCGCCGGGCTCGATCTGGACATACGATATCGCCAGCCGTCATCTGTCCAGGCTCACTGAGCTCATGCCCTGGCTCGACCCCGCCGATATGGCACGCATGGAACCGATCCACTTCGCCGCGCGCGATGGGTTGCAGATCAACGGCTATCTGACGTTGCCCGCGGGTATCGAACTCGGGCAAAAGCTGGAGCGCCCGCTTCCATTGATCGTCAATCCGCACGGAGGACCTTGGGCGCGCGATTCGTGGGGATTCAATCCCGAAGCGCAATTGCTCGCCAATCGCGGGTATGCCGTCTTGCAGTTGAACTTCCGCGGATCGACGGGCTATGGACGCGCGTTCTGGGAAGCGAGCTTCGGTCAATGGGGCAAGACGATGCAGGACGACATCGACGACGGTATCGACTGGCTCGTCGGGCAAGGTCTGGTTGACCCCGCGCGCGTGGGCATCTACGGCGCGAGCTACGGAGGCTATGCGGTGCTCGCCGGCGTAGCGTTCACACCTACGCGCTATGCGGCTGCAGTGGATTATGTCGGCGTCTCGAACCTGTTCACGTTGCTCGAATCGTTGCCGCCGTATTGGAAGCCGATGCTCGACATGATGTACGAGATGATCGGCAATCCGCAAACCGAAACGGGCAAGCAGGCGCTGCACGATGCATCGCCGCTATTTTTTGTGGATCGGATCGTGACGCCGCTATTCGTCGCGCAAGGCGCGAACGATCCGCGAGTCAAGCAAGCCGAAAGCGACCAGATCGTGAGCGCGCTGCGCGAGCGTGGGATCGACGTCAAGTACATGCTCAAAGACAACGAAGGGCACGGCTTCCACAACGAAGAAAACCAGTTCGAGTTCTACGAAGCCATGGAAGCCTTTCTTGCGCAACATCTGGGGGGCCGTTCGGGGGCGTAGCGTCAAGGAATCTGCGTGGGACGGCGGCCGACGCAAACTCGCGGCGGCCTGCCGTGCCGGACACGACAGGCCCATGCCGATTTAAAGTCCTCTCAAGAACGCCACTAGCAAGTCGCTTACTTCGGCCGAACGTTCCCGCTGAATCCAATGACCCGCGCCATCGAGAATATGGCAGCCGCGCAATCCGGGCAGCACGCGTGTCAGGTTCTCGATACGCGCCTGCGAGCCCGGAAACTTGAGAACATCGTCTCTCGCGCCCGCCACGAACATCGAAGGCTGACGGATCACGGCTCCTCGCCATGCGGCCATTAGTTCCGACGAGCGTCGAATACCGCGGTACCAGTTGAGTCCGCCTCTGAAACCCGTGCGCGCGAACTCGCCCGCCACATAAGCGATCTCTTCGCTGGTGAGCCAGCCTGGCAGCGTTTCGGGGTCGACGGTATTGTCGAGGAAACCTGCGCCGGGCGCTAATATTCCCGCCACGACGCGCTCGGGTCCATCGCCTGACATGCTGAAAGTGATGCGTCGAATCGCGGCTTCGGAGTCGGCCTCGAACTCACGCTCGGCTACACCGGGGGTCTGGAAGTACTGCATATAGAATGTTCGTATTCCTTGGCGATCCAGTGCGCTAAGCAAATCCTCCCGTGCGGGCGGATAAAACGGCACACTCATGCCGACAACGGCACGGAACAGATCCGGCCGCAACATCGCCGAATTCCAGGCGACCGGCGCGCCCCAATCGTGGCCGACGATCACAGCCTCGCTTTCACCGAGCACGTTGACGAGTTCGACCATGTCGCCGACGAGATGCAGCATCGTGTACGAGTCCGCGTCCGGCGGCGCATCGGTGCCGCCATAGCCGCGCATATCGGGTGCGACGGCGCGGAAGCCCGCAGCGGCGAGCGCCGCCAACTGATGTCGCCAGGAGTACCAGGACTCCGGAAAGCCATGGCATAGCAGCACTAGCGGACCGCTGCCCTGGATGGCCACACGCATGCGCAGTGCGCCCACCTGCAGTGTCTCGAGGCGCAGTTCGTGCAAGGTCGGCTCCATGAGTTCAGTTAGCCTGGCAAGCAAGGCGGAGCGCCAATGACGAGGAGTCGGTTTCGATCGTCCGAGTGTTCATTGTCTTCCGCTCCCGATGCGCTTCATATGGGCGCCGTATGTAAGCGCTCCAGCGAATCAGGCAACCCTGACAGACCATTTTGCCGAGTTGCCCATTCGCCCACCTCAAGGGGATATTCGTACGCGTACCTCGTTGTTGATCCGCTCGTGAATGGCCTCGCAATGGCGAACTAGCGCCGGACGCGAGAGCACGTACTGCTTCAACGGCGTGTCGATACGGTAGTAGTAGATGTTCGCGACAAAGCCATAGATCGCCGCGTCGACAGTTGTCGGCTCGGGGCCAAAAACGAATCCGTCGTTGCCAAGCAGATCCGCCACGACACGCAGATCGTCGATACCTCTCGCATAGACCTGCTCCGGCTCATAGCGGCCAATGCCCTGATAGTGATAGCGCAACCGGTTGTATTCGCGCGCGGCTTCGAGATCGCTCGCACTCACGTCTTCGTGTGTTGCGAGAATGGCGTCGCGGAAAGACGGCCAGAAGCGGTCGTCGCGCCAGCGTGAAAAGCTCATCGGCCAGTACAGGTCGTCGAGCGTTCTTCGCACCAGGAAGTCGAGATTCGATTGCCCCGGCGAAAGCGCGTGGTCGATGCGCAGGTCGTACCGGCGCTTTAAATGGGCGATGATCCCATCGCTATCGCCGATCGTTTCTTCGCCATCGACCAGATACGGCAACTGTCCGCGCGGCGCAAGGCTCGTGTCGAGGATGTGCCGATGCTCGAACTCCATCCCGCACAGACGCATGAACGCGAATACCTTGAGACCGAAGGGATTGTTGTCGGCGACGCCGAACAGGTCGGGATAGGAATAGAGCGTCAGCATGAGGCACTCCTCGCCGGGGACCGTCACTCTGCGAAGTAGTCGCTACCGCGGAGTGCGGAAGTGAGCGGGTACGATGCTGCCAAGCTTACTCGACTCGTGGTTGACCGTCATGTGATTGGCGTGCGAACGTCGCGCGGACGCCCGGTGACGATATGTAGGGGTGACAGGTTTTTCCCAGGCGACCTGCGCTATCTCCCTGCCTTCAGTGACCCAGGCCGCTCCTGGCGAGTTGCTGTTCAACGAACTGGGCAAACAGCGAATGCAGATGCGTCGTCGGATGAAGGTCGTCGGCGAACATGTACGTCTGGTCCGCGTTGCTGGCCACGTAGGTTGGAGGCGAACACAGCAAGGCCGTGTTATCCGGCGTTTTCTTGGGGTCGCAGGCCTGGCCCGTGTTCGACACGGCAAAGCCATTGGCCTGAAAGTTCGCGATGATCCCGTTCAACCACGTATAGGCATCGATCTGGATGACTTTCGCTTGCACACCAGCGGTCTGCAACGCGGTGTTCAGCGTGTCGTTGAACAGTTGCGATAACTGGGTCAGGTTCGCGCCGCCATCGGACGAGGCAAGACCGGTTGGCGAGAGCCCGACGTTCGGAAGATTGACCAGCACGACGTGCGCGCCGCCGTTCTGGACGATCTGTCCGACTACCTGAGCCAGAGTGTTGGCCGCCGTCTGCACGGTCGGCGCCGCAGCAGGCAGTTGCCCGGCGCGAAGCACGTCGTTTGCGCCGGCCCACACGAGCACCAGTTGATTGGAGTTGAAACTCCCGTGCGCCGATAGATAGCTGGACACCTGCTGATTGACCGGCATCTCGATGTTGCCGATCACCGAGGTCAGAAAATCCGATTGGTTGGCCGGCGTCGCTACAGTAGCACCGCCTTCCGCGTACCCGAGGCCGCTCTGCGCGGTAAGCTTGTGCGTGATGTCGATCGTATACGCAGCCTTTAGCGTGTCGCCGTAGTACTGCGCGACATCCTGGGTCCACACCTGCCCGGGATTAGTCGTAAAACGGCCGCCGCCAACCGGGCTTGCGAGCGGCGCGTAGGTTCCGACGTCGGAAAGGCTGTCGCCGAAAGAGACGATTTGCAAATTGATGCCGCCTGCCGGTGTCGCAGCTGGGCTGCTGCTGCTCGAGTCGCCTCCGTGCCCGCCGCATGCCGTAAGCAGTGAGGTCGCCACTGCAAAAATTGCAGCGCGTACCGTGTCATTTCTTCCTCGCATCGCAACATCTCCCTGGCCGGCCGGAGACGTTGCGACGTTACGGCTAAATTGCCGGTCGCTCTCTCCCGATAAGCACTCTCCCGAAGCAATAAGCGTGCGCTATCGTGACTGGCGCTGCTGTGACGTCGTGCACACTTTCGAGAACGGCGAGCGACGCGGAGCAATTAGGGGAATATCGCCGCTTTTAATGGAAGGATTCCGTATCAACCCAGCGTCCGGTTTTCGGCACATCTCTGATGGCATATCTGACGCATTTCGCCAGCGTAGAATCACACACTCACTTCGAAACACGCGCTCCCTTCTACACGAAAACGGCTCCGACATGGAAATCAAGTGGATCGAAGACTTCATCGCACTTTCCCAGTATCAAAGCTTCTCGCGCGCAGCGGAGTTTCGGAATGTCACCCAGTCAGGGTTCAGCAGGCGCATTCAGTCACTCGAGCAGTGGGTGGGCGCGGACCTGATCGACCGCAGCAGTTTCCCGCCGACGCTGACGCCTGCCGGACAACTGTTTCGTGAGGCCGCAGTCGACATACTGGGAAAACTGTTCGATACACGGGCCATCATTCGCATCGATCAACGCATGGCGGGTAAAGGCTTGCAGATTGCCGCGGGTCATACGATCGCGCTGAGTTTCCTGCCTGCGTGGTTAAAGGCGCTCACGGCACGTTTCGGCGAGGTCCGCGCCCGAGTGATACCCACTAATGTTCACGACTCCATTCTGATGCTCGTGAACGGCAACTGCGAACTGATGTTTGCTTATCATCACCCGGAGCTTCCGCTGCACCTCGACCCGGTCAGGTACGAGCATCTCACCGTGGGCGTCGATGTACTGCTGCCTGTTTGCCGACCCAACCCACGTGGCGCGCCTATGTTCCGGCTGCCGGGAACGGCGGCCCGTCCATTGCCGTTGATTTCGTATACGGAAACCAGTTATTTCGGCCGCTGCCTTGCCCTGCTTTTGAGCCGGGTCGACACGACGCCGGCTTTGCGGCCGCACTACGAGTCCGATATGGCCGAGGTTCTCAAGAAACTGGTGCTGGAAGGCGAAGGCGTCGCCTGGCTTCCCAAAAGCTCAATCGTCGCCGAGCTCGACGCGGGCGAGTTGGTCCTCGCGGGCCGCGACACATGGAGTCTCGAAGTCGAACTGCGCGCCTACCGGGATGCGTCGAATCGCAATGAGTTTCTCGACATGCTCTGGCGCCACCTTCGCGCTGCGTCGCCGGCGGTCGATTAGGGGTTAACCCGCCTTATGCGAGTTTCGCATATCCCCATGCCAGACCCGCATCGCGTCTTTTTTGCCCATCTCTATCATCCGTCCATGCACAGAAACGTCGCGTCGCTAACGACGTTTTTGCCTTCTGGCAGCGTATCGCGGTCACGTCGGACCCTCGTGCGCCTTCCTCGGACTGATGGAAATGAAAAACCGTCTTACTTTCTATATTGTGGTCGGCATGGCGCTCGGCGTGATCGTCGGCTATGTGTGTCATCGCAGCGCTGCGGGTGCTGCCGAAGCGAAGACCATCGCGGGTTACTTCTCGATCATTACGGACATTTTCCTGCGGCTCGTGAAGATGATCATCGCGCCGCTTGTCTTCGCCACGCTGGTGTCCGGTCTCGCCGGCATGGAAGGCACAAGCGATGTGCGCAGGATCGGGTTCAGATCGGTAGGATGGTTCGTGTGCGCGTCGCTTTTCTCGCTCGCGCTCGGCCTCGCCCTTGCGAACGCGCTGCAACCGGGCGCAGGGCTGCATATGACGCAGACCAGTTCCGATGTGGCCACGGGCCTGAACACCGCGGGCCTGAATTTCAAGGACTTTGTCACGCACGCGTTTCCTTCCAGCATCATCGACGCGATGGCGCGAAACGACATCCTGCAGATCCTTGTCTTTTCCGTCCTGTTCGGCGTCGTCCTAAGCGCCATCAAAAAAGATCCGCGTGTCACACCGTTGATCGCCGGCATCGATGCGCTCGTACCGGCCATGCTGAAGCTGACGGACTATGTGATGCGGCTCGCGCCCATCGGCGTCTTCGGCGCTCTGGCATCCGCGATCACCGTGAATGGCCTGGATGTGCTGACCACGTATGGCAAGCTCGTCGGCAGCTTCTATCTCGGTCTTGTCGCGCTGTGGATTGTCCTCATCCTCGTGGGCCATGTCTTTCTGGGCAAGCCGATCTGGAGGTTGTTAAAAGCGATCCGGGAACCCGCCATGCTCGCCTTTTCGACCGCGAGTAGCGAGGCTGCTTACCCACGTCTTACCGAGAAGCTCGAAGCGTTCGGTATCGACAAGAAAGTAGTCGGCTTTACGCTGCCGCTCGGCTATGCGTTCAATCTCGACGGCTCGATGATGTATCAGGCGTTTGCCGCGATTTTCATTGCACAGGCATTCGGTATCGACATGCCGCTCAGCACGCAAATCATGATGTTGCTGGTCCTGATGCTGAGCAGCAAGGGAATGGCCGGCGTCGCGAGAGGTTCCGTGGTGGTGGTCGCCGCCGTTGCGCCGATGTTTCATCT
Source organism: Paraburkholderia sp. BL18I3N2 (assembly GCF_003001875.1). Taxonomy (NCBI): domain Bacteria; kingdom Pseudomonadati; phylum Pseudomonadota; class Betaproteobacteria; order Burkholderiales; family Burkholderiaceae; genus Paraburkholderia; species Paraburkholderia sp. BL18I3N2. The sequence continues at coordinate 56,136 of NZ_PVNC01000013.1, forward strand.
GCCTCCGTCCGGCGTAGTACTGATCCTCGCCATCGATCAGATACTCGATATGGGGCGGACCGCTACGAATGTGGTTGGCAATAGCATCGCGACGGCGGTTATTGCGAAGTGGGAAGCGAAGCGCGCCGTCAAACATATCCACGGCACCGACAGCCTGGCGTTGGGCCGATTGCAAGAATCGCGCGAGTTGCAAGGCGAGACCAAATGATCGGCGCAAGCGTGCAGAGCGGAAGAAAATTCGGCGTGGTGGGCGGCCTGGGTCCGCTGGCGAGCGCCGACGTCTTTTTCAAGCTCGTTAAATCGACGCCCGCGTCGAGCGATGCGGAACACGTCGACGTCATCTTCGAACAGCATCCCTTTCGCGGCGCGGTCGCCGGTAGTGAAGCAACGACTCCGCGGAAGCTGTACATCTTCGACATGATCAGCAGTTTCGAGAAGCGAGGCGTGACGACCGTCGTACTCCCATGCTTTCTCAGCCATACGTTCATCGATGAGTTGAAGGCTAACTCATCGTTGCAGATTGTCGATATGGTCGAAGCCGTGCGCAGCCATGTGCGTAGAAAATTTCCGACGGCACGGCGAATCGGCGTGCTGACCTCGGACTTCACGCGTCGAAAAGGCTTGTTCGAAAAGTACTTCGCGACGCCGGAGTTTGAACTCATTCATCCCCGCCCACGCGAGAACATCGACCTGGTCACCGAAGCGGTCTACGGCGCGAACGGCGTCAAGAGCGGCAACCTGTCCGGCCGGCCCGTCGCGCTTCTGCGCGCGGCGTGCGAGGACCTGATCGCACAAGGCGCAGATATCATCGTGCCGGGCCTGACCGAAATCGCACTCGTGGCCGAGGAAATGGGTCTTTTCCGGGTACCACTCATCGATTCGAATCTTGCATATGCGCAGTACGTGATAGCGGGCGATTACGGTTCGCCTGAATCGATTTTCAAAGTTGGCGTGGTGGGTGGCGTTGGTCCGGCGGCGACGGTGGATTTCATGCAGAAGATCGTGCGCAACACGCCGGCGAATCGCGACCAGGACCACATCAGGCTTTTGATTGAACAGAACCCCCAGATTCCCGATCGCACGGAAAACCTGATCGGTGACGGCCCCGATCCGACTATTTCGCTTTACGCGACCTGCAAAAAGCTCGAGTCGGGCGATGCGGATCTCATCGCTATTCCGTGCAACACGGCGCATGCATTTGTCGAACGCATTCAGCCGTATCTGAGCATACCGATCATCAATATGCTGACGGTGACGGTCCGTTATCTTCGAGAGAAGTTTCCGGCGCTTGGCTCGGTCGGCGTGCTGGCCACTTCGGGGACGATCGCAAGCGGCGTCTACGAGAAAGCACTGGAATCAGAGGGATTGCGGCAAATCGTACCGCGCGCGGAATTGCAGGCGCGGGTCATGGAAGCAATCTACGGCAAGAAAGGCGTGAAGGCGGGCTTTACCACCGGGCAATGCCTGGACGATATCTCCGTTGCCATTCATGGACTCGTTGCAGAAGGTGTCGAAGTCATCATCCTGGGATGCACCGAGTTGCCGCTTCTATTGCCGAAGCAGAGCTTCGTGGGCACGACTGGCACGCGCGTCAGTCTGGTCGATCCGACCGATGTCCTTGCACGGCAATGCGTGGCTCTGGCGACGGCGTCCGCGCTACACGCTCCGGTCTTTAGCGCGCCCGGTCGATCGCGCTGACAGCCAACTCCCGAGCCAGGTCCGCGTACAGTTCGGCCCACTTGCCTATCAAACTGGGATCATCGGTCAGGAAAAGCGGATGTTCGGCCCAGGCGCTGACGTCCGCACCTTTCCAGGCCATTTCGAATATCCGCAACTCCTCATCCTCGCTGACGCCGACATCGACCAGTTCGCCAAACGAGGCCAGGTTGGAGAGCGACACATTTTCGGCCGCGATGCCGTGAATAGCGGCCAGGGCGCCGGTCGCCCGCTTTCGGGCATCGTCACGGCTGCCGGCAAACAGGAACACGATGCTTTCGCCGTGCGCGTTGTTCGCCGCCGCCCGATACAGCGAAGTTTTGCAGCGATGACTCAGTTGCGTGCCCATGGTTGCCCCCGGTTCCGAAAACTGTTCGTCGTTTTGCTCCGCCACCTGAGTTGTGCCGATTTGCGTCTCCAGGCGCTGCTGCCGGTCGCGGTATCTGTCGCTGCTCCAGTACAGGTAAATACCGCACACGACCAGGCAGGCCATCGCGAGAATCCCGACGCCTCCAAGTATCGCAAGATCCGCATGCGCCATTTCGGGCCTCCTCTAGTCTCGCGCGTGTCACGCCCGCCATTTGCGGAACCTTGCCGGCACGCTATCTATCAGAATACGGCGGCCCCGCTCGACTTTTTAAACCGTCCCACGCATGAACCGGACGCGGGTGGCGGAGAATCGGTCTGCTCGCATCGCCGGCATGGCCGAGATCTTGCGAGCGCAGGAACGATACTTCGAGTATCTGATGGCAGTGGCTAATGATCAACAGAGCACACCTCTCTATTGACCAATCGATCGCGCTATAGGACGCTATGAGGCTTATGCCAATGCGCCGGACGGCTGTCTCACGTCGCGCCCTTCATCTTCGGAAACCGCCCCGCCGCAAAACCCCGGACCCAGGTCGCGGCGCGTAACTTCAGCGGTTTCTTTTGCAGTGCAGCCGCGATGAAGTCGACAAATACTCGAGCGGCCAGGCGGTTGGCTCGCGCCATCGGGAATAGGCATGCACGGGCAGGCGCGCATGCCGTTCACGGCATCTACACTCCAGCCAGCGCCGGGAGTTCAACCTCGTAAGAAACGCGTTCGCGCCAGCTGCTCATTTCCGGCTGATGAGCCACGCGACTCTGGCGCGGCGCGCTGTCGACATGTCTCGGCAGCGGCGCCGGATAGCGCGCACGTTTCTTCTCAAGAATGGCCTGGCTCAAAAATTCCGCGCTGTAGGCCTTCAACAGGTGCGCATGATGTGCTTCGATATACGCGGCGATCTGCGCCTGTTCGCCGTCGATCGTAGCGAGCAGCTTCAGCGTCTGCGCATCCCAGCGAAAGCGCAGGCCGAGTTCATCGAAAGCGGCGTTATAGGCGCACAGTTGCGCCTGGATTTCAGCATGGTGCGCGCTGTCGCCAGCGTCGAATTGCGAGGGGTTCATGGTCGTCTCCGTCAGGCAGGTGGCATGAACGAAGAGTAGAAGAGCCCATAAATAAACAATAGTTAAAGTTTTTTCGAAAAACGATAGTGTTTTGTTTATATATTGGTTTACCCCAAGTGGCCACAGCATCGAGATTCGCGCACCCTGGACAGCGTGCCATCGCCGTCAATCGAGCCATGGGCAAGGGCGACAGCGCATCCATTAGGAATACCGAATGCAAACCATAAAATGTTTTAACTTTTCCTTATTGCTGTTCTCGCGCAGCATCCACTCAGACGCGCTGCACGACCCATCGCCTCTCACTCGCCGGTTTTTCTCTCGACGGGTAAGGGTTTTCGTTAGTGCAGCTCCCTCTGGCCGACCATTGGCGCCTCGCTGCCGCAAATAAAACGGCGACGAAGCGGTTCGATCACGTAAGTCCAACGCGCCGTTTGAGCGCGACGGAATATACAGGAGACGGAGACATGGGACATTCCAGTGCATCGGAGAGAGGCCGCACTGCATTCACGCATCACCGCTGGGTGCAGCTCGCGATCGGCATTGTGTGCATGGGGCTCGTCGCAAATCTGCAATATGCGTGGACGCTGTTCGTGGTACCGATGGACAACGCCCACCACTGGGGACAAGCGGCGATCCAGACAGCGTTCACGATCTTCATCGTCACCGAAACCTGGCTCGTGCCCGTCGAAGGCTGGCTCGTGGACAAATTCGGGCCGCGCCCGGTCGTCATCGGCGGCTCGCTGTGCGCGGCGCTCGGCTGGATCATCGACGCTCATGCGAACAGTCTCGCCGAACTGTACGCCGCGGCAGTCATCGCCGGGATCGGCGCGGGCTGCGTGTATGGCACCTGTGTGGGCACGGCGCTCAAATGGTTTCCGGACAAGCGCGGTCTCGCGGCGGGTTTGACCGCGGCGGGTTTCGGCGCCGGGGCGGCCGTCACCGTGATCCCGATTGCCGACATGATCCAACGCTCGGGCTACCAGCACACCTTCATGTTCTTCGGCATTTTCCAGGGCGTCTGCATTCTGCTGCTCGCCACCATGCTGATTCGGCCGAAGCCGCCCGCCACCGCTGTCGCCACTAAACGCATCGTCGCTAGCAAGATCGACTACACCCCTGGCGAGATGATCCGTTCGCCGCTCTTCTGGGTGCTGTATCTGATGTTCGTGTTCGTTGCAGCCGGCGGCATCATCGCGACCGCGCAGCTCGGGCCGATTGCGAAGGAATTCGGCTTCGCCAAGCTGCCCGTGAATCTGATGGGCATCACGCTGCCGCTCCTCACGATGACACTGTCTATCGACAACCTGTGCAACGGTTTTACCCGTCCCTTGTGCGGCTTTCTGTCGGATCGCATCGGCCGGGAAAACACGATGTTCATGATCTTTCTCGGCGAAGGCGTCGCGCTGCTGGGACTCATGCAGTTCGGCCATAACCCGTACGCCTTCATGTTCTTCGCGGCCGCCGTATTCCTGTGCTGGGGCGAAATCTTCTCGATCTTCCCGGCGACCTGCGCGGATACGTTCGGCAGCAAATACGCCGCAGCCAACGCGGGAACGCTGTACACCGCGAAGGGCACGGCATCGATGCTGGTGCCGCTGGCGTCGGTGCTGTCGGCGAACGGCGGATGGAGCACGGTGTTCATCTCCGCCGCCGTGGTGTCGATCGCGGCAGCCGTATCCGCGAAATTCATCCTCGCCCCCATGAGAAAGCGCTGGATCGAAAACTCAGGCGCGCCGGCCGGCGTCGTCATCGCCGAAGCACGGCTGCAGCCGTCGTCCGGCGGCTCGCCTGATTGACTGACCACGTGAGCGCCCCGCTCGCGAAATACCACACACGCCCCGCCACTAAGGAGAGATGTCATGGCAGAAGCCGACCAGCCCACAACAGACAACACGTCGACACAACAGGCGATCGAGACGACCGACGGATTCCATCTCGTCATCGACGCGCTGAAACTGAACGACATCAACACCATCTTTGGCCTGGTCGGCATCCCGATCACCGACCTGGCGCGTCTTGCCCAGGCGGAAGGCATGCGTTTCATCGGCTTTCGCCATGAACAGCACGCGGGCAATGCAGCGGCCGTTTCCGGTTACATGACAAAGAAACCCGGCATCTGTCTGACGGTGTCGGCGCCGGGTTTTCTGAATGGACTGACCGCACTCGCCAACGCGACCACCAACTGCTTCCCGATGATCCTGATCAGCGGCTCGAGCGAGCGCGAAATCGTCGATCTGCAGCAAGGCGATTACGAAGAGATGGATCAGTTGAATGCAGCCAAGCCGTACGCGAAGGCCGCTTATCGTGTGCTGCATGCGGAAGATATCGGCATCGGCGTGGCGCGCGCGATCCGCGCCGCGGTGTCGGGCCGCCCTGGCGGCGTCTATCTGGACCTGCCCGCCAAGCTGCTCGCGCAAACCATGGACGCCGTGAAAGCGCAGCAATCGCTGGTGCGCGTGATCGACGCAGCACCTCGTCAATTGCCCGCGCCGGAATCGGTCAAGCGCGCGATCGATGTTCTGAAGAGCGCCAAGCGTCCGCTGATTCTGCTCGGCAAAGGCGCGGCGTACGCACAGGCCGACGCGGAGATTCGCGGCTTCGTCGAACAAAGCGGCATTCCGTATCTGCCGATGTCGATGGCCAAGGGCCTGCTGCCCGATACGCACGAGCAATCGGCATCGGCGGCGCGTTCGTTCGTGCTGCAGGAGGCCGACGTCGTCGTGCTGATCGGCGCGCGTCTGAATTGGCTGCTCTCGCATGGCAAAGGCAAGACGTGGGGCGCCGAGCCGAAGAAGTTCGTCCAGGTCGACATCTCGCCGACGGAAATCGACAGCAACGTCGCGATTGCCGCGCCGGTGATCGGCGATATCGGTTCGTGCGTGGCGGCGCTGCGCGAAGGCCTCGATGCGAGCTACAAAAAGCCGAGCACGGAGTGGACCGGCGCAATTGCCGAACGCAAGAACAAGAACCTCGCCAAGATGGCCGCGACGCTCGACAAGAACCCGTCGCCGATGAACTTTCACAGCGCGTTGCGCGCGATCCGCGACGTGCTGAAAACACGGCCGGACATCAACGTCGTCAACGAAGGCGCGAACACGCTCGACTACGCGCGCAGCATCATCGACATGTACGAGCCGCGCAAACGCTTCGACTCGGGCACGTGGGGAATCATGGGCATCGGCATGGGCTTCGCGATCGGCGCGGCGGTGACGAGCGGCAAACCGGTCGTCGCGATCGAGGGCGATAGCGCGTTCGGCTTCAGCGGCATGGAACTCGAAACCATCTGCCGTTACGACCTGCCGGTTTGCACCATCGTCTTCAACAACAACGGCGTGTATCGCGGCACCGACGTGAACCCGACCGGCGGCAAAGACGTCGCGCCGACCGTGTTCGTGAAGAACGCGCGCTACGACAAGATGATCGAGGCATTCGGCGGCATCGGCTATCACGCGACCACGCCGGAAGAACTGACGAAGGCGCTGCTCGAATCGATCGCCTCGGGCAAACCGAGCCTGATCAACGCCGTCATCGACGAAGCGGCCGGCACCGAAAGCGGCCGCCTGACCAATCTGAATCCGCAAAGCGCGGCAATGAAAAAGTAATCTGGGCAACCACGGAGATTCAACATGACCAAACCTCTCGAAGGCATCAGGATCATCGACTTCACCCACGTTCAGGCGGGCCCCGCATGCACGCAGTTGCTCGCCTGGTTCGGCGCGGACGTCATCAAGGTTGAACGGCCGGGTTCCGGCGACGTGACGCGCAACCAGTTACGCGATATCCCTGATGCCGACGCGCTGTACTTCACGATGCTCAACAGCAACAAGAAGTCGCTCACGCTGGACACGAAAAAACCCGAAGGCAAAGAGGTGCTCGAAAAGCTGATCCGCGAATCGGACGTGCTGGTCGAGAATTTCGGCCCCGGCGCGTTGGACCGGATGGGCTTTTCGTGGGAACGCCTGAACGAACTCAACCCGAAGATGATCGTCGCTTCGGTGAAGGGCTTCAGCGACGGCCACCACTACGACGACCTGAAGGTCTACGAAAACGTCGCGCAATGCGCGGGCGGCGCGGCCTCCACCACCGGCTTCTGGGACGGCCCGCCGACCATCAGCGCGGCGGCGCTCGGCGACAGCAACACCGGCATGCATCTGGCCATCGGCATTCTGACCGCACTCCTCGGACGCGACAAAACCGGCAAAGGCCAGAAGGTCGCGGTATCAATGCAGGACAGCGTGCTGAATCTGTGCCGCGTGAAACTGCGCGATCAGCAGCGGCTGGAGCGTGTCGGTTACCTGGAAGAATATCCGCAGTATCCGCACGGCGAATTCAGCGATGTCGTGCCGCGCGGCGGCAACGCCGGCGGCGGCGGCCAGCCGGGTTGGGTGCTCAAGTGCAAGGGCTGGGAAACGGATCCGAACGCGTACATCTACTTCACGATTCAGGGCCACGCGTGGGAACCGATCTGCAAGGCGCTCGGCAAGCCCGAGTGGATCGACGATCCGGCCTACAAGACTGCGGAAGCACGACAACCGCATATCTTCGAGATCTTCAAAACGATCGAAGATTGGCTCGCCGACAAGACCAAGTTCGAAGCGGTCGACATCCTGCGCAAGTTCGACATTCCGTGCGCGCCGGTGCTGACCATGAAGGAACTGGCGAACGATCCGTCGCTGCGCGCGAGCGGCACGATTGTCGAAGTGCCGCACAAGAAACGCGGCTCGTATCTCACCGTCGGCAGCCCGATCAAGTTTTCGGATCTGAAGCCGGAAGTCACTGCTTCGCCGCTGTTGGGCGAACACACCGAAGAAGTGCTCGCGAGCCTCGGCTACAGCAAGCAGGACATTTTCAACCTGCGCGAAGTGAAAGCGGTTTAAATGGTGCTACGCAAGGCCGGGTATCAGCCCGGCCTTGCCGATGCGGCGCCCCTGGCGGCGCCGTATGCTTTTGAGCATCGTGTTGTCATATTGGGGAACGCCATGCAAAACGCCATCGACTTCCAGCAACTTGCCAACGCAATCGGCGACGCGATCGTCATTTCCGACGCCCACGGCAGCATCACATTCTGGAACCCCGCGGCTGAACGCATGTTCGGCTTTACGCAAAGCGAGGCGCTCGGCAATTCGCTGGACCTGATCATCCCGGAGCGTCTGCGCGGCCGGCATTGGGACGGCTATCACAAGACCATGGCAACGGGCGAAACCCGCTATGGGAACGACGTACTGCGTGTTCCAGCCGTGCACAAGGACGGACGCTCGCTATCGATCGCCTTTACGGTCGCATTGCTGCATTCGCCACAAAACGAACTCACCGGCATCGTCGCCGTGATCCGCGACGAGACCAGCCGCTTCCAGGAGGATCGCCTGCTGCGCAAGCGGCTTGCGGAACTGGAGGCGTCCGCCGGCGCGTGAGCGCCCCTGCTTCACCCCCGTTCGGTCCATCGCTGTAGACTCTGCCAGATCGCGTTTTCAATCACACTGGATCAGGCAACATGGACCGCATCGACGCAATGAAGGTGTTCGTCGCCACGCTCGACGAAGGCAGCCTGGCGGGCGCGAGCCGTCGACTCGGCCGCTCGCCCGCCGCGGTTAGCCGCGCTATTGCGTTCCTCGAAGAGCATGTCGGCACGGCCTTGCTGCATCGCACGACGCGCACCATCAAACTGAGCGAAGCCGGCGAACGATATGCCGCTGCCTGCCGCCGCATTCTCACCGATCTCGAAGAGGCCGACCTGCTGATCGCCGGCGAGCGCTCCGCGCCGCGCGGGCTGCTCACGATCACCGCGCCGGTGGCCGCCGGCCAGGACATGCTGCAGCCGATCATCGACGAATTCGTCGACCGCTATCCGGCTGTGTCGGTCCGCCTGAATATGCTCGACCGCCCGGTGAGCCTCATCGACGAAGGGATGGATCTGGCGTTGCGCATCGCTCATCTGCCCGATTCCACGCTGGTGGCAATTCCGGTCGGCGAAGTGCGGCGGGTCGTTGCCGCGTCGCCTCGCTACCTGGCCAAGCACCCTCCCATCACCGAACCTGCCGATCTGGCCCAGCATCAGATCATCTCCATGACTCACTTCGGCCTGGATTCGTGGAGCTTTCCGCCGCCGAACGGTTCGACGATTCCGCGCGTCGTGCAGTTCACGCCACGCTTCATCGTCAACAGTATTCAGGCGGCCGTGGCCTCGGCGGTCGCGGGACACGGCGTCACCCGCATGTTTTCGTACCACGTCGCCGAACAGGTCAAGGAAGGCACGCTGAAGATCGTCCTGAGCGACAACGAACCCGCCCCGCTACCGGTCCACCTGCTGACACCGCACGGGCGCCTCGCCGTGCCCAAGGTGCGCGCGTTCGTCGATTTCGCGGCGCCGCGTCTGCGCAAGCATTTCACCCAATCCCAGCGGATTACCACCAGAAATTGAACCGTTTCGCGGAAGAATGTCTGCCGTGCCGCGTGGATTCTCTCTTCAATCGGTTCAATCTAGACTTGGCTCCATCGAGATCACCTGACGCAAGCCATCGGCCACCCCGGGAATTCACTGGCATGACCGACGCCACGCTCGACTCGAATCGGCAATCTTCGTAACAGGCACCCATACCGCACGTGAACGGCGGCCACAACGTCGGCGCTCCAGGTGTCGTTCGTCACGCTGCGAAGCATTGCGGACTCAGTTTGCAATCCTCATGAGCGGCATTGCGAGCGGTGATCGTCGTACCTTTCGCGTCGAACCCGCCAACAAGACGAGTCGGCGCGTAACCGAACAGTGGAGGCAGTGATGCAACGTGCAGTCGTCAACGGACCGATCCCGCCGGCATTCAATGTGTGGCGCGGCGCGCTGGCAGGCGCCAGCGCGAGCCTGGTCGGTATCGGCCTCGCGCGCTTCGCCTATACCCCGTTGTTGCCGGCGATCGTCAGCGCGCACTGGTTTCCGGCGTCGACCGCCGCGTATCTCGGCGCGGCCAATCTCGGCGGCTATCTGGCGGGCGCGCTCGCAGGCGGTTGGCTGGCACGGCGTTTCGATGCCACGTCCGTGTTGCGCGCGATGATGCTGCTCGCGACCGTCGCGTTCGTCGCCTGCGCCTTTCCGGTTTCGTTTCTGTGGTTCTTCGTCTCGCGCTTCGCATCCGGCCTGGCCGGCGGCGCGCTGATGGTGCTGGCCGCGCCGACGATCCTCGCGCACGTGAGCCCATCGCGCAGGGGCTTTGCGAGCGGCGCGATCTTTAGCGGTATCGGTCTCGGCATCGTGGCATCCGGGACGATCGTGCCGATCCTGCTGCGCCAAGGCCTGATGCAAACGTGGCTGGGACTGGCCGCAATCTCCCTCGCTCTGACAGCCGTCGCGTGGAACGGCTGGCCGGGACGAGGCGAATCCGCCGCGCAGCACACGACGCATCACACACGGCATGGTCAGACTTATCCGGCTGCGTCGCTGCGCGCGCTCTACACCGAGTATGCGTTGAACGCCGTCGGCCTCGTTCCGCACATGATCTTTCTCGTCGATTTCGTGGCGCGCGGCCTCGGCAAGGGTCTCGATGCCGGCGCGCAATACTGGGTGCTGTTCGGCCTCGGCGCGATTGTGGGCCCGCTGCTGACGGGTCATCTGGCTGACCGCGCCGGCTTCGGTCCGGCATTGCGTATGGCCTTTGTCCTGCAGATCGCCGCAGTCGCGTTGCCGGCCGTCGTGCGCGGGCCCGCGGCATTGATCGTGTCGAGCGTCGTAGTCGGCGCATTCGTGCCGGGCATCGTAGCGCTCGTGCTCGGCAGGATCAATGAATTGCTCGCGCATCATCCGGCTGCCCAGAAAAGCGCGTGGAGCGCGGCGACCACCAGTTTCGCCGTCTTGCAGGCCGTCGCGGCGTACGGTCTGTCGTTTCTGTTTGCGCACGACGGCGGCAATTACACCACGCTGTTCGTGATTGGCGCAGCGTCTTTGGCGCTTGCTCTCGCGGTGGATCTATTCGCGTCGTTTCGCTTCGGTTCGAAGCAAGCCTAGCCGCTCCGCTGCAGGCGACTCCACCCACTACTCGAACTGTGAGAACCTCATGACCTCCAATACCGGCTTTCTGCAGGCACTCGGCGTGCAGCATCCCATCATTCAGGCGCCGATGGCGGGCATTTCGACGCCCGCCCTTGCAGCCGCGGTTTCCAATGCCGGCGCGCTCGGCTCGATCGCCGTGGGTGCGAGCACCGCGCAGCAGGCGCGCGAACTGATTGTCGCGACGCGCGCGCTCACCAGCGAGCCGTTCAATGTCAACGTGTTCTGCCATCGGCCGGCCTACAGCGATCCGCTTCGCGAAGCGACCTGGCTCGCGCATCTGCAGCCGCTGTTCGCCGAGTTCGGCGCCAGAACGCCGGTGGCGCTCAAGGAGATTTACACGAGCTTCGTGGTCGACGAGGCGCTGCTGCAAGTGTTGATCGAAGAGCGTCCCGCTGTCGTCAGTTTTCATTTTGGGCTGCCATCGCGCGAATGGATCAATGAACTGCATCGCGCCGGCATTCTGCTGTTCGGATGCGCGACCACGCCGCACGAAGCCTTGCAAATCGAGCAGGCGGGACTCGATGCGATCGTCGCGCAAGGTGCCGAAGCAGGCGGTCACCGTGGCGTCTTCAATCCGGACGACGACGCGATGATCGGCACCCTTGCGCTGGTGCGGCTGATCGCCAGACAGTCGACGCTGCCGGTCATCGCCGCGGGCGGCATCATGGACGGTCAAAGCATTGCCGGCGCGTTGCTCCTCGGAGCGAGCGCAGTGCAGATGGGCACCGCGTTCGTGCTGTGTCCGGAATCGGGCGCGGATGCCGCCTACCGCAACGCATTGACCACCCAGCGCGCGTACCGGACGGCCGTGACGGCCGCGATCTCCGGCCGCCCTGCGCGCGGTTTGAGCAACCGGCTGTATATCGACGTAGACTCGCCGGACGCGCCGCCGCTGCCCGACTATCCGATTGCATACGACGCCGCCAAGGCGCTGAACGCCGCCGCCCGTGCCAAAGGCAACACAGAATTTGCTGTCCAGTGGGCCGGCCAGGGCGCACCGCTCGCGAGAGCGTTGCCTGCGGCGCAATTAGTCGCCGCATTGATGAGCGAACTTGCCGAAGCACAGGGTCAGTCACGCTCGCATTTGTTTGCCGAGAAGACGATATGAACACCCCCTCGCAAGTTTCCGTGCCTTCCGGTCAGCCAACGCACGGCCTCGACTATTCCGCGCGACATGAACGTTACTGGCGCCGCAATCTGGCCGTGTGCGTATTCGGCTCGTTCACTACGCTCGTCAGCCTGAGCATGCTGCTGCCGTTCTTGCCCATCTATGTGCAGCAACTCGGCGTGCAGTCGCAGTCCGCCGTCATCCAGTGGTCGGGAATCGCGTTCGGCGCCACGTTTCTCGGCACTGCCGTCACGGCGCCCGTGTGGGGACGCCTTGCCGATCGTTATGGCCGCAAGCCGATGCTGGTGCGCGCGGCCGTCGGCATGGCCGTGGTCATGTCGCTGATCGGCGTTGCGCACAACGTGCATCAACTCGTCGCCCTGCGTTTGCTCGCGGGTCTCGTGGGCGGCTACTCGTCGGCGTCGACGGTCATGGTCGGCACCCAGGCGCCGAAGGAACGCGCGGGCTGGGCGCTCGGCGTCCTGTCGACGGGAGCGCTGGCCGGCAACCTGATCGGGCCGCTCGTCGGCGGTTTTTTGCCGGGCTGGCTCGGCATTCGCGGCACGTTCTTCGCCGGCGGCGCCATGATCGCGGTCGCCGCGCTGCTCACGATTTTCGTCGTAAAGGAAGATTTCGACCCGGCGACTCATTCCAGCCGGCGTCCCGCCGAACACGCAACGGCGAGCACGCATCGCAACAACTACCCGGTGATCGCCGCGTTGCTCGTCACGGCAATGATGGTGCTGCTCGCCAACATGTCGATCGAGCCGGTCATCACCGTCTATGTGGGCAGTCTCGGCGTGCAGTCGCTGCATCTGGCGCGCGTGGCCGGCATCGTGATGGCCTGTTCGGCTTTCGGCAGCATGCTGACGGCCGCACGCCTCGGCGCTTTGGCCGATCGGGTGGGCAGTTGGAACGTGATCGTCGCGTGCCTGGTGTTGACCGGGCTGGTGATGATTCCGCAAGCGTTCGTTCACGCGTGGTGGCAACTGGCGGGATTACGCGCGCTGATGGGCATGACGCTGGCCGGTCTGCTGCCTGCGATTGCGAAACTCGCCCGGCATGCGGTGGAAGAGCACAAGACCGGTCAGATGCTCGGCTACCTGCAGTCGGCGCAATTCAGCGGACAGGTTGTCGGTCCGATTATCGGCGGCGTGATCGCTGTCCATCTCGGGCTGCACTCTGTGTTCTTCGTCACCGGCTCGTTGCTGGTGGCATGCGCCGCGCTTGCGCAGTGGGCGCGGACTCGTCAGAGTCTCGCTGTTTGATCGGCGAGATTGCCGCCGTCATTCGCCCGCGATTGTTCTACCCGACGGATTCTTTACCCTCGCATGCAACTGCGTGCGAATCTCGCTCGCGACTGCCGGCGGCAGCGGAATATAGTCCAGGTCCTCAGCGGCCTGGTTGCCGTTCGTCAGCGCCCAGTCGAGGAATCTCAGCGTTTCCTCGCCGCGCTCCGGTTTGTCCTGCGTGCTGTGCAGCAATACATACGTCGCGCCGACGACGGGCCATGCGTTTGCGCCCGCTTCATTGGTCAGGATCGGAAAGCGCGATCTGGACCAGTCGGCGCTCGCGGCGGCGGCCTTGAATGTTTCCGGCCCAGGCTGAACTACGGCACCCGCCGCATTTTCCATGGCCGCGTACGACATATGGTTCTGCTTCGTGAAGTCCCACGCAACGTAGCCGATCGCGCCCGGCAAATGCTGTACGAAGGTAGCAACCCCTTCGTTGCCTCTTCCGCCTATTCCGCGCGGCCAGCGCACTGACGTCCCCTCACCGACCTTGCTCCTCCACTCAGGGTTGACCTGCGCGAGAAAGTGCGTCCAGATCAGCGTGGTACCTGAACCGTCGAGCCGACGAACCACCGCGATAGGCGTATCGGGCAGCTTGATCGTGGGGTTGATGGCGGCAATGGCCGGGGCATTCCAGCTGACGATTTTGCCCAGATAGATATCTCCAAGCACACGCCCCGAGAGAATCAACTCGCCTGGCTTGATACCAGGTAGATTGATGACCGGCACGACACCGCCGATTACGGTTGGAAACTGGATCAGCCCGTTCTTCGCCAGCTCGTCGTCGCTCAGCGGTGCGTCCGAACCTGCGAAATCGACCTGGCTGACCATGATCTCCTTCAAGCCTTCCGTCGACCCGACTGCGCGATAGCTCACCGTGCCGCCGCCCGCGCGCTGATACGCGTTGGCCCATTTCATATAAATCGGCGCGGCAAAGGTGCTGCCGGCGCCGGTGATGTCAGCGCTGTGCGCCGCGACCGCCAGAAAAGCGCCGGCCACACTAGCCAACAATGTTTGTATATAGCTCACGAAAGACCTCACTCGGAATTGTTGTTGAAGCTCATGAAGTGAAGCTCGCCGGGTAACGACGCGTGGCGCAATGAAACTATGGTCTGGCGGACTCCTTTACGATTTCTATTTCCGCCAGTTGGTCGTCGCGTTGCGGTGTGCCGATCTGAAACCGGGTGTGTGCAGCGCTGAATAACAACTTTTCTTATTACAGGACGATGAACAGCGGGAAGCAAATTGAATCGCTCTATCACCACGGCACGGAAAGGACTCGCCATTCGATTCGACATACTGAACAACGTGAGGACTTCTCCGAGCGAAAGTATGTTGAATGGTTGCGTGGAATCCGCCGCGTGCACAATGAGGGCATGGCCCTCGAGGTTTTTACGTTGTAGGATTGGTATTACCGTTTGCCAAGCCACCCGATACGCGTCACCTTACGTTCACCTCACTTCCGTCCGCTTTTGGGACTCATGCATCTCGAGCCGATGAACTCCACACCTGACACGCGTGATCCCGCATCCGCAACCGCATCTGCACAGGAGCGGAACGCGGACAATCCCGGCAAACGAGGCGGCACGATTGCGCCGGACATGTCGCCGGCAGTGGCATTTTCGACGCTGGCCACGCCAATGGCCGCGCAAGTGGCGCAACGCATCGGCAGCTTGTGCGTGAGCGCGGATGCGGAAAGTCCGCACAAACTGCGTGTCGTGCTGCGGCGCTTGCGTTCGCTGTGGTGGGCTTACGATCCGCTGATCGACAGATCGCAGGCAAGATGGCAGCGGCGCGAATTCAAGGCGCTCGCCGATTCCGCCGGTCAGACGCGTGACTGGGATATCCTGAAACACTTACTGGCGGAAGACGTGTCGACCGCAGACTCTTTTGCGGCGCTCATCGAACGTCTCGATCTATTGCGTGGCAATGCGCTGTTGCGCAGTCGCGCAACGATCGCCGACGCGAACGCCGAAGCCATGCTGACGCAGCGGATAGCGAGCGTGATTCAGCAACTCGACGCATGCTCGTTCGACGAACCACTCGCGGTATTCGCTACGAACCGTGTTACAGCGGCGAAGCAGTCGCTGCGAAAACGGTTGAAGCGCGCGCTGGGAAATCCGCACGCCGGCTATGCTGAACTTCACGATGTCCGCATCGCGGGAAAGAAAGTGCGCTACTTGTTGGAGTTTTTCGCACCGCTACTCGATAGCGGCGATGAGATCAGCGTCGTGGAACTCACGCAATTGCAGGACGAACTGGGCAAGCTCAACGATATCGTTTCGAGCGAAGCGCTACTCCTCGCGCATGCGGATCGGCTCGGTGAGCCCGGCATAATAGACGACGCAATTGCGTATCTCAGGCATCGCAAAGGCCAGCACATGCAGCGAGCGGATGCGGAGCTACACGCACTCCGCGACCGGCTTGCCCTTGAGCGTACCGGCGCCGGTATGAACTGACTCGACGATACGGCGTTATACGGCCACTGCCACTAGCGCCAAAGCCGGACGCAACGGCCCTTATCGCTCCTTGCGCCGGCGGAACGCCCACCATCCCGCGAGCCCGGTAAAACCGGCGACGAGCAACACCATCACCCAGAAGCCGTGCCGGTTTTCAGCTAGCGGGATACCGCCGACATTCATGCCGAAAAAACCCGCGACGATATTGATCGGCATAGCGAGAACCGTCACCAGTGTGAGCGTAAACAGCGTGCGGTTGTTCTGCTCTTCGAGGCGGGAGATGATTTCCTCCTGCAGCAACCTGACCCGTTCGATCAGCCCGGCCACGTCGGAGAGAACCACGGAAAACTCTTCCGTCGACTCGCGCAGGTCCTGTACGTCCTCCGAATGAAGCCAGCGCGGCGGCCTTGCGAGCAGACGGAAGATCGCACCGGGTTCAGGCGCCAGCATGCGCTGTAAGCGCGTCAGCATTCGGCGCATCGCGCCCAGGTCGATCCGGTTCTGTGTGGGCCGCTGCGAGAGAAACCTGTCCTCGATCCGGTCGACGTCGGCGCTGGTTCGCCGGACGATCTGCACCAGCAGGTCAGCCTGATCACGCATCAGGTGAACCAGTAATTCCGCTGGAGACCTGAATACTTCCCCCTCCCGAACCGACGCGCGCAATCGGTCCACAGAGCGCAGTGGTTTGAGACGTGCGGTCACGATGATCCGCTGGTTCGCGTAGATCCACAGCGTCGCAATCTCGGAGGGAGTGAACTCGAGATTGAACATGACGTCGTTCACGACCGCGCGTAGTGCGCCGTCCGCATGTTCGATACGCGTGGAGTGCGAGCCTTCGCGCAATGCATCGAAAAACGTCTCGGGCAAATCGAGCTGGGCTCTTATCCAACGCTCGCTGGCGCTATGCGCCAGATTGAAGTGAAGCCAGAGAAACTCGCTGCCTTCCTTCGCGGGGCCGTTGGCATCGTGGGCCTGCAGCCATTCGGCGACTTCGTCGGCGTCGACAGAGCGCCCGGCGCGATTCGAAGTAAAGAGAAAGCCGCAGACCATGCCGGACGAGTCCGCGCCGTAGGTTTGCAGTAGCAGATCAGATTTCATAGGTCATTCAGCGTTTGCTTCCCATGCGGGATTGGCCTATCCAGCAATCTGGCGGCCGTAATCAGACCGTGGCAGCCGCCACACGATTCCAATTTCAGGCACCGCGCAGATTGAACCGGAATCAAAGTCCTGAGCATATCGCGGCCGATCAAAAGAAGGTTAACCCGCTAGTTTTCACGACGTCGACTTAGCGAATGCTTAAGCTTAGGCAAGCGGATCATTTAATTTGAGTAGTCACAAGAACGTCATATTTCACACTTAAGTTGCAGCCCATCGAAGGCGGCCGTGTCGCCATGAGGAGTCTCACCATGAATCTCAAGCAACTTACGCTGGTCGTGTGTGCGCTGTGTGCCGGCGCCGCACACGCCGCCGACATCACCGGTGCGGGCAGCACCTTCGCCGCGCCGATCTATACGAAATGGGCCGACGCCTATCAAAAGACCGGCGGCGGCAAGGTCAACTATCAGGGCATCGGTTCGTCAGGCGGCATCAAGCAGATCATTGCGAAGACCGTCGATTTCGCCGGCTCGGACGCCCCGCTCAAAGACGACGAACTGGCCAAAGACGGGCTATTCCAGTTCCCGACCGTTGTGGGCGGCGTGGTGCCGGCAATCAACGTGCCGGGTGTGAAGGCTGGCGAACTGGTGCTGTCGGGCGAAGTGCTCGCCGATATCTATCTGGGCAAGATCAAGAAGTGGAACGATCCGGCGATCGCCGCGCTGAACCCGAAAATGAAACTGCCCGATACCGATATCGCCGTCGTTCGCCGTGCCGACGGCTCGGGCACCAGCTTCATCTGGACGAACTATTTGTCCAAGGTGAGCCCGGAGTGGAAGTCGAAGGTAGGCGAAGGCGCCACGGTGAACTGGCCGACGGGGACGGGCGGCAAGGGTAACGACGGCGTGGCCGCTTTCGTGCAGCGTCTGCCGGGCGCGATCGGCTACGTCGAGTGGGCGTATGCGAAGCAGAATCACATGACCTATGCCTCGCTGAAAAATGCAGCGGGTACGGTGGTCGCACCGGCAACGGACAGCTTCAAGGCAGCGGCAGCGGGCGCGGACTGGTCGAAGTCGTTCTACCAGATTCTGACGAACGAGCCGGGCAAGAACGCGTGGCCCGTGGTCGGTGCAACATTCGTGCTGTTGCACACGACGCAGGACAAAGCACCGCAAGGCGCCGAAACACTGAAGTTTTTCGATTGGGCGTTCAAGAACGGCGGCAAGGCGGCGGATGATCTCGACTACATTTCGCTGCCGGAATCCGTGACGGCTGAAATCCGCACGCAGTGGAAACAGAAAGTGAAGGACGCGTCGGGCAAACCGGTTGCGCCGTAAGCGCCGGCCTCATGGGGCGCGCGTCACATGCGCGCGCCTTTCTCCATTTCGCGTCTGACCGGTGGCTTGCGTCAGGTCGTGACTTTCGACATCGCCGCCGTGGCCGGGTCGTAACGGTAGCCCTTCTGCGCGAGCTGGTGCGTCATCGTCGCGGCGATCAGTTTTTGCTGCGCCTCCCTGGAGATCAATTCGTGATCCGGCTTGAGCCGCTCCAGTTCGGACGAAAGCCGCCTGACAAGCGCCACCTCGCCGGTGCTACGCGCGTCGATGAACAAGATTTTTTCGCTCGCGAGACCGAGCCGCTGCTTCAGGTCTTTTGCGTGCGCGACCCACTGTTCGGCCGTTGTGCGAAGCTCGCTCATGGCCTTTGCATGGGCTTTGGCTTGCGTCGACATTTGACGTTGCAATGCCGCGACCTCCTCCGCATTGTCGTTCTCCTCGGCGCGGGCTGCTAACTGCTGGGCGCGTTGAGCGTGTTGCGCGATGGCCGCGGTTTGCGCCGCGACGCGCTGCTCCAGTTGCGCGACATGGCGTTCGGCGGCCTCCGCGCGCTCCCTCACGGTGGACGCGTCCTGCGATAGCCGAGCGAGGTTCGCACTGACGAGTGTCTTCGCCTCGGTCACGGTGCTGATTTGCTCCCGCGCCTCCTCCAGTTCATGCGTGACACGCTGCAACTCGCGCAGTTGAGCCGACGCTTCCTCGGCCCGCACCTGGGCTGCCTCGCGCTCCGCGATAAGCACAGCGCGGGCTTGTTTCAACTCAGCTTCCACTGCGGCGAACTGCGCGTGGTTCTCGCTTGCCTGCGCTTCAGCTGCTTTTGCCTGCGATGAAGCCGCGTTCAACTCCGTCAACAACCGTGCCGCTTCTTCTTCCCTGGCTTGATAGGCGTTGTTCAACGCTGCAATCCGCTGCTGGGCTTGATCGCGTTCTTCGGCGGCTCGCGCGATTTCATCGTGCCTGGCTGATAGTTCTGCGGCCAACTCCGCTCGTGCCTTGCGTTCTTCGTCTAGCAAAGCCGTTGCGGCTTGCTGTTCGGCAGCTTGCGACGCTGTGCGCTGGGTGAGTTCTTCTACGCGTGCTTCGGCTGCCTGCGCGCGCGACGTTGCCGCGCTCAACTCGTCGGACAGTCGCGTCGCTTCTTCCGACTTCGCCTGATGGGCGTCGCGCAAAGCGGCGAACTGCTGCCGCGTTTGATCGTGTTCCTGGGTGACTCGCGTTACCTCGTCGTTCCTGGCCGAGACAACCGCCGTCAACTCTTCGCGTGCTTTGCGTTCTTCTTCCAGCAAGGCGTTCGTCGCTGTCAGATTGGCATGATCCGCCGATGCACGCTGTTCGATTTCTTCTACACGTGTCTCTGCTGCTTGAGCGCGTGACGTCGCGGTACTCGCTTCCTGCGACCATCGCGTCACTTCCTGCGAGCTCGCCTGATACGCGGCTTCCAACGTCGCCAATTGCTGCAGTGCCTGGTCGCGCTCCTGAGTGACGCGCGTTATTTCGTCGGTCTTGCTGGAGACAGCCGAGGCCAATTCCTGGCGTGCCTTACGTTCCTCTTCAAGCGACGCGCTCGTCGCTTCCAGGCTGGCACCTAGCGACGACACGCGTTGCGTAAGCTCTGCCACGCGCGCCTCCGCCGTTTGCGCGCGAGACGCAGCAGCACTCGCCTCGTGCGACTTGGCCTCATAGGCGCCGCGCAGCGACGTGATTTCCTCCAGCGCAAGATCACGCTCTTGAGCGACACGCGTCATCTCATCGTTCGTGACCGAGACGATCGACGCCAGTTCTTCGCGTGCTCTGCGTTCCTCTTCGATAGATAACTTTGCAGACTCCAGGTCCTCAACCTGCAGCGACACTTGCCGCGCCAGTTCTTCCGCGCGCGCCTCCGCCGCTTGCGCACGCGACGAAGCGGCGCTCGCCTCCTGCGACCGTTGCGTGGCTTCTTGCGACTTCGCCTCATGGGCGTCGCGCAACGCGGCGATTTCCTGCTGGGCGCGATCGCGTTCCTGCGTGACTCGCGTTACTTCATCGTTCTTGCTCGTGACGACCGTCGCCAACGCTTCGCGCGCCTGTCGTTCCTCTTCAAGCAACGCGTTCACGGCTTCCAGTTTGGTTTGGTCGTCGGACGCGCGCTGCACGAATTCGTCGATGCGTGCCTCCGCCGCTTCAGCGCGCGACGTAGCCGCGCTTGCCTCTTGCGCGAATCGCGTCGCCTCTTCTGTCTTCGCCTGACAGGCGTCGCTCAATGTTATGGCTTCGTGCCGCGCCTGATCTCGCTCCTGCGTGATCTGAGCGACTTCATCAGTTTTGCCGGTCAGCGCCGCGGCCAACTCTTCGCGCGCGAGGCGCTCTTCGTCGAGCGAGGCCTTCGTGCCTTCCAGTTCGGCGTCTTGCGCGGATGCACGTTGCACCAGTTCGTTGACGTGAGTTTCCGCCGCTTCGGCGCGACCGGCGGCGCTCGCGCGTTCCGCCTCGAGGCGTAGGGCAGCACTTTCCGACGCGCTCAGCGCGTCCGTCAGCGCGCTGAGGCGATTGCGCCCCGCTTCCATTTCATCGATGCTCTTTTGATACTCGGCAAGCGCTTCGTCCCGTTCCGCGAGGGCAGCTTCGAGGTCCTGGCTCACCGCGGCGAGACGTTGATTGAACGCCTTCTCCGCATCGTGCTGCGACGCCGCCCAGATCCGATCCGCGGCGCTGATGACCGTTTCCGCGAGGCCTTCCGGCAAGCCGGGCTGGACCTGTGCTTGCGGTGTTTCGGCCTGCCGCGCCTCGCGCCAGCGTTGCAAGGCTGCGACTATCGCCACCAGCGAACCGCCGCGAACCTCTTTCCAGATCGTCACTGGCGAAACTCTTCTGCCCTCTTCGACCATGCGATCGGCGATGGCAGCGATCTGTTCATCGGTGATTGTGTCTGTGTCCGTGGACATATGCGCCTCAAGAATCAATGTAACGGGGCGAAAGGTTAAATTTTATACGTTACTACGTCTGCGGACGTCCGGCGACGTTCGGGATACAAGCTAAATGACAGCTAACGGAACGCGGACCGCTGATATTAGGGCTCAACGGTCGTCTCGAATGCGCGGAACAGCGGACCATAAGGCGGCTATATCGCCGCCGATCGCTCGCGTGAAGGAGGTACCCGCGATACCGGTACGAGCGCTTGCCTTGTTAGCCCGCACCGACGTTGCAACAATGCAGCGGAAGCGCTTGGGGCGCCCGCCGGCGTGGAAAGGCGAAGCGGCGTCGACATGACACACCAGATACCGAGGTATACGGCAATGCGTATTTCGTTTCTGCATACGATGGATGGGAACCGCCAGGTGTTTGAGCAGGCAGCAGAAACGCTGGGGCTGCGGGCCGAAGATCTTCACCATGAAGTGAGAGCGGACCTTCGCGAGGCTGTCGACCGAACGGGGGCGTTTTCCGACGAGTTGCGCGCCCAGACAAGCCAGCGTCTTCTCGCGCTGGCAGCCGATTCCGACGCTGTCATTCTCACTTGCGCCACACTCGGGCCCGCGGTGGCCGATATCGAGAGTCCGCCTGTGCCCATCGTCCGGGCGGATGTCGCTCTGGCTGCGGCGGCAGCAGAAATCGGCGGGACAATCGTCGTGTTGTGCGCGGCAGAATCGGCAATCGAGTCGACCACGAAGCTCTTCGCGGAGCACGCAGGCAAAAGCGCTGCGTCGGTGGAAGTCGTTCATGTCGGCAACGTTTGGGCGCTGTTCAAAGCGGGCGACATTCAAGCATGCCTCGCGGCGACCGCGTCATCAGCCGATGCGGCGTATGAGGCAGGCGCGACCGTTGTGGCATTCGCTCATCCGTGGATGGCGGCCGCCGCCGGCCTCGTCCAGAAGGGTAGACGGCCGCTCGATAGTCCGAGCGCGGCGCTGCACGCTGCAACACAGCGATTCCGCGAACGCTCGAGGCACGTCTGACAGGTAACGGCGCTCAATCAGCCACAACTGGACTGAATGCAGCCCGCGTCAAAAGAGGAATCGTGATGCCCGGCTCCACGATAACTGCCAGCGACGACCCACACTTTGAAGTTATTACGCTTCAAATTCACCACGGCGATCGTTTCTCGCTCTGACCGAAGCGCACGACGCGTGACTCGGCTTCGTCCACCGCGAATACCGGCGCTGTTTGCAGTTGCTGCTCGTGCAAATCGAGAAGCCTCGTGATCGGCGCACAGTCCGCTGCCGCGATCCGCCAGATTTCTCGGCTCGCACTGCGGGCGGCGGCATCCAGAATACGTTCGGCATCGAGATAAAGGTCACGCTCCAGCGCGCCGAACCCGGCCTGTTGAAGATACCAGGCCAGGTAAAGCACCTTCACCAGTTTTGCCAGTAATTCGCCGTTGCCTTTGCCCGCCTGAAATGCGGCCAACGCGAGATGCCAGCGCAACGACTGTTCGCGCACATATGCGGTGGTATGCGGCAAAAGTTTGGCTTTACCCAGCGGCTTTCTGCGCGCCTGATTCCCCGTTGGTCGTTTTTTACGATTCTGAGACATGGATCGTTTATCTTGTCGATGCTGCTTTTAATCCCAGCATCGTAATGCATACGACAACGGAAAATCTATCGTCGAGACGATTTAACGAAATTTATTAGTATGCCGATCGCATAACAGACTTTGAGATTAATAGAATGTGGGGCTATGAATATCTCTCAAGCAACTGTTTTACTTCATTTTTTCATATTCAAACCAACAGGGATTACCGCACCGGCCGGGAGAACCTTATCAAGGCTCGCGGATGGCAAGAGACAACATAACGCGCCGCGCAATACCTGAACTAATGTCTTCCTTCCGAAGGAAGCCAGAATTAGCAAACCCACAATATCAAACGCGACTGGCAGCCCAAATTAATATTGAGCCCGGCAATGACACCATCGGGCAGCCACTCCTCGGCCGTGAATCAAGTTTCCGATGAGAAAAGTATGCGAATGTCGCACCTGCTTCGATCCGGCAAATCCGCTTCCCTGCCCAAGCCGCGCGCGACGGTTCAAAGCGCTGGCGGAGAGCCCATCGCCAACGCCCGAATCTCGTCCGCAGACTTGTCGCTCGCCTCAAATGTTATTATCGGAAACAACATTGTCCCTCCCAAGCGTGCATTTAAAGCATCAAGCCCCATGGACACCCATCTCGCCAAATCCGCCGATCCGTCCATCACCGACCTCGGCCGCCGCGTCCGCGCCGCTCGCCAGGCGCAGGATCTGACTCTGGAAACCGCCAGCCGTCTATGCGGCGTGTCCCGCTCGACGCTCTCGAAGGTCGAAAACGGCCTGATGTCCCCCACTTTCGACGTGCTGCAGAAAATCGTCCTCGGACTGAAGATCGAAATCGGCGAGCTGTTCGGCTCCACGCCAAAAGTCAGCGCCAGCGGCCGCCGCGCGCTGACCCGCAAAAACGAGGGCCAGCGCCACGCGTATCGCGGCTACCAGATGGAACTGCTCGCCACCGACCTCGCGCACAAGGCGATGCTGCCGTTTCGTATCCGCATCTCCGCGCACACGCTCGACGCCTTCGACGACTGGGGACGTCACGAAGGCGAGGAGTTTCTGTACGTGATCAGCGGCAGCGTGTGCCTCTATTCGGAGTTGTACGCGCCGACGCATCTGAACGCCGGCGACAGTCTCTACTTCGACAGCCGCACCGGTCACGCAGCGGTCTCCACGAGCGAAGAAGACGCCGAGGTGTTGTGGATGGCGACCAGCGCCGACATTCCGCAAGCGCCGGCCACCATCGAATCGACGAAAAAGTAAGCGCAGGCGCAGCAGCGCGCGTGAGCGCGCTTTAGCGCGCCGCCAACGCCCGCTGCGCGAGTTGCGCGATATGCATTGCGTGACGCCCCGTCCCCTGCTCGATCTGTTCACGGCAACTGAAGCCGTTGGTCAAGACGATCGTCTCCGCGCCCGCCGCACGCACCGCCGGAAATAGCTTGTCTTCGCCGATTTTCGTGGACAGCGCGTGATGCTCCGTGTTGAACCCGAACGATCCCGCCATACCGCAGCATCCCGTATCGAGCAGTTTCCAATTCACGCCGAGCTTGTTCAGCAGCGCGGTATCGCCCTGCATGCCGAACAGCGCCTTCTGATGGCAATGTCCGTGCACGATCACGTCCGCGGCGAGCGTCGGCCAATCGAACGGCTGACGCGCGACGAAATCGGAGAACAGGAAAGTTTGCGCGGACAGCTTCCTAGCCAATGCATGATTGGGCAGCTGCTTCAGCAATTCGTCCTTGAACACTGACAAACAACCCGGTTCGAGACCGACTAGCGGCACGCCGGCCGCGATATCGTCCGCGAGGTCGTCGAGAATATGAGTGAGCAACTCGCGCGCGCGTTCGAGCAGGCCGAAGTCGTACAGCGGGCGCCCGCAGCACAACCGGTTCTTCGGCAACACGACATCCCAGCCCAATTGCTTCAAGACATCGGCAGCGGCCTGCGCGATCTCGGGCGTGAAGTGATCGTTGAACGTATCGACCCACAGGATCACTTTCTTCACGTCGCCGCGAGCATCACGCGCCGATTGCGGCGAACGTCGTGCGATCTGCCTGTATGTGGCATCCGCGAAACGAGGCAGTTCGCGCGTTTGCGCCACGCCGGCCAGCCACTTGCCAAACGAAGATAAACCCGGCGCCGACGTCACGAAATTCGTCAGACGTGGAAAACGCGCCGCCCACGGCGCCCATTCGCCGATGCGTCCCATGAACAGCGCCTGCCGTGGCCGACGATTCGTCCCGTAGTAATGCGAAAGAAATTCCGCCTTGTATGAAGCCATATCCGTATGCGTCGGGCAATCGGATTTGCAGCCCTTGCAGGCGAGACACGTATCGAGCGCTTCTTTCACTTCGCGGCTTTGCCAGCCGTCGGCAATCACGTCGCCTTGCAGCATTTCCCAGAATAGATGCGCACGGCCACGCGTCGAATATTTCTCTTCGCGTGTCGCGCGATAACTCGGGCACATCGTGCCGCCTTCGAGCGAGCGGCATTTGCCCATGCCGATGCATCGTTCGATCTCGCGCTGAAAACCGTCGCCCTCCTGGCTCGCAAACGTCAGTCTGGTTTGCAACGTGACCGGCTTGTAGGCGGGGCCCATGCGCAGGTTCTCGTCGGCGCGATAGGCATGCACGACTTTGCCCGGATTCAGACGATTGGCCGGATCCCAGATCGCCTTGAACTGCTCCATCGCCCGCATCAACTCGGGGCCGTACATGATCGGCAGAAACTCGGCCTTGGCCTGGCCGTCGCCGTGTTCGCCCGACAGCGAACCGCCGAATTCGACGACCAGTTCGGCCGCCTCGCGCAGAAACTTGCGCCACGTCGCCACACCTTCCGCACTGCGCAGATCGAAGGTAATGCGCGCGTGCACGCAGCCATCGCCGAAATGGCCGTAGAGACTCGTCTCGTAACCGTAGCGATCCACCAGCGCCTGGAATGCGCGCAGATAGTCGCCGAGACGCAGCGGATCGACCGCGGCATCTTCCCAGCCGACGACGGGGTCCGGCGTGCCGGAATCGACCGACAACGCCACCGCCGACGCGCCCGTCTCACGAATCGACCAGACCTTGGCCTGCAACGCTCGATCTTCGACCAGCATCGCCGAGACGTTCGGCCCGGCTTCCCCGGAGGCAAAATAAGCGGCGGCGGCTCGCGCTTTAAGCATCACATCGCCTTGCGTGTCCGCGCCGAATTCGAGCACGACCCACGCATCGCCTTCGGGCAGCAACGCGATCTCGTCCTTCTTCAGACCGCGCGCCTGCAAGCCGCGAATGATCGCGCGGTCCAGTCCTTCGATGGCGATCGGCCCGCAGCGCATGAAATGCGGCACGGCATCCGCTGCCGTGTAGATATCCGCGAAGCCGACCACGACGATCACGCGCATCGCCGGACTCTTCACGAGGCGCACTTTCGCCTGCAAGGTGAGCGCGCACGTCCCCTCGGTGCCGACCAGTGCGCGCGCGACGTTAAAGCCGTTTTCCGGCAGCAGCTGATCGAGATTGAAGCCCGACACGCGCCGTTTGATCTGCGGGAATCTCGCGCGAATCTGCTCGGCGTAGGTATCGCGCAACTGCTTCAGCGCGGCGTAGATTTCACCCTGACGGCCGCCCGCGGCGATGATGCGTTCGAGCTCCTGATCGGAGGTCGGACCGACCCAGAAACGCGCCCCGTCGAATGTCGCGATTTCCAGCGCCTCGACGTTTTCCACCGTTTTGCCGGCCATCACCGAATGCGCGCCGCACGAGTTGTTGGCGATCATGCCGCCGAGCGTGCAGCGGCTGTGCGTCGCCGGGTCGGGGGCGAAGGTGAGGCCGTGTTGTTCAGCGGCATCGCGCAAGGTATCGCAGACCACGCCGGGTTCGACGATCGCAACGCGCGCGACCGGATCGACCGACACGACACGGTTCACGTATTTGCTCGCGTCCGCGACCACCGCGACGTTGACGCACTGTCCGTTCTGCGACGTGCCACCGCCGCGCGGGAGAAACGGCACGTCATTGCGACGGCAAGCGGCGAGCGTGGCCAACAGGTCGTCGACATCCGCGGGTACGACGACGGCCAGCGGCACTTGCCGATAGTTCGACGCATCCGCCGCATACAGCGCTTTCGAGCCCTGGTCGAAGCGCACTTCGCCACGCACGTGGCTGCGCAAATCGGCTTCGAGCGCCTGCATCACGGCGGCGGTGCCGGTGAATGGCGTCGCCACGTGCGGCGCCCGCTTCAATGCGCTTGGGCCGCTATCGTGCAGTTCGTCGACGCTTGCGCCCTGTTCCTCATCAAATGACGTTCCCACTGCGCTCCCCGTCTCTCGTGCCTGTGCGCCGCCGCTGCGCGCTCACGCAGCCTGGCTCGCGGTCATCTTGAAGATGCCCTGTGCGTTGCCCGCGTCGAAACGCAGGTCCGTTTCCCAACGACGCGCGTCCTGATCGAAAGTCCGCTTGCGCGTGATGAATTCGTAGAAAGAGCCCGGCACTTCACGTGTCACCAAACTGCCGTCAGCCGCACGGAACTCGCGCAGCACGAGGTCGGCACGATACGCCGTCTGAAACACGCGTCCCGAGCGCGAGCGCTCCACTTCCGGTTTCATCGGACGACCCTTGGCCTTCTCGTCGTCGGACAATTGAAAGACATCCGCGACGCGATCGGTGGCATGGTTGAACGCGTTGCCTTCCGTGGCGATCCACGCCATCTCTGCCGATTCCCTCAACAATACTTCGTAATCGGCTTCGCGTGGCATGTCGTGCTGGCGCGCGAACGCGCCGACGATCATTGCCAGCAATTCGTGCGCCGAGTCGAGCGGCAGCACGCCGTCGCGCTCGAGCTCCCACAACTGGCCGACGGCGCGCGGCGTCAGCGGATCGCGCGACGCGCCGATCACGTTGGTCACCGCCTGCTGAAATTCCGGCGAGAACCGTTCAGGATGCAATTCGCTGACGAAGAACTGCGCGATTTCATCGGGCGCGTCGTCATGCGCCCACGCGCGGCCGGTCATGCCGAGGCGATCGAGCGGATAGCGGCCGTTAATGCTGAAGCCGAGCGGACGAAGAATGCGCGCGAACGCGGCTTCGCCCGTCGGCAGCGCGCCGCTGTGCGGCCAGCGCACCGTGCGCAACGCGCCGTGATCGAAGTACACGCTGCCGCCCGCCGCGATCGTCTCCTGAGTGTACTGGCGGCCGTTCGCCGAGCGCGCCAGCAGATCCTCGAACAGCGCCATGTTCATCGCCTGCGCAAGCTCGGCGCGCGTGACGATGCCGCCCTCCCATTCGTCCAGAATGCGCGGATGGTTCAGCGTCGCGAAGAGCCGTGTGGTCTTTTCGGCGCCGAGCAATTTCAGCAGCAGTTGTTCGACATTCGCATTCTTGATGGTTCGCATAGCGGTTCTCTACGTGGCTTTGACGGGCGCTGATTTACGTGTTCGAACAGACTTTCCGGCGCGGATGCAAAGCACCGGATGGCATGCTCGAAGACGTGATTATTCAAATCGCCCGGCGTGCCGTAAAGCGAGATAAAATCGCCACTTGATGCGTTTTTGGAATCAACGTGCGAAAGTTCAAGATCCCCAACATGGGCGCGCTGCTCGCTTTCGAAGCCGCCGCGCGGCACGAGAGCTTTACGCACGCGGCGCGCGAACTCTTTCTCACCGAGAGCGCGGTGTCACGGCAGATCAATACGCTGGAGAGCAACCTTGGCGTGCGGCTGTTCGTACGCGTCAAACAGCGCGTGGTGCTGACGAAAGCGGGCAAGGTGTACAGCGCGCAAGTGCGGCGCTCGCTGGAACAACTGGATCGCGACACGCTGTCCATCATCGCGCACGGCAGCGGCGGCGGTTATCTGGAGTTGGCGGTTCTGCCCACTTTCGCGTCGCAATGGCTGATTCCGCGGCTCGCGGCATTCAACGCGCAGTATCCGGACGTGCGCGTGAACATGGGTGTGCGAACCGGCACATTCCCGTTCGCCGAGACCCATTTCGAGGCCGCGATTCACTATGGCAAGCCCACTTGGCCGGGCACGTCGGCGGATTTTCTGTTCAGCGAAGAGGTCGTGCCGGTGTGCGCGGCGAGTCTGCTGAAGCGCCCCGTTCAAAGCGCCGCCGAGCTTCTGAACTACCCGCTGCTGCATTCCACCACCCGGCCGGACGGCTGGGCCTCATGGTTCGCCAGCGTGGGCGTCGACGACAACCGGGCGATGCAAGGCGTGCGCTACGAGCTCCACACCATGCTCATCAGCGCAGCCGCGGCAGGTCTCGGCATTGCGCTGGTGCCGCGTTTTTTCGTCGATGCGCAGCTCGACCAGCTCGGGCTCGTGATTCCGCTCGATGCGCCCGCCGTCGCCGACTCGGCGTACTACCTCGTCTATCCGACCGAGTTGAGTCATGGCAGGCCGCTGGCGAGTTTCCGCGAGTGGCTGTTGCACGAAGCCGCGGCCTACAACGCGGTCAATCCCGAGCTAGGCAGCCGGCCCGACACGGCTTGAGCCGACGCGGGCTTCAGGTCGAACCTTCAGGCACCAGCCTGTTCGCGCGCTTTGGCCAGTGCGCTCAGATTGCCCTCGCCGAAGCCGTGATGACCTTGGCGCTGCACGATCTCGAAGAATATTTCGCCGGCGCGGCGCCGCACGAAGGTCTGGAAAAACAGCAGCGGCACGCCGTCCGCGCCGATTTCGCCGTCCACCAGCACGTGCGTGCGCTTGAGTCGCGCGACATCGAGCCCATGACCCGGCAGACGCGCGTCGAGTTGATCGTAGTAACGCGGCGGCGGCTCGACGAATTCGACGCCGTTTGCGAGCAACTGCTCGACGCACGCGAAAATGTCGTCGGTGGCGAGGGCGATATGCTGCACCCCTTCGCCCGGATGATCGGGCAAATACTCGTGCATCAGATTGGTCCGGCTCGTACCTTCCTCGTACAAGGGCACGCGAATCGCGCCGCACGGCGACACCATCACGCGCGATTCCGCCGACACATGCCAATTGGCGTGCAACTCGTGAATCTCGCGGAAGTTGAGCAGGTCGCGATAGAAGTCGAGCCACTCCTGCATCCGGCCTTCGCCGACCGTTTGCGTCAGATGGTCCACGGCGACGAGGCCGTTGCCCGCATGACTCAAGTCGGCATGCGCCGTGTCGATTTCGATGGGCCGGAAGTCGATATCGAAGATGGAGATGTCGCCGAGGCCGCCACGCTGGCCGCCGCGGCCGCGCCAACGGTCGACGAAATAGATATGCGAGTCGCCGATGCCCTGAATCGCCGGAATCAGCAACTCGCCCGTGCCGATCTTCTCGCCTTCGAACGCCCATGCGCCGAGCTCGATCGCGCGGTCGAAGGCGCGCTGCGCGTCCGCCACGCGAATGCCGATCGCGCAGATGCCCGCGCCGTATTCTTCCGCATAGCGCGCGGCGAACGAATCCGGCTCGGCGTTGATAAGGAACTGCATCTCGCCCTGACGATAGAGCGTGACGTCCTTGCTGATATGCCGCGCAATCGCCTTGAAGCCGAGCTTGGTGAAGGTTTCGCCGAGCGCCTGCGGATCGCGCGCGGCGAATTCCACGAATTCGAGGCCGGCAGTGCCGAGCGGATTGTGCTCAGGCGCCGACACGGCGCGCAGCGCGGCGTCTGGAGTGGGCAAGTCGCTGGGCATGGCAATCTCCTTTACAGTCTTTCGACGCTGTTCGCACTGTTTCTGGTGTTCGGTGCAAGCCGCCGCCACATCCGGTGTGACACCGCATGGGTGGCGTGTCGCGGCATCGTGGCCCGCGACGGCTTTTGCACCGTGTTTGTACACCGGGTAGCAGGGCGTTCGCAACCTTCATTTTGTACCGAATGGTTCACTCGACGGCGCCGCCCTCCGCCTCGCGCTACCAGATACTCACGATCAAGGACGAAACGCGCTATTTACGGCTACGCTTCTGCGCCGTTTTTCCTGTTGCCTTATCCGCACTCGAAGCCATGCGCTGCTGCGCGACCTCACGCACCGCCTCGATAAACGCCCGTCCGACCGGCGATGGCTGCGTGTCCGAGCGCCGGATCAATCCGACCGGCTCGCCGGTGCCGGCGAACGGCAATGGCAAACGTACCAGCATGCCGTGCGCCAGTTCGTATTCGACCGCGCTCAGAGGAACGAACCACACGGCGCCGTTCTCCAGCGTCAAGGCGCGCCCCGTCGAAACCGACAATACCTCGATGAACGCCGATAACGGCGGCACGCCCCATGCGCTCAACAGACTGTCCGCCGATTGCCGGATCAACGTGCCGAACGGCGGCAACACCACTGGAAAATCTTCGAGCGACGCGGCCGGCAAACCCGCGCCCGCTGCCAACGGATGCCCGGCGCGGACCACCGCGATCAACGGCTCGCTGAACAGCTGCTCGAAACTGAGCCCGACCATCCGCTCGGGATCGGCCAGCCGACCGACCGCAAATTCGATCGTGCCCGCTTTCAGGCGCTCGAGCAATTCGGGGTTGGCGCCCGTCGCGAGGCGCACGATCACGCGCGGCCAGAGCGCGGCGAACCGCTTCAGCACCGGCGGTATCAACGCCGCCGCGACGGTCGGCAGAATGCCGATTTCCAGCGTGGCGGCGGCCGCGCCTTCCGCGCGCGCCAGCAGATCGACACCTTGGCGCAGCGCGCTAACGCAAGCACTTGCGTGCGGCATGAAGAGTTGCCCCTCGCGGGTCGGCACGGCGCCGTGGCGGCCGCGCTCGAACAGCTTCACGCCGAGAATCGCTTCCAGTTCGGCCACCGTCTTGGAGACCGCGGGCTGGGTGATCGACAGGCTGTCGGCCGCCCGCTGGACGCTGCCGAACTGCGCGACGGCCAGAAAGCACTGGAGATGACGGAATTTGACGCGGCTATCCGCGAGGCTGCGTTGCATAACGGCAGGTTATACGAAAAGGGCGAAAACGTCATTTTGCATAACCTCTTAGGTTGGATAAAGTCTCTCCATAACGTCGTATCCCACAATTCCTCGAAGGAGACACTGATGGACGATTCCTTTCTCAGCGCGCGCGACTTCCCGTCCCATCCGCCTTACGTCTACCCCGGCTACGGTTCGTCGGTCAAACGCGGCCCGACACTTCCGCTGATTCCGTTGAAGGAAAAGCTGCGCGATCAGCGCGTGCCGGTCTACGGCACTGAAGACCTCGGCGCGCTCGATCACGACCTGACGCGTAACGCCGTGCGTAACGGCGAACCGCTCGGCGAGCGTATCATCGTGACGGGCCGTGTGCTCGACGAAGGCAACCGCCCGGTGCGCAACACGCTGGTCGAAATCTGGCAAGCCAACGCCGCCGGCCGCTATGTGCACAAGGCCGATCAGCACGACGCGCCGCTCGACCCGAATTTCCTCGGCGCGGGCCGCTGCATCACGGACAACGAAGGCCGCTATCGCTTCCTGACGATCAAGCCGGGCGCGTATCCGTGGGGCAACCATCCGAATGCGTGGCGTCCGAACCATATTCACTTCTCGCTCTTCGGCGACCATTTTGGCTCGCGCCTCGTCACGCAGATGTACTTTCCCGGCGATCCGCTGCTGGCGTTCGACCCGATCTTCCAGGGCACGCCGGAGCACGCCCGTGACCGCCTGATCGCGGATTTCTCGCTCGACACCACGCAAGAGGCCTATGCGCTCGGCTACGACTTCGACATCGTGCTGCGCGGCCGCAACGAAACTCCGATGGAGCGCTAAGCCATGACCACTCTCAAGCAAACGCCTTCGCAGACGGTTGGACCTTACTTCGCTTACGGTTTGTGCCCGCAGCAGTACGATTTCGACTTCAGGAGCCTGTTCACACCGGTTCTGGCTGACCGCGAAGCGGCCGGCGAGCACATCACGCTAGTCGGGCAAGTATTCGACGGCGACGGCAAGGTCATTGGCGACGCCATGCTCGAAGTGTCGCAAGTGGACTCGAACGGTCACTTCCCGGCGTCGCGTGAGGAAATCCTGAAGACCGGTTTTCGCGGTTTTGCGCGTGTGGGCACCGGCACGGATCCGCACAAACGTTTTGTCGTGGAAACGGTGAAACCGGGCCGGGCCAGTGCGGATGAAGCGCCGCATCTGAATGTGATCCTGACCATGCGCGGCATGCTGCTGCACACGTTCACGCGCATCTATTTCGAGGACGAAGCCGCAGCGAACGAGAAGGATCCTGTGCTGGCAGCGGTTCCGGCGGAGCGACGCGAGACGCTGATCGCGCGCCGCGAGCCGAATGTGGCGAACGTTTACCGTTTCGACATCCACATGCAAGGCGCTAAGGAAACCGTATTTTTCGATATTTGACGCGGTTTTTCTACACTTTCATATAGCTTTCACATACACTGGCCGTGATCCTTCTAGCGACTGGATCGCGAAACTCCGAGTAGTTGAGCCCGCCTTGCGCGGGCTTTTTTTTTGGCCTTTTTTCGTCTGTCTTGTCTGACGACTACCGCTCACTGCAACGAACAGCGCAGCCAGCGGCTGATTCTCACCACGTCGGCAATGTGATCGTGCGCGCCTGGCGCGCCCAGCACCACAATGTCCACCGGCCTGCCGTGCACCTTCATTCGCACCACCACGCAGTGCCCGGCCTCGTTGATGAAGCCGGTTTTCTGCAGCACGATCGAGCGGTCGCCGCCTCGCACGAGCGCATTCGAGTTGTGATAACTCAAGCTCGCTCGCCCGCCGCCGGGTAAGACCACCTGATCGCGATCAGTGGAATAAGCGCGAATCAGCGGATAACGGCTGGCCGCGGCAACCAGCAACGACAAATCGCGCGCGGTGGAAACGTTCTGCGCCGACAAGCCCGTGCCATTTACGAACGACGTGTGCCGCATACCGAGCAAGCGCGCCTTCGCATTCATCGCCGCCACGAAACCTGGACGGCCGCCCATGTAGTCGCGACTGAGCGCGGCCGCAGCGCGGTTCTCCGACGACATCAGCGCAATATGCAGCATGTCATGGCGCGACAGCGTCGAACCGACACTCAAACGTGAACCAGTGAATTTGTCGAAATCCTGGTCCTGAACCGTGACGTTAAGCGGCGCATTCAATGCATGCTGTGCATCGAGCGACACGACCGCCGTCATCAGTTTGGATACCGAAGCGATTGGCATGACGAGGTCCGCCTGCTTTTCGGTAAGCACGGTTTGCGTTCGTTCGTCGACGACGTAGACGGATCTGGCGCGAAGTAAAGCGCGGGATTTCGGCGTATAGCCGCAGCGCGCCAACAAACGGGGGCCCTTATGCGACATCGAGGCGCGCGACGCTGACGCACGTTGCGTATCGCCCTTTGCCGCCAACGCTGCGGGGCGTGTCACGCCGCGTGCATCCCGCGCATTGCGCGCAGCTTGCCGGCGATGTTTGGGTGTGACTTTGCTGACATGCATCGTCCGCTCGGTGCTAGCCACGTGCTTGCGCTTGTGTGCGACGCGACGCCGAGTCTTGCCGGCGGTCGGCTTCTTCGCTTTGTTCGAGCGCTGTGCTTTCGCCCTGGACGTGCGCTTGGTGGACGGCTCAACGTGCCGGCTCGCGCGCGCGGACAGCTGCCCTGCAGGCTCGTGGGCCGCACCAAACGACCAGCCGATATTCAGCCACAACAAGCCGAATATCGCGAGACAACGGAGCCATGCAGGAAAACGAAAAGCCGGAAATTCAGATGAAGGAGTTCGATGACCGTACGGCATGCAGCTTCCAGTTCTGTGCCGCATGCGCCCGCATGAATGGGCACGGAATCGGCAACGACCCGCCGATGTTAAGGCAGATTGTGCACGCGATCAACGGCAAAGGAACGCGCCGACTGGCTATGCGACATCCGCACGCAAGCCGCAGACGCCCTTCCTAGCATCGGAAATGATCGATGTTCTGTCCAGCGTAAATTGCACGCGCGAGCCAGTCCGGTTTATCACCATGACCGTCCCACGTATTGCCGTAAGCGTCGCGATACATCACGGCCCGCGTCGCGGCCACATCGGCTTCGATCGCTTCGGCGAGCGCTTCTATCGTAATGCCGTATTCGTCCATGCGTCGGCGGATCCATGCGACCAGGCGCTCACGCGCATTCCCGTCGAAGTCGAGCTGCCGTTGTTCCCCAAGCTCTTTCATAACGTACCAGTGTCGCGGCTAATAATGCTCGCGTTAGAAAAGCAAAAGGCTTCGCTAAAAAACGCGAAGCCTATGCGTGATTCAGATGGCTCGAGTGCGAATCGAACTCGCGATGCCTCTCCCGATGCGGGAAAACTCGCACCTGGAAATCATGCCCAATAAATCTTGGATTATGGGAAATTCGTCGGCAACCGGATCGAATTGCGCTCGTGTCTCGCCCCGTGGTTCGGG
Organism: Paraburkholderia sp. BL18I3N2; assembly: GCF_003001875.1. NCBI lineage: Bacteria > Pseudomonadati > Pseudomonadota > Betaproteobacteria > Burkholderiales > Burkholderiaceae > Paraburkholderia > Paraburkholderia sp. BL18I3N2. The sequence continues at coordinate 91,402 of NZ_PVNC01000013.1, forward strand.
GCTGCTTCAGCGTATGGAAAGCGATTCTAGCATCCAATTTCTTTTGCTTGCAGCAACGAATTGTTAGTCCGCGACGCAAAGCTTTTTAATTCCCATCGGGTTATCCAGAATGCGAGTAGAAGCGGCAATACTCATTGACAGGAAATGAGCGCGCAGCAAGGGCAAAAAAGCAAATCCCCTTCTCTCATGTTATGTTCACTGACTAGCACGCTCGTGCATAGGAGACACTCGATCATGACCGCTTCAACCGCCATCATCACCATCCTGGCCGCACTGCTGTTAGGCGCCATGAGTCCGGGACCGAGCTTCGTGATCGTCGCCCGCAATGCGATCGGATTGTCGCGCGGCGATGGGCTCGCTACCGCCCTCGGCATGGGTGTCGGCGGCGTGTTCTTTAGCGGCATCGCGTTGCTCGGTCTCTATACCTTGCTGGCGAGTGTCGAATGGCTCTACGTCGGCCTGAAAGTGGCGGGTGGGTTGTATCTGATCTACCTCGCGTCGAAAATCTGGCGCGGCGCGGCCAAACCGCTTGCTTTCGATGCCTCGCAAGCGGTCTCGGGCAATGCTCGCAAATCGTTCTGGATCGGCTTGAGCACACAGCTCAGCAATCCGAAGACAGCCGTCTATTACGGCAGTATTTTCGCGGCGCTGCTGCCGCAACACCCGCCGCTGTGGTGCTACTTTGCATTGCCGCCCGCAATCTTCGCTATCGAAGCCGGCTGGTACACCGTCGTCGCGTTGTGCTTCTCGAGCAAGCGGCCGCGTGAAATTTACCTGCTATGGAAAGCCTGGGTGGATCGCGTCGCCGCGAGCGCTGTCGCCGCGCTGGGATTGCGCCTGATCCTGACGGCGCACAAAGTGGGCATCTGACAACGCGTAGCCGCTCGAACGGCTTGCTGCGCGGCCCGGCAAGCCGGGAACCAGGGCATTATCGGCAAGCGCTCGCGTGAGCCGCGCGCCGCGTCCGGCAAAACAGTTACAAGTTAAGTGTTGACGTTGACATACCCCGGCGGTTACTGTGGCGTCCGAAGTTCAAGAAGTTCGATTGCTGTTCATCAATGTCTCGCTCCCTCAGCGGTATTCGTTGTCCTCTCCCTCCTTGACGCTTCACACGCTCTTTCACAGAGCACATTTCTCTATTTTTTTACCTCAAGGATTCTTCATGGATACCGGTACCGTTAAGTGGTTCAACGACAGCAAAGGCTTTGGCTTCATCACCCCGGACAAGGGCGGCGACGACCTGTTCGCGCACTTCTCCGAAATCAGCGGCGACGGCTTCAAGACGCTGGCTGAGAATCAGAAAGTGAGCTTCGAAACGAAGCAAGGCCCGAAGGGTCTGCAAGCGGCTAACATCAAGCCGCTGTAAGTTTGAAGGGCTCGGTGTCCGGCAACGGACATCGGGCTGCAGCGACATCCTCGCGGAGCTTTGTCTCCCACAGTTGGCGCGTATCGCTTTGAGCTGCATGTCATTTCAAGCAGCTTGCCTGAGCGCCAAACGCCTCGTTGCACCTCATTCTCCCCTCCGGCTTCAACGCCCATTTTTCGCTTTCCGACTGCGTCAGGATTCGGCTCGCAATGGCTTGAATCAGCTCGTCCGCGCGACTCGTGCAAGGGTCCGCAAGGCAGGCGCGCACTCGAACATCATTAAAATATAAAATGCAAAACAAACATATTCATCACTACAACGGCTATGCCGTCAAACCCTCGGCGCACCGTTTGCCCGATGGCACTTTTTCATCCAATCTGTTGCTCGAACGCGCCGACAGCGCGCGTACCGAAGGGCGCTACCAGTTCTATTCGCTCGACTACTTCAAGAACGAGGAACAGGCGCTGCAGCACTCGGCACGCTGGGCACGTCACTGGGTCGACACGCGCGGCTAAGCTCGCGATCGGCGTGCGATTCTGCGCGACGACGCGCACGTGATCCACGCGCTCCCGTGCCCACGTGCGCTTGTCCCGCGGCACGTATTACCGCCAATAGGCGTGCCATTCGGCACGCCTTTTACCATTGCATACGCGAGCGCATCATGGCTTTTCTTCCGCTTTGATACGCGCGCGTAGTTCGAACTTCTGAATTTTTCCCGTCGATGTCTTCGGCAATTCGCCGAAACGCACCGCTTTCGGCAACTTGTATCCCGCAAGAAAAAGCCGGCAGTGCGCAATGATCTCTTCCGCGCTCACCTGAGCCCCTTCCTTGAGCTCGACGAAGGCACACGGCACCTCGCCCCACTTCGGATCGGCCATCGCCACCACGGCCGCTACAGACACCGCGGGGTGACGGTATAGCGTGTCTTCGACCTCGATGCTCGAAATGTTCTCGCCGCCGGAAATGATGATGTCCTTGCTGCGATCGCGAATGCGAATGTAGCCATCGGGCATTCGCACGCCGAGATCGCCGGTGTGGAACCAGCCGCCCTGGAAGGCGGCTTCCGTCGCGCGCTCGTTCTTCAGATAGCCTTTCATGCAGATGTTGCCGCCGAACATGATCTCGCCGATCGTCTCGCCATCGTCGGGCACGGGCGTCAGCGTGTCCGGGTCGAGCACGGTCACCGCGGCCTGCAGGTGATAGCGCACGCCTTGCCGCGCGTTCATCTCGGCGCGTGCGCCGTCGTCGAGCGTCTCCCACTCCTCCTGTTTCGCGCAGACTGCGGCCGGACCGTAGGTTTCGGTGAGTCCGTACACGTGCGTGAGATCGAAGCCGATCTCCTTCATCTTCGCGATCACCGCAGGCGCGGGCGCCGCGCCCGCCACCATCGTCGACACGCGATGCTCGATGCCCTCGCGCCATTCCGCTGGCGCGTTCGCGAGCGCGCTCTGCACGATCGGCGCGCCGCAATAGTGCGTGATGCCTTCGCGGCGAATCAGATCGAACACTGTCTTCGCATCGAATTTGCGCAAACAGACATTGACGCCGGCCCGTGCGGCCACCGTCCACGGGAAACACCAGCCGTTGCAGTGAAATAGCGGCAAGGTCCACAGGTAGATGGCGTGCTTGGGCATATCCCATTCGAGGATGTTGCTCAGCGCGTTCAGATACGCGCCGCGATGGTGGTAGACCACGCCCTTCGGATCGCCGGTGGTGCCGGAAGTGTAGTTCAGCGCGATGGCGTCCCATTCGTCGGCGGGCATGGCCCACGCGAATTCGGGGTCGCCGGATCGCAGGAACGCTTCGTAGTCTGTCGCGCGGATAAATTGCGAAGGATCGGCGGGCATCGCGTCCGCCACGCTGATTACGCGCAGGTCCGGGAACTCCAGCGCGGCGCGATGCGCGAACTCGCCGTACTCGGTATCGACGATCAACGCCTTCGCCTCGCCGTGGCGCAGCATGAACAACAGCGACGATACGTCGAGCCGCGTATTTAGCGTATTGAGCACGGCGCCGGCCATGGGCACGCCGAAGTGCGCTTCTATCATCGGAGGAATATTGGGGAGCAAGGCCGCGACCGTGTCGCCACGCTGAATGCCAGCCCGCTGCAACGCGCTGGCCAGACGCCGGACGCGTTCGTAGGTCTCGCGCCAGTTGCGGCGAATCTTCCCATGGACGACCGCCGGCCGCTCACCGTAGACTTCCGCTGCGCGCACGATGAAATCGATCGGGGTGAGCGGTACGTAGTTGGCCTCGCGGCGCTCGAGGCCTGCTTCGAACATGTGTTTCATCGCATCGTCTCCAGAGGCGCTGGCCGCGCCGTCGATTATTCTGTTGATGAACTAGGCTAACAATGGTCATGGTGAACTGTCTGTCGTTCAAATGACAGAGTGGCGCGCCTTGGCGCGTCAGCACTCACTTCCGCCCAAACACCCGCAAGCTGCCATGAACGACGCTCCGCTCACCGCCCCCGCCGATGCCCGCCCGCGCAGGCCTGAGCGAGTTGCGCGCGCCGATCTTCCGGGCCTGTTCGCCACCTGTGCGTGGTTCCGGGCGCTCGCCGCCGAGCATCAATCCATGGTCCTCGCCAGCGCACACGCGGAGCATCTTGAAGGCGGGGCGTGGATCGCGCGCCGCCAGGAACCGTCGGACTACTGGATCGGCGTCCATTCCGGACTCATCAAACTTGCCATTTATAGCCCCTCGGGACGCAGTTGCACGCTGTCCGGCGTGCCGCCTGGCGGCTGGTTCGGCGAAGGCAGCGTGATCAAGCGTGAATTGCGCAAGTACGACGTGGCCGCGATTCAGCCTTCGCTGGTCATGTTCGTGCCGTCGGAGACGTTTCACACGCTGCTGGAGTCCAGCTTGCCGTTCAACGCATTCGTGATCCGGCAACTGAACAACCGCATGGGCGAATTCATCGCGTCGATCCAGAATAGCCGGTTGCTCGATGTCGATGCGCGCGTCGCGCAGTCGCTCGCGCAGTTGTTCAACCCCGATCTTTATCCCGACACCGGCCGCACCCTCGCCATTTCGCAGGAAGAAGTCGGCCTGTTGGCGGGCGTTTCGCGTCAGCGGATCAACCAGGCGCTGCAAAACCTCGAACGGCTGCAGATTTTGCGCCTCTCGTACAACCAGATCGACGTGCTCGACCTCGAACGCCTAGGCGCGTTCGGCCGGGAACAGCTCTAGCACCCAACGCCCTGCCTGCCGCTCTTGCTCCGCATGTTTCGGCGGCCGCCTGCGCGCGGCCGTTCGACTGTTTTTTGAGCAATCGGATAAAGAAAGCGCCGCACGCGCCGTTATGCGAGCTATGCAGCGCAGATTGCAGCCTGTCCCTATTCCGAGCTCAACGTATTGTCGAATCCGATAATGAACCGTCTGACACTGAAACAGAAGTTGTGGGTGCCGTTGCTGCTGTGCTGGGCCGCGCTCCTGATCGTGACCGTTGTGAACGCGTACGAAGCGCGTAACGGTCAAATGGACGCACGGCGCGCCAATCTGGCCGATGTCACGGACATGGCGGTATCGATCGTCGCGGACTATGCGAAACAGGCCGACGCCGGCAAGCTCTCCGTCGACGAAGCGAAGCAACAAGCGATCGCCCGCGTCAATGCGCAACGCTATGGTACCTCCGGCTACGTGACGATCGTGCGCAGCGACTCGGTCATGATCGACCACCCGATGAGCCCGAAGCTGAACGGTAAGGACATGGGCGGCTTCCGCGACGCCAAAGGCAACGCGCTGTATCACGACATCGCTCAGGCCGGCGGTTCGGCGGCCGGCGCCGACTACCTGCGCTACTGGTGGCCCAAACCCGGTGAAACGACACCTAGCGAGAAGATCGGCTATGTGAAACGCTTCGCCCCGTGGGGCTGGGACTTCATCGCCGGCGCTTACATGGACGACATTCAGGCGCAGTTCTACACGACGCTCGCACGCTCGGCCGGCATGCTCCTGGTACTCGGCGTGATCGTGTCGTTCGTGGCGTCGCGCGTGGTGCGCAGCGTGTCGCGCTCGATTGGCGGCGAGCCTTCCGCCGCGGCCTCGATTGCGATGCAGATCGCGCGCGGCGATCTGGCCACTCGCATCGAGCTGCGCCGCGACGACACGTCGAGCCTGCTGTTCTCGCTGCGTGAGATGCGCAATCAACTCGCATCCACCGTCGCGCGGATCAAGAACTCGGCGGAGACGATCACCGTCGCCTCGAAGGAAATCGCCGCGGGCAATCTGGATCTGTCGAGCCGCACCGAGGAACAGGCCGCGTCGTTGCAGCAGACCGCCGCCAGCATGGACGAACTCACCAAGACCGTCACGCAGAACGCCGACAATGCGGCGACCGCATCCGAACTGGCGAGCGACGCGTCGAGCATCGCCGCGCGCGGTGGCCAGGTGGTCAACGACGTGGTCGAGAAAATGGCGGGTATCACCGATAGTTCGCGCAAGATCGGCGAGATCATCAGCGTGATCGAGGGCATTGCGTTCCAGACCAACATTCTGGCGCTGAACGCCGCGGTGGAAGCCGCGCGCGCCGGCGAAGAGGGTCGCGGCTTCGCGGTGGTCGCGGGCGAGGTGCGCAATCTCGCGCAACGCAGCGCGACAGCGGCCAAGGAGATCAAAGTGTTGATCGATCAGTCGGTCGCACAAGTCGGCGAAGGCTCCACGCTCGCGGGCAAGGCGGGTAGCACGATCGGCGAGGTGGTCGACGCGGTGCGCCGCGTGACGGCCATCATGAACGAAATCTCGGCGGCTTCGAAGGAACAGAGTTCGGGTATCGGCGAAGTCAATCTCGCGATCCGTCAGATGGACGACGTGACGCAGCGCAATGCCGCACTTGTCGAGCAGGCGGCCGCCGCGGCCGGTTCGCTGGATGAGCAGACCGAACACCTGCGACATGCCGTGGCCGTGTTCAAGGTCGAGCAAACTGTGTGAGCGGGTTATACGGGCCACGGTCCGTCGTGCCCGATCGGCAGACCTCCTGACCGATCAAAATAAGGCTGTCGCCGAAAATCGGGTGACAGCCTTTTTTATTTGTCGCTGCGAAGCTGCAATCTACGCAGCACGCACGCCGCTCCTTCGCGTGATAGGCCGCTCGAGAATCGCATCGGTCCCGAACAGCGCGAACACGATGTCGGCCAGCACGCCGGACTTCTTCCAGCGCAGGTAGTAGCGATGCGCAGTCTGATACGGCGCGTAACGCTCCGGCATCGCGCTCCATGGCGCGCGCGCGTGCAGCACCCACATCACGCTATTCACCACCCAGCGGATATCGATGCTGGGACGCCCACGGCGAGGTCCAAGAGCTTTCATTTCAGGCAGCAGCGGGACGATGCGATGCCATTGCTCGTCAGTCAGATCGTAAGTGGTCGGCAAATGAGGCTGCGGCTTTCGAGTGGAATTATCCATGCGGTAAGAACGCGCGGCCGCTGCATACAGGCTGGCGTCGCTGCGAAATAGCGTCTATCAATCAATGGATTTCAGACTAACCGAAGCGCGCTTGCGCGAAAGTTAACTCTTGTCAGACAGCGCGGGGCAATGGTTGGAAACTGCAATAAGTTATTGCGCTAAAGGACTTTTGGCGCGACGAGGGCGCGGGTCTATCATCGGCGCGCCGGCGCACAGCCCGTCCGCATACGCCGGAATCGAATGAATAAACCATAACTGCCTAGCAGATATCCCAATGAGACAAATGAGATTCCTCAAGACCGCTGCCATCGTGGGTGGCGCTGCCCTCGCGATGACCGCCGAGCACGCCTCGGCACAGAGCTCGATCACACTGTACGGCGTCGCAGACGTGAGCGTGCGCTATCTGACCAACTCCAACGCCAAAAACGATGGCCGTCTGTTCATGACGAACGGTGCGATTACCAATAGCCGCTGGGGTCTGCGCGGCTCGGAAGATCTGGGCGGCGGACTGAAGGCGATCTTCGACCTGGAAAGCGGCATCAATCTGCAGGACGGGTCCGCCTCGGACAGCCAGCGGCTCTTCAACCGCAATGCGTACGTGGGCCTGAGCAGCCAATACGGCACGCTAACGCTAGGCCGTCAGAAGACGCCGTTGTTCGACCTGCTCGGCGACACCTACGACCCGCTCACGGTCGGCAACTACTTCGAGAACTCATGGTTGCCGGGCGCGCTCGGCGCGGGCCTTTACGCAGACAACGCAGTCAAATACACCGGCACGTACAAAGGCCTGACTATCGCCGCGATGTACTCGTTCGGCACCAACTCCGAATCGAGCGGCGCGGGCGGTTTCTCCGGCCAGGTGCCGGGCCATCTCGGCGCGGGCACGATGTACGGCTTTACGTTGTCGTATGTGGCCGGCCCATTGAGCCTCGCGGGCGGCGTGCAGCAGAATAGCGACAACAGCAATCACAAGCAGACTATCTTCAACGCAAACGCGGTCTATGCGTTCAGCACGGCGAAGGTGTACGTCGGCTATCTGCATTCGAAAGACGACACGGGTTTCGTCGACAGCGCGCTGGCGCAGCAGACGCTCGTGCCGGGCGTCGATATCCTGAAGGGCTCGGGCCGCGTCGACAACGGTCCGTTCGCCGGCGTCACGTGGCAGGCCACACCCGCGCTCACGTTGACTGGCGCGGCGTACTACGACCACATGTCCAACGCGGCGATCGGCAACGGACAACTGGGCAGCGGCAATCGCTATACGTTGGTGGCGTTGGCTGAATACGCCTTGTCCAAGCGCACCGAGGTGTACGGTACGGTCGATTTCGACAAGGTATCGGGCGCTGCCTCGGTCGAATTGCCGGGCAAGAACAACCAGACCGGCATTGCACTCGGTCTGCGTACGATTTTCTAAATCAGGCAGGGCCGCCTGTGCCCTGCAAGCCGCGCGCACCCGTCATTCTCGCCGGGTGCCGGCAATCAAACCGCGCGCGCATAAAAAAAGGTGCCGCGAACGGCACCTTTTCGTACACCAACCAGCTTCTGCTGAAGCTTAGAAGCGGTGACGCAGACCGACCGTAGCAGCCGTCTGGTTCTTCGACGACGACGGCAGTTGCGTGTTGTCGCCGCTGTAGATCGAAGCGACACCGCCGTCGCCCATTGCGTGCTGATACACGGCTTGAGCGTAGACGTCCGTACGACGCGACAGCGAGTAGTCAGCCTGCACGCCGATCTGGTGGTAGCGCACCGACTCCGAACCACCGTTCGCGCCAACGCCGTAGCCCTTGCCGTCCGTGAACGTGTAAGCCACGCCCAGGCCGAGAGCCGGGGTCAGGTTGTACTTGCCGTTGACTTCGTAGTTGTTAGCGCGCAGCGATTGCTGACCGCCCACGAAGTTGTCCGAACGCGATTGCGTCCATGCCAGACCGACGGTTGCCGGGCCAAATGCATACGAACCAGCAACGCCGAATTCACGTTGACGGAAGTTGCCGACGTTGCCTGCCAGTGCGTTGACGTACGAACCGTCCGAAGCACCCGTGTTACCTGCGCCCGGGTTGTTTTGCTGTGCGTAAGCAGCGCCCAGGTGCAGACCTTGCCACTGGTATGCAGCACCAACGCTGTATTCGCGGTTGTTTGCGAATGCGCCAGCCTGGTTCGAGAAGCCGTACGTGCCGCCGAACGAGAAGCCAGCGTAGTTAGCGCTCGAGTACTTGATCGAGTTGTTGACTGCGTAGCCGCCGTTCGTGTTCAGGTTGTCGTTGTTGAACGGATGCGCGAAGTACGTACCGCCCCAGCTGCCCGTTGCGGTCAGCGGTGCCAGGTAGTCTTGAGCTGCGTCATATTGACGACCCAGCGTGACCGTACCGAATTGCGCGCTCGACAGACCGACGAACGCTTGACGGTTGAACATGCCGTTGTTGTTAGCGAACTTGCCGTTGTTGATGTTGAAGCCGCTTTCCAACGTGAAGATAGCCTTCAGACCGCCGCCCAGGTCTTCCGAACCGCGCAGACCGAACATGCTTTGGTTGATGCCGCCGCTACCGGCTGCCCACTTTGCGTTGTGGTTGACGTTGCTGGTGTACGTCAGGCCCGCGTCCAGCAGACCATACAGAGTCACGCTGCTTTGTGCGTGAGCGACGGAGGCGAACGATGCGGCAACCGCAACGACGATGAGACTCTTTTTCATGCGTGGGACTCCTGTTCGATAAATTTACGCGGGGAGCGGGACCTGCCTCGGCAGCGTGTGCATCGCACCTGTTGCCGCCCTTCAACCGACCCGTTCCGGATCGTCGGGCACCCTTGAAACGAAGCGTGAGTGTAGGGGGACGCCCTGGTAGCGAGGTCGGCAATTCACGCAACAGGATTTTTCGTAAACAGCAACAATCTAATCGCCGCAGGCATTAAGTCTTTGTTTTCCCGACGTTTATGACCAAATTAGGTGGGTGTCGCACCTGCCGTGGTCATAAGTAATTTGCAACTTCTCAATATGTTCAGTTGTGTGCATGCAACAGCGTTTTAATAATCATGACGTAATCGGGTCGGAGCAATCAGGAAATTAGAGACGTATGATTGCCCGCAAGGGAGCCAATAGGCCGCATGCATTCGACCGCGGTAAATTTATTTTGGAAAACCGGGAACTTTATTGAATTAATGCTGCCGCTTTGCTCGACTCGAATTATCCCGCGTTATTTAGCTCTGGCCATTAACTTCTTTTTGCGAAGGCAATTGAATTTGACGGTGTGCTTTTATTCTGGCGCTGAGCAGTAGAGCAGTTCGATGGTGCTGGAAATCCGTGCGCGCCGCGTATGCGCCGCCTTTTTATGCTGTCGCGCGCAACAGCTGACGGCATACAGCCCTGGGAAGTGCTCGCAGCAACTCCCGCGTCTCATTTGTCTGTAAGGATCCGTACGGCGAGTCAGAAACCACTGAGGCGTTTTCACAAAACCCGTACGTCGAAGGGAAAGCCTTCAGCACGGGCATTGCCCGGAGGTGAAATGCGGCGCCGACCGCCGCGTGACAAGAACCCGTGCTGAAAGCGGACGGCAAACGTCGAACAGCCTTCCACCTTCATTAAACGGCACGAGCGTGCCATTCTTTTACACGGAGTTTCCCTAGTTCCCTACCACCACGACCTTATGGCTCGTCTTGCGACCACCGCAGCGCCTCCTCGTCCTCGGGTGAAGAGCCCGGCGCGAGCGGATCGGTTTCGGGCGGCACACCCGGCAATGGACGCGGTTGCTCGCCGGGTTCGTCGAGCGGCTGGTTGGCAGGATCGGCGACGGGGTCGATGGTGGGGTCGGTTTGCATGATGAGCATCCTGAGAATGGGAATGTCTCCCAACGCTCAGCGCGCAACGGCTATTCCCGAAGGGCCGGCGCTACAGTCGACCTGCGGGGCCTTCGCGTGACGATCTCGATCGGTTGATGTCCGGCTGTAGAAATTGCCTCAATGAGCGGCGAAACTTTCAACGCCCAATGGCACGACCGCGCACGTTGCACCATGTCACAGACTATTGACGATCGAGCCGCGAGCGCGGCATCTCACCGGCCGATCCGGTCAGGAACGGCTCCAGCCCGAACAGCCAGGCGAAACAGAACGTGACGCGCGACAACGCGCTGATCTGCCGTTGCGGCACGCCTGCGCGCTCGCTTTCCGGCGAAGTAGGCAACAAAGGTTGAGTCTGGACAAACTCATCAGCGGTGTGGTCAGGTCGCATGGTCGTTCTCGTTATTGATATGGTTTGGAAGCCGTGCTTGCGCAAACGACGTGCCACTCTCACCGGGCGGACTTCGGGCCGCCTAGTACTCAGGTTAGCGCGGCCATCGCGATAGAGTCTGTGCGTCAGAGCGCCAACGGAAACCAGCGAATGACGAGACGAAACCCGAAAGGAAAGAATAAATCTGACAGAGTTTGCGCCGACGAACGCAAAAGGAATGACGATATTTCCGCAGCGTGAAATGTGTTGCTTAACACGCGCGCCTGAGTCCGCAGCGATCAGTTTCAGGCGCGTCTGAATGCCGCTCATATGACGACGAACAACTTTTATCCAACTGGATAGAAGTCCGCGGCGCGTAGCTTAACAGCGCAACGGAAGTGACATATTGGCGCGCCCAATAGCCGCTTCACGACACACAAACAAAAAAGGGTTCCGACATTATCGGAACCCTTTCTTTGCATCGATGGTGGGCCGGGTCGGATTCGAACCGACGGTGTCCTTTCGGAGGCGGATTATGAGTCCGCTGCCTGCAACCAGCACGGCGTCCGGCCCAAGAAAAAAGACCCGGTCGTGAAGGCCGGGCCTATTCGTTGATTGGCCGACATACTACACGAAAAAGGGGCCTTCGCAACCGCTTCGCTACGGCGAAACAACCGCGAGGCCCCTTCAAACCGCTACATCATTTGCAATGAACGCCGGCTTCGATCAATTTCCTTCGAGGAAAGACTTCAGCTTGTCCGAACGGCTCGGGTGGCGCAGCTTGCGCAACGCCTTCGCCTCGATCTGACGGATCCGTTCACGCGTCACGTCGAACTGCTTGCCGACTTCTTCGAGCGTGTGATCGGTGCTCATCTCGATACCGAAACGCATGCGCAGCACCTTCGCTTCACGCGGAGTCAGCGAGTCGAGCACGTCCTTCACGACATCGCGCATGCTGGCATGCAAAGCCGCGTCGGCCGGCGCAACCGTGTTGTTGTCTTCGATGAAGTCGCCCAGATGTGAATCGTCGTCGTCACCGATCGGCGTTTCCATCGAGATCGGCTCCTTCGCGATCTTCATGATCTTGCGGATCTTGTCTTCCGGCATTTCCATCTTCTCGGCCAGCGTCGCCGGATCCGGCTCGAGACCGGTTTCCTGCAGAATCTGACGCGAGATGCGGTTCATCTTGTTGATCGTTTCGATCATGTGAACCGGAATCCGGATCGTGCGCGCCTGGTCGGCGATCGAACGCGTAATGGCCTGACGGATCCACCACGTTGCATACGTGGAGAACTTGTAGCCGCGACGGTATTCGAACTTGTCCACCGCCTTCATCAGACCGATGTTGCCTTCCTGAATCAGGTCAAGGAACTGAAGACCACGGTTCGTGTACTTCTTCGCGATCGAGATCACGAGACGCAAGTTCGCCTCGGTCATTTCGCGCTTCGCCTGACGCGCCTTCAGTTCGCCCGCCGCCATCTGACGGTTGGTTTCCTTCAGGTCTTTCAACGGCAGCACGACCCGCGCCTGCAGATCCAGCAGACGTTGTTGCTGTTCGCGAATAGCCGGAATGTTCCGCGTGAGGATCGCGCTATAAGCGTGACCTTCGCCGACGATCTTATCGGCCCACTCGAGATCCGTTTCGCTGCCCGGGAAACGCGCGATGAATTCCGCACGCGGCATGCCGCACTTGTCGACCACCGTGTGCAGAATCTGACGTTCGACCTGACGCACTTCGTCCACCTGCGCACGCAGCGTGTCGCACAGACGCTCGACGGTGCGCGCGGTGAAGCGGATCGTCATGAGCTCGTTCTGGATCGTTTCCTGTGCCTTCAGATACGACTTGGACTTGTAGCCTTCCTTCTCGAACGCGCGGCGCATCTTGTCGAACCATTCGCTGATCATCGCGAATTTTTCGAGCGAGGCACGCTTGAGCGCTTCCATCTGCGCTGCGTTAGCGGTAGCTTGCGCCGTGCCGTCGTCTTCTTCCTCGTCTTCTTCCGAGTCTTCTTCGACTTCCTCGTCTTCGCTCTCGATCGCTTCCGCTTCTTGCGCGGAGAAACCGTCCGCGTCTTCTGCGTTGGCGTCGATCAGACCGTCGACCAGTTCGTCGATGCGAATTTCCTCATTCGCGACCCGCTCCGCCATCGCCAGGATGTCGGCGATCGTGGTCGGGCATGCGGAGATGGCCATCACCATGTGCTTCAGGCCGTCTTCGATCCGCTTGGCGATTTCGATTTCGCCTTCGCGCGTGAGCAGCTCGACCGTGCCCATTTCACGCATGTACATGCGGACCGGGTCCGTAGTGCGGCCGAATTCCGAGTCGACGGTGGACAGCGCAACTTCCGCTTCCTCTTCCACTTCGTCGTCGGACGAAGCCGCCGGCGCGTTGTCGTTCAGCAGCAGCGTTTCAGCGTCCGGGGCCTGCTCGTACACCGCCACGCCCATGTCGTTGAACGTGCTGATGATGCCTTCGATCGCCTCGGTCTCGGTGAAGTTGTCCGGCAGGTGGTCGTTGATCTCAGCGTACGTGAGGAAGCCGCGCTCCTTGCCGAGCTTGATCAGCGCGCGCAGCTTGGAGCGGCGCTCCTCGAGTTCCTCGACCGTGCCCGGCTGTGACGACGCGAAAGCGTCTTTCAGCAGCGCTTTTTCCTTTGCACGACGGTCGCGAGCCTTGGCCTTTTCCACCTTGGCCGGAGCAGCAGCCGCGGGGTTTTCTTCGCTTTGGGTTGCGTCGTCATCGACGGGTACTTCGTTCAGCTTTTTCGTCATGGAGTTCGCCGTACCGGCTGTAGTCTCGACTCGCGGCTGGTGGACGCCAGCCGGTTGAACCGTGGATACTGGAACCTCGCGCACTACCGCATCGTCCTGCGCGGCAGCCGCTTCCCTTGCGCTTCTGACACCCGACCCCTTTGTGGCCGGTACTGCTACAACTTTCGCCGCCCTGACCGGCTCCGCTCGCGCAGCCGAAGTGGTCGAGGACTTCTTCGCGGCAACCGGTGCAACACTGACCGCAGACGCTTTTCTGACAGAAGAAACTAACCTGGCTTCGGTGACCTTTCTGGTCGGCTCCTTGGAGCTTGTGCCTGTCGTTTTCTTTCCGCCCGTTGTTCCGCCCGCAGTCTTTGCCATCGCATCGCCTTTTCGCCTTTGCTAGGAAAACCCTTGAAAAACAATCCGCTGGAAACCTTTTATTATAGCACCGAGGGTCTCCGCGCTCCGCCTACAGCCCGAGCTGGCGCTTCATGTCAGCCCGCTTCCGATTGAGCTCCGAGAGTTCCGCAAACTCCTCCGGCGTGTGCCGGGATTGCCGCGAAAGCTGCTCGAGACGATCGCAATAAGCGTCGTACCGCATCTTCAGGATCGCCGCCTTCAGTTCCTCTCCAACGATCCGTTCCTGCTCGCGCCGTTCCTCGATGACGGTCGCATCTTCCGGGTCCTTCAGCAGCAAATCCCGGACGTTTTCATCATAGTCTAGAATTTTGCGAAAGATTTCCTCGAAAGTTGGGGCGTTCGCGCCGTTTCGCAATAGGTCGGACAACAACTGAAACTCCGCCGAATCGCCCAGCGCACGCGCATGCGTCGTCACTTCCTCGAACAGTTCACCGTGCCGCGTGACCGTGAGCAACGCCTGTTCAGCCTCTTCGTCCAGCACGCCCACGGTGCGCGGATACATCACCAGATTGCGCAGCGTTTTTTCCTCGATCCCCGTCACGCTGCGCCGGTCTTTGCGGGCCGGTGCGGCGCGGGCCGCCGCCGCGATCCGGGAATCGACCTCGCACAGCGCGGCGACTTCGTCGAACGGCACGTCGAGCCGGTCGGCGAACATATGCATGATCTGCGCGCGCAGGGCATTGGCTGGCAGCGCCTGCAGCAGCGGTTTGGCGTCGAACAGCGCGCGGGCGCGGCCTTCCGGCTGATCAAGCTCCTTGCCGGTCAGCACCTCATTCAGCATGAACTGCGACAGCGGCATGGCCCGCTCGACCTGCTCGGCAAAGGCCTCGGTGCCGTATTCACGCACATAACTGTCCGGATCGTGCTCGGACGGTAAAAACAGGAACCGGATGGTCCGGTTGTCCGCCGCGTGCGGCAAACAGGCATCCAGCGCCCGGCGAGCGGCGCGCCGCCCGGCCGAATCGCCGTCGAAACTGAAGATGACCGTGTCGGTCTGGCGCATCAGTTTCTGAACGTGAATCGGCGTGCAGGCCGTGCCGAGCGTGGCGACCGCGTTCTGAAACCCCAATTGGGCCAGCGCGACCACGTCCATGTAGCCTTCCACGACCAGCACGTAGTGTTGTTCGCGGATCGCCAGACGCGCCTCGAACAGCCCATAAAGCTCGCTGCCTTTGTTAAATAAAGGCGTTTCGGGCGAATTCAAATATTTGGGCTCGCCGCTGTCCAGCACGCGGCCGCCGAAGCCGATTACCTGCCCCTTCACATTGCGAATCGGGAACATGATCCGCTCGCGAAAGCGGTCGTACCGGCGGTTCTGGCCCTGAGCGTCGGACTTTTCGCTGACGATCACCAAACCCGATTCGACCAGCGCATCGTCGCGGTAGTTCGGAAAAGCCGGTTCGAGGTTCTGCCAGCCGTCCGGGGCGTAGCCGAGTCCGAAACGGGCTGCTATCTCGCCGGTCAAGCCGCGCTTCTTCAGATACTGGATCGCGACCGGCGCGCTGCGCAGCTGCTTGCGGTAGAAGTCGCAGGCGGTCTGCATGACATCGGAAAGCGCGGTTGTGACCGCTTTGGATGCTGCCGGCGCATAGCCGCCGCCGGACCCGCCGCCGCCATAGCCGGGCGACGGCTCGTTTGGCACGGTCAACCCGACGGACTGCGCCAACTCATTGACTGCCTCGGGAAACGAGGACCCGACGTGCTCCATCAGGAACCCGATCGCCGTACCGTGCGCGCCGCAACCGAAGCAGTGATAGAACTGCTTAGTCGGACTAACCGTAAACGATGGGCTTTTCTCGTTGTGGAACGGGCACAGCCCCATGAAGTTCGCGCCGCCCTTTTTCAACTGCACATACCGGCCGACCACGTCGACGATATCGACGCGGTTGAGCAGGTCCTGCAGGAATGACGGTGGAATCACAGTAAATGACGCTGCCTTAAAAAACTCAACGCCGCGCACGCCGTCGAAAAACAGCATGCACGACGCGAAAATACGGAAATTTACTTCGCGAGCGCGGCTTTGACTTGCGCCGAAACAGCGGTCATGTCGGCGCGGCCGGCCAGCTTCGGCTTGAGCACGCCCATCACCTTGCCCATGTCCTGCGGTCCGGCTGCGCCGGTTTGCGCCACCGCGGCCTGAACTTCGGCGACGATCTCCGCCTCGGACATCTGCTCCGGCATATAGGCAGACAAGATGGCCAGTTCGGCCTTTTCCTTGTCGGCCAGATCGGTGCGGCCAGCGGCTTCGAACTGGCTGATCGAATCCTTGCGCTGCTTGATCATCTTGTCGATGACAGCGGTGATCGCGGTGTCGTCGAGCGTGATGCGCTCGTCGACTTCGCGCTGCTTGATCGCGGCGAGCAGCAGGCGGACCGTGCCGAGGCGCTCGGTCTCACGTGCCCGCATGGCGGCCTTCATATCGTCGTTGATCCGGTCCTTGAGACTCATCACTCACCTGAATGCGTTGGAATTTGAAAAACCGGCCAGACTAACCACTCAGCACGCGCATCAACACGAATACCCGCTTGGGACTGCTTCCTCAAGCGGGTTGGCACACTGTGCGTGGTGGTTGCGACCCTGCCGGCTGGCCCGAAGGGCCGTGTTTTCCGTGATGGCACCTGTTGCGCCCTCACCGGTTGAATGTCGCCGCTCCGTTAGACGGGAACCGCGGCAACGCCAGAATCAGTAGAACTTCTTTGGCAGCATCTGGCTACGCAGACGCTTGAAATGACGCTTCACCGCGGACGCCTTCTTACGCTTGCGCTCGGCCGTAGGCTTTTCGTAAAACTCGCGAGCGCGAAGTTCCGTCAACAAGCCGCTTTTCTCCATGGTGCGCTTGAACCGGCGCATGGCAACTTCAAACGGCTCGTTGTCTTTTACGCGGATGGTCGTCATTTTTCAATAACGGAACTTTGTAAAGGTTCAGGAGTATAGCAGAGCTTTCTCACAAAGCCAGAGCGCCGTCAAGCCCCTCTGGCATACTCCGCGGCCGCCTCGCCGGCCGCCACACCCGACGCCCATGCCCACTGAAAATTGTAGCCGCCCAACCAGCCGGTTACGTCGACGGCTTCGCCGATGAAGTACAAGCCCGGCGCGCGCGCGCTCATCATCGTCGATGACGACAGGTCGCGCGTGTCGATGCCGCCGCGCGTCACTTCGGCTTTGCGATAGCCTTCCGTGCCGTTGGGCGTGAGCGTCCAGCGCGACAGCGCCTCGCCGACGCGGCGCAGGGTTTTGTCCGGCAAATCGGCCACGCGCGCTTCGGCGGGAATCTGATGGGTTTCCAGCCAGACATGGGCGAGCCGCTGCGGGACCCATTCCGACAACAGATTGGCGATCTGCCGCTTCGTGCCGGTCTTCGCTTCCAGCAAGGCTGTCGCAGCGTCCTGCTCCGGCAGCAAGTTGATGTGAATCGGCTCGCCGGGCTGCCAGTAGCTCGAAATCTGCAGCACGCCTGGGCCGGAAAGACCGCGGTGAGTGAGCAGCAGGTCTTCGTTGAATTCGGCGCCGGTTTTTTTGTTGCCGGTCGCCAGTTGCACTTCCAGCGAGACGCCGGATAGCGCCGCGAACGGCTCCCAGTCTCCGGCTGCGAAAGTCAGCGGGACTAGCGCCGGCCGCGTATCGATCAGCTTGTGACCGAACTGCTTGGCAAGCCGGTAGGCGAAATCGGTGGCGCCGATCTTGGGAATCGACAGCCCGCCGGTCGCGACCACGAGCGCGCGAGCGACGATCGGCCCCGCCTGCGTATCCAGCGTGAAGCGCCCTTGCGGATCCTGTCGCACCTGCTCGACCGCAAGCGGCGTGCGCCACGCCACGCGGCCCGCATCGCACTCGTTCTTCAGCACATTGATGACCGCGTCGCTCGACTGGTCGCAGAAGAGCTGGCCTTTGTGCTTCTCGTGCCAAGTCACATGATGACGCTTGAGGAGCGCCATGAAATCGCGCGGTGTATAGCGCGCGAGCGCCGAGCGGCAAAAATGCGGATTGGCCGACAAGTAATTAGCCGGGCCGGCATACAGATTCGTGAAGTTGCAGCGGCCGCCACCGGAGATGCGGATTTTCTCCGCGAGACGCTGCGAGTGGTCGATCAGCACCACGCGACGGCCGAGTTGCCCGGCCACCGCCGCGCACATCATGCCGGCCGCGCCTGCGCCGATCACTGCGATATCGAAGGATTCCATGGGGCCGCATTGTACCCGCGCGTCGGCGGCGCCCTGCCCGCACTGCTATACTTTCAGGCTTGCCTTCTCACTTTCGGATGCCGGAGTTTTGTCACTTCTGCGTCCGCTCAAGCCCACCATCATGCTCGTTCTCGGCATCGAAAGCTCCTGCGACGAAACCGGTCTCGCGCTCTACGACACGGAGCGCGGCCTGCTCGCGCACGCGCTGCATTCGCAAATTGCGATGCATCGGGAGTACGGCGGCGTGGTGCCGGAACTGGCGTCGCGCGATCACATCCGGCGCGCGCTGCCGCTGCTCGAAGAGGTGATGGAACGCGCCGGCGCGGCCCGCGGCGACATCGACGCAATCGCCTACACGCAAGGCCCTGGCCTCGCGGGCGCGCTGCTGGTTGGCGCGAGCGTCGCCAATTCGCTGGCCATGGCGTGGGACAAGCCGACCATCGGCATTCATCACCTTGAAGGGCATTTGCTGTCGCCGCTGCTGGTGGATGAGCCGCCGCCGTTTCCGTTTGTCGCGCTACTGGTATCCGGTGGACACACGCAGTTGATGCGTGTCACGGACGTGGGCGTCTACGAGACGCTCGGCGAAACGCTGGACGACGCCGCCGGCGAAGCGTTCGACAAAACCGCCAAGCTGCTCGGCCTGGGTTACCCGGGCGGCCCGGAAGTCTCGCGCATGGCCGAATTCGGCACGCCGGGCGCGGTGGTTCTGCCGCGTCCCATGCTGCATTCCGGCGACCTCGATTTCAGCTTCAGCGGCTTGAAGACCGCTGTTCTCACGCACGCCAAGAAGCTCGGCGGCGCCAATATCTGCGAGCAGGCGAAAGCCGATCTGGCGCGTGGTTTCGTCGACGCGGCAGTCGACGTTCTGGCTGCGAAGTCGCTGGCCGCGCTCAAGAAGACCAAGCTCAACCGGTTGGTCGTCGCGGGCGGTGTCGGCGCAAACCGGCAGTTGCGCGAAGCACTGTCCGCTGCCGCAAAGAAACGCAATTTTTACGTGCACTATCCGGACATCTCGCTGTGCACGGACAACGGCGCGATGATCGCGCTGGCCGGCGCGTTGCGACTGCAGCGCTGGCCGGATCAGTCGGGCAAGGACTACGCGTTCACGGTGAAGCCGCGCTGGGATCTGACGTCCCTCGCACGCTGAACCACCCATCGTTTGGTCGTAAAAAAAGCCGCTTCCAAAAGAAGCGGCTTTTTTGTTGGGTTTAGCTAAAGCGCGTGTCAAGCCGCCCGCTTATCCCGCTCGATTACCGCGTACGCGCTGTGATTGTGAATCGACTCGAAGTTCTCGGCTTCCAGCACGTAGGCGACGATCCGCTCATCCGAGTTCAAACGCTGCGCAACATCGCGCACGAGGTCCTCGACGAACTTCGGATTTTCATAAGCGCGCTCGGTGACGAACTTCTCGTCCGGGCGCTTGAGCAAGCCCCACAGTTCACACGAGGCTTCTTCTTCGGCGATGCGGATCAGTTCTTCCGCGGCCACATCGCCCGCCAGTTCGGCATTGATCGTGACGTGCGAGCGCTGGTTATGCGCGCCGTACTGCGAGATCTTCTTCGAACACGGGCACAGGCTCGTCACCGGCACCAGCACCTGCAGGAACAGACGCGTCGCACCGTTGCGAGTCTCACCCGTCAGCGTGACTTCGTAGTCGAGCAGGCTTTGCACGCCCGACACCGGCGCGGTCTTGTTCACGAAGTACGGGAACGACACCTCGATGCGACCGGCCTCGGCCTCGAGTTTTTCGAGCATGGCGGCGAGCATGGTGCGGAACGTGGCCGGTTCCAGCGGCGCCTTGTTCTCTTCGAGCAACGCAACGAAACGCGACATGTGCGTGCCCTTCTGATCAGCCGGCAGATGCACGTCGAGATTCCACGTACCGACCGTCGGCTGCACCTCGCCGCTTTGCGTGCGAACCGTCAGCGGATGGCGCACGGCCTTCACACCGACCCGTTGAATCGGGATCTGACGGGTGTCGGGCGTGCTTTGTACGTCGGGCATCACAAAGGCGGGATTCATCTGATTCATCTTCTTGTCCTTTCAGGAAACGCCGGACCGCCCCAAGTCTTTTGCCCGCAAAGAAGCCCTTCGGGCAGTCCGCTCGCGAGGGCTGTCGCGAAGCGACAGGCTTGGCGGCTCCCGGCGGCCGCGCGGATCAAGGCGCGCAACGGCGAACGCCGGCCCCTGCCGGCGTTGGATGATGGGCCCGAAGGCCCACCGATTCAAGTTGGAGATTGCTTATGGCCGCCATGGCACGGCGGCCGCACCGCGAGCGGCGACGCTTACGCGACCCGCTTCACCGACGACTGGCCGCCGACCGCGCCGCTCGACAGGAAGCGCTCGCGGATCGACTTGGTGATACCCGCGGCGTCGAGACCACACGCGGCGAGCAGCTTGGCCGGGTCCCCATGATCGATGAACCGATCGGGGAGGCCCAATTGTAGTACGGGTCGCATAACCCCACTTTCAAGCAGGGCTTCGACGCAAGCCGAGCCTGCGCCGCCCATCACGCAGCCTTCTTCGACCGTGACGATGGCGTCGTGCGTTTCGGCCAGCTGACGGACCAGATTGGCGTCGAGCGGCTTCACGAAGCGCATGTTGGCGACCGTCGCGTCCAGTTGCTCGGCGGCTGCCAGCGACGGCGCGACCATCGTGCCAAACGCCAGAATCGCAATACGCTTGCCGGCCGGTTGCGACGTTTCGCGACGAATTTCACCCTTGCCGAGCGGCAGCGCCGCCATCTGCTTGACAGTGGCGACGCCCGTACCGGCGCCGCGCGGATAACGCACCGCCGTCGGGTTCGGCTGCTGCAAAGCCGTGTACAGCATCTGCCGGCATTCGTTTTCGTCCGACGCGGCCATCACGGTCATGTTCGGGATGCAGCGCAGGAACGCCAGGTCGTAAGCACCCGCGTGCGTAGCGCCGTCCGCGCCGACCAGACCCGCGCGGTCGATAGCGAACACCACCGGCAGGTTCTGCAGCGCGACGTCGTGAATCAGCTGATCGTAGGCGCGTTGCAAGAAGGTCGAGTAGATCGCGACCACCGGCTTCATGCCTTCTGCAGCCAAACCGCCGGCGAACGTCACCGCATGTTGCTCGGCGATGCCGACGTCGAAGTAACGGTCCGGGAAGCGCTTCTCGAACTCCACCATGCCCGAGCCTTCGCGCATGGCCGGCGTGATGCCGACCACACGCGCGTCCAGCTCGGCCGCGTCGCACAGCCATTCGCCAAAGACCTGCGTGTAGGTCTTCTTCGACGGCGTGGTGGCCGGCTTGATGCCTTCAGCCGGATTGAACTTGCCCGGGCCGTGATACAGCACCGGATCGGCTTCGGCCAGCTTGTAGCCCTGGCCTTTCTTCGTCACGACGTGCAGGAATTGCGGACCGCGCAGTTCCTTGATGTTCTGCAGCGTCGGGATCAGCGAATCGAGGTCGTGACCGTCGATCGGGCCGATGTAGTTGAAGCCGAACTCTTCGAACAGCGTGGCCGGCACGATCATGCCCTTGGCGTGCTCTTCGAGCTTGCGGGCGAGATCGAGCATGGGCGGCGCGACGCGCAGTACGCGTTCGACACCGGCCCGCGCGGCGGCGTAGAAGCGGCCCGACATCAGGCGCGCCAGATGGCGATTCAGCGCGCCGACCGGCGGCGAAATCGACATGTCGTTATCGTTCAGGATGACCAGCAGCGGCACGTCGTCTTCAACGCCGGCGTTGTTCATCGCCTCGAATGCCATGCCGGCCGTCATTGCGCCGTCGCCGATTACGGCGATGCCCGTGCGGTTGTCGCCCTGCAGCTTGCTTGCGATCGCCATGCCGAGCGCGGCGGAAATCGACGTGCTGGAGTGCGCCGTGCCGAACGTGTCGTATTCCGACTCGTCACGCTTCGGGAAGCCCGAGATGCCGCCCAGCTGACGCAACGTGTGCATCTGGTCACGGCGGCCCGTCAGAATTTTGTGCGGATAGGTTTGATGGCCGACGTCCCAGACGATCCGGTCGCGCGGCGTGTCGAACACATAGTGCAGAGCAATGGTCAACTCGACCGTGCCGAGGTTGGACGAAAGATGGCCGCCCGTCTGCGATACGCTGTCGAGCACAAAGGCACGCAACTCGTCGGCAAGCGGTTGCAATTGGCGGCGATCGAGGCGGCGCAAGGCTGCCGGGTCGTCAATGGTTTTCAGCAAGTCGTACATCGTCGTTCCATTGTAGGAAAACTTACGCGCCCGCACTTCATACATGCGCCTCATAACGGAGACGCACGGCGGCGGGCTTTCGCGTTCAGCTAACCCGGTTCACCACCAGGTCGGCCAATTCGGCAAGACGCTGCGCGCGTGCGCCGAACGGCGCCAGCGCGGCGTGAGCGTCGCTGCGCAACTGCGCTGCGAGCGCGCGCGATGCGTCGAGCCCAATAATCGACACGTAGGTCGGCTTGCCGTCCTTCGCGTCTTTGCCTGCCGTTTTGCCGAGCGTCGCCGAATCGGTCGTGACGTCGAGAATATCGTCGACGACCTGAAACGCGAGGCCGACAGCGGCCGAATACGCGTCGAGCGAACGCATGGCGTCCGCGTCCGGCGTTTCGCCCGCCAGTGCGCCCATGCGCACTGCGGCGCGCAGCAAGGCGCCGGTCTTCATGCGGTGCATGGTTTCCAGTTGCGTGCGTGTCAGCGTGTGGCCGACGCTCGCCAGATCGATGGCCTGCCCGCCGCACATGCCGATCGAGCCGCTCGCCAGCGCCAGTTCGCGCACCAGCGCGGCCTGCTGCGCCGGGGCCAGAACGTCCGATGTCAGCGAAACGAACGCCTGCGATTGCAGCGCGTCGCCAACCAGCAGTGCCGTTGCTTGGTCATATTTGACGTGTACGGTAGGCTTGCCGCGACGCAGCGCGTCGTCGTCCATGCACGGCATGTCGTCGTGGACGAGCGAGTACACATGGATCATCTCCAGCGCTGCAGCCGCCGCGTCGAGGCACTCGGCGCGCGCGCCGGTCAGTTCGCCGGCCGCGTGGCACAAGAGCGGGCGAACCCGCTTGCCGCCGCCCAGCACCGCGTAGCGCATGGCTTCATGCAGCGTGGCGGGCTCGGTTGCCTCGGTCGGCAGGTAATGTTCTAGTGCCGTTTCGACGCGCTCCAATACCGAGCGCATCCATTGTTCGAATGTCATAGGTCGTCCCCGCTTTCAGTAGCGGCTGTGCCTGCGGTATTCATGGGCAGCGGCTTGAGCGTCTCGCCGTCGAGCACGCGCACCTGCTGCTCGACCTTCTCGAGCTGTTGCTGGCAAAACGCCACAAGGGCGGCGCCGCGCCGATAGGCGGTAAGCGACTCCTCGAGGCTCAGGTTGCCGCTTTCCATGCGGGCAACCAACCCTTCCAGCTCCGCCTGGGCGGCCTCGTAATTCTCGGGCAGCGGCGTGCTGTCGGCGCCTTCGGCTGGCGTGGCAGCAGTATCTTTCGACGCGGTCTTCGCCATGAATAGTCGCAAAATTAAAACAAGTCGGACATTCTACGGCAAAAGCGATATTTCCGAGCCGCCGCAGCCCTGCGCCCCGCCTCCCCGCTGTGCGCCGTCCCAGCAGTCTCGCAGAAAAAAAACGATCGGTCTGCGGCGAAAACGTCGAACTTTCCTGAGAATTTTGACCCAAATCAGGCACTTAACGGCCCCAAACAAGGGGAAACAGGTATAATCGCGGGCTCCCTAAATCGAAACCTTCGATGGTTGGGTTGTTCACTGCTTTCACGTCTTCACGGGAGTGGGAATGTCCAATCTGAGCAATGCATTGCAGTTGCGGTCTGTCCACAGCCAGCTGCCAGTCACGGCTTACTTTGACGAAGCGCTTCTAACGCGCGAAATCGAAACCCTTTTCAAGAAAGGTCCTCGTTACATCGGCCACGATCTCATGGTGCCCGAGGCGGGGAATTATTTTGCTTTGCCGAGCGAGAGCGAAGGGCGTGTGCTCGTCCGTAACCAGCAGTCGCAAGTCGAACTGCTGTCGAACGTGTGCCGCCACCGGCAAGCCATCATGCTCAACGGCCGCGGCCAGACGGAGAATATCGTCTGCCCCCTGCATCGCTGGACTTACGACCTGAACGGCCAGCTTCTCGGTGCGCCCCATTTTGCCGACAACCCCTGCCTGAATCTCGGCGCCACGCCGCTGCAGAACTGGCAAGGCCTGCTGTTCGAAGCGCAGGGGCGTGACGTGGCGCGCGATCTGGCGCGGCTCGGCACCAAGGAACACTTCGATTTTTCGGGCTTCATGTTCGATCACGTCGAAGTGCACGAATGCAACTACAACTGGAAGACCTTTATCGAGGTCTATCTGGAGGACTATCACGTCGCGCCGTTCCATCCGGGCCTTGGCAGTTTCGTCAATTGCGACGACCTGACGTGGGAGTTCGGCGAGTGGTACAGCGTCCAGACAGTCGGCGTGCACAAGGATCTGGAGCAGCCGGGCAGTCCCACCTACCGCAAGTGGCACGACGAAGTATTGCGCTTTCGCGGCGGCAATCCGCCCGAATTCGGCGCGATCTGGATGGTGTACTACCCGGGCATCATGATCGAGTGGTATCCGCACGTGCTGGTGGTGTCGTGGCTGATTCCGCGTGGTCCGCAGAAAACCACCAACGTGGTGGAGTTCTATTACCCTGAGGAAATCGCGCTGTTCGAGCGTGAATTCGTCGAAGCCGAGCGCGCCGCCTACATGGAAACGGCCCGCGAAGACGACGAGATCGCCGAACGCATGGACGCCGGCCGCCGCGCGCTGATGAAGCGCGGCGAATCGCAGGTCGGCCCGTATCAGAGCCCGATGGAAGACGGCATGCAGCACTTCCACGAATTCTTGCGGCGCGAACTCGGTACGATCTGATCGGCGCTGAATCAGATTCACCAGATTCTTCTGGCCGTAATCAGCGCATGGAAAGACGGGCTTCGGCCCGTCTTTTTTTGTTTAGACTAACGACATAGCTCGGCCAGCCGTTGGTGGCAGCAAGTTGTTCCAACGGGAGCCGCCATCGCCCGTATCGGGCTTTACATGGGACGCGATTTAGCGCTAAAGCGTTAACTCGGGTCGACCGCTTTGCATGGGACCCGAGTAAGCGCTAAAGCGCTAACTCGGGTCGACAGGAGACGTCATGCCGCACACTCACTACACCACTCTGATTTCCGCGACCAATCTCGCGGAACGGCTTGCCGCCGCGCCGGGCAGCGTGTTCGTCATCGATTGCCGATTCGATCTGGCCGACACGGAAGCAGGCGAAAAAGCCTATCTGGCCGGGCATCTGCCGGGCGCGCACTACCTGCATCTGGACCGCGATCTGTCCGGGCCGAAGAACGGTCACAACGGCCGCCATCCGCTGCCGGATCGTGCGCGGCTGGTGGAGACGCTGGAGTCGCGCGGCCTGAAGCAAGGCCAGCAAGTCGTCGCCTATGACGCGCAAGGCGGCATGTACGCCGCCCGTGCATGGTGGCTGCTGCGATGGCTCGGTCACGACGCGGTCGCGCTGCTCGACGGCGGACTGCAGGCGTGGGAAGCCGGCGGTCATCCGCTGACGCAGGACGCGCCGGCCCAGAACACGGGCGACTTCAAGGCAGGCGCTCCGCTGTCCGTTACAGTCGATGCGCAAACGGTCGAGCGCAATCTGGGCTCGAAAGAGCACGTGGTGGTCGACGCACGCGCGGCCGACCGTTATCGCGGCGAGAACGAGACACTGGACCGTGTCGGCGGCCACATTCCGGGCGCGCTCAATCGCTTCTTTAAAGACAACCTCACCGCCGACGGCCGCTTCAAGCCGGCTCATACGTTGCGCGAGGAATACCACGCGCTGCTTGCCGACACGCCGCCGGAGCACGTGGTCCTGCAATGCGGCTCGGGCGTCACGGCATGCGTGAATGCCCTGGCGATGGAAGTCGCCGGCCTGCACGGCGCGGCGTTGTATCCGGGCTCGTGGAGCGAGTGGAGTTCGGACCCGAAACGGCCTATTGCGACGGGCGCGAATCCTTGAGCGCCGCGGCGAAAACCACAGCACGCCATTAGCAAAAGGCCGTTGCCGCCCGAACGCGGCAACGGCCTTTTTATCGCAAGCGAGGAAGCGCGGGCCCGCTGGCCGCTCAAGTCGCAAGCTCAGCCACCCCATGCTGTTTGAACCACGCCAGCGCACGGCGCCAGCCGTCTTCCGCGTCGGCCTTCTTGTAGCTCGGCCGGTAGTCCGCGAAAAACGCGTGACCCGCATCGTTGTACACGACGAATTGCGAACCCCGCCCCGCTTGCGGACCTTGCGCGATAGCCAGCTTCATCTGTTCGAGCGAGCCCTGCGGGATGCTCTGATCCTGCAATCCGTATAGTCCCAGCATCGGCGCATGAAGCTGCGCCACCTGATCGAGCGGATTTGCCGGCATCATCGCGTTCTTTGCGCCTGTTACCCGCCCATACCAGGCAACCCCCGCCTTCAACCCCGGGTTATGTTCGGCGTACAGCCACGCCATCCGGCCGCCCCAGCAGAACCCGTTCACGCCCAGCCGCTTCAGATCTCCGCCGTGCTCGCCAGCCCAGGCAGCGGTCGCGTCGAGATCGTTCATCACCTGTTCGTCCGGCACTTTGCTGACCAGTTGCTCGTTGAGTTGCTGCATGCTCGTATAAACGGTTGGATCGCCCTGCCGTTCATACAGATTCGGTGCGATCGCGAGATAACCCTGTTTGGCAAAGCGCCGGCACACGTCGGCGATATGTTCGTGCACGCCGAAAATCTCGTGCACGACAATGATCACCGGCAAGTGCGTCTTGCCTTTCGGCTGCGCGCGATAGGCCGGCACCAGGGTGTCGCCGGAACGCACCGCCACTTCGCCCGCTTCGAGGCCGTCGCTATCGGTATGAATGGTTTGCGCCGAGACGGGCAGCACAGCGGCGGCGAAGCCAGTGCCGAGCGCGGCCTTGATGAAGGTACGCCGGTCGAAGGGGACGTGCGGGACCAGGCTGTCGATGTCGGGTTTCAGCATGCGGCGCTCCTTGGTTGAACGTTGGAGGCAACAGGATACGCCCGACACGCATCCTGTTGCAGATGCAACGTTTCCGGACGCCGTCCGGGCGCCTCAGTGCAGCTTGACCCGCGGTAGCGTGGTACGGCGCAACCAGTGAGCAAACGTATCGAGCACCATCCGCGCGTAGCCGTGCAGCGCGGCGATATGCAGCCGGTACAGCGACATGTACATGAAACGCGCGAACAGCCCTTCGATCAGCATATTGCCGCCGATCACCCCGCCCATCAGATTACCAACGGCGCTGAAATGCCCGAGCGACACCAGCGATCCGAAGTCGCGATAGGTGAACTCCGGCAGCGGCTTGTGTTCGAGCCGCGCCGCCAGCGCCTTCATCAGGAAGCTCGCCTGCTGGTGAGCCGCCTGCGCGCGCGGCGGCACGTTGCGCTCGTTGCCCGGCCACGGACACGCCGCGCAATCGCCGAGCGCGAAGACGTTATCGTCGGTTTCGGTTTGCAGCGTGCGGCGCACGATGAGCTGGCCCAGCCGATTGACAGGCAGGCCGTCGAGCTCGCTCAGAATCGCCGGCGCCTTGATGCCGGCCGCCCACACGGTCAGATCGGCGCGCACGGTTTTGCCGCTCGCGGTGCGGATCATGCCGGGCGCGACTTCGGCCACGGTTTCGCCGATCATCAGCTTCACGCCGAGCTTGGTGAGCAGCTCGGCCGTGGCGGTCGAAACGCGCTCCTGCAAAGCCGGCAAAATCCGCGGCCCCGCTTCGATCAGCACGATGCCGACGTCATGCCGCGGATCGAGCTTGTGCAGACCGTAGGCGGACAGCACCTGCGCCGTGTTGCGCAATTCCGCCGACAGTTCCACGCCCGTCGCGCCGCCGCCGACAATGGCCACCTGAATGCGCGGCTCGCCGGGCGCGCCGGCGTCCGGCGCTGCCTCGACGGGTTCATGCACCTGATGCTCGGCGCGCATGCAGGCCGCGATCAGACGTTTGCGAAAACGCTCGGCCTGGCTCACGGTGTCGAGTGCGAGGGAAAATTCAGGCGCGCCTTTGACGCCGAAGAAGGCGGTGGTGCTGCCGATCGCGATGATCAGCGTGTCGTATTCGAGCTGGCGTTCGGGCAGCAGCTCGGCGCCGTCGTCGTCGAGCACGGTGCCGAGCGTGAGGCGCTTATTCGCGCGGTCCAGTCCCGTCAGGTCGCCCTGCTGAAATTCGAAGCCGTGCCAACGCGCCTGCGCCGCATACTCGAGCTCCTGCGTGAACGGGTCCATGCTGCCCGCCGCCACTTCATGCAGCAGCGGCTTCCAGATATGAGTGGGGTTGCGGTCGACGAGCGTGACCTGCGCCTGCACACCGCCCTTGTTCTTGTGGGGTGCATAGCGATCGCCCAAACGCGTCGCCAGTTCCAATCCCCCCGCGCCTCCGCCAACGACGATAAAACGATGCATGGAACTCTCCGTATTTGCCGATGGGTTATGCGTCGTGCGGCGCCCATGCAATTTCACATGAGCGCCGTCTTGCAGCGATTGTCCGCGAGCAGCACGGGTTGTCACAAGCCATCAATGCGCATATGTGACATGCGCACGACGATATCGCGTTCCGTCACACGCACGTCAATGCGCTTCTTCCCAGTTCAGGCCGGCGCCCACTTCGGCGACCAGCGGCACTTTCAGGTCGGCGACACCGCACATCAACTCGGGTAAGCGCTTGCGAACGTCGGACAATTCCGCATCCGGTACTTCGAGGATCAATTCATCATGCACTTGCATGATCATGCG
Organism: Paraburkholderia sp. BL18I3N2; assembly: GCF_003001875.1. NCBI lineage: Bacteria > Pseudomonadati > Pseudomonadota > Betaproteobacteria > Burkholderiales > Burkholderiaceae > Paraburkholderia > Paraburkholderia sp. BL18I3N2. The sequence continues at coordinate 120,484 of NZ_PVNC01000013.1, forward strand.
CGTGCCGATCTTCGACTCTTCGATCCAGTTCTGCACCGCGATCATGGAGAGCTTGATCAGATCGGCGGCCGTGCCTTGCATCGGCGCGTTGATCGCGGCGCGCTCAGCCGCTTGACGACGCGGACCATTGCCGCCGTTGATCTCCGGCAGCCACAGGCGGCGGCCGAACACCGTTTCGACATAACCCTTGGCCTTCGCGCTCACGCGTGTTTCGTCCATATAACGCGCCACGCCCGGATAACGCGCGAAATAGCGGTCGATATAGAGCTTGGCTGCGTCGCGCGTGATGCCGAGGTTCGCGGCGAGACCGAACGAACTCATGCCGTAGATCAGGCCAAAATTAATGACCTTGGCCACGCGGCGTTGATCGTTCGACACTTCGAGCGGCGTCACGCTGAATATTTCCGCGGCCGTGGCGCGGTGAATGTCTTCGCCCTGCGAGAACGCGCGCAGCAGCGACTCGTCGCCGGAAATGTGCGCCATGATGCGCAATTCGATCTGCGAATAATCCGCCGAGACCAGCTTGTGTCCGGGCGGTGCGATAAACGCTTCGCGAATACGGCGGCCTTCGCCGGTACGCACGGGAATGTTCTGCAGGTTCGGATCGTTCGACGCCAGACGCCCGGTGACCGCGACGGCCTGCGCATAGTTCGTATGCACGCGGCCCGTGGTGGCGTTGACCATGCGCGGCAGCTTGTCGGTGTAGGTGGACTTCAGCTTCGACAAGCCACGGTGTTCGAGCAGGATCTTCGGCAACGGATAGTCTTCGGCAAGCTTCTGCAGCACTTCTTCGTCAGTGGACGGTGCGCCGCTCGGCGTTTTCTTGACGACCGGCAATTCCAGCTTCTCGAAGAAGATCTGCCCGATCTGCTTCGGCGAACCCAGGTTGAATTCGCCGCCGGCCAGCACATACGCTTCGCTTTCCAACTGGATCAGACGCGTCGCGATTTCGCTGCTTTGCAGACGCAGTTTCTCCGCGTCGATCAGCACGCCGGTGCGTTCCATCTTGCGCAGAACACGCGAGGTAGGCAGTTCGATCGCGCGATACACATACTCGAGTGTCTTCTCCGCAGTCACTTGCGGATACAGCGCCTGGTGCAGCCGCAAGGTGATGTCGGCGTCTTCCGCCGCGTATTCGGCGGCCTTGTCCAACGCGACTTCGTCAAAGCCGATCTGCCCGGCGCCCTTACCCGCCACCTCTTCGTACTTGATCGTCTTCACGCCGAGATGGCGCAGCGCGAGGCTGTCCATATCATGCGTGCGATGCGATTCGACCACGTACGATTGCAGCAGTGTGTCGTGTTCGACACCGCGCATTTCAATGCCGTAGTTCGCCAGCACCTGCTCGTCGTACTTGAGATGTTGACCGACCTTCTTGTGCTCGGCGCTTTCGAGCCACGGCTTGAGCCTGGCGAGGACTTCGTCGCGCGGCAATTGCACGGGCGCGTCCGGGCCGCGATGCGCGAGCGGCACATAGGCTGCCCGGCCGGCTTCCACTGACAACGACAGCCCCACTATCTGCGCAGTCATGGGGTCGAGCGAGGTGGTTTCCGTATCGACCGAGGTGAGTTCAGCCGCGTTGATCTTCTCGAGCCACGCGTCGAATTGTTCCCACGTCTGCACGGTGTCGTAGTGCCGCTCGTGATCCACGGACAAAGCCGGCGGCACATCCGTTTCCGGGCCTTCTACGGCGTCCGCGATTTCCACTTCGCGCAGCCACGTCTTGAAGCCGTGGCGCGTGAACACCTCGCGCAACTCCTCGCGCGATTCCGGCCGGCTCTGCAGGCTTTCCTCGATCGACACGATGTGGTCGGTCATGTCGCAGTTGCGCTCGACGGTGACAAGTTTGCGTGCCATTGGCAGAAAATCGAGCGCTCTGCGCAAATTGTCTCCTACCGCACCTTTGATTTCGTCCGCATGTGCGACGATGCCATCCAGCGACTCGAATTGCGTCAGCCATTTGATCGCTGTTTTCGGCCCGCATTTCTCGACGCCGGGCACGTTGTCGACGGTATCGCCGATCAACGACAGGTAGTCGACAATGCGTTCCGGCGGCACGCCGAACTTGGCGAGCACGCCGGCGCGGTCGAGCGTTTCGTTAGTCATCGTATTGATGAGGGTGACATGATCCGACACAAGCTGCGCCAGATCCTTGTCACCCGTCGACACGATCACATTCATGCCACGCTTTTCCGCTTGCGTGCTGAGGGTGCCGATGACGTCGTCGGCCTCGACGCCGTCTATCATCAGCAAGGGCCAGCCGAGCGCGCGCACGGCCACGTGAATCGGCTCGATCTGGCGCGAGAGGTCGTCAGGCATCGACGGGCGGTTCGCCTTATAGTCCGGATACCAGTCGTCGCGAAACGTTTTGCCCTTGGCGTCGAACACGCACGCGCTATACTCTGCAGTGACTTCCTTGCGCATGCGCCGAAGCATGTTGATCATCCCGTAGAGCGCTCCCGTCGGATTACCGTCGGGGCTGCGCAGATCCGGCATCGCATGGTAGGCCCGGTACAGATAACTCGAACCGTCGACCAATAGCAGGGTCTTACCTTCAAGGCTTCGTTCTTCAGGCATTATGACTAAGAGAAAAGTGATTCCGAGTCTGCGATCACTCGCAGATCAAGAGCGCGCAACGGCCAAAAAGGCCCGCGCATCGTGGCAGATGTTCACGATTATGGCAGAGTTTATCGAGGCGACCGAGTACCTCTCGGAGATTCGCCCGGCTGTCAGCATCTATGGTTCGGCGCGCCTGAAACCGAACTCGCCCTACTACAAACTTGCCACGCAAATCGCGCGCAAGCTCTCGGACGCCGGCTTCGCCGTGATCTCGGGCGGCGGCCCGGGCATCATGGAAGCGGCCAACAAGGGCGCGCATGCGGGCAAGGCGCCTTCGGTCGGCCTGAACATCGAATTGCCGCATGAGCAGTCAGGCAATCAGTGGCAAGACATCTCGTTGCGCTTCCGCCATTTCTTCACGCGCAAGGTCACGTTCGTGAAGAACTCGGACGCCGTGATCGTCATGCCCGGCGGCTTCGGCACGCTGGACGAACTCGCCGAAGTGCTCACGCTGATCCAGACCAAGAAGTCGCGCCACGTGCCGATCATTCTGGTTGGCGCCGAGTTCTGGGAAGGCCTGCTTGCGTGGTTCAAGAACTCGCTTACGCCCATGGGCCTGATCAATCCGACCGACATGGACCTCATGCAGGTCATCGACGATCCGGACCAGGTGCTCGAAGCGGTGCTCAAGTTCTATGAAGACCGCGAGGAAGCCGAGCCGCAACCGACCAAGTCGGACGAAGACCGGATGTTCTATCTGTGAGGCTGCGCTCTTCGCGCCATGGCGCGAAATGATGCACGCAGCGGTGTGGATATGCAGATCCTAACGGGCAGCCTCAAGGCTGCCCGTTTCCATTTGATCGAACTGATCGCCTTGCGCTTGCAGCCATTCGCAGAACTGGCTGACGAGCGGCGCATTCGCGACCTCGCGCCGCGCCACCCACCAGTAGCCGCGCGCATCGATGCGTGGACCCGCCAGCGGCATCACGAGCCGTCCCGAAGTTAGCTCATCCGCCAGCATGGGCACTGGGCCAAGCGCCACGCCGAGGCCGTCCACCGCAGCCTGCAAGGCCAGATAGAAGTGATCGAACGATTGTTTTTTGCGGCATTTCGCCGTCACGCCAGCCGCTGCTAACCAGTTACGCCAGGCATCCGGCCGCGTGTCGGAATGCAGCAGCACGTGGCGCGCAAGATCGTCGGCAACCTTGATCGGCGAGCGTTGCAGCAACGCGGGGCTGCACACCGGGATGTCGGTCTCGCCGAGAAAATGGCCGCTCACGCAATTGGGCCAATGCGCGGGACCACGCCGCACGGCAACGTCGAAAGTGTCCAGCGTCTCGACCGGCGCATTCGAGGTTGCCAGTCGCAACTCTACGTTCGGCACCTTACGCTGGAACTGATGCAGCCGCGGCAGCAGCCATTTCATCGCGAAGGTAGGCAACGCATTTACGCGCAGCACATGGACAACGCCTGTGTCGCGCAATTGATCCGTGGCATGCGCGATGCTGTCGAACGCGGCCTGGACGGTAGACAAGTAACGGCGTCCGTCGTCGGTCAGACGCACGCGCTTGCCGCGACGCTGAAACACCTGCACGCCGAGCCATGATTCGAAAGCCGCGACTTGCCGGCTGATTGCACCGTGCGTCACATGCAATTCGTTCGCTGCCGCGGTAAAGCTCTCATGCCGCGCGGCAGCTTCGAATGCGCGCAACGCGGGAAACGGAGGAAGATTACGGGACATGCTTGTGATTCTAGATCACAAAGCGGTGCTCAAAAATCGTTTTGCTCGACGCTGGTTCGGCGCTAACCTCCTCAGCTTGAACTGGAAGCTAACCGATATGGATCACGATCTCACCTCGTCCGAGCCCGCGCTTGCGCCCACGCCCACCTTGCGGCAAATCTTCGGCGGCTTTCTCGGCCTCGGGCTGATCTCGTTCGGCGGGGCGCTGCCGCTGGCGCGCCGGGCGCTGGTGGAACAACGCCGCTGGCTGAGCGCCGACGAATTCACCGACTTGCTGGGCCTCTGCCAGTTTTTGCCGGGCGGCAATGTGATCAACCTCTCGGTGGCGATGGGCATGCGCTTTCGCGGCGTGCCGGGCGCGCTAGCCGGTCTGCTCGGATTGATCGCGGGACCGTCGCTGGTGGTAATCGGCCTCGGCGTGCTGTACGAACACACGCAAAACGACCCACACGTTCGCCATCTATTCGCCGGTCTCGCCGCCGCGGCCGCTGGCCTGCTGATCTCGATGGCCGTGAAAATCCTGCTGCCGCTTCGACATAGCCCAATGGCCGCGCTCATCGCGGCACTAGGCTTCATTGCGATTGCGATCATGCGGCTGCCGCTTCTGCCCACCATGCTGGTGCTCACGCCACTGAGCATCTACATCGCGTCGAGGAGCGCACGATGAACGACACGCTCATTGCCCTCGCCGTTATTTTCAGTCAGCTTTCGCTGCTCGCGTTCGGCGGCGGCAATACGATTCTTCCGGAGATGCAGCGGCAGGTGGTGGACGTGCATCACTGGATGCCGGCCAGCGAATTCAGCGCGCTGTTCGCACTCGCGCAAGCCGCGCCGGGGCCGAATCTGATGATCGTCACGCTGATCGGCTGGCACGTGGCCGGTTGGGCGGGCATGCTGGTGACGTCGGTGGCGAAGTTCGGGCCGTCGTCGCTCGTGACGATCCTCGCGATGCATGCGTGGGAGCGCTTCAAGGACCGCCCGTGGCGACGCTACGCGCAACTGGGACTGGTGCCCGTGACCGCAGGCATTATCGCGGCGAGCGCGGCGCTGATTGCCGAAGCCTCGGACTCGACGGCCATCGCGTGGGCGATCAGCTCTTTCACCGCCGTCATGGCGATGACGACGCGCGTCCATCCGCTGTGGCTTCTGGCGGCCGGCAGTTTGATCGGGCTGATCGGCATCGGGCAGCTTTGAGTTTGTTGGAGCAGGAGCGAGCCGAAGTGGCGCTCGCCCTTGCCTGCCAAAAACCGCTTACTGAAACGCGACTTCCGCGAAGCTGCGCAGCTTGCGGCTATGCAAACGATGCAGCCCGTTCATGCGCAATAGCTCCATCGCCTTCACGCCGATTTGCAGATGCTGATCGACCTGCGCGCGATAAAACTGATCCGCCATGCCGGGCAACTTCAATTCGCCGTGCAAGGGCTTGTCCGACACGCACAGCAAGGTGCCGTAAGGCACGCGGAAACGGAAACCGTTCGCGGCGATGGTCGCGCTTTCCATGTCGAGCGCAATCGCGCGGCTTTGCGAGAGCCGCAGCACCGGCTCGCGGTGATCGCGCAACTCCCAGTTGCGGTTGTCCACACTCGCCACCGTGCCCGTGCGCATGACGCGCTTCAGTTCGACGCCGTCCAGTTGCGTGACCTGCGCGACCGCGCGCTCAAGCGCCACCTGCACTTCGGCGAGGGCCGGAATCGGCACCCACAGCGGCAAGTCGTCGTCGAGCACGTGATCCTCGCGCACGTAGCCGTGCGCCAGCACATAGTCGCCGAGACGCTGCGTGTTGCGCAGCCCCGCGCAGTGGCCGAGCATGATCCACGCATGCGGACGCAACACGGCGATGTGATCGGTGATGGTCTTCGCGTTCGACGGTCCGACGCCGATGTTGATCATCGTGATGCCGCTGCCGTCCGCGCGCTTCAGGTGATACGCGGGCATCTGCGGCAAACGCGGCGGCGCCGTGCCTTCCTGCTCCTGTTCGCCGAGATTCGCGTTGTACGTGACCACGTCGCCAGGCTCGACGAAGGACGTGTATTCGCTGCGATAGGCGCGCAATTCTTCGTCGTCGGTATGGGCCATCATCGTGCGGCCGAGTTTGACGAACTCGTCGATATAGAACTGATAGTTCGTGTACAGCACGTAGTTCTGGCAGTGCGTGGGCGAGGTCGCCGTATAGTGCTTCAGCCGATGCAGCGAGAAATCGACCCGCGCCGCCGTGAACAACGCAAGCGGATGCGGCTCGCCCGGCAGCGGTTCATACGTGCCGTTGACGATGCGGTCGTCGAGCAGCGCCAGGTCCGGCGTATCGAACACATCGCGCATCAGGAACAGGCGCTCGCGGTCCAGATCGCCTTCGAGATGGATGCCCTCGGCGAAAGCGAAATGAATCGGAATCGGCTGGTCCGACACGCCGACTTCGATCTGCACGTGATGATTCTTCGCCAGCAGGCGCAATTGCTCGCGATAGTAGTTGCCGAACAGATCGGGCCGCGTGACGGTCGTCTCGAACACACCCGGACCCGCGACGAAGCCATATGAGCGGCGTGAGTCGATATGCGTGTTGACCTCGGTGCACACCCGCACGAACGGATAGCAGGCGCGTACCCGGCGTTCGAACAACTCGTTGCGGCGATAGCGCGCGAAGGCGTCGCGCAGGAACGAAGTGTTCGCTTCGTAGATCGCAGAGAGGCGGGTGACTGCCTCGGTCGCGTCGTCGAAGGATTCGGTTGGGAAGCTGTTGGCGGGCGTCTGCACCGCGCGTTGATTGGTATCGTTGTTCATCTTCATTCGCCTCTAATGATGAGGCCACATTACCACGGAACCGTTGCTCGCCAAATCACGTGACGGTGCTGCAACACACGTTGCCGCACCGCCTGCAAGTTTGCGCGCACGCCGCGCGAAAGCGGCGCAAAATAAGGCGGTCGCGCCCGAGGACAAGGTGGGATTTGCTAGAATCGGGGCACCATATTGGAGAATCACCATGAAGCCGCTCCTTCCCGTCGCCGTTGCACTGGCCTTCGCCTTTGGCAACGCCGCGATGGCTGCCCAGCCTGTCGACGATACACCGGCTCCCGGCGCGCCTCAGTCCGCCAACGAACGGGCCGGTCTGCCCGACCTGGAGAAGATCAATCGTCCGGCCGCCGAGGTCAGTTCGAAGGTCGAAATCAACGTTCCGCGCACGCCGAGCTTCTACGAACGCAGCGCCAACGGCACCGAAATCACCGAATACCGCGACAAAGGCAAGCCCGTCGAAATCAACGTGCATTCGAACCTCGGCACACGCTATCAAATGAGCGCGCCGCTCGACACGTCGCCCTCCGTGCGCGACAACGGCCGTGCAAGCACGCGTTTGCCGTCGGTGCACCTGACCTATTGATGCATGCCGGGGCGGCGCCCCGGTGTGGGGTGCCGCCCGGATTCACGCGCCCGCAAGGCGCCGTTCCGAGCCTCGGACTGGCTGGCCGCTCACCCTGGTGGTAAGGCGTTGAAATACCGCCGCGCTTCATGGCGCCGAAAAAACGCTTTCTCGATACCGCATTTGCCTCACATCGCACTGGCCGACTTGCGCCAGCCCGACCAACCTGATCTGACGTTTCCCGCATGGCTGTCTTCACCGCTGTCACCGAACCCCAACTTGCAGAATGGATGAGCCATTACGATCTCGGCGACGTCGTCGAATTTCGCGGCATTTCCTCCGGTATTGAGAACAGCAACTTCTTCCTGACGACGACGCGCGGCGAATACGTCCTCACGATTTTCGAAAAGCTGACGGCCGAACAACTGCCGTTCTATCTCGACCTCATGCGGCATCTGGCCGCGCACCGCGTGCCGGTGCCGGACCCCATGCCGCGCGCAGACGGCGCGCTGTTCGGCACCTTGCATGGCAAGCCCGCCGCCATCGTGACCAAGCTCGAGGGCGCGCCGGAACTGGCGCCGGGCGTCGAGCACTGCATCGAGGTCGGGCAGATGCTGGCGCGCATGCACCTGGCAGGACGCGACTACACGGGCTATCAACCGAATCTGCGCAGCCTGCCGTGGTGGCAGGAAACCGTGCCGACCATCCTGCCGTTTCTGCAAGGCGAGCAACGCGAGTTGCTGTCGTCGGAACTGGCGCACCAGGAGGCCTTCTTCGCCTCGGCCGATTACGCCGCGCTGCCGGAAGGCCCGTGCCACGCCGACCTGTTCCGCGACAACGCCATGTTCGCGCACGCCGCGCCGGACACAGGCCACGAAGTGCGCCTGGGCGGTTTCTTCGACTTCTATTTCGCCGGCTGCGACAAATGGCTGTTCGATGTGGCGGTGACGGTCAACGACTGGTGCGTCGACCTCGCCACCGGCAAGCTCGACGACGCGCGCACCGAAGCCATGCTGCGCGCCTACCAGACCGTGCGCCCCTTCACCGCCGAAGAAAACCGCCATTGGGGCGACATGCTGCGAGCGGGCGCGTACCGTTTCTGGGTTTCGCGCCTGTATGATTTTTATTTGCCGCGCGCGGCCGAACTGCTCAAACCGCACGATCCCGGCCATTTCGAGCGCATTCTGCGCGAACGCCTAACCGGCGTTGCACTTCCAGGCATTCATACCTCATGCAACTGATCGAAGTCCCCGCGAAAGCCGGCTATGTGTGGTTCCGGCAGGGTATCTGGCTGTTCCGCAAGAACCCGCTCGCGTTCCTGACGCTGTTCTTCACCTATCTGCTGGTAATGACGCTCGTGGCGCAGATTCCGGTGGTCGGCGGCGTGTTGCCACTGGCCTTCATTCCGGGCGTCGCGGTCGGCTTCATGGCGGCGTGCCGCAACACGATCGCCGGCAAACCGGTGTTCCCGACCATTCTGGTGGACGGTTTTCACTCGTACGGCCCGGTGGTCGCCAAACGGCTGCTGGTGCTCGGCGTGCTTTACGTCGTTGCGATGGCATTGGTGCTGGCCGCTTCAGCGCTCGCCGACGGTGGCATGCTGCTGAAGGTCATGCTCGGCGCCGCCACGATGGATCAGGACGCGATCGCCAACAGCAATATCCCGCTGGCGGTGATCACAGCTTTGGTGGTCTACATTCCAGTGGCGATGATTTTCTGGTTCTCGCCGATTCTCGCCGCGTGGCATGACGTGCCGCCCGTCAAGGCGATGTTCTTCAGCCTCGTCAGCTGCTGGCGCAACCGCGGCGCGTTCATCGTGTTCGGCGCGCTGTGGTTCGCGGTGGCGATGACGGTGTCGCTCGGCTTGTCGGCGCTGATGCAGGCGCTGGGTGCGGGCGACTTCGCATTCGCGATCCTGATGCCCGCCACGATGATCGTCACGACCATGCTTTACTGCTCGTTTTACGCGACCTATCGCGGCTGCTTCGGCGTGCAAACGCCCGAGGCACCGGACTTGCCGACCACGCCGGCGGCTTGAGTTCCGTTCGGCCGCGGGCGCTGTTCTGGCGCCCGCGCCGCCTTTGCGGCGACGCCTGCCCTCGCCGTTTCCTGAATCTCCAGGCTGCACTCGTCAAGCTGCGTCGATTTGCGGCACAATGATTTGCGCGCAATCCATTTGCACGCTCTTTTTATACGAGATGCATCATGACCCAGCGCCCCGCTTTGCCCTTCACGCTCGACGAGCAACTCTGCTTCGCCCTCTACTCAACCTCGCTTGCCATGACCAAGGCGTACAAGCCGCTGCTGGACAAGCTGGGCCTGACGTATCCGCAATATCTGGCCATGCTGGTGCTGTGGGAGAGCGACGACGTCACGGTCAAGGACATGGCCGCTCGTCTGAATCTCGATTCGGCGACGGTCACGCCGCTGCTTAAACGTCTCGAAACACAAGGGCTGCTGGAGCGGGTACGCGGTGTCGAAGACGAGCGTCTCGTGTATATCCGGCTCACCAAAGCCGGTACGGCACTCAAGCGCCAGGCGCGCGAAGTGCCCGCCGAAATCTTTTGCGCGACCCAGCAGACGCCCGAATTTCTGCTGCGTTTGCGCGACGACCTGACTCGCTTGCGCGCCACCCTCAACGATTACATGGACCACTAGCCGGTTCGTTGCAAAACGCGTGCTATCGCTACGATGCGAAAATTCATTTGCACACAAATGATTTGTGTACTATCTTACTCACATGCCGCAGCGACAGCGCTCCGCCAGAACGGCGGGCTCAGCAAAGAGCGGCAAATTTGCAGATCCTGACAACCCAGACAAAGGAGCAGCACCATGAACATCCTCTACAAAGCAAGCGCAACGAGCACCGGTGGCCGCGACGGCCGTGCAGTGTCGTCGGACAACGCATTGGACGTGAAGCTGGCAGCACCGCGTGAACTGGGCGGCACGGGCGCAGCGGGCACGAATCCGGAACAGCTCTTTGCTGCAGGCTACTCCGCATGTTTCCTGAGCGCCATGAAGTTCGTCGCTGGCCAGAAAAAGCAGACTTTGCCTGCGGATACGCAAGTCACGGCGGAAGTCGGCATTGGCCCGAACGACAAGGGCGGCTTCGCACTCGACATCGATCTGCGCGTCTCGCTGCCGGGTCTGGACGCCGGCGCGGCCAAGGAACTGGTCGACGCAGCGCATCAGGTCTGCCCGTACTCGAACGCCACGCGTAACAACGTCGACGTCCGCTTGCAAATCGCCTGAGCGACAGATTCGATGCATCGCTAGAGAATCGCTCGAGCGGCGCGGAAAACCGCGGCGCTCGCCACGACAGCGCCCGCACCCTGCACAATAGGGGCGGGCGCTGTGTCGTTTGCAGACGCGGCATGCAATGTGCAGCGTAGATCCGAAGCGCAGCCGTCCACCTTAATTCCACTATCCACATTCCTGATGACACGCGTCCGACGCTTGAACGACTCTTTCGACACCGGTCTGGTCTGGTTTCGCCGTGACCTGCGCAGTACGGACAACGCCGCGCTCTACTACGCACTCAAGCATTGCGAGCGCGTGTGGTGCGTATTCGTGTTCGACACGACGATCCTGCAACCGCTGGTCCACGCCTGGCAGGCTCGCCATCCAGATACGCAGCCGCAGGATCGCCGCATCGAGTTGATTCTTGGGGCGCTGGGCGAACTGGATGAAGCATTACGCGCCAATGGCGGCGGCTTGATCGTGCTGTACGGCGACCCCGCCGACCTGGTGCCGAAGCTCGCCGATGAACTCGGCGTGGACGCGGTTTTCGCGAATCACGATTACGAACCGGTCGCGATCGCGCGCGACGAGACAGTCCGCGACACGCTCACTGAAGCCGGGCGCCAATGGCTCACGTTCAAGGATCAGGTGATTTTCGAGCGCGACGAGGTGCTCACCGGCCAGAACAAACCGTTCACGGTGTTCACGCCGTACAAGAATGCCTGGCTCAAGCAACTGACGGCCTTCGATCTGAAGCCGTATCCGGTGGAGAGTTACACGAAGCATCTGGCCGCGCCGCCGTCGAAGCTGGACCGCCGTTTGCCGACGCTCGATCAACTCGGCTTTGCGCCGAGCAATCTCGCCGAACTGGACCTGCCCACCGGCATGAGCGGCGCGCAGCGTCTGCTCGACGACTTCGCGACGCGCATCGACAGCTACAAGGACCGGCGCGACTTTCCCGCCGCGAAGGGTCCGAGCTATCTGTCGGCGCATCTGCGCTTCGGTACCGTCTCGATCCGCACGCTCGCGCGCCTCGCCCACGAGATGTCGCTGCAACCCGACGGGGAAGGCTCGGCGACGTGGCTGTCGGAACTGATCTGGCGAGACTTCTATTTCATGATCCTGGCGCATCATCCGCGGCTCGCGAGCGGCGCGTCGTTCAAGGAAGAGTACGAGCGGCTGCGCTGGGAGCAAGGCCCGGAAGCCGACGAGGCGTTCGCCGCGTGGTGCGACGGCCGCACCGGCTACCCGCTCGTCGACGCCGCGATGCTGCAACTGAACCGCACCGGCTATATGCACAACCGTCTGCGGATGGTGACGGCGAGTTTTCTGGTGAAGGATCTAGGCGTGGACTGGCGACTCGGCGAGCGGTACTTCGCCCAACAGTTGAATGACTTCGATTTCTCGGCGAATAACGGCGGCTGGCAGTGGGCGGCGTCGACGGGATGCGACGCGCAGCCTTATTTCCGGATCTTCAATCCGATCACGCAGTCCGAAAAATTCGACGCCGAAGGTCGCTTTATTAAGCGTTATTTGCCCCAACTCGCGAAGCTGCCATCGAAGTGGATTCATGCGCCGTGGCTGGCGGGCACGGAGCGGCTCGCGGAATTCGGCGTGGTATTGGGCAAGGACTATCCGGCGCCGATCGTCGACCATGCCGAAGCGCGGGCGCGCACGCTGGCCCGATTCGGCAAGTGAGCAAACGCTTACGTCGCTTTGTTTTGATTCTGGATATCTGAAGGAGACTCGCGGATGCGCCGATGGCCGTCGCTAGTGGTATTTCTTGTCCTGGCCTTCGCAGCCGCGTTCGTCGCGAGCCGGTTTCTGCCCGACGCCTGGTACGTGGCGCTGCAAAAGCCCGCGTTCAATCCGCCGGACTGGGTTTTCCCGCCGGCGTGGTCGATGCTTTATGTGCTGATGGCGATTGCCGCCTGGCGCGTGTGGAAACGCGACGGTCTGAGCGCAGCGATCGTTTTATGGCTGGTGCAGTTGCTGTTCAACGCAGCCTGGATGTGGCTCTTCTTCGGTCTGCATCGACCGGACGCGGCGCTGGCCGACATTCTGATACTGCTGATATTGATCGTCGCGCTGGCATTTGCATTCTGGCGACGAGACCGCTGGGCAGGCGGACTATTGATGCCCTATGTGGCTTGGGTGGCGTTCGCCGCGGTGTTGAATCACGCGTTGTGGCAATTGAATCCGGCTGTCTGAGCGCTTGCAACGACTTGCGACAGCTTGGGCGCCTCACCCTGAACACCGGCGTTGCAATTCGCGCCGATGCTTTAACCGATGCAACTTAGTGCTGGGTCATCCACGACGGTTGGCGGACGTTCGCCTCACGGTCCAGCTTGCGCATACGGAATTCCAGATCGTACAGATCGGTCGCTTCAGCGAGGAAAGCGTCAGCGCGTTCTTTCGCGAGTTGATCGGGCGATTTGGTCAGAAACAGAAACAGGCGGCTAAGCAGGTACATGGTCAACCTCGACAATGAGTTTAGGCGTTAACTCCTAAGGGATAACCCGTATTATAGGGAAAACCCTAGGAACACGCCAGTACTCATTTCGAAATGTTGTTTCATCGTCAACGCGCGCCCGCGGAGGCCGCTGCGACGTCGGCTTCAGCGATACGGCCCGCGCCTGTGCGGCGCTGATGCTTGAAGAATTCCCACACCATGGCGCTTGCGTCGGGACCTTTGGCGGAATGAAACGGCACAGCGTCGTCGCCGCCGCTCCAGGCATGGGCGAGCCCTTGCACACGGCACAGCCGGACCACACGCCGCCCGCCGCGCAGATAGTCGCGCATGACCACGCCGCCTTTGCGGTCTTCGCGGACTTCGCCTGATTTGCGCGCGCCGTTCTGGTCGACGATGCGGTTCAGGCGGAGAAACTGTACCGCCAGCTGGTCGGCATTGACCGGCGAGACCACATGGTCGGCGTCGCCGTGGATGATGAGGGCCGGCATGCCAGGGTAACGCGCCACGTCGGCGGCTTCGTCGACCAGTTCGGCCGGTTCGCGGCGCGCGCCGCGCCGCATTACGTCCATCGCCATAATGCCGGAACGCGCCTCGCCAAAAGCAGGGCCGGAGTGCAGCGCGACCGCCGCGAAATGCTCCGGATGATGGAGGGCGAGCAGCGCCGTCAGGCCGGCGCCAGCGGAAATTCCAGCGACATACACGCGCTCGCTGTCGAATCCGTGCTGCGCGACCAGCGCATCCACCAGCGAGACCACCGCGCGCGCTTCGGCGCCGCCGGCGCTTTCGCCTGCGTCGTACCAATGCCAGCAGCGGTGCGAATGCACGTGCTTCGACTGTTCCGGATAAACCACGGCAAAACCGAAACGGTCGGCGAGCACGTTCATCCGCGTGCCTTCGGCGAATTCATCGATCGACTGCGTGCAGCCGTGCAGCATCACCACCAGCGGCATGGCTTCGAGCGCATGGCCCGTCGGAATATACAAGCCGTATTGAAGGTGGTTGACCAGCCGGCCGGGCGCGGCAGGCGCCGAGTGGAAGGAGCGCGTCCACGACCCGCTCGCCCATGCCGACGCGCGCGGACGCACCCGTGATTCACGAGCAGCGGCGCGCGGCACCTCGCGTTTGACGGGCGCGCGCACGGCCGCGGCCGGCTTGATCGGGCGAACTTTGGTGGACGGCTTACTGGTGGCGGGGCGGGCCGGTCGCGTCGTGGTGCGCTTGGTGGTCTTGCGGGCGTGCTCGGTCTGGATCGCGAGCAGGCGCTTGAGACCGCGCAGCCAGATTTTCGATAGACTTTTTGCCATTGGCGGAAAACCTCGCAAAAAGGGACAGGGTCCGTCCGGAAGAACGGTACTTTGTTGTGCAATGCACAATAACACCAATCCTCATGCGATGCTGGCACCCCGGAATGCTATCCCGGACCGCGATTTCCGCCCAGCGAACTTTGTCACGAGGCCGGCGTCAAAGCCCCGCAAGGCTCGTCCGCTGTTCGTTTGCCGCTTGATTGTCACTTTGTTTGCCGGTTGCCGGCAGAAACTTTCCCGCTTGTTCGCAAGCCAACTCCCAGCGGCAAAAAGTCTCGCGCGCAGTGCAACCGCCCTGCAGCACCCGACTATACTGGCGCATGATTCTCCGCCGCACGGACTTCGCCGCGCCGGCCGAGTCGGCGACTTGCGCCGCTCGTGCGTTAATTCACCACCAACCCGATTCTACGCGGCCTTGGTCGCGCCTTTTGCCATGCCCGATTTGACTGCCCACCTTTGGTATTCGATCACCAGCCTCGGCGGCGCCGGCATGACGCTGCCGCTCGCGTTCGCCATTGCGCTGTGGCTGGCGGTCGGCTACACGTGGCGCATGGCGGCGGGCTGGCTGCTGCTGCTCGGCGCGGCCATCGGCATCGTGACGGTGACGAAGCTGGCGTTCCTCGGCTGGGGCGTCGGCGTGCGCGAACTGGACTTCACCGGCGTCAGCGGTCATGCCATGCTGTCCACCGCGGTCTATCCGGTCGTGCTGTTCGTCATGCTTTTGCCGACGCGTCCGGCCATCCGTCTGGCCGGCGTGCTGCTCGGCCTCGCTGCCGGGATCGCGGTGGGTTTGTCGCGCATCGTGCTGAGCGCTCACTCGCCGTCTGAAGCCATTACCGGCTGTCTGACCGGTGCCTTGGCGGCGCTGGTGTTCGTTCGTCTCGCGTGGCATGCGGAGCCGGGCCGGTTGTCGGCCCTGCCCGTCGCCGTCAGCATGATGGTCCTCGCGGTGCTGGCGCACGGTGTGCACGTGCCGACGCAGCGCTGGGTCACGCATATCGCACTGAAAGTGTCCGGTCATGACCGGCCGTTCATTCGCGCAAAGTGGAAGGCGGTGCGCGAGGTCCGGCCGGCCATGGCGCCGCTGTCGCAAACGCTCAACACGCTGGCACCGCCGCATTCGTCCGACGTCTGAACCAACTCCCATTATTCGATACACCGCGTCATGCGCACGGCTGAATAATTGTCATGGGTCACCGTTATAACCTGTCATATATTACGATAGCGGTTTAACCCGCCGATCCGGTTCACGCCGGACTTCCAAGCTTTCATGACACTCTCCCGCCGCCTTCTGAAGCAAGCATTGTTCGTCGCCAGCGCCGTCTCCGTCGCGATCAGCGCCAATGCGCGCGCCGACGAACTGGTGGTCTCCGCCGCCGCCAGCCTGACCAACGCGTTCAAGGCGGTCAGCGAAGTATTCGAGCAGCAGCATCCGGGCACCAAGGTGCTGTTGAACTTCGGCGCCTCCGACGTGCTGATGCAGCAGATCGTCAAGGGCGCGCCTGCCGACGTGTTCGCATCCGCGGATCAAAAAGCCATGGACAAGGCCGCCGCGGAAAAAGTGATCGTGCCGGCTACACGCAAGGACTTCGCCGCCAATGCGCTGGTGCTGATCGTGCCGACCGACAGCCATTTCGCGCCGGCCGCGCTGAACGATCTGACGTCGGCGAATGTGAAGCGCGTGGCGTACGGCGATCCGGCGTCCGTGCCGGTCGGCCGCTACACCCAAGGTGCACTGCAGGCCGCGGGCGTGTGGGATGCCGTGAGCGCCAAAGCCGTGCTGGCGTCGAACGTCCGTCAAAGCCTCGACTACGTATCGCGTGGCGAAGTCGACGCCGGCTTCGTGTTCAGTACCGACGCCGCCGTCATGCCGGGCAAGGTCAAGGTCGCGCTGAACGTGCCGACGCAAACGCCGATCACCTATCCGATCGCGCAAGTGGAAGGCAGCCGCCATGCCGCGGACGCGCAAGCGTTCATGAACTTCGTGCTGTCGCCGGCCGGCCAGGGCGTGCTCGCGAAGTACGGCTTCAAGCCCGCGCACTGACATCACCAGGACGACGCACGCTCATGCAACAAGCCTGGATTCCGCTCTTGCTATCGTTGAAAGTGGCGGGCTGGGCCACCGCGCTCAATCTGGTATTCGGCGTCGCCGCGGGCTTCGGTTTGTCGCGCTGGCGCTCCGGCGCGCGCGACGTGATCGATTCGCTGCTGATGCTGCCGCTCGTCATGCCGCCCACCGTGCTCGGCTATTACCTGCTCGTCCTGCTCGGACGGCGAGGTGTGATCGGCGGCTGGCTCGACGGTTTCGATATCCAGTTGGTATTCACCTGGCAGGGCGCGGTGATCGCGTCGACGGTCGTGGCCTTTCCGCTCGTGCTGAAATCGGCGCGCGCCGCCTTCGAGGCCGTCGATCCGCAACTCGAACGGGCCGCGCGCACGCTCGGCGTCAGCGAAACGGCCGTGTTTTTTCGCGTGACGCTGCCGCTCGCCGCGCGCGGCATCCTCGCCGGCGGCCTGCTGGCTTTCGCGCGGGCGCTCGGCGAATTCGGCGCGACGCTGATGATCGCGGGCAATCTGCCGGGCCGCACGCAAACGCTGTCGGTGGCAGTTTACTCGGCGGTGCAAGCCGGCGACGACAGTACCGCGAATTTCCTCGTGCTCGTGACCTCGGTGACGTGCGTCGTGATCCTGTTGCTCGCGGGGCGTCTCGTGCCGCAGCACACCCTGTTGAAGTCGGGTTGATATGCTGCTCGCCGTCGACATCCGCAAGACCTTCCAGAGCGCCGAGCGCCGCTTCACGCTCGACGTCGCCTTCAAGGCCACCTCGCAACGCGTCGTACTGTTCGGACCATCGGGAGCGGGCAAGAGTCTGACCTTGCAGGCTATCGCCGGCCTGCTGCGTCCCGACGAAGGCTCGATCACGCTGCGTGGCAATGCGCTGTTCGACAGCGCGCGCGGCGTCGATCTGAAACCGCAAGCGCGCAAGCTCGCCTACCTGTTTCAGGACTACGCGCTATTTCCGCATCTGAACGTGCGGCAGAACATCGGCTTCGGCTTGCAGCAGGGCTGGCTCAATCCGCGCAAGCGCATCGCGCATCCGCAAATCGATTACTGGCTCGATGCGCTGGAATTGAAGAGCGTGGCGGGTAATCATCCGGCGCAGCTTTCCGGTGGACAAAAGCAGCGCGTGGCGCTGGCGCGCGCGCTCGTCGCGCAACCTCAGGCGCTGTTGCTGGACGAACCGTTTTCGGCACTCGACAGCGCCTTGCGTCAGCGCATGCGTCGTGAGTTGTCCGATCTGCAGACGCGGCTCGATATTCCGATGGTGTTGATCACGCACGATCCCGACGATGTCGCCGCCTTTGGCGATCAGGTTGTGCAGGTCAGTGACGGCTGCGTACGCGAGGATCATCCGTTCGCGGGGTATGTGCGCAGCGAGTCTTGAGTCTGGACAGCGAGCCAGCCCTACGCTCGCTCTCTTCACGCCAAACGCGAAGTCTTCTCACGCCCAATCCTTCGAGCCAGGCGCGAGGTCTTTGCACGCTCAGTCTCTTCACGGCAAGCGTGATCTCTTCCCGCGTCCAATCGGCAAACGGGAGTTAGCTTCGCGCCCGCTCAGTCCTTCACGCCAAGTATCACGCTCGACGCCTTGAACGCCGCGACGGCGCTTCCGCCTTCGACAAGGCCAAGCGTGTCGACGCTTCCATTGGTGACAACCGCGGTGATCACCGCGCCGCCCTCCAGCACCAACGACACCTCGGCATTGACCGCGCCGCGCTTCACGCTCTGCACCGTGCCGCGCAACTGATTGCGCGCCGAGAGTTTGAGCGGCGCGCCGCTTGCGTCGTCGACGAGCAGCACGACCCACGACGCCTTGATCAACGCGAACGCCGCCACGCCCTCGGCGAGGCCCAGCGCCTCGGTGCTTTCATGCGTGATGACCGAGACGATCACGTGGCCGCCCGGCAGCGTTAGCGTGATTTCGTCGTTGACGGTGCCGCGCGTGATCGCCACCACCGTGCCATAGAGCTGATTGCGCGCACTCGTCTTTACGCCGATGCGGCCGATCAGATCCCAGTCCGTCGCGAATCCTTCTATCGCCGCGCCCGCGCGTTCGAGAAAGCGTTGATGCTCGCGCTCGACCGCGCGAAACGTCTCGATCAGTTTGACGGCGCGTGGCGTCAGCGTGGTGCCGCCGCCGCCCTTACCGCCGGTCAGGCGCACCACGAGCGGCTCGCCGGCGAGATTGTTCATCGTGTCGACGGCATCCCACGCGCCTTTGTAGCTGATGCCGACAGCTTTCGCCGCGCTGGTGATCGAGCCGGTCTCGCCAATCGCCGCGAGCAGCGCGATCCGCGACGCGCCGCCGAGCGTCTGCGCGCCCGCCTGAAACCAGACCGAGCCGCCGAGTTCAAGCGTTTCGCGGGAAGGATCTGTGCGGTCGGATGTCATGGCGAGGCGCGGTCGATGACCGAAGAAAGGACGACGAATGATTATAGCGACGCGAGCCTGCGCCACCGGCCGCTAACCTGGCAGACCTCGAAAACGGATAGATGGGATACTTCGAGTTCGACGCTTCGAACGCCAGGCCCTTTGCATTTTCGGCGCGGCTGGCCACGGCCGGTGCGCTGCAACATCAACAAGGAGCAAGACAGTGAACATCGATCTATCGGGCAAGACCGCTATCGTCAGTGCATCCACGGCGGGCATCGGCCTCGCCATCGCCACCGGCATTGCCGCTGCCGGCGCGCTGACCATCATCAACGGACGCAAGCAGGAGGCGGTGGACCGCGCGATCGACACGATCCGCAAGACCGCGCCGCAAGCAAAGTTGCAGGGCTTCGCGGGCGACCTCGGCACGCTGGAAGGTTGCAACGCGTTGGCGAAAGCCGTGCCGCAGGCGGATATTCTGGTGAACAATCTCGGCGTCTTCGGACCCGGCGACATCTTCAGCACCGAAGACGACGACTGGGAACGCTACTTCCAGGTCAACGTGATGTCGGGCGTACGGCTCACGCGCTACTACCTCAAAGGGATGATGGAGCGCAAATGGGGCCGCGTGGTGTTCATCTCGTCCGAGTCCGGGTTGAATATTCCGCCGGATATGCTCGCTTATGGTTTCTCGAAGACGGCGCAACTGAGCATTGCGCGCGGCATCGCCAAACAGGCGGCCGGCAGCGGCGTGACGGTGAATGCCGTGCTGCCCGGACCGACCTTGTCCGACGGCTTCCGTTCGATGGTCGAAGAAACGGCCAAAGAGCAAGGCAAAACCGTCGAGCAGGTCGCCACGGAGTTCGTCCGCGAGCATCGAAGCAGTTCGATCATTCAGCGCGCGGCCACCACCGAGGAAGTGGCGAACATGGTCGTCTATGTCTGCTCGCCGCAGGCCTCGGCGACGACCGGTGCGGCGCTGCGCGTCGACGGCGGCGTGATCGATACGATTGCGTGACGTTGCCGCTTCTCCAATGAACGACGGGCGGCATGGCCGCCCGTTTTCACGTCATAAGACGGCCGCAGCCATCACAGCGCGTACTGCGCGATTCCGTTGCCGAACGACCAGTTCTCCTTCAGCACTTCGACGAGGTTGATGAATACATCCTCTCGTCGCAGCCCGGGCGACTCCGCCAGTTCGTCAGCCATACGCTTGTACAGCGCCTTTTTCATCTCGAGCGTGCGGGTGTTGTTCAGCGTGATCTGAATGATCACGAGATCGTCGCTTCGCTCGACGTTCAGATACTGATTGTCGTACACAAAATTGCCGGCCTCATGCTCGGTGATCAGCATGAAGATGTCGTCCTTCGGCACGTTGAAAGTGTCCACCAGCGCGCGCTGGATACTCTCTGTCACCGCCTTCCGGTATTCGACGGGCTTGCCTGAGCGCAATGCGATTCGCGTGAGCGGCATGATGAAATCTCCTTGGCTGCGTTGATTGGGTAAAGACAGCTTAAGCGCACTCAGTCATAATTAACAGACATCATTGATGATTTCATCTATATTCATCGGAAATGAAAGTTCTCGATCTCGATGCGGTGCGAGCGTTCGTGCTGGTCGCCGACCTGCATAGCTTCACGCGTGCCGCGGACGCGCTCGACACGACCCAATCGGCCGTCAGTCTGAAGCTCAAGCGGCTGGAAGCCCATCTGGGCAAGCAATTGCTGGAGCGCACGCCGCGCGTGGTGCGCCTTTCCGCCGACGGCAACGCGTTCCTCAGCGCCGCGCGCGACCTGCTGAACGCGCATGAACGCGCGCTGGGGTCGCTGTCGGTGGAACGCCGGCGGCTCGCGCTGGGGCTCAGCGAACATGTTGCGGGACCGGACTTGCCGCTTCTGCTCGGCAAGCTCAATGCGCACGACCCGGGTCTGGTGGTCGAATTGCATCTGGGCACGTCGGCCGCGCTGCTTGCGCAATTCGATGAACGCCGCCTCGACGCCGTGATCGTCCGCTATGGCGCCGACGAACCTCCCCGCGACGACGCCCACGTGCTTTTCAGCGAACCGCTCGGCTGGCTCGCCACGCCGGCGTGGCTGCCGCGAGTCGGCGAGCCGCTGGCGCTCGCGCTGCTGAGCCCGCCGTGCAACGTGCGCGACGTGGCGCTGCGAACGCTCGTGCAGGCAGGCGTCGGCTGGCAGGAGGTGTTCGTCGGTGGCGGCGTGGCGGCCGTCGGCGCGGCCGTGGCGGCAGGACTGGCGGTGTCGCCACTGGCGCGCCGCGTGGCGCCGCGCGGGCTCATCGACGTCGGCCCGCGGCTAGGTTTGCCGACGCTACCGGAGTCGCGCGTGACGCTGCATTCGCGGGTGAGAGACGAGCGGTCGGCGGAGACGTTGCGGTTGGTGACGAATGGGTTGGCGATGCAATGACCTAACAAGTCACGCCCTCGCGTGCGGATGAATTTCGCTGCCTTTCGCTTAAGCTAGAAAAGATAACCCTCTGAAAGTAGATCCGTGGACCTCGACCCCCGACAAACCGCCGCCGTCCGCGCGGTCATCGAAACCGGCAGCTTCGAACAGGCCGCCGTGCGGCTGAACCTCACGTCGTCGGCGGTTTCGCAACGTGTGCGGGCGCTCGAAACACGCCTCGGCAATCCGCTGATCGTGCGCACGCGACCATGCCGCGCGACGCAGATGGGCCAGCGTCTGCTGCAATATCTGCGGCGCGCAGCCCTGCTCGAAGACGATTTCGCGAGCGATCTGGCAGGCGCGAACGAGGCGCTCCTCAGCGTCGCCGCCGCCGTCAACGCGGATACGCTGTCAACGTGGTTTTTCCCCGCCCTCTCCGAAATCCTGCTGCAGGAAAACGTGCTGCTCGACCTGACCGTCGACGACCAGGATCACACGCACGCCCTGCTCGCTTCGGGCCTCGCGATCGGTTGCATCACCACCGAACCGGCGCCCATGCGCGGTTGTTTCGCCGAGCGGCTCGGCGGCATGCGTTACCGGCTGGTGGCGTCGGCCGCGTTCGTGGCGCGGTGGTTTCCGAATGGCTTGACACGCGAAAGCGCCCGCCGCGCGCCGGTGATCCTGTCTTCGCGCAAGGACGCATTGCAGGCGCGCTTTCTCGAGACGCGCTTCGGCCTGCCGCCGGAAGCCTATCCCTGTCACTACGTGCCCGCGCCGGTGCCGCGTTACATGGCCATTCAGCGCGGCCTCGCGTACGGCATGGTGCCCGAACTGGAATTCGGCGATGCCGTCGAGCGCGGCGAGCTGATCGACCTGGCGCCGAAGCAGCCCACCGATGTCGAACTGTACTGGCACGCGTGGAAGGTCCAGTCGCCGCGCCTGGAAAAGCTGTCGGCGCGCATCGTCGAACTTGGACGCACGGCGTTGGGGCCGCCGGGCGGCAAACCGAAACGCAAACGCGCCGCCTGATTGCGGATCAGTGAAGGATCGGCGGCAGCGAACCGCTGCTGGCGGTGGCGGGATTGCTCGTTGCGTTCGCCGGATTGGCGCTAACGTTTGCGGATGACGCCGGCCCATTCACGTGAGATGCAGCCGGTTTCGCCGCGGCGGTTTTCGCCGCGACCTTGGCCGTTTGCGGATGAGCCTGACGAACCGGGACCACCAGATTTGCGCGCACGACCTTGCCCTGGCCCGCTTTGGTCTGGACCAACTGCGCGTGCGGCTTTTTACCGTGCGCAACCACGGCCGCTTTCGATCCGGCTTTGCCTGTGTGCGTGGCGTTGGCCCCGCTCTTCGTGGCGCCCTTGGCGGCCACCTTGTTCACGCCGGCATGCGCTGCGGGCTGATTACCGTGTGCTGTCGCCGCTGCGACGTGCCTCGAGGCGGCTTTCGCAGCGGACTTTGAAACGGCCTTCGACGCCGTCTTCGAACCGGTATCAGACTTGACCTTGACCGCCCCCGGCTTCGTCTTTGTCTGGCTGGCGGCATGCCCGCTCGCCTCGGGCGGATTCCACACTTCGGCATAACCTGCGGCCGTCGCCGCGCCCGACACACACCACACGGCAAGCGCCGCTCCTGCTGCTACTGCTCGAACGCCCATCTCCTGCTTCTCCTGATCTTCGACTTTGTGACGAGCGAGGATTATATTCTCTTGCTAAAATCCATATTTAGACTAATATAAATTTCAAGTACAAATTAGGACTTACCCGCTCATGGCTCACGCTGCCCGCGCCACCCAACCCGAAGCGCCGATTCGTCGGCCGGTTTCGGAACCCACGCTAACGGAGATGTCCGCGGCGGGTCTACGCGCGTTCTTCAACATTGCGCGCGACTGGGACTTGAGCGCGGAAGAACAGATCGTGCTGCTCGGTTCGCCGGGCCGCTCCACCTATTTCAAATGGAAGGCGGCGCCTGAAACGGCCCGTCTCGCGCGCGACACGCTCGAACGCCTGTCGCTGCTGCTCGGCATCTACAAGGCATTGCAAATCCTGCTGCCGCAAGCCAGCGCCGCCGACGCCTGGATCAAACGCCCCAACAGCGCGCCGCCGTTCGGCGGCCGCCGCGCGCTGGACCGCATGCTGGCGGGCAACATCAGCGACCTCGTGGCCGTGCGCCAGTATCTCGACGCAATGCGAGGCGGCTGGGCGTGACACAACCGCATTGGCAGGACCGCTGGCGCACGGCGCCGCTCGATTGGTCGCCCGCGTATCGCGTGATTCCGACGCGCTTTCCGGCCGTCAATCTGTTCGACCGGGTTGCCTCGCCGGAAGATTTCGACGCGCTGTACGCGCTCGAAGCGATGACCAACGACCGCCTGCGCACCGAAGTCGGCGAACTCGATCTGGTGCCGCGCGAGGAGCGCCGCTTCGGACCGGGCTACGGGCCGATCATGGCCGCGTTGACGCATCTGAATCCGCTCGGCAGCCGTTTCTCGGACGGCACGTACGGCGTGTTTTATTGCGCCCGCTCACGCGCCACCGCGATCGCCGAAACGCGTTATCACACGGGGAAATTTCTGGAAGCGACGGCCGAGCCGCCCATGCGCCAGCAGATGCGCCTCTATACCGTCGTCGCGCAAGGCAACGTGGTGGACATTCGCGGCGACACGTCGGTGGATCTCGCGGTGCTCTCACCGGACGACTACCTGGCCGGACAGTCGCTCGGCCGCACCGTCCGCGAGGCGGGTGCGCCGGGAATTGTGTATCCGTCGGTTCGAGATGACGGCGGCGAATGCCTCGCCGCTTTCAAAACCATGCTGCTGCGCGACTGCCATCACGCGGCGTATCTGGAATACAACTGGAACGGCACGAGCGTGGATATGGTGTTCGAACTCAGCCAGGTCGGCTGATCGCGCGGCCTGAATGGCCGATGCTTGACTGATACGCGACCGGTGCGTAGCTGATGCGTGACCGGTGTGTGGCACATGGACAGCCAATAAGTGGCCGACGTCTGGCCCACGCGCGTCGCCCGCCGTCAAGGCAGCGCCAGCGCCGCCGCGCCTTCCGCGCGCGCTTCTTCGGTCGAGACCGACCAGCGCCTCAATGCGAGCGGCTCCACGATCGTAAGCTTGCCGCCAGGCCCGAACGCACCGGTGTCGATGAACAGCTGCGAGCCGATTTGCTTGATGTCGCGCATCGGCGTGTGGCCGCAATAAGTCAGCGAGAGTCCGCGCTGCCGCTGCGGATCGCTATTGCCCAGCGCGAGGTCGCGGCCCCATAGCAATCGCTGGCGGGTTTCGTCGGAGAAATTGCCCGAGTCGAGCTCCGCGTCCGAGCCGAAAAATTCGGCATGCAGAACATTGAAGCGCTCCTTGCCGCTGCCGACCACGCGCACAAGCGGCAACCCGCGCAAAACTTCCGCGTAGTGCTGCAAGCGCTCGTCGGACAATTGCGCCGCCCAGATGCCGCCGATTCCATACCACCACTGGCGCCGCAAGCGTCCGTCGGCGACGGCGCACAGCGTGTCCTCATGATTGCCGAGCACAGGGAAGAACCACGGCTTGTCGAGCAGCGCCAAAGCCAGTTCCGAATTCTCTCCGCGGTCCACCAGATCGCCGACCGAAAACAACCGGTCCCGCGTCGGATCGAACGTGATCACGCTCAGCAGATAGCGCAATGCATCGACGCAGCCATGCAGGTCGCCGACCACGAAGTCGCGGCCGCTCTGATTGGCCGGGTGATGCTGAACGGAATTGACGAGTACGGTAGCCATGAGTCCATGATAATGCGGCATCCGCGATTCGTATGCGCGCTGCCCATCGTTTCCTGGCGCCGTGGAGGCCGGGAATGACGCAAATCATCGCAAAAGCGGCCTGTTTCCGGCAGGCCTTACTGGAAATACCCGTCTGCGTGGTCACTATTGCCGAGTTCGCAATTTGCCGACTTGATCGGCCGTCACTGTGGACTGGGGATTGCCGAACTGTTTGGTCACATAGTTGGTGATGGCGGCCACCTGGTCGTCGGTGAGTTGACCGGCGAATGCGGGCATCAACACGTCCGCCTGTTTTGTCGTACGAGTAACGCCGTGCAGAATCACCATCGCCAGATTGTTGGCATCGCTCGCGCCCACCGCCGAGTTATGAATCAGCGATGGATACGCCCCCGGCGCGCTCGCACCCACGCCTTGCCCCGTCCAGCCATGGCAGCTCGCGCAATTGGCGACGAACAGTTGCGCACCGTTGACGGCATGGACGGCGGTGCCGCGCAGCGCCGTGACGTCGTCGGCGGGATTGCCCCACTGGTCGCGCGGGCGCAATTCGCCGCCGCTGATCGGCGGCACCGCGCGCAGATACGCAACGATCGAGCCGAGATCTGCACGCGTCAGATATTGCGTACTGTCGGTCACCACTTCGGCCATCGGACCGGCCGCATTGGCACGGCCCGGCGCCGCACCGGTCGACAGATACGACACCAGTTCGTCGTCGCTCCAGTTGCCCACGCCGCTGTTTTTGTCCGACGTGATGTTGTACGCGTGCCAGCCGGCCTGCACCGCGCCGGAGAAACGCGCGCTCGACTTCAAACCCTGCGTGAAATTGCGCGGCGTATGACATTCCTCGCAATGCGCGAGCCCTTGCACCAGATACGCGCCGCGGTTCAATTCGGCGCTTTGCTTGGGATCGGGTACGAAACGGCCCTCGGTGAAATTGAACAGGTTCCAGAACACCATCAGCCAGCGTTGATTGAACGGGAAATTCAGGCTGTTGCCCAGCGGCGTGTAGTGGATCGGCGTGAGCGTGTTCAGATACGCGCGAATGGCCAGCACGTCCTGATCGGTGACCTTGGTGTACTCCGCGTAGGGGAAGGCCGGATACAGCCGCTCGCCGCCTTTGCCGATGCCCTCATGCATGGCGCGCAGAAAATCGGCGTCGCTCCATTGACCGATGCCCGTATCCGGATCGGGCGTGATGTTCGGCGTCACGATAGTGCCGAACGGCGTGTTGATCGGCAGGCCGCCCGCGAAGGGCCGCGCTTTGTCCGCCGTATGGCACGCCACGCAATCGCCCAGGCGCGCAAGGTATTCGCCGCGCTTGACCAGGTCGCTGCCGGCCGCCGTCGTCGGCACGGCCGCGCCGTTGACCGCTTGCGAGGCGTCGTCGGCGCGGGCCTGGGTGATCGGCAGTTCATCGCTGCGTGGCGTGTTGGGACCGTGCGCCTCATACCAGGCGACATACAGCGCGAACAGCGAAAAAACCGCAGCCAGCGTCGCGACGCTGAGGTGGCGGCGGCGGGCGTTCCGCACCTGTGCATCGAGCGGCTGCACGCGAGAGGTGTTCTTCGTCATTGTGGCTCTCCGTTCACGCTCAGATTTCACGCTTGAGCTTGTCGGCCAGCTTCAGCGACAAGGCCGCGATCGTCAGCGTGCAATTCACCGATGCCGCGGTCGGCATCACGCCGCTGCTGGCGATGAACAGATTGGAGTGGTCATGCGTGCGGCAGTCCGCATCGACAACCGAATCCGCCGGATCGCCGCCCATGATCGTCGTGCCCATGATGTGATTGTTCGGCGCGAAGGTGTCGTCGAAAGTGATCTCGGCGCCGCCGAACAGCGCGGCGATCTGCGCATACAGTTCGTGCGTGTTGGCGGCGCTTTTCTTCACGTAGTCGTTGATCGAGTAATAGATTTCCGGCTGCGGAATGCCGAGCGAATCCTTGTGATCCGCCGACGGCACCACTCGGTTCCTCGGCTCGGCCAGATGCTCATGGAAGCTATTGATATTCAGCGTGCGCGCCGCGCGGTCGCGTATCTGCCGGTCGAGTTCGGCGCCGGTCAGGCCTTTTTTCAACAGGTCGGCGGTCACGCTCATCGTGGGCACACCGTTCGAGAGATGCAGCTTTTTCGCGGCGTAGTCCGAACGGAACGCGCCATCGCGAAAGTTGACGATGGAGGTCATCTCCATCGGTCCGCGTCCGGGCCACAACGGTTCATTGGCGAGGAACGTGACACCCGTGCCCGGATGGTCCATCAGATTGCGGCCCACCTGGTCGGAACTGTTGCCGATGCCGTGCGGGAATTTATCGGATGTCGACATCAGCATGAGCTTCGGCGTTTCGATGCCGTTCGCGGCGAGCACGAACAGTTTGCCGGTCACGCGCGTGCTGTTGCCGTTCGGGTCCTTGTAGTGGACTGCCGTGATCAACCCTTTGTTGTCCGCTTCCACGCGATACACCACTGCTTGCGGAATCAGTTTCGCGCCGGCCTGTTCGGCTTTCTCCGCATGCACGACGCCGTTGTACATCGCGGCAATCGGGCAGATCGGCATGCAGTTGTTATTGCCGCAGCAGGTAGGCCGCGCATCGTACGGTCGGCTGTTGCGCGCCACCGGCTCGGGCACGACCTTGAAGCCCTGCGCGTTGAGCACGTCGCTGAAACGCTGATCCATGTACGAGAGCGGAAGCGGGTTCATCGGATACGGTTTCGAGCGCGGCGAGCCGAGATCGATCGAATTGCCGGGGCCGGACACGCCGAGTTGCACTTCAGCCGCCGAATACCAGGGCTCCAGCGTTTCATACGTATACGGCCAGTCGCGTCCCACGCCGTACAGCTTGTGCAACTGGAAGTCCGACGGCAACAGCCGCCATGCGGCCGCCGCCCAGTGCCATGTCGTGCCGCCCACCAGCCGCAGGTACTGCGAGCTATACGGATAGTCGCCTTTCTGGATCAGATAATTGTTGGCGGGCGCGTACTCGGGATGCGGCGCATACGGCGTCGATGGATACGGCGTCGCGAAGTCCGACTTGACCGGCGAGTTGCGGAAGTTCTCGACGATCTGCCAACGCGGAATGCGCGGCCCGGCCTCGAGCAGAATCACCGACGCGCCGGCGAGCGCCATCTGATGCGCGACCAGTCCGCCCGCCACGCCCGAACCGACCACGACGATGTCGGCGGAATTTTTGTTTGCCATTGTTGCCCTCTTGCAGGCTTGCTGTGCTTGTTGTGCTTGCTGTATTCACGAACCGGCGCTGCGTCGAATGATTCAATCAAACGATGCGGCACGCGCGAGAGGAACGTCTTTATGCGCTCAGCGGTTTCTTCGTCCAGTAGAACGGCACGTCCCGGCAATAGGACGGAATCGTGAGCACGTCCTTGACGGGCTCGAACATCAAGGCCTTTTCATAAGCGACCACATCCACATGCGGCATCTCGCCGACGAGGCCGAGATACCACGCGCGCATGATCGCGCTCACGGTTTTGGCGAGCGCGGGCTGGTCGACTTGCAAAGCCTGCGTGACGGTATCGGACGGCACGCCGCCATGACCTTGCAGCCATGTGTTGAGCGCGGCGACGTTCTGCGTGAACTGACTGTCCGATTTGACGAGGGCGTCGTAGACGCGTTTGCCGAGCGGGGCATCGAAGCCCGCGCGGCCGGTGAGGCGCTGCGAGAGTGCGAGGAAAGCGTCGAGGCCGCCGCCTGCGGGCGTGTCGGCAAACGCCGGGGCGATCCATGAAAGCGACCGGCCGGCACCGGCGAACGCAAGCGCCGCGGCCGCCGCGCATGCGCCGAGCACCCACGCTCTGCGAGAAGCGGAAAACGATGCTGACGGCGACAACTCTGCTGGATGCGTCACTTCGTGGTGCGCATCATTGTTGTTAGGTACATCTGTCATGGGGACTCCAGATGGTGAGTGATTCTCAACGTGCCTCGCGACCCTGGCGTAATGCCATTCGCGCGTGGCGTCGATCTCTACCCCAAACCTGGCCTAAGCGCCGCTTGAGCGGTCTTTTATGAGCCCGCGCATACTCAGTGCGAACCGAGCGACGCGGTGCTGATGACATCCGTATGAAACCGCATGCACGGCATGACATGCGCAGTAAAAAAAAACCGGGCCGCCTGCCAATCGCCTTTCAACTGAAAGCGGCGCGCAAGGGCGTTGCGAAAGACTATAGCCTGTGACCCGTCCATTCGACAAATGATGGACCCGGCGCGGGTAGAATCCGCGACACTGAGAGCCCGACACCCTACATTCCATGCTCACCAAATACTATCCACAGGTTCTTCGCAATCGACCGCGTATGCTGGTCGGCCTTGCGCTCGGCGTCGTCGGCGCGGTGCTCGTGCCCGCGCACACACGCCCGATGGTCCGCGTACTGGCCGGATGGGACGCGGCCGTCTGGAGTTATCTGGCGATGATCTGGGTGCACATGGCCGTCGCCGACGAAGGCCGCGTGCGCGAATCCGCCCGCCGCGACGACGAGAACGCCGGCGTGGTGCTCATGGTGATCTGCATGGCGACCATCGCGAGTATTGCGGCCATCGTGATGGAACTGGCCTCGGTCAAGGGGACGGCAGGCGCTTCCACCGTTTGGCACTACGTGCTGACCGGGCTCACGCTGTTCGGCGCATGGTTCCTGATCCCGACCATCTTCACGCTGCACTATGCGCGGCTTTACTACGACACCGATGCGAAGGAAACGCCGCTGCTTTTTCCCGACCACGCGCTCCAGCCGGACTACTGGGACTTTCTGTATTTCTCGTTCACTATCGCGGTGGCCTCGCAAACTTCGGACGTGGTGTTGCGCTCGCGCTCGCTCCGCCGTGCGGCGCTCGCGCAATCCGTCCTGTCGTTCTACTTCAACGTGGCTGTGCTGGGTTTGTGCGTGAACATCGCGGCAGGTTTGCTCGGCTCGTAATACTGTCGACACAAAGCGCCCTCACGAACACCCTTGCCGCATAAAACACCGCCTTGTGCGGTCATTGCCCTGCCTCCGACGCGCCACGTGTAAATCCCGGACCGCGGCCGCCCGTTTTACACGCGGCGGCCGTCCATTCGACGTCTCGTGGCGCCTCGCGCCTTTTCCGCACCTGCCTGCGAAGCTCACTGCCAGGCGTCCACTCAGCTATCCATCGGTCTCGTCCGACCCGCACTGGCACAGCGTTTGCTCCGCCTTCCGAATCGATCTGGCCGGCCCGTGCAATCGACGCCTGGCGTCAAAGCACCCCTTACTGGCCAGCGGCGTGACGATCTTTGCACTACATTGACCAGTACGCGCCTTCGCTTTACGCATCGCGCGGTATCCGGCTCTGGAAGCCCAATGAGCGCTGTGATCGCATGCCAACTGCATCCACACCGCAGCAGGACGAATCTGGAAACCATCGATGGAACCTCGAAACGGGTACGCGCCGCGGATTTACTTTTTTCATTCACTTCTGGTTGGGCCGCTCGATGCATGGCCTGCGCAGTTCGCGCACGCAGTCGCGCTGGGCTTCGATCACGCGCTGATCGGCAGCCTCTTCGAGCCCGGACAGGCCGGCCACGGACAGGTGGTCGGCAACCACGCCCGCCTGCATCCGGTGTTCGAAGCCCAGCAGCAATCTGCTACCGAAGCGATTCGCACGCTTGCGAACGCGGCGAAGCAGAACGGCCTGACCTTGCTGGCCGATCTGGTGATCGACCGGATGGCCGCGGATGGCACGCTGTACGCCGAACATGCCGACTGGTTTCATCCCTTCGAATCGGAAGAGGCGAGGCTCGATCCGCGCCATGTGCATCGCGAGGACAACGTCGCGTATGCGAACTTCAACGAGGCCGGCAGCAGCGCCGCGCTAGTCGGCTGGTGGACGCAGCAACTGCTGGCGCTGGCCGAGGCCGGCGCGGGCGGGTTCCGGTTCGATTCGCCGCATCGCGTGCCGGCCGCAATCTGGCGGCAATTGAGCGACGCGGTCCGCGCGCAGCATCCCGACGTACGTTTTCTCGCCGCCACGCCCGGCTTGGCGCGTAACGATCTGCTCGGCCTGCAAGGCGCCGGCTTCGACAGCGTGTTCTCGTCGGTGCGCTGGTGGGACTTCCGCGCGAGCTGGATGGTCGAGGAACATACCGCGCTCGCGCGCATCGCCGCGCCGATCGGCTTTCCTGAAGCGCCCTACGGCACCCGCCTTGCCGCCGAGCTGACCGACGTGCACGACGCCGCCATCGTCGAGCGGGCTTACCGGCGTGCGCTGTTTACCTCGGCTTCCATCGGCACGGGCTGGATGATGCCGATGGGTTTTGAGTACGGTATCGCCGAGCCCATGTCGCAAACACGCGGCGACGCCGCGCAGTTCGCTCTCGCCGCTCAAACTAAAAAATTCGATCTCACGCAAGCCATTACGCACGTGAACCTGGTGGCGAGTAAAACCAAAACGCTGCACGCCAATGGTGAATTGCGTCCGCTCAGCGGGCCTGGCGCACCGGCGGCGGTGTTGCTGCGCGCCGACCAGCCCGACCTGCGCCATGCCGACGAAGCGATCCTCATCGCGATCAATCCCGAACTCGGTGCGCCGGTACGCGTCGATCCCGCGCGCTTCCTCGCGGGCGTGCCCGGCAACTTCACACGCTTCGTGCCGCTCGACGCGCCCGACAACGCCTCACCCGCCACGCTCACGTCATTCACACTTGCACCCGGCGCGGTCCGCCTGTTCCGCGCGGTCACAGAGAAGCCGATCCGTCTCGCGCCGCCCATCGACAAGCCGAACAGCAAGCGCAGCGGCCGCAAGACCGTGATCGAGGCGCTGAGCGCGCCGCGCGTGGCAATCGAGAGCGTGACGCCCTCGGTCGATAACGGCCGCTTCGCGGCCAAGCGCAGCGTGGGCGAACGCGCCGAAATCACCGCCGCGATCTTCGCCGAAGGTCATGACAAGATCGCCGCCGCCGTGATCTGGCGCGCCGCCGACGAAACCGCGTGGCACGAAGTGCTGATGGAGCCGGCGCAACCCGCCGGCCTCGACATCTGGAAGGCGCGTATTCCGCTCGACCGCATGGGCCGTCACGAATTTACCGTGATCGCGTGGCGCGACGACTTCGCTTCGCTGGTCGAGCATGTGCAAAAGAAGCTGAAGGCGGGACAAACCGTCGAACTTGAACTCGACGAAGCGTCGCATCTGTTCGCGCTGGTGCTCGCCGAGGTCGAAACCGCGGAAGGCGCGCACATTGAACCGCTCGAACATATCGTCAAACTCTTCACCAAGGCCGACGCGGAGACGAAGCTGGCGCTGCTGCTCTCGCCGACCACGGCGAAGGCGATGACCGCCGCGCGCCACCGGCCGTTCCTGAGCCGCGATCCGGTCATCTACAAGATCGATGCCGACCGCACCGCCGCGAGCTTCGCGAGCTGGTACGAAATCTTCCCGCGCTCGATGAGCGATGACGAATCGCGCCACGGCACTTTCGCCGATGTCACGACCAAGCTGCCGCGCATTCGCGACATGGGCTTCGACGTGCTGTATTTCCCGCCGATTCACCCCATCGGCGTGGCGAACCGCAAAGGCCGCAACAACACGCTGACCGCGCAGCCGGGCGACGTCGGCAGCCCGTATGCGATCGGTGGGGTCGAAGGCGGCCATACGGCCGTGCATC
Organism: Paraburkholderia sp. BL18I3N2; assembly: GCF_003001875.1. NCBI lineage: Bacteria > Pseudomonadati > Pseudomonadota > Betaproteobacteria > Burkholderiales > Burkholderiaceae > Paraburkholderia > Paraburkholderia sp. BL18I3N2. The sequence goes on from NZ_PVNC01000013.1 coordinate 153,379, forward strand.
CGCAACTCGGCACGCTCGACGATTTCAAGGCCATGCTCGCCGCCGCACATGCGCACGGGCTGGAAATCGCGCTCGACTTCGCGGTGCAATGTTCGCCCGATCACCCGTGGCTGAAGGAGCATCCGACGTGGTTCGCGTGGCGCCCCGACGGCACGCTGCGCTACGCGGAAAATCCGCCGAAGAAGTACCAGGACATCGTCAATCCCGACTTCTATGCGCACGACGCCAAACCCGATTTGTGGCTCGCGCTGCGCGACGTCTTCCTGTTCTGGATCGAAGCGGGCGTGCATATTTTCCGCATCGACAATCCGCACACCAAGCCGCTGCCGTTCTGGGAGTGGGTGATCGCCGACGTGCGGGCGCGCTATCCCGACACGATCTTTCTCGCCGAAGCCTTCACGCGGCCGCGCATGATGAACCGGCTCGGCAAGATCGGTTTCTCGCAGTCGTACACGTACTTCACGTGGCGGGAATCGAAGCGCGATTTCATCGAATACATGACCGAACTCACGCAAACCGGCGCGCGTGATTCGTACCGGCCTAACTTCTTCGTCAATACGCCGGATATCAACCCGCGGCATCTGCAATCGCAGGGACGCACGGGCTTTCTGATTCGCGCCGCACTCGCTTCGACACTGGCCGGTTTGTGGGGCGTGTATAGTGGTTTCGAGCTGTGCGAGGCCGCCGCTCTGCCGAACAGCGAGGAATATCTCGACTCGGAGAAGTATCAGTTGCGCGCGTGGGACTGGAACCGGCCCGGCAACATCACCGGCGAGATTACTGCGCTGAACCGGATTCGCCGCGCGAACCCGGCGCTGCACACGCATCTCGGCCTGACATTCCTGCCCGCGCACAACGACCACATCCTGTTCTTCGAAAAGGCGACCGAGTCGCGCGACAACGTAATCCTTGTCGCGATCAATCTGGACCCGTTCAACGAACAGGGCGCGGATATCGAATTGTCGTGGGAGACCTTCCAGAAATGGAATCTGCACGATCATGGCCCGCTGGAAGTCACCGACCAGATGACCGGCGCCCGCTTCGAATGGCACGGCCGCTGGCAGCACGTCCGGCTCGGGTCGGGCCAGCCGTTCTCGATCTGGCGCATCGCGCCGCTCGGCGGTTTGCCCGCCGAACGGCCGACTGAAGCCGACAGCGACTATCACGCAGACGCTGGCAACCCAACCTCAACGGAAGGTGCGACATGAAGCGTGACGACCCTGCTGAAACAACGACACAATCACCGGTGGGCAATGCTCCTGGCAATACGGCCAAGCCGCGCACCAATCGCCGCGGCAAACCCGCGGCCCTGAGCGACGATCCGCTCTGGTACAAAGACGCGATCATCTATCAGGTGCACATCAAGTCGTTCTTCGACGCGAATAACGACGGCGTCGGCGACTTTCCCGGCCTGATCGCGAAGCTCGACTACATTGCCGAACTCGGTGTGAACGCGATCTGGCTGTTGCCGTTCTATCCGTCGCCACGACGCGACGACGGCTATGACATTGCCGACTACCGCAATGTGCACCCGGACTACGGCAACCTGTCCGACGTGAAGCGCTTCATTCAGGAAGCGCACGCACGCGGCATTCGCGTGATTACGGAGCTGGTGATCAACCACACGTCGGATCAACACCCGTGGTTTCAGCGCGCGCGCCGCGCGAAGCCGGGCTCGAATCACCGCAACTACTACGTGTGGTCCGACACCGATCAGAAGTATCAGGAAACGCGGATCATCTTCATCGACTCGGAGCCGTCCAACTGGACGCACGATCCGGTGGCGGGCGCGTATTACTGGCACCGCTTCTACTCGCACCAGCCCGATCTGAATTTCGACAATCCGGCCGTGCTGAAAGAAGTGCTGCAGGTAATGCGCTTCTGGCTCGATATGGGCATCGACGGGCTGCGGCTCGACGCGGTGCCGTACCTGGTCGAACGCGAAGGCACGAACAACGAGAACCTGCCGGAAACGCACGCGGTTCTGAAGAAAATCCGCGCCACCATCGACGCCGAGTATCCGAACCGGATGCTGCTCGCCGAAGCCAACCAGTGGCCGGAAGACGTGAAGGAATATTTCGGCGACGAAGACGAATGCCACATGGCGTTCCACTTCCCGCTGATGCCGCGCATCTACATGTCGATTGCAAGCGAAGACCGCTTCCCGATCACCGACATCATGCGGCAAACGCCGGACCTTGCCGCAACGAACCAGTGGGCGATTTTCCTGCGCAATCACGATGAATTGACGCTGGAAATGGTCACTGATTCGGAGCGCGACTATTTGTGGAACACCTACGCGAGCGATCGCCGCGCGCGCCTGAATCTCGGCATTCGCCGCCGCCTCGCGCCGCTCATGGAGCGCGACCGCCGCCGTATCGAGCTGATCAATTCGCTGCTGCTTTCCATGCCCGGCACGCCCGTGATCTATTACGGCGACGAACTCGGCATGGGCGACAACATCCACTTGGGCGACCGCGACGGCGTGCGTACGCCGATGCAGTGGTCGTCGGATCGCAACGGCGGATTTTCGCGCGCCGACCCTGAGCAACTGGTGCTGCCGCCGGTCATGGGCTCGCTATACGGTTTCGACGCGGTGAACGTGGAAGCGCAGAGCCGCGACCCGCACTCGCTGCTGAACTGGACCCGGCGCATGCTCGCCACGCGCCGCGCGAAACAGACTTTCGGACGTGGCACGATCCGCTTCCTGAAGCCGGAAAACCGCAAGATTCTCGCGTATCTGCGCGAGATGCCAGGCGAACCGCCGATCCTGTGCGTGGCGAATCTGTCGCGCGCGCCGCAAGCGGTAGAGCTCGATCTGTCCGAGTTCAACGGTTCGGTGCCGATCGAAATGACCGCGGATTCCGTGTTCCCTGCCATCGGTCAACTGACTTATCTGCTGACCTTCCCGCCGTACGGTTTTCTGTGGTTCATGCTGTGCCCGGGCGGCCAGCGTCCGACGTGGGCACAGGCTCATTCGGAATCGCTGCCGGAATTCGTCACAATCGTGATCCGCGAAGGCCAGGTCGGTCCGACGCCGGAAAACGTGCGTCTGCTCGAATCGGAAGTGCTGCCTTCGTGGCTAAGCCGGCGCCGCTGGTTTGCGTCGAAGGATCAGAAGCTCAATGCGGTGCGGCTCGCGGCGCTGACCACGATTCCACACGGCGGCTTCGCCTTCACCGAAATCGAAGCGGACGTGGGCGGTCACACCGAACGCTACGTGGTGCCGATCGCGATTACCTGGGGCGGCGAAACCACTTTCCCGTTGTTCAAGCAACTGGCCTTTGCGCGCGTGCGGCGCGGCCGCAACGTGGGGCATCTGACGGACGCCTTTGCCTTGCCGATCTTCGCGCATGGCGTGATGCGCAAGCTGCGCGAACGCGCCGTGGTGCCGACCGTGCAGAAAAGCGAAATCAAGTTTCTGCCGAGCGAGCGTTTCGCCGAACTCGAAGGGCTCGGCGAACGGCCGGAGGTTCGTTGGCTCGCGGCTGAGCAGAGCAATAGCTCGTTGATTATCGCCGACACCGTTGTGTTGAAGCTGGTACGGCGCCTCGTAAGCGGAATCCATCCGGAAGCCGAAATCAGCCGCTATCTGACGCAATTGGGCTACGCGAACACCGCGCCGCTGTATGGCGAAGTGGTGCGCGTCGATCCCGAAGGCGTGCCGCATACGCTCTGCATCTTGCAAGGCTATATCGAGAACCAGGGCGACGCGTGGAACTGGTCGCTCGACTACCTGCGCCGCTCGGTGGACGAACTCGCCATCGCCGTCGATACCGAAGCGCAGTCGGCGCCGGACCGCACCAATGAGGCAATTCTGCTGGAAGGCTATAGTGCGTTGGCCGGCACGATCGGCAGAAGGCTGGGCGAACTGCACGTAGCGCTCGCCTCGCCGACGGACGACCCGGCGTTCGCGCCGGAAGCCGCCAGCGCGGAGCAGGTGAAGGCATGGGTGGACGGCACACAGGCGATGCTCGCCAGCGCACTCGATCTGCTCGCGCCGCGCATCGAGCAGATGAGCGATCCGGAAACCAAAGCGCTGGCGCAAAGCCTGATCGACCGCCGCAAGGAACTGGTGGCCGCCGTCGACAAGCTGGTTTCTGCCGACGCCGGCGCGCTGCGCATCCGCATTCACGGCGACTTCCATCTGGGCCAGGTACTGGTCGCGCAGGGCGACGCATTTTTGATCGATTTCGAAGGCGAGCCGGCACGCTCGCTTGAAGAACGTCGTCAGAAATCGAGCCCGCTGCGTGACGTGGCCGGCCTGATGCGCTCGCTGTCGTATGCGAGCGCGGCAGCGCAGTCCACCACGGAAGCCGCGCCGCAACAGACCGCCGATCGCAAGCGCGCGCTGTTCGATCGTTTCCGCGCGCATGCCACCGAAACGTTCCTCAGCGAGTACCGCGCAGCGGCAGCGCAAGCCGCGACGCCGCTCGTCGCGCCCGAAGCCGAACAGGCCTTGCTCGATCTGTTCCTGATCGAAAAAGCCGCCTACGAAATCCGTTACGAAGCGGCCAACCGCCCGACGTGGCTCAGCTTGCCGGTGCGCGGCCTCGCCGCGCTCACCAGCCGCTTGCTCGGCGACACCGGCGCGCCAGGCCACGATTCCTCAACCCAGGCGCCAGGCGCCGCCACACCGCCTAATCCGGCCGAGGGCGACTATGAGTGAGCATGATCCGGCCGTAGGCCTCCAACCGCTCGATATCGACGCGCTCGTTGAAGCGCGGCACCCCGATCCTTTCTCGCAACTCGGGATGCATCAGACGGACGCGGGTCCGGTGGTGCGCGCTGTGCTGCCGAACGCCGCGCACGTCAGCGTGATTGCGCGCGCCGACGGTGCGCTGCTGGGCGAACTCGAACAATTGCGGCCGGGGCTGTTTGCCGGCCGCGTCACGACTGCGGCGCCGTACCGTTTGCGGATCGACTGGCACGGCGTGGTGCAGGAAATCGAGGACACGTATTCGTTCGGTCCCGTGCTCGGCGACGAGCCGCTTGGCCGGCTCGCCGGTGGCGATCCGTATGCGGTGCTCGAATGCCTCGGCGCCCATCCGATGGAATTTGACGGCGTGCCGGGTGTGCGCTTCGCCGTGTGGGCACCGAACGCACGGCGCGTTTCGGTGGTCGGCGACTTCAACGCGTGGGACGGCCGCCGTCATCCGATGCGGCTGCGGCATCAGGCCGGCGTGTGGGAATTGTTCGTGCCGCGCGTCGGGCCGGGGACGCGCTACAAATACGAACTGCTGTCGCGCGATGGTCATCCGCTGCCGTTGAAAGCCGACCCGTGCGCGATGCAGACGGAGAAGCCGCCGGGCACCGCGTCGATCGTGGCGCATGTCGACGAGATCGAGCAGTTTCCATGGACCGATCACGAATGGATCCAGTCGCGCGCCAGCAAGCAGACGCCGCGCTCGCCGATCTCGATCTACGAAGCGCATGCGGAATCCTGGCTGCGCGTCGCGGAACAAGGTCAGCGCGGACTCGATTGGGATGAACTCGCGGAGCGGATGATTCCGTACGTGAAAAGCATGGGCTTCACGCACGTGGAGTTCATGCCGATTGCCGAGCACCCGTTCGGCGGATCGTGGGGTTATCAGCCGCTCGGGCAGTTCGCGCCATCGGCGCGCTTCGGCAAGCCCGAACAGTTCGCGAGATTCGTCGACAAGGCGCACGAAGCCGGACTCGGCGTGATTCTCGACTGGGTACCCGCGCACTTTCCGAACGACGCGCATGGCCTGATCGACTTCGACGGCACGCCGCTCTATGAGCACGCCGACCCGCGCGAAGGCTATCACCAGGACTGGAACACAATGATCTACAACCTCGGCCGCAACGAGGTGAGCGCGTTCCTGGTCGCTTCGGGGCTGGCGTGGCTGAAGCGTTATCACGTCGACGGTCTGCGCGTGGACGCGGTCGCGTCGATGCTGTATCGCGACTATTCGCGCGCCGCCGGCGAGTGGGTGCCGAATATTTACGGCGGCCGCGAGAACCTCGAATCGATTGCGTTCCTCAAGCGCCTGAATCATGAAGTCGGCTACGTTCCGGGCGTGCCGGGCGCGATCACGATCGCCGAGGAATCGACCGCGTGGCCAGGCGTGACAGCACGCGTCGAAGACGGCGGCCTCGGTTTCCAGTTCAAGTGGAACATGGGCTGGATGCACGACACGCTGCACTACATGGAAGAAGATCCGGTCTACCGTCAATACCATCACCACAACATGACGTTCGGGATGGTGTACGCGTATTCGGAGCGCTTCGTGCTGCCGCTTTCGCACGACGAAGTGGTGCACGGCAAGGGCTCGCTGCTCGGCAAGATGCCTGGCGACAGGTGGCAGAAGTTCGCCAACCTGCGCGCGTACTTCGGTTTCATGTGGACGCATCCGGGCAAGAAGCTGCTGTTCATGGGCGGCGAATTCGGCCAGATGGCGGAATTCGACCACGATACGTCGCCGCATTGGCATCTGCTCGACGATTCGAACCATCACGGCGTGCAAAAGCTGGTTCGCGACCTGAACCGGCTGTACAGCGAGGAGCCCGCGCTGCATCTGCTCGATTGCGAGCCGGGTGGCTTCGAATGGCTGATCGGCGACGACAGCGGCAACAGCGTATTCGCCTATCGGCGCACCGACGGTGCCGGCCGCGAAGTGGTCGTGGTCTGCAATATGACGCCGGTGCCGCGGGTCGGTTACCGGATCGGCATGCCGCGCGGCGGACGCTGGTCGGAAGTGCTCAATACGGACGCCGGCGTGTACGGCGGCTCGAACATGGGCAACGGCGGCCTGATCCATACCGACGAGCAATCGAGCCACGGCTGGCCGAATTCCGCTTCGCTAACGCTGCCGCCGCTTGCGACGATCGTATTGCGCGCGGACTGACGAAGGACGAGTGGTGAAGCGAGCGCGCGGCGTGCGAAATTTTCGCGCCGCGCGCTCGTTGCATGAAGACCCACGATAGCGTTCAACAATCAGAACAAGGAAGGGGAATCATGTCGCATGCAATGCCCGACCGGCTTCTGCCCGGTTCGCCCTATCCGCTCGGCGCCAGCTGGGATGGCCTCGGCGTCAACTTTGCGGTGTTTTCGGCGAACGCGCAAAAAATCGAGCTTTGCCTGTTCGATCCCACCGGCCGCAAGGAAATCCGGCGCTACACGCTGCCCGAATGCACCGACGAAATCTGGCACGGCTACCTGCCGAATGCGCATCCGGGCACCGCTTACGGGTTTCGCGCGCACGGGCCGTATCAGCCGCAGCATGGGCATCGCTTCAACCCGCACAAGCTGCTGCTCGATCCGTACGCGCGCAAACTGGTCGGACAATTTCGCTGGTCGGATGCGCTGTTCGGTTATCGCGTGCATTCGAATCGCGCGGACCTTTCCATCGACCGGCGCGATTCGGCGCCGGCCATGCCGAAGTGCGTCGTGATCGACGAAGCGTTCGACTGGTCGCACGATAAACGCCCGAACGTGCCGTGGGGCGAAACCATCGTCTACGAGACGCATGTGCGCGGCGCCTCGATGTTGCGCGCCGATTTGCGTCAGCATGAACGCGGCACCTTCGCGGCGCTGTCTTCGCCGGAGTTCATCGAGCATCTGCTGAAACTCGGCGTGACCGCGGTCGAACTGCTGCCCGTGCACGCGTTTCTCAACGACCGCTTTCTGGTGGAGCGCGGACTTCGCAACTACTGGGGGTACAACACGGCGGCATTTTTCGCACCGGAGCCCTCGTATCTGAGCACGCACCGGCTCGACGAAATGCGCATCGCCGTGCGTCAGTTGCACGCGGCCGGCATCGAGGTCATTCTCGACGTGGTCTACAACCACACCTGCGAAGGCAACGAGATGGGGCCGACAGTGTCGTGGCGCGGCCTCGACAATGCCAGCTACTACCGTCTGATTCCCGGCGACGAGCGCCACCATATCAACGACACGGGTTGTGGCAACACCGTGAATCTGCCGCATCCGCGTGTGCTGCAAATGGTGATGGATTCACTGCGCTACTGGTCGACGGCGTTCAATATCGACGGCTTCCGTTTCGATCTCGGCGTTACGCTCGGCCGCGAGCAGCACGGTTTCGATCCCGGTTCCGGTTTCTTCGACGCGTTGCGCCAGGACCCGATCCTGTCGCAACGCAAGCTGATTTCCGAGCCGTGGGACATCGGTCCTGGCGGTTATCAGCTAGGCAATCATCCGCCGGGATTCAGCGAATGGAACGATCGTTTTCGCGACACCGTGCGACGCTTCTGGCGCGGCGACGCCGGCTTGCGGCCCGATCTTGCCGCACGGTTGACCGGCTCGGCGGATCTCTTCAACCGGCGCGCGAGAAAGCCGTGGGCATCGGTCAATTTTGTCACGTCGCACGACGGTTTTACGTTAGCCGATGTCACGGCCTACGAGCAGAAGCACAACGAAGCCAATCGCGAAGACAACAACGACGGCCACAATGAAAACTGCAGCCGCAACTGGGGCGTGGAAGGCCCGAGCGACGACCCCGCGATTCTCGCCACGCGCAAACGTGTGGCGCGCTCGCTGATCGCCACGCTGCTGATGGCGCTCGGCACGCCCATGGTGCTGGCCGGCGACGAATCGCTGCGCACGCAGAACGGCAACAACAACGCGTATTGCCAGGACAACGAAATTTCGTGGATCGACTGGGAACGCGCGGAATCGCCGGACGGGCAGCAGATGACCGCGTTCGTCGCACGGGTGATCGCGCTGCGCAAGCAACATCCGCTGCTGCGCGAAACGCGTTTTCTGTTCGGCGATCGTGAAGTGTTGCCGGGCCTGTTCGATGTCGGCTGGTTCGACGAACACGGTGACCCGCTCACCATCGAAGCCTGGCAGGACCCCGAAGGCCGCGCATTCACGCTGCGCCGCGCGGGTCCAGGTTTAAACGGCGAAACAGAAGTATTGTTGATGATGCTCAACGCCAACGAAGAAACACTGCGTTTTACGCCGCCCGCCCCGCATCTGGAATGGCACGTGCTGTTAGACACTGCTGAGCCGGAGAGCGCGCCGCATCGGCTGGCGGTCGGGGAGCTCGAAGTGGCCGCGCATAGCCTCGTTTTGCTGGCTGCGCAGCCGGTGGGCGAAGCGGACTGGCAAGCGGGCTGGAAGGCCGGCGCGCAGCATGGGCCGCGGCTGCTGACCGCGTTGCCGCCCGATCCGGGTGCGCATCCGCCCAGTAGCGATACGTCGCCGACCACTTAAGGCAGCGGCGCCGTGACCCGACAGCATGCGGGCCGCGTTATTGCGCGTTGTCGTTGTACGCGTTGTGCGTTGTCTCAGGCAGCGCCCGCGCGAGGGACGCGTGACACGCGGCTCGAAAGCAAAACTGAATGGTGACGAATCATGTCCGAAAGTCCGATTGATCCTCATGCGCATCATCACGCGCATTGTTTGCCGTTCGGCGCGCAGCTGCTAGGCGCGACCGGTGCGAAGCCGCGCACGCGGTTTCGCTTCTGGGCGCCTTCCTGTCAACACGTCCAGGTGGAAATCGAAAACGGCCCCGCTCAAGGCGCGCACGATATGACGCCCGCCGGCAACGGCTGGTTCGAAGCGAGCGTCGACGGCGGCGCGGGCACGCTATACCGCTTCCGGTTGGATGGCGAGCATGCGGTGCCCGATCCGGCGTCGCGTTTTCAGCCGCAAGACGTGCATGGGCCGAGCGAAGTCATCGATCCGCGCGCCTACTATTGGGAACATACGAACTGGCACGGCCGGCCTTGGGAAGAAACGGTGTTGTACGAGTTACACGTCGGCGCGATGGGCGGCTATGCGGGCGTGCAGAAGCGGCTGCCGGAACTGGCCGCGCTCGGCGTCACCGCCATCGAATTGATGCCGTTGAACGACTTTTCCGGCAAGCACAATTGGGGCTATGACGGCGTGTTGCCGTATGCGCCCGATTCCGCTTACGGCCGCCCCGAAGAGCTGAAGGCGTTGATCGACAGCGCGCATGGCCTCGGCTTGATGGTGTTTCTCGACGTGGTCTACAACCACTTCGGCCCGGACGGCAACTATCTGCATGAATACGCCCGCTCGTTTTTCCGCGAAGGCACGCACACGCCGTGGGGCCCAGCGATCGACTTCGAGCGCAACGAAGTGAGCGACTTCTTTACGGATAACGCCGTCTACTGGATCAACGAATATCGGCTCGACGGCCTGCGTTTCGACGCGGTGCACGCAATCGACAACCACACATGGCTGCGCGAATTGTCCGACCATATCCGCGCCAAAGTGCAGCATGGCCGGCATGTGCATCTGGTGCTGGAAAACGAACACAACAGCGCAAGCCTGCTGGAAACGCATTTCGACGCGCAATGGAACGACGACGCGCACAACACGCTGCACGTGCTGCTGACCGGCGAAACCGAAGGCTATTACCACGCGTACGAAGACCAGCCGATCCAGCGTCTTGCGCGCGTGCTGTCGGAGGGCTTCGCGTATCAGGGCGACCCATCGCCGATTCACGACGGCAAGCCGCGTGGCGAAGCAAGCGGTCATTTGCCGCCCACTTCCTTTGTGATGTTTTTGCAGAACCACGATCAGATCGGCAACCGCGCGTTCGGCGAGCGCTTGCGCAAACTGACCTCGGACGATGCATTGCGCGCCGCCACCGGCCTGCTGCTGCTTTCACCGCAAATCCCGCTGCTTTTCATGGGCGAGGAATACGGCTCCACGCAACCGTTCCTGTTCTTCACCGACTACACAGGCGATCTCGCTGACGCGGTCCGCGAAGGACGCCGCCGCGAATTCGCGCGCTTTTCCTCGTTCAGCGACGAGAAACGCCGCGCTGAGATTCCCGATCCAAACGACGTAAAGACGTTTGCGGCCTCATCGCCGCCGGCGTCGCACGAAGCAGCGAAGAACGACAGCGATGAAGCGAAAGACCGGCTCGACTGGATGCACTTCTACAAATCCGCGCTAGCGGTACGCGCCAAGCTGATTACGCCGCGCCTGCCACATAGCAAGTCGTGCGGCGTGACCGTGCTGACCGCGGCGAATGGCGGCGACGCCAATGCGCTGATCGCGCGCTGGAAACTCTGCGACGGGGAGACGTTATCGGTCGCGCTGAATCTCTCGAAAGAGAGCGTGGCGTGCACTGAAATTCCCGCCGGTAAAGTGATTTTCGAAACGCCGCCGCGCGTGCGCGAACAGGTCGAGGTCAAGGTTTTGCCGCCCTACGCGTTCGTCGCGTGGCTGACCGGCGACGTCTGCGGCTACGCCATCGGCCACGATGCTCGCATCGCGGGACAACAGGAGCGCCACGCGTGACTACCCGACGCCCTCACGACACGATCGTCACTCTTGCCTCGCGCGCCGGCTTCGAGGTGGAGTGGCAGGATGCGCACCATACGACGCAGCATGTGCCCGAAAGCACACTTGCCGTACTGCTCGCACGGATGGGTTTGCCGTGCGGCAACGCCGCGGAAATCCGCCACAGCGCAGCCGCACTGGAAGCCGAATTGTCAGGCCGCAAACTGCCGCCGCTAATGACCGCGGAAGTCGGACGCGGCATCGCCTTGCCCATTGCGGCGATTAAATCCGGCAGCCACTATCGGATCGAACTGGAAAGCGGCTCGATCATCGACGGCCGGTTTACGGCGCCCAAAGGCGAAGAAGCTCTGCTCGCACCAATCGACGAAGCCGGCTATCACACGCTCGTGATCCACGAACAACGCATCACGCTGGCGGTGGCGCCGCCGCGCTGCTACACGGTCGCCGACGCCTGGCGCACGCTGCGCGACAACGCAAGCGACAACGCAAGCGGCGACGACACGCCCGCTCCGCCGCTATGGGGCATCGCCGCGCAGTTGTACGGCTTGCGCCGTACAGGCGACGGCGGCATCGGCGATTATTCGGCGCTCGCGCAAATCGCCGTGGAAAGCGCGAAGCGTGGCGCGCACGCGCTCGCCGTCAGTCCGACCCATGCGATGTTCAGCGCGGAGCCGGAGCGCTTCAGTCCGTATTCGCCGTCGTCGCGTTTGTGGTTGAACGTCACGCACATCGATCCCGCCGCCGTGTTCGGCGCGGATGCGGCACATGCTGCACTCGAAGCCGCCCAGGCTAGCGATGCATGGTCGAAACTCGAACGCTTGCCGTTGATCGAATGGCCGAACGCGGTCGTGCTGAAGCTGAAGGTCTTGCGCGCGCTGTACGAGCAATTCTGCGAACACGAACGCGCGCAACATACGCCGCGCGCGCTGGAGTTTCACGGCTTCTGCGAACGTGCCGGGCGCGCGCTCGAAGATCACGCGCGCTTCGAAGCGTTACAGGCGGCGCAACTCTCGCAAGAAGGTGGGAACGGACATTGGCGCAACTGGCCTGAGGCATTGCGCGATCCGCGCAGCCCGGAAGTCGAAGCCTTCGCCGAGGCCAACCGTCACGAGGTCGATTTCCATCTGTTCCTGCAATGGCTGGCCGCCAAGGGTTTGTCGCACGCGCAACAGGTCGCGCACGACGCCGGCATGGCCGTCGGCCTGATCGCCGATCTTGCGGTGGGATGCGATAGCGCCGGCAGTCACGCGTGGTCGTATCGCGACGACATGCTGCAGGGCGTGTCGGTGGGCGCGCCACCGGACCTGTTCAATCAGGCCGGCCAGGCGTGGGGACTCACTACGTTTTCGCCGCGCGCGATGCGCACCCAGGGCTTCTCCGCGTTCATCGACATGCTGCGCGCGGCGTTCGCCCATGCCGGCGGCATCCGCATCGATCACATTCTCGGCTTGCGGCGGCTGTGGCTCGTGCCAGAAGGCGAAAGCGCGCGTAACGGCGCGTACCTGCGCTACCCGCTCGAAGACTTGCTGCGTCTGATCGCGCTCGAATCGTGGCGGCATCGCGCGATCGTGATCGGTGAAGATCTTGGCACGGTGCCACCGGGCTTTCGCGAGCGGCTCGAAGAGCACGGCATCGCCGGCATTCGCGTGCTGTGGTTCGAGGGCGCGCACGACGGCAAAGGATTCAAGCCGCCGTCCGACTGGGACCGCAATGCGGTCGGCACCACGACGACGCACGATCTGCCGACGGTCGCCGGCTGGTGGCGCGGCAGCGACATCACATGGCGCAACAAGATCGGCCAGACGATGGCGCGCGCCGACGGCCGCGATCCTGAGGAAGCCGCCCAGGAAGAGCGCGCGAAAGATCGCGCCGAGTTGTGGCGAGCTTTCCAGCTAGCGGGCGTGGCCGCGCCTGATGTGCCCGCGCCGCCGCCCGACAGCGCGCCCGTGGACGAAGCGCTCGCCTTCGTCGCCGCAACGCCCGGCCCGCTGGTGACGTTTCCGCTCGAGGATTTGCTCGCGCAAGTCGAGCAGCCGAATCTGCCCGGCTCGATCGACGAGCATCCGAACTGGCGCCGCCGCGTGAGCGTGCCGATCGACGAACTGTTCGAAGACGACACGTTCTGTGACCGGCTACTCGCGGTGGATCGCGCGCGCCGCGCCGCCACCGCCCCGCTTCCTTCCGCCAACGCTTCTTCGGAGCCTGATACGCCATGACCGTCCCGCGCTCCACGCTTCGCCTCCAGTTCCATCGAGGCTTTACCTTCGACGATGCCGCAAAGCACGTCGATTACTTCGCCGCGCTCGGCATCAGCCACGTGTACGCGTCGCCCATCACGACGGCCGAGCCGGGCTCGATGCACGGCTACGACACCGTCGACTACACCCAGGTCAGCGCCGAATGCGGCGGCGAGGCGGGTTTGAAGCGCCTCGTCGACAAATTGCGCGCGCACAACATGGGGCTGATCATCGACACGGTGCCGAACCATATGGGCGTCGGCGGATCGAGCAACGCGTGGTGGCTCGATATTCTCGAATGGGGCCGTCACAGCGCCTATGCGCGCCATTTCGACGTGGATTGGCATTCGCCCGATCCCGCCTTGCGCGGCAAGGTGCTGCTGCCCACGCTCGGCGCCGCGTACGGCGAAGAACTCGCGGCGGGCCGCATCGCGCTGCATTTCGCGGCCGACATTGGGCGCTTTTATATCGGCTACGGCCCGCACGTTTTCCCGGTATGCCCGACCGATTACGCGTCGATCCTGCAAAGCGCCGACCGCTCCGATCTCAACGCGCTCGCCGAACGCTTCCACGGACTCACCACGCAGCCCACCGATCATCCGCGCGCCGCCGAAGGCCGCGACATGCTGCGCGAATTCGTCGCGCAAAACGGTGACTCGGCAATCGAGATCGCGCTGCAGGCGTATTCTCCGGACGACCCGGTGACGCGTGACCGGCTGCATCGGCTGATCGAGCGGCAACACTTCCGCCTGGCGTGGTGGCGCACCGCGTCGGACGAGGTGAACTGGCGGCGTTTCTTCGACATCTCGACGCTCGCCGGCGTGCGCGTGGAACGCCCTGAAGTGTTCGAGGCCGTGCATGCGCTGCCTTTCCGTCTTTATCAGGAAGGCGTGGTGGACGGCTTGCGGATCGATCACGTCGACGGGCTCGCCGAGCCGCGTGAATACTGCCAGCGTTTGCGGCAGCGTCTAACGGAACTGCGTGACAGCGCGCCGTATGTGGTGGTCGAAAAGATTCTCGGACGCGGCGAACCGCTGCGCGACGATTGGCCGGTAGACGGCACGACCGGCTACGATTTCATGAGCGACGTCGGCGCGCTGCTGCACGATCCGGCCGGCGCCGAACCGCTCGCGCAAACGTGGACCGAGCTGACCGGCCGCAGCCCGCGTTTTGCCGACGAGGCGCTGGTCGCGCGCCGCAAGATTCTCGCGGAAAATCTCTCCGCGGAACTCGACCGCGCGGCGCGCGCGTTGCATCGCATTGCGCGCGATTCGCTGGCCACGCGCGACTTCACTTTCACCACGCTGCGGCGTGTGCTGACCGAATTGGTCGTGCATTTTCCCGTGTATCGAATCTATCCGCAGAACGGTCTGCACAGCGCGGCGGATAACGTCTATTTCGACCAGGCATTGGAGGGCGCAAGACAAACGCTTTCGCGCGCGGATCTCGTCGCGCTCGAGCGCGTGAACGCGTGGCTCGGCGGCAGCGCCGAAGAGCCGCCGCCCGGCCGCAGCGGCACGCCGCAGCAAGGCCAGAACGGAGCGCCGCCGAGCCATGCCGGTTCCGCGCGACGCACCGCGCAAACGCTGTTTTCGCAGTTGACCGCGCCGGTCGCCGCGAAGGCGGTCGAGGATACGGCGTGCTATCGCTATGGCCGGTTGTTGTCGCGCAACGAGGTCGGCTCGGACCCGGGCGAGTTCGCGTTGTCGGTCGAAGCGTTTCATGCAGCGAATCTGGAGCGCTCCCAGCGCTTTCCTCATGCGATGCTCGCGACCGCGACGCACGATCACAAACGTGGCGAAGACGTGCGCGCACGGCTCGCCGTGTTGAGCGAGATCGCGCGCGACTGGAGCGCGACGTTGCGCGCGTGGTCCACATTGAATGCGCCGAATCGTCGCGCGCTCGACGGCAAACCCGTCAGCAGCGTCGGGCAGGACACGAGCTACGACTGGGCGCCCGGCCCCGCCGCCGAAGCGATGCTCTATCAAACGCTGGTGGGCTGCTGGCCGCCCGATCTTCAACCCGACGACGAAGCCGGTGTAAAGGAGCTAGCCGAGCGCGTCGCGCAATGGCAGTTGAAGGCGCTGCGCGAAGCCAAGCTGCAAACCAACTGGCTCGCGCCCGACGAAGCGTACGAGGCCGCCTGTCGCGATTTCCTGTTCGACATCCTCGCGCCACAACGGCGTGACGGATTCCTGAAGGAATTGTCCGCGTTCGTCGCGCGAATCGGGCGCGCCGGCGCGCTCAATAGTTTGCAGCAGACGGTTCTGCGGCTGGCATCGCCTGGGATTCCCGATCTTTATCAGGGCACCGAGTTGTGGGACTTCAGTCTGGTCGATCCGGACAATCGCCGGCCCGTCGATTTCGCCAAACGCGAGGCGTGGCTCGTGCAAACGCCGCCGTCGGAATTTCTGCCGAGCTGGCGCGATGGACGCGTGAAGCTCGCGGCGGTGCAGCGCGTGCTCGCGTTGCGAGCGCATTTGCCGGAGTTGCTGAGTCAGGGCGAATATCTGGCGCTCGCGGTGCGCGGCAAGCACGCGTCGAGTGTGATCGCGTTTGCACGGCGGCATGGCAATGCGTGGGCCGTGGTGGTGGCGAGCCGGCTTGCGGCCGGATTGCTCGGCGAGGAAGGCGACTTGCCGATGGTCGATCCGGCCAAATGGGAAGACACCGCGCTGGAGATGCCGGCGGATTTGTCCGCGAGAGCGCTGTTCGACTGGTTGAGTCCCGCGGCGCCCAAGGTGGATGAAAACGGTCTGCTGTATCTGCGCGATGCGCTGGGTGCAATGCCGATCGCGGTGTTGGTGGAGGATGGCGTGCCGCGCGGTTGATTTTTTAGTTTTGTGGGTGAAGGCGGTTGGAGCTTAAGGGCTCTAACCGCTTTTTTTTGCCCTAGTCGAATTGAGGCATCGACATGCTGCGCTGCTCTGCTGTTCGATTTTCTCGAAGGCTAGGTCGATCGGGTCGATGAGGTGTACACGCGGCACCCGTTGCGGCATCTGCAACTTCCGCACTATCGCGTGAACGAACCCGGCGATGGACACGTCGGCTAGGCGGCCGCGCGGCTTGATTGAGGCTAGCGCCCCGCCGCCCAAAGCAGTGAAAGTCCCGACGACAACATCAAACCGTCGAAGACCAGTTTGAAAGTCGATGGGCTCATCCGAACCACGATCGACCGCGCGGCAAACGAACCGACCATCAGTGCGGATCCGGTGATCAAGCCATCGATCACCACATGCAACGGCAACGCGCCGAAATGATTGAAGACCGCGACTTTGGCGGCATAAACGGTCAGAGAGCCCGCCGCTTCTGTTGCGAGAAAAGCGCCCTTTACGAGGCCATAAGACATGAACACGGGCACGGTGATGGGTCCGGTGGACACGACGATTCCGGTGAGAAAACCCACCACGCCACGGATCAAGGAAAGTTGCCACAACGAGAACTTGATATCCCGGCGCGCAAGCCAGCGCCGTGTGGGCACCATCGCGACGAAGAACAAGCCCAACGCAATTTCGACCGCGTGCGGCGGCAACGCAAGCAACGTTCGCACACCCAGGGCCGCGCCCGGCACGGCAGTCACGCAGTAGGCGCCGCATGCGCGCCAATCGATCTCGCGCCACCATGCGAGGACCTTGCCGAAGTTGCCCATGATCGCGGCGATCGCCATGATGGGCACCGCCTGTTGCGGACCGGACAGCATCACGAGCACGGGCATCAGCATCATCGACGAGCCGGTGCCGACCACGCCGCTCAACGTGCCGGCCAGCAATCCGACGCACAGCACCAACAGATATCCCATGTCGCCCTCAACGGTGTGGACGACAATTCTACCTGTGGCCTGCTACGGCGCTATCGCGGCTCAACCACCTTCGTCGTCGAAGGTTTTCGGATAAACCCGCACGAGCACGATACGCGGCCCTTTCATTTTCTTGACCACGACGTCGAAGCGGTCGAACTCCACTCTCTGCCCCTCGCTGGGCAGATCGTTGAGCGCCTGAATCACGAGGCCGCCGACCGATTCGGCCTTGCCCTCGTCGATGTCGATCCCCAACGCGCGTTCCAGCGACACCACCGGCAAGCTGCCCTTGCCCATCAAGGTGCCGTCGTCCATGCGCGTCCAGTCGGCGTCGCCCTGACGGAACTCGTCGTGGATCTGGCCCACGAGCGCGCCGAGCAGATTGTCGAGCGTCAGGAAACCGATCGGCTTCTCCCGCTTGTGGCCCACCAGCGCGAAGTGCGGCGCGCCTTTGCGGAAGCGGCGAAACAGTTCGAGCGCCGGCATCTCCGGCGTGACGTATTGCACGGGCCGCGCGTATTTGGAGAGATCCTCGAGTGTGCTGCCCGCATGGCGGGCCAGCAGCAAGTCCTTCAAATGGATCATGCCGGCCACGCGCTCGCCGGACGCATCTTCGAACAGCGGATAACGGCTGAAGCGATGCCGCGCCACCACCTGCATGTTGTCGCGCAACGGCAAATCGCGACGCAAGCCGATCATTTCGTAGGCCGGGCGCATGAGGTCCGATACGGTCATGCGCGAAAAATCGAGCGAGTGCGCGATCGTGTTCCACTCGTCCTGACTGTAGGCACCGTCCGCCGAGCCCAGTTCCGTGGCGACGTTGGCGCGGCGGCCGCGCAGGATCAGCTTGAGTTCGTCGGTGGAGTAGTGCGAGTCGTGGCCGTGATCGGCGTCGAGGCCGGCGAGTTTGAGCACGGCGTTGGCGCTCGAATTGAGCACCCAGATTGCCGGATACATAGCCCAGTAAAAGCCATAGAGCGGCGTGGCGGCCCAGAGCGAAACCTTCTCCGCCTCGCGGATCGCCAGCGACTTCGGCGCGAGTTCTCCCACGACGATATGCAGGAACGAAATGCATGAGAACGCGAAGAACAGCGAAATGCCGTGGATCAGCTTCTCCGACTCCACGCCCAGCAGGCTGAAGACCGGAGTGAGCAACTCCGCGAACGCGGGCTCGCCGATCCAGCCGAGCCCGAGCGACGCCAGTGTGATGCCGAGCTGGCAGGCGGACAGATAGGCGTCGAGACGCCCGTGCACCTTGGCCAGCAGACGCCCGCGCATGCCATGTTTGGCGGCGAGGCTTTGCACGCGCGTCTGCCGAAGTTTGACCAGACCGAATTCAGCGGCAACAAAGAAACCGTTGAGGGCAACGAGAAACAACGCACCGATAAGGGCGACGACCTGGATCAAAGCGAAAGGCTCCGGCAACAAAAGTTGTCAGTATAGAGGGTGAAAGCTCGGTGAAATCTGAATCGCGCAAACGAAGTGGCTGAGCCGGACAGTTCACTTTGCCGCAGTTGCGCTCAGTGGGATGCGTAGCGCGAGGGTGGCCATGCTGCCGCCGGCTGCGTCGCCGCCGGTTGCTTCGCCTTGCTCGAAACTGCCGCCGTGCGCTTCGGCGACGCGCTTGCACAATGCCAGCACCCACGCGATCCGTTTCGCTTCGCGCGGCTCGCAGGCCTGTTTGCGGGCAAACGCTTCGAGCACATGGGGCAAGGCGGGGTCCTGCAACGTGGTGCTGCTCGTGTCGTAGGCGAGACTGGCGTGCCACGTGTTCGTGTCGGCTTTCGTGGTCAGGATGACCGTGGTGCCTTCCGGGCTCGTTTCGACTGCGAACGTCAGCATCAGCCAAAGCGCCGCAGCGAGGCGCTCGCGGTCGCCGTTGAGTTGCTCGGTGGCGAGTTGCGAGTCGAGCGTAACTTCCACGCCGCGCGTGCGAGCGAGGCCCGAGCGGACTTCTTCCACCGTTTCATCGAGTAAGGGATGCAGCGGGAATGACGCATAGTTCAGCGCCAGCGATTTGGTTTCGGCGCGCGTAGCGTCGACAATCGTCTCGAGCAACTTGACCTGCTGGTCCACGCCATTGCGAATGCCGATGACGGCGCGCTGCGAGTTGGGGTCGTTCGCGTCGAGCTTGCGCTCCAGCACGTACGCCCAGCTATGAATGGCATTCAACGGACCACGCAGATCATGCGACACCAGCGACAGCACGTGGTCACGCATGAACAGCGCGGTTTCCGCGCGCAGATGCGCGGTACGTTCGGATACGGCGAAGCCGGAAGGGACTGGCTTTTCGCCGGCAATTCCGGTTGAAGACGTTGTCACGATCGAGCCCTCAGGCAGTTCATGATGATTGAAAGAAGCCCCATTATAGGCATGCCTTCCGGCGCGACCAGCCTGGCCGGACGGCCAACTGGTACGCAATCCGTGTGCCACGCGGCAATCCTCGGCATGCGGCGCCAACACGCCTACAATGTCGGTTTTTACGTTTTGACCTGAGGAGCGACATATGTCGACTGTGACTACCGAATCCGGCTTGAAGTACGAAGACATCGTTGAAGGCACCGGCGCCGAAGCAGTGGCCGGCAAGACCGTCAGCGTGCATTACACCGGCTGGCTGACCGATGGCCAGAAGTTCGACTCGAGCAAAGACCGCAATGACCCGTTCGCATTCGTGCTGGGCGGCGGCATGGTCATCAAGGGCTGGGACGAAGGCGTGCAGGGCATGAAGGTCGGCGGCACGCGCAAGCTGACCATCCCGCCGCAACTCGGCTACGGCGTGCGCGGCGCGGGCGGCGTGATTCCGCCGAACGCAACGCTCGTGTTCGAAGTCGAATTGCTGGGCGTCTAAGTTTTTCGCCGTCCTGTCACTGCGCACCGTCGATGAGCCACGCCGCCGTTACCGCTCCTAGCGTTTCGCTGCGCCGCTACGACACGATCGAAGCGTCGGACGTGCACGACTTTCACCAGGTCGTGCTCGGGCTCGACGGCGCGATGGTGATGGCCGTGGACGGCATCGCGCAACGCATCGACGCCGGCTCCGCCTGGCTCATCCCGGCGGGCGCGCGGCACGATTACGCGGGCGTCGGCGAGAACCGGCAGTTGGTGCTGGATTTGCCGGCCGCATCGCTGGCCGTGCCGGAACGCTTGTTCGACCGCGCGCGGGCCGTCTGCGTGGAGAGCTCGCTTGCGCAACTCGTGCATCGCATCGCGGCGCACGCCACCGGCGGCGCTCTCGGCGACGATCTCGATTCACGGC
Organism: Paraburkholderia sp. BL18I3N2; assembly: GCF_003001875.1. Lineage (NCBI taxonomy): Bacteria > Pseudomonadati > Pseudomonadota > Betaproteobacteria > Burkholderiales > Burkholderiaceae > Paraburkholderia > Paraburkholderia sp. BL18I3N2. The sequence continues at coordinate 173,937 of NZ_PVNC01000013.1, forward strand.
GTTTTCATTGGGACGCAGCCGCGCGCCTCGGCGCCGCGTTGGTGGCCGACGCGGGCACCACGGTTGGCGCACCGGCAGCGGGCGCGGGTCTCGACTTTGCGCGCATCGACCGCTGGTTGCGCGTGCATTTGTCGGAGCCTTTGCGGATCGCCGACCTCGCCGCGCATTGCGGCTTCGGCATGCGGCGCTTTCATCAGCTTTTTATCGAGGCCTTCGGTGAGACGCCGCATCGCTATTTGCAGCGGCTGCGGCTCGATACGTCGCTCACGCTGCTCGCCGATCCGCGCCGTTCGCTGACCGATATCGCGCTGGATATCGGCTTCGGCGATCAAAGCGCGTACACACACGCGTTCACACGGCGTTTCGGGCTGGCGCCCGGTCAGTGGCGCGCGTTGCGCCACTGAGTTTTCACGCGCTGGGTTTCATTGCAGTGAGTCTCGCCGCGTTGGCTCTATTGCACTGACGGACTGCACTGAAGTTCCGTTGCGCGAGCCGCCTGAACGGAGCGGCCCGCTTGTCCTGCTTCACCCATCCGCTCGAGCTTTCGCTCGAACCTGCTTCGCTCAACCCGCCAGACCGCGCTCCAGATCGCCGCGAATATCGCCGGCGTTTTCCAGACCGACGGCAAGACGGATCAAGCCTTCGCTAATGCCCGCCGCCGCGCGCGCTTCCGGCGTCACGCGACCATGCGTGGTCGTAGCTGGATGCGTAATGGTGGTACGCGTATCGCCCAGGTTGCCGGTGATCGAGCAGATCTTCGTGTTGTCGATCACGCGCCATGCATTCGCGCGCATCTGCTCCGGCGTGTCGCCCTTCAGTTCGAACGAGAGGATCGCGCCGCCCGCCTTCTGCTGACGCATGGCCAGCGCGTGCTGCGGATGCGATTCAAGCCCCGGATAGAACACGCGATTCACGGCCGGATGCGCTTCCAGCCAGCGCGCGATTTCGAGCGCATTCGCCGACTGCTTTTCGGCGCGCAGCGACAGCGTTTCCATACCCTTGAGCAACACCCACGCGTTGAACGCGGACAGCGTCGGCCCGGCGCTGCGCACGAACGGAAACACCTTTTCCATGATGAACTGCTTCGAGCCGACCAGCGCGCCGCCGAGCACGCGACCCTGGCCGTCGAGGAACTTGGTGGCCGAATGCATCACGACGTCCGCGCCGAGCTTCAACGGCTGTTGCAAGGCCGGGCTGCAGAAACAGTTGTCGACCACGAACAGTGCGTTGGACGCCTTGGCGATCTTGCTGATCGCCTCGATGTCGGCGACTTCGGTCAGCGGATTCGACGGCGTTTCGAGGAAGAACATCTTCGTCTCCGGACGCACGGCGTTTTTCCACGCGTCCAGATCGGTCGGATCGACGAACGTGGTCGTGATGCCGAACTTGCTGAAGATCTGCGAGAACATGCCGAGCGTCGAACCGAACAGCGCCTGCGAGCTGACCAGATGGTCGCCCGCCTGCAATGCCGACATCACCACCGACATGATCGCGGCCATACCCGACGCCGTCGCCATGCAGGCTTCGCCGCCTTCGAGCGCGGCAAGACGATCCTGGAACATCGAGACGGTCGGGTTCGTGAAGCGCGAGTAGGTGTAGTTGTCTTCGGAATTCTTGAATTTTTCGGCCGCGTCGGCGGCGCTCTCGAACACGAAGCTCGAGGTCAGGAAAATCGCTTCCGAATGCTCGTTGAAGTCGCTGCGCACCGTGCCCGAGCGGACTGCCAGCGTGTCGAAGTTCAGGGAGTCGTCCATGTTGGTTCTGGTTTCCAATGTTCCATGACTGCGTTCGGTCTCTGCGGCTCACGTGCGAGGTGAGCGCGTGATGCCGAACGGCAGCAACAAAAAAGCCCGCTTTTGCGTCGGCATAAGCGGGCTTCATGTGCGGGGGAAAGCTGGAGCGGAGGTAGATGAATGCGGCTTTTCCACCATTCGCTTTAGCTGTTTCGGGTTGCCCCGCGTCCGCAAGCTGAGTTCAAATCGACGCAAGCCGTCATGCTAACACGCTCCCGGTATGGCGTGCAGCGCGCCTTGCCGGGAGCGTATAACTCGAATCGCTCAACCCACCGACAGTTGCAAATGCAGTTGCGAACGTGCCGGCGCGCCGCCGTCGATCGCATCGCTCGCGGCGTCGCGGTCCGATTGCGAGGACGGTGCGAGACGCGCGGTTTCGATGCGGTCGAGGTACTCGGTGGTCACGTCGCCGGTCACGTAGTTGCCGTCGAAACACGACGCTTCGAATTCCTTCAGCGCCGGATTGATGTCGCGCACCGCTTGCTTGAGCGCGTCGACGTCCTGATAGACGAGATGGTCCGCGCCGATCATGCGCGCGACTTCGTCGTCCGAGCGGCCGTGGGCGACGAGTTCACCGCGCGTCGGCATGTCGATACCGTAAACGTTCGGGAATTTCACCGGCGGCGCCGCCGAAGCGAAGATCACCTTGTTGGCGCCGGCATCGCGCGCCATCTGCACGATTTCGTGCGACGTGGTGCCGCGAACGATCGAGTCGTCGACGATCAGCACGTTCTTGCCCTTGAACTCGATGCCCATGGCATTCAGCTTCTGGCGCACCGACTTCTTGCGCACAGCCTGGCCCGGCATGATGAAGGTGCGGCCGACGTAACGGTTCTTGAAGAAGCCTTCGCGGTATTCGACGCCCAGCTTCTTCGCGACTTGCATCGCGGCCGGACGGGACGAATCGGGAATCGGCATCACGACGTCGATTGGAACGTCGGGCAGCTCGCGCTTGATCTTCTCGGCGAGGTAGTCGCCCATGCGCAGACGCACGTTGTAGACGGGCACGCCGTCGAGCACCGAGTCCGGACGCGCCAGATACACGAGTTCGAAAATGCAGGGGTTCAGGCTCGGGTTCGTGGCGCATTGCTGCGAATGCAGATTGCCTTCGATGTCGATGAAAATCGCTTCGCCCGGCGCCACGTCGCGCACGAATTCGAAGCCGATACCTTCGATCGCCACCGACTCCGACGCCAGGATCCACTCGACGCCTTCAGCCGTTTCCTGCTTGCCGAGGCACAGCGGACGGATGCCAAACGGGTCACGGAAGCCCAGCAGCCCGTAGCCGGCGATCAGCGACACGATCGCGTACGACCCGCGCACCCGGCGATGCACGCCCGACACGGCCTTGAACAGCGCAGCCGGATCGAGTTGCAGGCCCGAACTGGAAAGCTGCAATTCGTGCGCGAGCACGTTGAGCATGACTTCCGTGTCGGAATTGGTATTGATGTGGCGGCGATCGATGCGGAACATCTCATCTTTCAGCTGCTGCCAGTTGGTCAGATTGCCGTTGTGCGCGAGGATGATGCCGAACGGCGCGTTCACGTAGAACGGCTGGGCCTCTTCTTCGCTCGATGCGGAACCGGCGGTCGGGTAACGGACCTGGCCGATACCGGTCGTGCCGGGCAGGCTGCGCATGTTGCGCGTGCGGAACACGTCGCGCACCATGCCGTTGGCCTTGTGCATGTGGAAGTTGCTGCCGTTCGCTGTCGCGATGCCGGCGGCGTCCTGACCGCGGTGCTGCAGGAGCAGCAGGCTGTCATAGATCAGCTGATTGACCGGAGAGTGGGAAACTACGCCTACGATGCCGCACATGGCATGTCCTTCAAAGGTACGAAATTCGTCATGGCGGCCGCTGCCTGCGATGGTGTCCCGAAGTGACGTCTTTCGGGGCGTTCGCGAAGCTACGCGACCGAACGTAAAGGCAGCCGGTTTGCGCCGGTGTCCTGCTGCGTTTCCCTATCCACTCGCCTGATCGTCACACTCGGACGTAAGCAGCCAGCGTCTCGGGAAGCAGCGGTTTCATTACGTGCACGCCCTCGACCGCATAGGGCCGAAGCAGGGCGTTGCGCCAGAATTCCTGTTGGGGCAGTTCGGTCAAGCCGGCGAGGGCGACCAGAATCAGCACCAGAATGACCCCGCGCACGAGGCCGAACATCAAACCGAGCGAACGGTCCACGCCGCTCAAGCCGGTTGCCTGCACGATGCGGCTCAAAAGCGCGTTCAGCACGCTCGCCACCAGCACCACACCGACCACCACCAGCGCAAACGCCAGCAGCCATTGGGTCAACGCGCCGCCCGGCCAGTTGGACGGGATGTACGGCACGACGTAACCGACGAAGCGGCAAGCAATCAAAAACGCCGCAATCCAGCCGATCAGCCCGAATATCTCGGACAAAAACCCGCGCCATGTGCCGCGCAGCGCCGACAAACCGATCACCGCCATTACAGCGTAGTCGAAGGCAGTGAACATCGCTCGCTTACTGTGCGGTGCCGCTGTTCGCGCCCGACGTCAAGCCGACCTCGCGAACCTTTGCGATGGCGGCGCTTGCCGCTGCACGGTCGGCGAACGGGCCGGCGCGCAGCAACGTAAGCGTAGAGCCGTCAGCCTGCTTTCGATGTTCGGTATATGCGGGCACACCCGCCGCTTTCAACTTGGCCGCCCAATTGCGCGCGTTGGCGTCGTTCGCGAAGGCGCCGAGCTGCACGGCGAAACGACTGCCCGGCGGAGAAGCCGGCGTGCCGGAGTTCGCATCCGCGCTGGCGGCTGTGGTCGCGTCGTCGGAATTCGGGACCTGCGCAGCCGGTGCCGCCGGTGCGGTCGCAGCGTTATGCGTGACCGGCGGTTTCGTCGCCGGTTTGGCGGGCGCTGCGGGCGCCGATGGCGTGGTGTTTGCCGCCACGGACGGTGCTTGCGGTTTCGCTGCCGGCTTGGCCGCGGACGCCGCTGCGTTCGTCTCAGTGCTCGATTGCTTCGCGGCGCCGGACTGGCCTTGCTTGGCTGCCGTTGCCGGCGCAAGGCCGGATGCGGCGAGTGCCGCGTCTGGCGTTGCGGGGTTATCGGGTGCTACGCCAGCCTGCGTGTCTTCCTGGGCTTTGGCGAGCTTCGGCGCGGGACGGCTGGGAATGTCGATAGAGATGTCGTCTGTGACGGGCTTGGGGTGCGAGTCCAGCACCATTGGCAGAATCACGACCGCCGCCACGACCATCGCGATCGCGCCGACGAGGCGGCGACGTGCACGCTGCTTTTCCGGCAACGTAGGGTCGAGCAGCATCGCATCGGCGTCGACGGTGCGCTCCGTGCGGCGGGTTCGCCGCTCCACGCGCTCGCCACGGGCGGCCCGAGTGGAACTGGTGTTTGCGCCGCGCCGGGTGGGCGCGTCGTCTTTCTTGCCGAACGAGAAAATTCCCATGAATCGCTTGGTTCGAGCCTGGCGCCCGTTCAGTGTTGCTGCGATTTACGGTAGGCCATCACACCGGCTACCGTATAGAAACTGCCGAAAACCACGATTCTATCATTCTCTGACGCTCGTTTTAGCGCGTCTTGGAAAGCCTCTGCCGGCGTGGCGTAGCGCGTCACGCTGCTGTCGCCCCCCTCTTCCACGCCCTGCTCGCGCAAAGCCGCTTCCAGTTCTTCCGCCGACGCGGCCCGCGGCGTCGGCAAATCGGTCACGCACCAGTGATCGATTTCGCCTTTCAGGTTCGCCAGTACACCGGCAATGTCCTTGTCGCGCATCGCGCCGAACACCGCGTACGTGTAGGGGAAGAAACCCATGTTGCCGAGGTTTTGCGCCAGCACGGCCGCCGCGTGCGGATTGTGGCCGACATCCAGCACGATAGCCGGCTTGCCCGGCAGCACCTGGAAACGTCCCGGCAGTTCCACATTGGCAAGGCCGAGGCGGATGTCCTGCGCCGACACCGGCAGACGGTCACGCAGCGCTTCGAGCCCGGCCAGCGCCGCCGACGTGTTGATCAACTGGTTCGCGCCGCGCAGCGCCGGATAGGCCAGCGCCGAGCGCCGCATGGTCGGGCCGACGTAGCTCCATTGCTGGCGCTCGCTGCCGGCCTGGCCTTCATAGCGGAAATCGCGGCCGAACAGCCACAATTCGGCGCCGATTTTTTCCGCGTAATCGATCAGCGATTGCGGCGGAACCGGGTCCGCGCAGATCGCCGGCTTGCCCGGACGGAAAATACCGGCTTTTTCGAAGCCGATTTTCTCGCGCGTGTCGCCGAGATATTCGGTGTGGTCGATATCGATGCTCGTGATGATCGCGCAATCCGTATCGAGGATATTGACCGCGTCCAGACGGCCGCCCAGACCGACTTCGAAAATTACCGCGTCCAGTCCGCGCGAAGCGAACAGGCTCATGATCGCCAGCGTCGTGAATTCGAAGTAGGTCAGCGTGACCGGTTCGGCGAGGCTCAGGCGCGCGGCTTCGGCGGCTTCGAAGTGCGGCAGCAGCTCCGCGTCGCTGGCCATTGCGCCGTTCACCCGCGCGCGCTCATTGAACGACAGAAGATGCGGCGACGTGTGGCAGCCGACCGTGAACCCGGCGCGCAGCAGAATGGATTCGAGAATCGCGCAAGTGGAACCCTTGCCGTTCGTGCCGCCGACCGTGATCACCGGACACGCGAACGACAGCTGCATCGCGTCGCGCACCTCACTGATGCGGGCCAGCCCCATGTCGATGCCGACCGGATGCGCGGATTCAAGGTGCGTGAGCCACGCGTCGAGGGTGGGGAATGTGGTCATCGGGCGAATCGCGAGTAAATCGACTAGGCAGTGTTGCGAATGGGCGCGGAGCGAAGCGGGCGGCTGCGGCTGCGGCTGCGGCTGCGGCAGGAGTCTAGTCCGGCGGGCGCCACTTTATGCGCGCAAACCACACGCGCCTGCGCTGGCCGCTGTCGGCAACCGGCGCTGCGTTGCGAGACCGTGATTATCCCGGAAATGACAGCGCGCCGCTTGATCACTCACGCGGCGCGCTATTTTTTGCTGCTTCTGACGGCCGCCGCGCTTAAAAAGCGTGGCGACAGTTCACGCTGTTGCCTGCTTACGCGACTGCGTCAGCCGGCTGATGGCTCAAAAGCGCCATCAATTGAGCAAGCTCTTCACGCAGCTTGCGACGGTCGACGATCATGTCGATCGCGCCCTTCGTCAACAGGAACTCGGCGCGCTGGAAGCCTTCCGGCAGTTTCTCACGCACGGTTTGTTCGATCACGCGCGGACCGGCAAAACCGATCAACGCCTTAGGTTCAGCGATCACCACGTCGCCGAGGAACGCGAAACTGGCCGACACGCCGCCCATGGTCGGGTCGGTCAGCACGGAGATGAACGGCAGCTTGGCTTCGGCGAGCTTGGTCAGCATGGCCGTGGTCTTCGCCATCTGCATCAGCGACAACAGGCTTTCCTGCATGCGCGCGCCGCCCGAAGCGGTGAAGCAGATGAACGGCACTTTCTGTTCGAGCGCGTTCTGCGCGCCGCGCGCAAAGCGCTCGCCGACCACCGAACCCATCGAGCCGCCCATGAACGAGAACTCGAAGCAGGCCACCACCACCGGCAGCGTATGGATCGCACCGCCCATGACGACCATCGCGTCGGTTTCGTCGGTGTCGTCCATCGCCTCTTTCAGGCGGTCTGGATACTTGCGGCTGTCTTTGAACTTGAGCGCGTCGACCGGGACGATTTCCTGGCCGATCTCGTAGCGGCCTTCCGGATCGAGCAGACCGTCGAGCCGTTCGCGCGCGCCGATGCGCATGTGATGGTCGCACTTCGGGCAAACATGCAGATTGGCCTCGACGTCGTTGCGGTATAGCACCGCTTCACACGACGGGCACTTGATCCACAACCCTTCCGGAATCCCCTTGCGGTTCTTCGGGTCGGTTTGTTTGATTTTCGGCGGCAGCAGTTTGTCGAGCCAGCTCATAGTGAATCCTTCTCGGGTCTACGATCGCGCAAACGGCGGGACAAGCCCGCCGCTCACACTACAGAAGACAAAAATAACTGTTATCGGGCAGTCGCGACGCTATCCAGCGCCTCGCGCACTTCGGCGACGAAACGCGTCAGCGTTTCGGCAGCGGTTTCGGGCGCCGCCTGTTCGAGCAATTGCACGATACGGCTGCCGATCACGACGGCATCGGATACTTCGGCCACCGAACGCGCGGTTTGCGCGTCACGGATACCGAAACCGACGCCCACCGGCAGGGGGACGCGCGACTTGATGGCCGGGATTTTACTCGCGATGCTGGAAACGTCCAGATTTGCCGCTCCGGTCACGCCTTTCAACGACACATAATAGACGTAGCCGCTGGCAATCTTGCCAACTTCGGCAATACGCTCGTCGGTAGACGTGGGCGCCAGCAGGAAAATCGGATCGATGCCCGCAGATCGCATCTGTTGAGCAAAGTTAGCGCACTCTTCCGGCGGATAATCGACAACCAGTACGCCATCTACACCAGCATCCTTGGCCGCCTTCGCAAAGGCTTCGGTACCCATGCGTTCGATCGGATTGGCGTAGCCCATCAGCACCACGGGCGTGGTGTCATTGGTCTCGCGGAAGCGCTTGACGTCGGCGATCACGTGGCGCAGCGACACGCCATGGGCCAACGCGCGCTCCGACGACTGCTGGATCACTGGACCATCGGCCATCGGGTCGGAAAACGGCACGCCGAGTTCGATTACATCGGCGCCGCCGGCGGCGAGCGCATGCATGAATTCGACCGTGCGCGCGGGGTCGGGGTCGCCCGCCGTCATAAACGGAATCAGACCTTTCTTACCTTGGGCGGACAGCGCAGCAAACGTGTTCTTGATACGGGACATGGAATATTCTCGGATTTGGGTTACTGCGCAGCCGTGCTTATGCACGTCGCTCATTGCACTTCGGTTTGCCGTTGAGTTTTGGCTTTGACCCGGCGCGCAACAGGCGGATTAGCAGCGGCGCTGACGCGTTCGCGCGCGATCGCGCAGTAACTTTCATTGATTTCATAGCCGACGAATTCGCGCTGCTGACGGGCGCAAGCGACTGCGGTGGTGCCGCTGCCCATAAAAGGGTCGAGCACGCGGCCGCCCTTCGGACAACTTGCCAGCACCATCCGCTCCACAATTTCCAGAGGCTTCTGCGTAGGGTGCGCGACGCGCTCGGCATGTTGCCGATGCAGCCGCGATACCGACCAGACGTCCTTTGGATTGTAGCCAACCTCGAGCCACTTACTGCCTTCGAACAATTTACGCGAACGCGCCTTCTTCGTGGCTGCATCGTAGGGGATACGGACGGGATCTAGGTCGAAGAAGTAATCCTTCGACACCGCGAAAAAACCGATGTTGTCGTGCACCGAAGTGAACCGGCGCACCGTTCCGCCCATGCTCGGCACACGCCGGTCCCAGATGATTTCGTTGATCATCGTGAGTTTTGTCTTCAGGAAGCTGAAGATCTCCGGCGCGTACTGCCAGGTGCAGAAAATGTAGAGCGAACCCGACGGCTTGAGCTTCGGAATAGCCAGTTCGAGCCAGCCACGGGTCCAGGCGAGAAAATCTTCGCCCGTGCGCATGTCGGAGTCGTTGCCATAATCCTTGCCAAGCCCGTAAGGCGGATCGCATACGATGAGATCGATCGATCCGTCTGGAATGTTCGCTACATCGGTCAAAAAATCGCGGTTCAACAGGCGGATGCCGGCAGGCACCTGCGGCAACAGAGATGCAGGCGCCTCGGCCGCCGGACTATCGGCGGCCGGCGTGGTTTCAATTGCCGGCTGTGGCTCGTCGAACTCGTCACGCATCGTCGCGGCGCTCAGAACTGAATGCCCGATCGCTCAGCGACCGTATGCATGTCCTTGTCGCCGCGGCCCGACAAATTGACCAGAAGGTACTTGTCCTTCGGCAGCGTCGGCGCGAGTTTCGCGGCATAGGCCAGCGCGTGGCTGGATTCCAGTGCCGGAATGATGCCTTCGATTCGGCAGCAATCGTGGAACGCTTTGAGCGCTTCTTCGTCGGTGATGCCGACATATTCCGCGCGCTTGCTGTCTTTTAGCCAAGCGTGCTCGGGGCCGACACCCGGATAGTCCAAGCCCGCCGACACCGAATGCGTCTCGATGATCTGGCCGTTTTCGTCCTGAAGCAGGTACGTACGGTTGCCGTGCAGTACGCCCGGGCTTCCGCCAATCAGCGACGCGGCGTGGCGGCCGGACTCAATGCCGTCGCCGGCTGCTTCGACGCCGATCAGCTTCACTGAAGTGTCGTCAATGTACGGGTAAAAGATGCCCATCGCGTTGGAACCACCGCCAACGCACGCGATCACCGCATCCGGCTGTCGGCCAACCAGCTCAGGCATTTGCACCTTGCACTCGTCGCCGATCACGCGCTGGAAGTCGCGCACCATCATCGGGTAAGGATGCGGTCCCGCCACCGTGCCGATGATGTAGAACGTGTTTTCGACGTTGGTAACCCAGTCGCGCATGGCTTCGTTCAACGCGTCCTTCAAGGTTCGCGAGCCCGACTCGACCGGCACGACCGTCGCGCCGAGCAGCTTCATGCGGTAGACATTGGCGGCCTGGCGGCGCACGTCCTCGGCGCCCATGTAGACCACGCATTCCATGCCGAAACGCGCGGCGATGGTCGCCGTAGCCACGCCGTGCTGACCGGCGCCAGTTTCCGCGATCACTCGCGGCTTGCCCATGCGTTTAGCGAGCAACGCCTGGCCGATCACATTGTTGACCTTGTGTGCGCCGGTGTGATTCAAGTCCTCGCGCTTCAGGAAAATCTGCGCGCCGCCAAGCATTTCGCTCCAGCGCTGAGCGTGATAAATCGGCGACGGACGCCCAACGAAATACTTCAATTCGCGCTCGTATTCAGCGACGAATTCTGGGTCCTGCTTATATTTGTCGTATGCCGCACGCAACTCATCGAGCGCGTGGACCAGCGTTTCAGCGACGAACACGCCGCCAAATTGGCCGAAATGACCTCTTTCGTCAGGCAAGTTATACATGGTGATCACTCTTCTCAGTGTGGCGCGCGGCTCTCGTGCGAGACAACCGCCGCGCCGGAATCATTCGGCGTCCGCTGCGCGCACCGCGCGTACGAACGCCGCCATCCGGGCGTGATCTTTCACGCCCTTGGCGCCCGGCGTTTCGATGCCGCTCGAGACATCGACCGCGTACGGGCGCACGCGATGGATCGCTTCACTGACGTTTTGCGCGTTCAACCCACCACTCAAAACGGCCCGACGCGCGAGCTCTGCTGGAATAAGTGACCAATCGAAGACCTTCCCGCCGCCGCCGTACCCTTCGACATGGGTGTCGAACAGAAGGCCGCTGGCTGATGAATAGCTAAGGGCCGATTTTACCAAATCGGCCGGCTGAGTATCCGCCGCAACGCGCAACGCGCGCAACCAAGGCAAACCCGCAACGCCGGCGAGCGATTCGCACTGCTCGGGCGTCTCATCGCCGTGAAACTGCAGTAACGTGAGTCCAACGTTGCTCGCAACCTCGCGAATCCAGTCCGGCGTGGCGTTGACGAACAAGCCGACCACCGAGACGAACGGCGGCACATCGTGCACCAGTTCGACCGCCTGCGCGACGCTGACCGAACGCGGGCTCGGCGGGTAGAACACGAGGCCGATGGCGTCGGCGCCGAGGTCGATCGCCCGGGACACGTCTCCCGGCTTCGACAGGCCGCACAGCTTGATGCGCGTGCGGCGCGGCGCGGCCTGCTGCTGGGCGCCTTCGTGGGATTCGTTCGCGAGGTTTTCGGTTGAGTTCATGTTTGCGCTTGCTCGGTCCATACGGTATTCCACGGCACGCTGCCCGTTTGCGGCGCGGGCACGGCGAATTGCTCAGGATAGCCCACCTGCGCCAGATACAAACCGTCCGGCATGAAGGTCGGCGCGGCGAAATCGCGATCGCGGCTCGCGAGCACCTCGGCCATCCATTCGACCGGGCGACGGCCACCGCCGATGTAGACCAGGCAGCCCATCAGGTTGCGCACCATGTGGTGCAGGAACGCGTTCGCCCGAAAACGGAAATGGACGAAGTCGCCCTGTTGCTTCACGTCGATCTGATACAGGTGCTTGATCGGCGTTTTCGCCTGGCATTGCGACGAACGGAACGCCGAAAAGTCGTGTTCGCCGAGCAGGTGCGCGGCGGCCTTCTGCATAGCGTCGACGTCGAGCGCCGTATGCACCCAGCCGGCCCGCGTCGCCAGCATCGGCGAGCGCACTGGATGGACGTACAGCACGTAATAATAGGTCCGCTCGAACGCGGAGAAACGCGCGTGAAACTCGTCGGGCATCGGCTTGGCCCACTGCACCGAGATCGTCTTCGGCAGGAACGAATTGGTGCCGCGAACCCAGGAAACGTCGGCACGATCCAGTTCGGTATCGAAGTGCACAACCTGCCCAAGGCCATGCACCCCGGTATCCGTGCGCCCCGCGACGACCGTTTGCACCGGCGTCCGCGCAAACTCGCGCAGCGCCCGTTCGAGTTCGTCCTGCACGGTGTTGCGGTGCGGTTGCGACTGCCAGCCGCAGAATGCCGAACCGTCGTACTGGACGCCTAGAGCAATACGCTTCACGACAACGGGGCGAGCGTCGAGAGCAACGCGCGGGCCTCGGTGCGCGTACCCGGATCGTTCGTCTCGATCACTTCGTTGATGAGCGCGCGCGCGCCGGACAGATCGCCCAGCTCGATGTATTCGGCCGCCAGTTCGAGCTTGTTGCGGGCGATTCGGCTGAGATCGCTCTGCGTAAACGCCGGCAACGGCTGGGCCGGGCTCGGCGGCAACTCGAGATCGAAATCGAGCTTCAAGGCGCCGAAGCCGGCCGCACCCAGGCCCGTGCCAAACCCCGCGCCCAAGCCCGCGACGGCTGCGTGGCCTGCGGTGCCCGCCGTTATTTCGTCGGCAATGTGCGGCGTGTCGTCGTCCGGGTGGGGCAGCGGCGCGGCCTGTTGTGCAGTGGTTTCCGGCGACGCCACCGGCTGGCTCGACAGTGAGGCGGGCGCTTGCAAGGCATCGGCGGACGACTCGACGCGTGGGGGCAACGGCATGTCGAGGCTGCCGAACGCATCGACGGCGTCGCGCGGGAATTCGGTCGGCACGGCTGCGGGCGCGGACTGGGGTTGCGCTCGCGATGCTGGCTCGCGGGTCGGCGAGGCATCGGAAGATAACGCTTGAACCGGTTGATGCGGCTCGTGCGCCGGTTCGCTATGCGCCTGCTGCGCCTCTTCCGCCAACGGCTTGGCAGGCGAAGCTGCATCGCTGTGCGACTGACCGAACGCCGGAGGGGAGTGCGGCTCGACGTGCGGCTGCGTGAAATCGACCGCCGGCGGCACGTTCAGATGACGCTGCGATTCGATCGACGGCTCCAGCCTTGCGGCCGGCGTATCGTCCCATTGCAGACGATGAGCGGGCTCCTCGTGCAGGAAGGCGTCGTCGACGGGCTCGAGCGGCGCCAACGGCAACGCCTCAGCACCGAGTTCCGCGGCGGCGGCAAGGCTCGCGGCCGTGGTCGCGCTGTCGAAGTCGTCGTGGTGGGGCGTGGGGAGAGGTTCCGGATTCAAACCGCCCTGAGCGGACGGAGCGACGTTTGGACTCAATTGCGCAGGTTCGACTGATGCGGGCGCGGCGTCGCGCTCTTGCGAGATGTGGTCGGGCGCGTTGAGGTCGGGTGAAGGGAAGGTTTTGTGGCCTGCGGTGGGTTGATTTTCTGCTGCACGTTCTGCGGTTGCGCGTTCTGCTGCTGCCCGCTCGGCCTCGGCCTGCTCTGCTGCCGTGCGTTCCGCCGCTGCGTGTTCAGCCTCTGCCTGCTCCGCTGCGGTGCGTTCCGCGGTCGCGTGTTCTGCCGCTGCCTGCTCCGCTGCCGTACGTTCCGCCGCTGCGTGTTCTGCCGTAGCCTGCTCTGCTGCCGTACGTTCCCCCGCTGCGTGTTCCGCCGCAGCCTGCTCCGCTGCCGTACGTTCCGCCGCTGAGTGTTCAGCCGCGGCCTGCTCCGCTGCCGCACGCTCTGCCGCTGCATGATCCGCTGCTTTTTCCGCCGCCTCCCGCGCAGCGGCCTGACGGATTTCCGCTTCGCGCTCCGCCGCGACCCGTTCCGCCATTTCACGCGCCGCCGCGTCGCCTTCCGCAGCTTCGCGCTCCGCAGCCGCCAGTGCCGCCGCGTTTCCAACCGCCGAATCATCGCCGACGTCCGACGCTCCGCGCTCCGGAATCTGCTCGCGCGTCGACACGACGTCCTGCGGACCCGTTGCCCGCGCGGACACTGCCGTATCGCCATCCGCCGACGCAGCGTCAGCCGCCAGACGTTCGCGCTTACGCCGGCCCATGCGCAGCGCCGCCAGCAGCGCGACCAGCGCCGCGCCAATCGCCGCCGCCACACTCAACTCCGTCTGCGACATGCCAGCATCACTCGATGTCGATGCCACCGGCGTAGAGCCGTGACTCGGCACAGCCGCCGCTGATGACACGCCAACCGCCGGTTGCGCGACGCCGGTCGACGCCGTGTTGGTAGCGGGAGGCGTCCCGCCGATGCCGTGTTTCTGCAACTCCATCAGCACGCGATTTTTCAGCGCGAGCAATTGCTGCAGGCTCGACACCTGCGCACGCGGTTGCGATGCCGGCTGCGCGGCGGTCGTCGCCGGAGTCGTTCCGGCACCAGCCGCTGATGCACCTTCAGCCTCGCTAGCCGAGGGCTGAATCGAACCGGACCACGCATGAGTACCGCTGGCCGGCAATGCCGCCGCCTGCGATCCCGCGATCGGCGCCGACGAACCCGTGCTACCCGGTGTCGCCGAGCTCGCCTCAGTGGCCGCACTGGCCACCGCCGAAACAGCAGGGGCGGCTGGCGCCGCAGCGCTTGCTGCGCTTGCCGCCCCCGCGTTGGCCTGCGCCACGGCACTCGCAGCGTCGGTCGCAGGAGCCACATTGGGCGCCGAAGCAGGCGCAGCCGCGACGCCCGCCGCCGACGCCGCCAGCGCACCCGACGCATCCAGCACCGGCACCGTCAACACCGCACCCAGCCGCAACCGGCTCGGGTCGTGGCTCATGAACGCATTCGGATTCGCATCGAACAACGCGCGCGAGGCACGTGCGAGCGTCGCCTTGTCGTGCGACTGCGTGACGGCAATCGCCACGTCGTTCAGCGACTGCCCAGGCCGCACCGTCACTTGACCACCGTTCGCGTACGAAACAGAGGCGGCTTCTGGTGCGCTCGCGGCATCGCCCGGTGCGGCAGTCGCGCTGCCCACGCCAGCGCACACAAGCGCAGCGGACACAGCGACGGCGGCCGTCAATCGGCTCGCACCCGGAAGATTGAACATAGCCCGAAGGGATGAGAGTCGAAGGTTCATCGGGACTCCTGGCGCGTCAGCGCGCAGCCCTTTTTTGCGGTTGGAAAGAGACAAGATAATCGGAGCACACAATGAAAAAAGCGCCGCGCAAGCGCGACGCTTCTTGAGTTTTCTACGCGTCGCGAGCGCGTAGTTTACTTTACTTGTCGAGCACAATGCGAAGCATGCGACGCAGCGGTTCCGCAGCGCCCCACAACAGCTGATCGCCGACCGTGAAAGCCGACAGATATTCGCCGCCCATGGCCAGTTTGCGCACGCGCCCGACCGGCACCGTCAGCGTACCCGTCACCACTGCGGGGGACAGATCGCGCATGGACGCTTCGCGCTCGTTCGGCACGACCTTGACCCAGTCGTTGCCCGACGCGAGGATGCTGTTCACTTCGTCCAGCGGCACGTCCTTATTCAGCTTGATGGTCAATGCCTGCGAGTGGCAGCGCATTGCGCCGATGCGCACGCACAGGCCGTCGACAGGAATCGAACCCGGCGTGCCCATGGCCGGCTTGCCGAGAATCTTGTTGGTTTCCGCGCCGCCCTTCCACTCTTCCTTCGACATGCCGTTGCCGAGATCCTTGTCGATCCACGGAATCAGCGAGCCGGCGAGCGGCACGCCGAAATTGTCGGTCGGCATGCGGTCGCTGTTCATCGCGGAAAGCACGCGTCGGTCGATGTCGAGAATCGCCGACGACGGATCCGCCAGGTCTTCCTTGGCCGCGCCGTATAGGGTGCCCATTTGCTGCAGCAGTTCGCGCATGTTCTGCGCGCCCGCGCCCGAAGCGGCCTGATACGTCATGGCCGTCATCCAGTCGACGAGGTTCTCGCGGAACAGACCGCCGAGCGCCATCAACATCAGGCTGACCGTGCAATTGCCGCCGATGAAATTCTTCTGGCCCTTGACCAGCGCGTTCTTGATCACGTCGAGGTTGACCGGATCGAGAATGATGACGGCGTCGTCCTTCATGCGCAGCGACGAAGCCGCGTCGATCCAGTAGCCGTTCCAGCCCGCAGCGCGCAGCTTCGGGAACACTTCGTTCGTGTAGTCGCCGCCCTGGCACGAGATGATCGCTTCGCACTTCTTCAGGTCGTCGATGCTTGTCGCATCTTTGAGCTTGGTCTCGTTTTTGGCGAACGACGGCGCGTTGCCGCCCGCGTTGCTGGTGCTGAAAAACACCGGTTCGATAAGATCGAAATCGCCTTCCTGCTGCATGCGTTGCATCAGGACGCTGCCGACCATGCCGCGCCAACCTACGAGACCTACGTTCATGACTTCATACCCTTCGAAATGGAAACTTCCCCGCATCTTTGCCCGCAGTGACCGCGCGGGGAAGATGAGCGGGCACGACGGACGATCAGCGTTTCGTGATCGTTTTCGGGGTAATCGCTTTGGTGGTGGTAATGGCGAGCTCAACCACACGGGCCGTTTTGCCGTGCAGTTTCGAAATCGAGGAGATTTGAGCCAGTTGTGCCATCGCCACAATATACACGAAAACCGGAATCCGGCGACGCCGTTGCTGTCGCTTTCGTCCACCACCGTTGTCTGAAATACACGCGAAACAGCCAGTTTTCGAGGCCGTTTCGCGTTTTATGCCGCTTTACAGCGCGGCGACCACCGCGTCGCCCATCGCCACCGTGCCAACCTGCTTGCAACCCGGCGTGAGAATGTCGCCGGTGCGATAGCCTTGTTCGAGCACCTTTTTCACCGCGTTTTCGATACGATCCGCCTGTTCCGCCTTGTTCAGCGAATAGCGCAGCATCATGGCCGCCGACAGAATGGTGGCGAGCGGATTCGCCACGCCCTTGCCGGCGATGTCCGGTGCCGAACCGTGCGACGGCTCGTACAAGCCCTTGTTGTCCTTGTCGAGCGAGGCCGACGGCAGCATGCCGATCGAGCCGGTCAGCATGGCTGCTTCATCGGAAAGAATGTCGCCGAACATGTTGCCGGTGACAACCACGTCGAACGCCTTCGGCGCCTTCACCAGCTGCATCGCCGCGTTGTCGACATACATGTGCGACAGTTCGACGTCCGCATATTCCTTCGACACGTCGATCATCACGTCGCGCCAGAATTGCGAGGTTTCGAGCACATTGGCCTTGTCCACGCTCGTCAGCTTCTTCTGGCGCTTTTGCGCCGCCTGAAACGCGACGTGCGCAATGCGGCGCACTTCAGGCTCCGAATAGCGCATTGTGTCGAAGCCTTCCTTCGCGCCTTCGAACAGCCCGTCCGGCGACGAACGCACGCCGCGCGGTGCGCCGAAATAGATGTCGCCGTTCAGTTCGCGCACGATCAGGATATCGAGGCCCGAAACGATCTCTTCCTTCAACGACGAAGCGCCCGTCAGTTGCGGATAGCAGATCGCCGGACGGAAGTTCGCGAACAGTTGCAGGTGCTTGCGCAGACCCAAAATGGCCTGCTCCGGACGCAGCGCGCGTTCGAGCGAATCGTACTTCCAGTCGCCAACGGCGCCGAACAGGATCGCGTCGGCTTCTTTCGCCAGCGCCAGCGTCGAATCGGGCAGCGGGTGGCCCTTCGCTTCGTAGCCCGCGCCGCCAACCGGCGCTTCTTCGAGTTCGAACTTTTCGCCGAGCACGTTCAGAACCTTGACGGCTTCCTTGACGATTTCGGGACCGATGCCGTCGCCCGGCAAGACTGCGATCTTCATGCGAATTCCTTGAGGTTTGCTTCGAGAATGGGAGTGCCCCAGACCTGTCGCTTCGCGTCAGCCCCCCGAGGGGGCAAGAAAACTTGTCGCGGCCCGGCGTTTTCTTGCGAGCGTGAATCTGCGGGGCGGGCCTTGATCGGCCCTCACGCATTTAACCGACGATGCGGTGCGCCAGCCAAGGCTGTTTCGCAATACGCTCCGCTTCGAACTGGCGAATTTTGTCCGCGTGCCGCAGCGTGAGGCCGATGTCGTCGAAACCGTTCAGCAGACAGTACTTGCGGAACGCCGCGACTTCGAACGGATATTCGGTGCCGCCGTCCGACGTGCGCACGACTTGCGCCTCGAGGTCGACCGTCAGTTTGAAACCGTTGAACGCATACGTTTCGTTGAACAGGTGATCGACCTGCTGTTCAGTCAGCACGATCGGCAGCACGCCGTTCTTGAAGCAGTTGTTATAGAAAATGTCGGCGAAACTCGGCGCGATCAGCGCACGAAAGCCGTATTGCTCCAGCGCCCACGGCGCGTGCTCCCGCGAGCTGCCGCAGCCGAAGTTCTTGCGCGCCAGCAACACCGAAGCGCCCTGATAACGCGGCTGGTTCAGCACGAAATCCGGATTCAGCGGGCGCTTCGAATTGTCCTGACCCGGCTCGCCGTGGTCGAGGTAACGCCATTCGTCGAAAGCATTCGGACCGAAACCGGTGCGCTTGATTGACTTCAGGAATTGCTTCGGAATGATCGCGTCGGTGTCGACGTTCTCGCGATCGAGCGGCGCCACGACGCCGGTGTGTACGATGAATTTTTCCATGACGCTTGCGCCTGTTTCAAGACCGGGCATGCGCGCGGCGGCCGGAAAGCCGCTCGGCGCATCGCCGGCAAAAATCAAAACCCGCTTATTTATCAGCGTGATTGCTGATCGAATTGCCGAGGTGCGACATGTCCTCGCCGAATCCGTGCACCGTGTTGCAACCGGCCAGACCGAGCAACAGCCCAGCCAGCGTACCGAGAGCGAAGCGGCGCAATAGAGTGGTGCGATTGATGTTCTTCATCATGCGTGTTTATCCAAGCTGGCGAATATCGACGAAATGCCCTTCGATGGCGGCAGCCGCAGCCATTGCGGGGCTCACGAGGTGGGTACGGCCACCGGCGCCCTGACGACCTTCGAAATTCCGATTCGACGTGGACGCGCAACGCTCGCCCGGCTCGAGCCGGTCGGCGTTCATGGCGAGACACATCGAGCAACCCGGTTCACGCCATTCGAAACCGGCGTCGGTGAAGACCTTGTCGAGACCTTCACGTTCCGCCTGCGCCTTCACGAGCCCCGAACCCGGCACGACCATGGCCAGACGGATATTCGGCGCCACGCGGCGGCCCAGCTTCTTCACGACGTAAGCCGCGGCGCGAATGTCTTCAATGCGCGCGTTGGTGCACGACCCAATGAAGATTTTATCCGGCTTGATCGACTCGATCGGCGCATTCGGTTCGAGCGCCATGTATTTCAGCGCGCGCTCCATGGCGTCGCGCTTGACCGGGTCTTTCTCGCGATCCGGATCCGGCACGCGGCCGTCCACGGCCGTGACCATTTCCGGCGACGTGCCCCACGTGACTTGCGGCACGATCTCGGCGGCGTTCAGTTCGACCACGCGGTCGAAGTGCGCGCCTTCGTCAGACTTGAACTGCTTCCAATACTCGACCGCGTGATCCCATTCCACGCCTTCCGGCGAGAACGGACGGCCTTTCAGATACTCGATGGTGGTGTCGTCGACCGCGACCATGCCGGCGCGCGCGCCAGCTTCGATCGCCATGTTGCAGACCGTCATGCGGCCTTCCATGGAGAGCGCGCGAATGGTCGACCCGCCGAACTCGATTGCATAGCCGGTGCCGCCCGCCGTGCCGATCTTGCCGATGATGGCGAGCACGATGTCTTTCGCGGTGCAGCCGCGCGGCAGCGCGCCTTCCACCTTCACCAGCATGTTCTTGCTTTTCTTCTGCAAAAGCGTTTGCGTGGCCAGCACGTGCTCGACTTCCGACGTGCCGATGCCATGCGCCAACGCGCCGAACGCGCCGTGCGTGGACGTGTGCGAATCTCCGCAGACGATCGTCATGCCCGGCAGCGTAGCGCCCTGCTCCGGCCCGATGATGTGCACGATGCCCTGACGCAGATCGTTCATCTTGAACTGCGTGATGCCGTAGGCGTCGCAGTTCGAATCGAGCGTGTCGACTTGCAGCTTGGAAACCGGATCGGCGATGCCGTGGCTGCGGTCCGTGGTCGGCACGTTATGGTCCGAGACCGCCAGGTTCGCGCTGATGCGCCACACCGGACGCTCAGCCAGTTTCAGGCCTTCGAACGCCTGAGGGCTGGTGACTTCGTGCAGCAGGTGACGGTCGATATAGAGAATCGTCGTGCCGTCTTCTTCCGTGTGGACCACGTGTGTGTTCCACAATTTGTCGTAGAGAGTCTGTGCCATGGTATGCGGGGTAGTAATGACTTCGGGCTGACCGTGTCGGTCGATTATGCCACGCAGAGTCCCGCCTGGGCCGCTCAATCAGGGAGAAAACCGATAAAAAACAGGGAGTTGGGTGGTAGTGTCGATACCTGTATGGACGTTACCCGGCACGCGCGACGCGCCCGCCGCTTGTTGCGCCGCCGCGCGTTTGAACGCTCACAGCGCGGAACCAGAAGCCGGAAACAAAACGCCCCGACGGAAAACCCGTCGGGGCGTTTTTTCAGCAGCAGACTCCGTACGTTCTAATTCGCAGCACACGCAGCCACGACGAACTATACGGACTCAAACCCGATCAACGTTGCGCGATCGGCTTGGCTTCGCGCTGCGTATCGCCGATAAACAGCTGACGCGGACGGCCAATCTTCTGTTCCGGATCGGCGATCATTTCGTTCCACTGCGCAATCCAGCCGACCGTACGTGCCATCGCGAAGATACACGTGAACATCGAGGTCGGAATGCCCAGCGCGCGCTGCACGATGCCCGAGTAGAAATCGACGTTCGGGTACAGCTTGCGCGACACGAAGTATTCGTCTTCCAGCGCGATCTTTTCCAGTGCCATGGCCAGCTTGAACAGCGGGTCGTCGTGCAGGCCCAGCTCTTCCAGCACTTCGTGGCAGGTTTCGCGCATCAGCTTCGCACGCGGGTCGTAGTTCTTGTAGACGCGGTGACCGAAGCCCATCAGCTTCACGCCCGAGTTCTTGTCCTTCACCTGCTTGATGAACTCAGGAATGTTGTCGACCGAGCCGATTTCTTCCAGCATGTTCAGTGCGGCTTCGTTCGCACCGCCGTGCGCCGGGCCCCACAGACACGCGATACCAGCCGCGATACACGCGAACGGATTCGCGCCCGACGAGCCGGCGAGACGCACGGTCGAGGTCGATGCATTCTGCTCGTGATCTGCATGCAGGATCAGGATACGGTCCAGCGCGCGCACCAGCACGTCATTGACCTTGTACTCTTCGCACGGGTTCGAGAACATCATGTGCATGAAGTTCGCGCTGTACGACAGGTCGTTCTTCGGGTACGCAAACGGCTGGCCGATGCTGTACTTGTACGCCATGGCGACCAGCGTCGGCAGCTTCGCGATCATGCGAATGGCCGACACTTCACGGTGACGCGGATTGTTGATGTCGAGCGAGTCGTGATAGAACGCCGACAGTGCGCCGACTGCGGCGACCAGAATCGCCATCGGGTGCGCGTCACGACGGAAACCACGGAAGAAGAAGTGCATTTGCTCATGCACCATCGTGTGGTTCGTGACCGTCTTGACGAATTCGGCGTTCTGCTCTGCGTTCGGCAGTTCGCCTTTCAGCAGCAGATAGCAGGTTTCGAGGAAGTCGGCGTTTTGCGCGAGGTTGTCGATCGGGTAGCCGCGATACAGCAGCTCGCCCTTGTCGCCGTCGATGTAGGTGATCGCCGAATTGCAAGCCGCCGTCGACATGAAGCCCGGGTCGTACGTGAACTTGCCGGTCTGGCCGTACAGTTTGCGGATGTCGATCACGTCCGGGCCGAGAGTGCCCTTGTAAATCGGCATTTCAACGCTCGGCGAATTGTCGCTGAACGATAGCGTGGCTTTAACATCTGACGGGGTCATAGCACATCCTCAATCGAAGTATGGAAACAGGGTTTCGATAATTGCACGCCTGGAACAACGGACAAGCTGCGCTCAAAGCCGGTTATGCCGGTCAGGCATTCCGCAGCAGCTCCAGCACCCGGATCACATCCGGGTCGGCAAGGTCGCCTTCCGGTTCCTTGCGTACGAGCAGCAAGTCCATCAGGTCGTTATCGCTCAGCTCGAGCAGGCGCGTGAGGGCGCCCACATCCGCATCGCTGAGGTCATGCTCATATCGGCTGAAAAAACGCTCAAAGATCAGATCGTTTTCCAGCAGGCCCCGCCGCGCGCGCCAGCGAAGACGCGCGCGGCGGAGAGGGTCGGACTGATGCGATGTTGATTCCATCTCAGACAGCGCGGCGAACCATCAATTCCTTGATCTTGCCAATCGCCTTGGTCGGGTTCAGGCCCTTCGGGCAAACGTCGACACAGTTCATGATGGTATGGCAACGGAACAGACGGTACGGATCTTCCAGGTTGTCGAGTCGTTCGCCCGTCGCTTCGTCGCGGCTGTCCGCGATGAAACGGTAGGCTTGCAACAGGCCGGCCGGACCGACGAACTTGTCCGGATTCCACCAGAAGCTCGGGCACGAAGTCGAGCAGCTAGCGCACAGAATACATTCGTACAGGCCGTCGAGCTCGTCGCGCTCTTCCGGCGACTGCAGACGTTCCTTTTCCGGCGGCGGCGTGTCGTTGATCAGGTACGGCTTGATCGAATGATACTGGTTGAAGAACTGCGTCATGTCGACGATCAGGTCGCGAATGACCGGCAGTCCCGGCAGCGGACGCAGCACGATCTTTTGCGGCAGATCGTTCATGTTCTGCAGGCAGGCCAGACCGTTCTTGCCGTTGATGTTCATGGCGTCCGAACCGCACACGCCTTCGCGGCACGAACGGCGGAACGACAGCGTTTCGTCGACTGCCTTCAACTTCAGCAGCGCGTCGAGCAGCATGCGCTCATGCGAGTCGATCTCGATCTCGTACGTTTGCATGCGCGGCGCTGCGTCCTTGTCCGGGTCGTAGCGGTAAATTTCAAATGTACGCTTTGCCATTTCTGAATTCCTTTGACTTGTGCCTTAGAAGGTCCGCGCTTTCGGCGGAACCGATTCGACCGTCAGCGGTTGCATGTGCACCGGCTTATAGTCAAGGCGATCGCCTTCGCTGAACCACAGCGTATGGCGCATCCAGTTTTCGTCGTCGCGATGTTCGAAGTCGTTTTGCGCGTGCGCGCCACGGCTTTCTTTACGCGCTTCGGCGGAAACCATCGTGGCGCGTGCCACTTCGATCAGGTTCGCCACTTCCAGCGCTTCGACCCGCGCGGTGTTGAACACCTTCGACTTGTCCTTCAAATGGATGTTGTCGACGCGGTCAGCCACTTCGCGAATGCGCTCCACGCCCTCGGCCAGCAGCGCCGAGGTGCGGAACACGCCGGCGTGCTTCTGCATCGTGCCGCGAATGTCGTTCGCGACCGATTGCGCGTACTCGCCCGAAGACGAGCTGTCGAGCTTCGCCAGACGCGACAGCGCGAAATCAGCGGCGTCGGCCGGCAGCGGCTTGTGCTCCTTGATTTCCTTCACGTGCTTGACGATGTGGTTGCCGGCCGCGCGGCCGAACACCACCAGGTCGAGCAGCGAGTTCGTGCCGAGACGGTTCGCGCCGTGCACCGACACGCACGAGCATTCGCCCACTGCGTAGAAGCCGTTGACCGGGTCTTCAGCGCCCTTCGACGTACCCACGACCTGGCCGTTGATGTTCGTCGGAATACCACCCATCTGATAGTGGATGGTCGGCACGACCGGAATCGGTTCTTTAATGCAATCGACGTTCGCGAACTTCAGCGCGATTTCGCGGATCGACGGCAGACGCTTCATGATCGTCTCGGCGCCAATGTGCGACAGGTCGAGCAGCACGTGATCCTTGTTCGGACCGACGCCGCGGCCTTCCTTGATTTCCTGGTCCATCGAACGGGACACGAAGTCACGCGGCGCCAGATCCTTCAGGGTCGGCGCGTAGCGTTCCATGAAACGCTCGCCATTCGAGTTGCGCAGAATGCCGCCTTCGCCGCGCACGCCTTCGGTAATCAGCACGCCCGCGCCGGCCACGCCGGTCGGGTGGAATTGCCAGAATTCCATGTCTTGCAGCGCGATGCCCGAACGCGCCGCCATGCCCAGACCGTCGCCGGTGTTGATGAACGCGTTGGTGGATGCCGCGAAAATCCGGCCCGCGCCGCCCGTGGCGAACAGCGTGGTCTTGCCTTCGAGAATGTAGACGTCGCCGGTTTCCATTTCCAGCGCGGTCACGCCGAGCACGTCGCCTTCGGAGTCGCGGATCAGATCCAGCGCCATCCATTCGACGAAGAACTGCGTCTTGGCCTCGACGTTTTGCTGATACAGCGTGTGCAGCAGCGCGTGACCGGTACGGTCAGCCGCCGCGCAAGCGCGTTGCACCGGCTTTTCGCCGTAGTTCGCGGTGTGGCCGCCGAACGGGCGCTGATAGATCGTGCCGTCCGCGTTACGGTCGAACGGCATGCCGAAGTGTTCGAGTTCGTACACAGCGTTCGGTGCTTCGCGGCACATGAACTCGATCGCGTCCTGGTCGCCGAGCCAGTCCGAACCCTTGATCGTGTCGTAGAAGTGGTAATGCCAGTTGTCTTCGCTCATGTTGCCGAGCGATGCGCCAATGCCGCCTTGAGCAGCAACCGTGTGCGAACGCGTCGGGAACACCTTGGACAGCACGCAGACCGACAGACCGGCGCGCGCGAGTTGCAGCGAAGCGCGCATCCCCGAGCCGCCTGCGCCGACGATAACCACGTCAAACTTGCGACGCGGCAGAGAATTCTTGATTGCAGCCATTCTTTTACACTCTCCAGAGAATCTGCGCAGCGTAGCCCGCACACGCGAGCAGCCAGACGATCGTCAGCGCTTGAAGCAACAGGCGGATGCCAACGGGCTTCACATAGTCCATCCAGATGTCGCGGATACCCACCCACGCGTGGTAGAACAGCGAAAGCAGCGTGACGAACGTGGCGAGCTTCATCCATTGCGTGGCGAAGATCGACGCCCAGCCGTCGTACGAGAAATCGCGCGCGCCGAAGAACCAGGCGAGCAGGATGACCGTGTAGATTGCCATCACGGCGGCGGTAATACGCTGGGCCAGCCAGTCGCGCAGACCGTAATGCGCGCCGACGACGAGACGCTTCGAACCGATTCGGTTATTTGATGACATTGTTTAGAATGCTCCGAACAGTTTTGCCGCGAATGCGATGGTGAGCAGCGACGACACGACGAGAACGACGATGGAGGTCGACTTGCCCTTTTCCTTCGTCACTGCGTTGTGGTTCGTGTCCATTAGCAAGTGGCGGACGCCGGCGCAGAAGTGAAACAGGAAGGCCCACGCGAGAACGAGCGTGATGAGCTTGACGATGATGTTGGAGAGGAAACCCTTGAAGACTTCGAAGCTGAGTTCAGAAGTCAGGCTCTGATCGAGGAGGTACAGCAGGAACGGAAGAAAAACAAAAAGCAGACCACCGCTCACGCGGTGCAAGATCGATACTCGCCCCGCTAGAGGGAGACGATACGCCGTCAATATCTGCCCGATACCGATGTTCCGGAATTCCGGCCTCGGTTTTTTTACGGCTTCAGCCATGCTAGACCCCTACTATGTAGTCACACTAATCCGCAATTTTAGCGCCTTTTTATATCGCGCTGCAGCGAAAACCACGACAGGTCCGTTACAGCACGCACGATAAAGGCGCCTTCAAACAGGCGCGCGCGTGGGACGCAGCGCCCTCATTCAGCCCAATTCAGCTTAGATCGTTCTGATAGTAATACCCGGTTGTGACATACCAACCGCGGCGTACTTCAACCGGCCGGTCCCCATATGTATAGGACACGCGCTCGACAGATAGCAGCGGAAACCCTGCTGGCACATGCAGCAGATCGGCCACGGAAGGCTCAGCCGCCACCGCGCGGATCTTCTCCGTTGCGCGGATCATGCGGGTGCCGAATTCCGTCTCGAACATCGCGTAGAGCGGACCTTTATACTCCGACAATCGCTCGAGCGTGAGGCCGCGGAACACCGCGCCCGGCAGCCAGATTTCGTCGAGCACGGTGACTTCGCCGTCGAACTGCAGCAAGCGCTTGATCAATACGACTGGGTCCGCCGGTTTCAGATCGAGTTGCCGGGCAATGTCCGCCGAAGCACGCAAGCGCCGGCATTCAAGCAGACGGCTGACGTGCGGGTGCTCCGCGCCGTCATCGGCCAGTAATCTGAGGAAGCGAAACTGGGCGCGGTCTTCGTTGTGCGTCGCAACAAACGTGCCCTTGCCCTGGCGGCGCACGAGCAGGTTGTCGGCGGCAAGTTCGTCGATCGCTTTGCGCACCGTTCCCTGACTGACCTTGTATCTGGCCGCCAATTCGACTTCACTAGGAATGATCTCGCCCGGCTTCCACTCGCCGCTTTCGAGGCTCTGCGTGATCAACCCCTTGATCTGCTGATATAACGGGCTGAAAGTGGGCGACGTGGCCGTGGGCGCAGCGGGTACACCCTCTCCCGCGACCCCTTGGCCGCTCGGATTCGTGGTGTTCGCCGGGTTCGAATTCATGCGCGCATTTCATCATAAAGGGCTAGGCCGCGTCTAGGGTTTTCCCCGCAACAGATATGTCTTATATAAGACATAAGATAATGTTGACTTTGTGTCTGACGACTCCTACACTCCTTGTCGAGCAAGGGTTTGCGGGTTTTTCGGCGGCTATTTGATGCAGCGCCGCGACGCACCGGCAGCCACTCTGCACCATGCTGTTCCCACGCAGTTCAGGTTTCGATTTCGCCGCCATTCGCTGGTCAGACGCTTGCCGAAACGCGCTGTTTGCAGGAGCCCGCACCGTGCAGCGGCTACCCGGCGCCTCGTATTCCGCTCCCGTGCGGCAGTACAGATTCCAGCATGGCGGTCTCGCCGCAACGCGCCCGTTGGCCTCCGCAGATTTCGAGGCAGTCCGCGTGAGTGAATTCCGCCGTGTTTCACAACGCTTCGCTGAACGCGCATATAGAATGGCGTTTTCCCTAGCGTCTAACGCATCGTCCTGGAGATTTCTCAATGGCTAAGCCCGCAAAGCGCGTTGCCGTCACCGGCGCCGCAGGTCAAATCGCTTACTCCCTGCTGTTCCGCATCGCCAATGGCGACCTGCTCGGCAAGGACCAACCGGTCGTCCTGCAACTGCTCGACCTGCCGCAAGCGCAAGGCGCCGTCAAAGGCGTCGTGATGGAACTGGATGATTGCGCATTCCCGCTGCTGTCGGGCGTCGTAATCACCGACGATCCCGAAGTTGCATTCAAGGATGCAGACGTGGCCCTGCTGGTCGGCGCGCGTCCGCGTTCGAAAGGCATGGAGCGTAAAGACCTGCTGTCGGCCAACGCCGAAATCTTCACGGTTCAGGGCAAGGCGCTGAACAAGGTCGCGAGCCGCGACGTGAAGGTGCTGGTGGTCGGCAACCCGGCCAACACGAACGCCTACATTGCCATGAAGTCGGCGCCGGATCTGCCGAAGAAGAACTTCACCGCCATGCTGCGTCTGGACCACAACCGTGCGCTGTCGCAACTGGCCGCCAAGTCGGGCAAGCCGGTCGCGTCGATCGAAAAGCTGGCTGTGTGGGGCAACCACTCGCCGACCATGTACCCGGATTTCCGCTTTGCAACGGCAGAGGGTCAAGACCTGACCAAGCTGATCAACGACGATGAATGGAACCGCAACACGTTCATCCCGACCGTCGGCAAGCGCGGCGCTGCGATCATCGAAGCGCGCGGCCTGTCGTCGGCAGCGTCGGCGGCTAACGCGGCAATCGACCACGTGCGTGACTGGGTGCTCGGCACGAACGGCAAGTGGGTCACCATGGGTATTCCGTCGGACGGCTCGTACGGCATTCCGGAAGACATCATCTACGGCGTGCCGGTTACGTGCGAAAACGGCGAGTACAAGCGCGTCGAAGGTCTGGAAATCGATGCGTTCTCGCGCGAAAAGATGGACGGCACGCTGAACGAACTGCTCGAAGAGCGCGAAGGCGTTCAACACCTGCTCGGCTAAGCGGCCGGCTGATGCAGACGGACCGGAACTCGTGAGAGAACGCCAGGCTGCCCTCGGGGGCCTGGCGCGAAGCGAGAAGTCTGGCGCGGCGCTCACAGGCGCCGCCGCGGCGGGTTCCGGTTTTTTACATGCGAATGCTGCTATTCGCATCTGATCCGAGCGCGTTTTGCGCAGTTACCGCGATGGTCCGGCAGCGCGCGCCCGAATCGGATTTCTCCAAACCAAACATTACCCACGCTCCTGACGCCGAGAATGCGCGCCCTCACACCCGCCGAAGTGCTGTTTGACGGCGAAGTGCCGCCCGCTGTGCTGCCTGCCTGCGATCACTACGCCGGCAGCGAAAAGCTGATGCTGAAATCGTTGGCCTTGCAGCAGCAACTGGGGCCCGTGTTCGACATCACGCTCGATTGCGAAGACGGCGCGCAGGTCGGCCGCGAAGCGGAGCACGCGGAACTGGTCGCGTCGTTCCTGGGCAGCGAGCATGACCGCTTCGGCCGCGTCGGCGTGCGGATTCACGACTTCGATCACGCGCACTGGCGCGACGACGTCCGTCTCATTCTGCGCGCCGCGAAGCGAGCGCCTGCTTACATCACCCTGCCGAAGATTCGCAACGTCCCTGATGCCGCCGAAATGGTCGCGTTCATTGAGGCGACGCGGCGCGAACTGGGCATCGCGCAACCGGTGCCGGTGCAATTGCTGGTCGAAACGCACGGTGCGCTGACGCGTGTGTTCGACCTGGCCGCGCTGCCCGGCGTGGAAGCGCTGAGCTTCGGCCTGATGGACTTCGTCTCCGCGCACGACGGCGCGATTCCCGATACCGCCATGCGCTCGCCCGGCCAGTTCGATCATCCGCTGGTGCGGCGCGCGAAGCTGGAAATCTCAGCTGCCTGCCATGCATACGGCAAAGTGCCTTCGCATAACGTCAGCACGGAGGTGCGCGACATGAGCGTGGTCGCCAACGACGCCGCGCGCGCCCGCAACGAGTTCGGCTACACGCGCATGTGGAGCATCCATCCGGCGCAGATCGAAGCAATCGTCGCCGCATTCGCGCCGCGCGACGAAGAGATCGCCATCGCCACCGAAATCCTGCTTGCCGCGCAGTCCGCGCAATGGGGCCCGACGCGCCATCACGACACGCTGCATGACCGCGCGAGCTATCGGTACTACTGGTCGGTCCTGCGTCGAGCGCAAGCTACGGGGCGTGCCGTCCCGCAAGACGCTGCGCCGCTCTTCGCGAAAGTGGGCACTGACGTGCCAGCAGGATCATGAGTGTGAAAGTCGCTGCGGCAATCAGCGCGGCGGCCATGAGCGGTCCATGCGCACGCCGTGAGGCAATCGAAACAGTCCACCGTGTGGCGCTGCGCGAGTCGGGCGTCGAACGCACGGGTCAATCAGAAGCATCGAGCAGGCACAAAGGAGATTGCGGGAGATGAGCGAGACGACGCAAACCGCCGGTGCACAAGGCGGCAACGAACCCCAAAGCGGTTTCAAACCTAAGAAATCCGTCGCCCTGTCGGGCGTGACGGCGGGCAACACGGCCCTCTGCACGGTCGGCAAGACCGGCAACGACCTGCACTACCGCGGCTACGACATTCTCGATATTGCGAGCGCCTGCGAATTCGAAGAAATCGCGTACCTGCTCGTGCACGAAAAGCTGCCGAC
>NZ_PVNC01000014.1:0-193037 GCF_003001875.1 Paraburkholderia sp. BL18I3N2
GTGCGGAGACGCTGTTCATGGACTACCGGCGACAGCATGGCCTGTCGGTCCGCATTGCGCGCATTTTCAACACGTACGGACCACGCATGCATCCGTCCGACGGCCGCGTGGTCTCCAATTTCATGATGCAAGCCTTGCGCGGCGAACCGATCACGCTATACGGCGATGGCTCGCAGACGCGCTCTTTCTGTTACGTGGACGACATGATCGACGCGTTTATCCGCTTGATGAACACGGAAGAGGATCTGGACGCCCCCGTGAATCTCGGTAACCCGCATGAAGTCAGCATGCGCGAGATCGCGCAGCGCATTGTGGCGATCACCGCTTCGAATTCGCCGCTCGAAATGCGGCCTCTTCCCGCCGACGACCCGTCGCATCGACAGCCCGATATCACGCGTGCCCGCGAGTTGCTTGGCTGGCAGCCGCGCACGTCGCTGGACGACGGACTCGCTGCGACCGCACGCTATTTCCGTGCGCGTATTGAAGCGGGCGCCGCGCGCTCGCCCGACACATTAGTAAGCGCCACGCCTTAGCGTCGGACCACTGAGCGCAAGAGCCGCATCGACGAGCGCAAGGTAGAGCGGCGCCGCGCGAACGCACGAAATCGATCCCGTCGCCCGACGCGGTGACGAACACTCCCGCGCCCATATGCTTTGCAAACTGCACGGCTAAATGTCCGACGCCGCCCGCGGTCACCCTATCCTACTCAGGACACACGAGGTCAAGTGCCACCATTTGCTCACCCTTCAATCGCGCGGCCTCGCGCGCTTCCGACGCTGTCTCGAATGGGCCTATGGTCGGCGCGCCGTCGAATGGAAACAGAACTTTGTTATCCGTGGTTCTAACTACCTTGAGGTCGCCGATAAACGCCCCACTGCCGGTACGCCGGTAGGTTGCGTAGATCCGATAATCTGCTTCGTGCACGCTTCCGGCGTTAGGTGACCGTCGTGCCGCTCTTGAGAAGACCATCTTTGGCCGGCTCATGTAAGCCCTCTCTTTTTCCTGATTTAATGCATTAGGTATTCCGCTCCCCCTCTACTGCATCTTCGCGATGTGGTGGACACAAGCGGACACATAAGAGAAGAAGCAAGCGGTGACGTCCACCGCTTAAAACCACACACGGCTTAGGAGGCCGGTTGTCACGACGGAACCCGCATATGCAGGGGAGCCGTTGAGGCAGTGACGGTCCACGGATTGAAGCCGGGAGGCACGCCCACACATGCTGTCCAGCTTAGCCAGGGAACTACTCGATACTGCGTGCTACACCTGTACGTAATAGCCCTTTAACGGACAGCAGCCGACCCACAGTGCTTCTCCACATTGTTGTCCGGAGAAGGATCGTCTTCCCACGGGTGATAGGCTCGCGTGCGAATGCGCGCTTCGAAATCTGTGTCCATGTTTGCGATTCCTTTTCGAGGTGCGTTAATACCTATTCGGGCAGGCGGCGGGCGGAAGGAGCCGGCGGCGGCTCCACGTCCGGATCGACATGGTCGTGTTCGGGAATGTACGGGCCTTGTTCCGGATGTTCCGGCTTCGGTGGCACCATCGTCTCATCCATACTGCCGTGAGGTTTCTGCTTTACCGATCCGTCGGATTCGACGGACACGTCACCACTCCCGGAAGACTGCCGACGTTGATCGGCACGCTCGACGGGATCCGATGGCTCCTTATTCATATTCATCTCCATACTGTGATGCATTGATCGTGATTCAAACAGGCGGCCCTGCGGTCAAGCGGGCGGTTTCAGCTCGACCTTGATCCAACGAGGCTGTCTTTCGTCGAATGCCTTGAAAGTTTCGATTGCGTTCGCCATCGATTCACGCTGCGTGAGATTTTTCGAGGGATCGATTTTGCCGGTACGTACCATTTCGACCAGTCGTGGGACGCACTTGCGGCGCTTGCAATTCCCCATACGTATCGCCAGTTCCGTCTGGTCTGCGAACGTTGTGTCGAACGTCGATGCGCATGCGCTGTGCCCGGCAGGCGCAGAATCAAAAACAGAATCAAAAGAACCGCTTTAGCTCCGCTTCGAAACGTGGCCCGCAGATTGCGCTAAACCGCGTGTGAAGACGAATGCTCCGGGGGCATGATGAAAATTCCAGAATCAGCGGTATGGTTCCTGTCGTCGCGTGGCCTCAAACTCGCCACTGCGGAATCGTGCACGGCAGGTCAAATTGCCTCGTATCTCGCAAGCGTGCCCAGGAGCGGCTCATGTCTGGATGTGGGGTTCATTAGCTATTCCCCATCGGGCAAGGTCGGATTCCTCGGTGTGAAAGCGACTACGATCCGTGACTACGGGCTGACCAGCGAGGAAGTTGCAAAAGAAATGGCAGAAGGTGCGCTTGGTCAGGAAGGTTGCTGCGCAAACGTCGCGGTATCGAACACAGGGGTGGCCGACGAGGTTCCTGAAGGCGATCCGCCTGCGGGCACGCAATGTTTTGCGTGGTCGTTCCGCACGCGCGACGAAGCTATCGTGACCTTTTCAGAAACCCGCCGCTTTAAAGGGGAGCGCAACGATGTTCGCTCAGCCGCCGCACTCTATGCATTGTCGCGCATCGAACATTACTTCAACCTGGTTCCGCTCGCGAGCCGAAGTCGGACTCCAGGGCGATCGTGTTGATAAGCAGCCATTTGCCGGAGGCATTCGCGCTTGTCGCTGGCGATAAGCGGGACTTACTCCGTAATGCACTCTAACCTTTATCCGGAACACCGCCGCCACTTTTCCATTAGTGACGCTCGGCATGGACGCATTGCTGATCTTGATCGGATCGCGCTGTTTGCGCGGCAGCGCGCGATCGATCCGATACACACATCGTGGGGCGCGCGTTGCTCGCGCCCCTCCGGATGGCTCACTGCAGAAGCGTGCAATTACTCGGTTACGCCTTTCTTCGCGGCGAGGTCCTGCGCCATTTTGTAATGCTCCTTGACGGTCGGAAATGCTTTTTGAGCAGCTGCCTTGAGGTCCGCGTTCTGCCCTTGTTCAGCTTCCTTCTCGAACGCCGCAATCGCCGCCTTGTGCCCCTCGAGACCTATCTTCTGGATGTACGCCTGATCGAAAGCTTTGCCTTTCAGGGGCTTTAGCGAGTCCAGCACGGCGGTATCGGAATTGTCCTTGGGAACTTCAACACCATGCGGCGCCGCCATCTTCAACTGAACAGTCAGTTTGGCATGGTCCATCATCATGTGATGAGCAAACGATTTCACGTCTTTATCGCTCGAGGCGCTGGTCGCAAGCTTTGCGGCATCGATCTCCGTTGATGAAGACATTGTCGCGGCCTGCACAAAATCCTTGTCCGCCTGCGGCAGCTGATTCGCGGCGGTGGTCGATGCGGCCTGTGTCTGGGCGAATGCGGCAGGACCGGCGAGACAGAGAAGACTGGATGCGAGTGTGACAACAAAAGCTTTTTTCATGGAATCCTCTTGATGTGGCCGGGATAACGGATGACTCGATATCGTCGCAGCAAGCGTCATACCCTGAACAAGGGCGCCTGGATCACTGGAATCTTTGCAACGGATTTCGGCAAGAATACACGTCTGCGCCTGTTGTTCATCTGGCAGATGCAAAGCCGGGTTCCCTCTGCACGTCCACAAGTCTTGCAACTTGTACGCGTGCTTTTTAAAGCTTCTGCCGAGCGATAATGAGCGCCGCCTTGAGGCAGCCGCGGGTCGCTCTGCGGCAAATGCCATCAACACGTTGCCGACAGACCGCGGAGCACGGGCGCGCTCCGCAGTCCGAAGTTGCTCTACGCTCGCTCAAGCCTGTTCAGCCTTCGCGTGGCCAGCCTTCGATTTACTGCCGCTCTTCTGAGTATTTTCATCTTCGCCATCCTGCTGTGAGGCCTTCGCGTTACCCGCCCTTTCGGCGAACTCACTCAACTTGACATCAGTTGCCTTTTCTTCCTTGAGCGTCGCCTCGAGCAATTTCACGCCCTCGGCGAAACCGAGTTGCTTACCGATAGCGCAAAGACTGCCATATGCAGCGATTTCGTAGTGCTCGACCTTCTGCGCCGCGGCCACGAGCCCAGCGTCGAGGACCGGCCCTTTTTCGATTTCGTCGATCAGTTCCTGACCTTCTTCGATCAGTCCTTCCATTGCCACACACTTCATTCGCTTCAATCGGATGTTGCACGTTTCGACAACCTGATCGATCCGTTCAACCTGCCCTTGTGTTTCTTCAAGGTGAAGCTTGAATGCTTCGCTCAGCTGCGGATCGGAAGCGGCGCGTGACAGCTTCGCCAGAGCCTTGGTCAACTGCTTTTCCGCGCTATAGATATCGGAAAGCATGTGGATAAACAGATCGTCGATGGTCTTGCGCTGTGCCATGATGGACTCCTCAAACGGTGAGTGGAGTCTGCAGTCGCGCAACGGGTGTGCCCGCTGGCCGCAAGGTAAGTCCCTACGCGATGGCATGCCGTGCAGGCCGAGCAGATGCATCGGGAAAAACGTCACGTTGAAGCCGATGAAGAACAGCCAGAATTGCCAGCGCGCGAGCCGCTCCCGGGAGGCTAATAGCCATTTCGAATCCAGGTTCGTCTGGCTTGCGCGGCTTTCCTGCGGAAAGTGACGGATGGTACCGGCCGATAACCAGGGTCTCCCGGCGACCGTTCACCCGCTAGTCGTACCGGAAGCTCACCGCGCCTGACGGCGTCACTGCCGCATAGAGCCCTCGCTGATCGGCAACTTTGTAGATTTTCTTGGCCGGTTTCAGCGCTCGCAACTGCATGTCTGTGAGCATAGGGACTTCTCGAACGCATACCGTCAACCGATACCGTCAGACTGATTTGACGGTATCGGACACGGCCATCCGGGGGGAAATCTCCCTACCGTCAGCGATACCGACATTTCCTTAAGGTACTGCCCGGATCACTGCGGATGGCACCGGACAATAACCTCATGTTTTTTTAAACGGAAAAACATGGAAAACCGGACCTCCCGGAACGACTTGGGAGCAGTCTGAATTACTCCCACTCGATCGTCGCCGGCGGCTTCCCCGAGATGTCGTACACCACCCGGTTAATCCCGCGCACTTCATTGATGATCCGGTTCGACACATGCCCCAGCAGTTCATGCGGCAGATGCGCCCAATGCGCGGTCATGAAGTCCAACGTCTGCACGGCACGCAGCGCAACGACGTACTCGTAAGTCCGCCCGTCGCCCATCACCCCGACGCTCTTCACCGGCAGAAACACCGCGAACGCCTGGCTCGTCAGGTCGTACCAGGACTTGCCGGTTTCCTTATCGATGAAAGTGCGCAGCGTCTCGATGAAAATCGCGTCCGCGCGGCGCAGCAGGTCCGCGAAATCGCGCTTCACTTCGCCGAGAATCCGCACGCCCAGACCCGGGCCCGGGAACGGGTGGCGGTACACCATGGCCGGCGGCAAGCCGAGCTTGACGCCGAGTTCGCGCACTTCGTCCTTGAACAGTTCGCGCAGCGGTTCGAGCAACTTTAGATTCAGTGTCTCAGGCAGGCCGCCCACGTTGTGGTGGCTCTTGATAGTCTGCGCGCCCTTCTTGCCCTTGCCGGCCGATTCGATCACGTCCGGATAGATCGTGCCCTGAGCCAGCCACTTTGCATCGGTCAGCCGTCCGGCTTCAGCCTGGAAGACTTCAACGAATTCCGCGCCGATGATTTTGCGCTTCGCTTCCGGATCGGTCACACCGGCCAGCTTGCGCAGGAACACGTCGCTCGCGTCCACATGAATCACCTTCACGCCCAGGTGATCGGCGAAGGTCGCCATGACCTGCTCGGCTTCATTCAAACGCAACAGACCGTGATCGACGAACACGCAGGTCAACTGATCGCCGATCGCGCGATGCAACAGCGCCGCGGCCACCGACGAATCCACGCCGCCCGACAGCCCCAGAATCACGTGCTCGTTACCGACCTGCTCGCGAATTTTCGCGACGGCTTCGTCGATATAGTTGCCCATTTCCCAGTCGGCCCGCGCGCCGCAAATCTGCAGCACGAAGCGTTCGAGCATGGCGCGGCCCTGCACCGTGTGCGTGACTTCCGGGTGCCATTGCAGGCCGTAAAAACGCCGCTTTTCGTCGGCCATGGCCGCAATCGGACACGATTCCGTCGACGCCATCAGCGCGAAGCCCGGCGGCATTTCCAGCACCTTGTCGCCATGGCTCATCCACACCTTCAGCATGCCGTGACCTTCCGGCGTGGTGAAGTCGCTAATGCCTTCGAGCAGGCTCGTGTGATTGCGCGCGCGCACTTCGGCATAACCGAACTCACGCAGATGGCCGATATCGACCTTGCCGCCGAGCTGCTCGGCCATGGCCTGCATGCCGTAGCAAATACCGAGCACCGGCACGCCGAGTTCGAACACGGCTTGCGGCACGCGCGGCGTATCGGTTTCGGTGACCGAGCTCGGGCCGCCGGAGAGGATCACGCCCTTCGGCGCGAAGTCGCGAATGAACGACGCATCGACGTCGTACGGATGAATTTCCGAATACACGTTGGCTTCGCGAACGCGACGTGCAATCAGTTGGGTGACTTGCGAACCGAAGTCGAGGATCAGGATCTTGTCATGCATGGCAGCGGACGGAGTCAAAAGTGAGCGGATACGGAATGCCGCGCGCGATGCGCGGCGTTGAATTCAAAGCGGTCCACGTGGGGACGATCGAGCATGAAACGTAACGATGCAGCGGGTTGGCGCGGGCCGCGCCGCAGGCGTTTGCCCACGGCGCACGCAAACGGAATCCGGGTGCTTCAGCGGACGGTGTGGCGCGCGGCGCATCAACCATGAAACGGCGGCCGGGGCGCGCCGGGCGCGTCGGCCGCGCCGTTGCGGGCTTCATCCCGCGCGGCGGCGGCTTCTGCCCGCGCTGCGCGTTCGGACGGCGTCAGACTGGCTTCGTCGACCACCGGATGAAGCGGCGCCCCTGCCACAGGACTCACGGAACTGACAGGTCGCGTAACCGGCACGACGGGCTCGACGACCGGCTCAGCGTGATAAACAGGAAAACCCGCTGTGACACGGCCTGGCTCGCGCCGGTTGGCCGCGTCTTTCGCGGCGTCTTTGGCAGCCTGCTTTTCGGCGCGCTCGGCAGCGGCGGCTTCAGCGAGCCGCCCTCTTTCACGACGCCGCACGGCTCCCGCCAAACGCACGCCGCCCAGACCGATTACCAGCAGCACCACGCCCGTCAGCACCGCGACGATCTGCCCGAACCCGGTCAGCGCCGGCGTATGCAGACCGAGCAGCCAGATCAGCATCAGCACGCCGGTCAGCCAGTTCACGTGGCCGACCACCTTGGCGACGGTGGTGGTAAGCGCGCCGTCGATCGACGCGTGGAAGGCCAGCCATGCCAGCCCGATCAGCGCCACGCCAAACCCCTGGCCGACCAGAGCCGGCTGGGTTTGCACCAGAAGCAGCGCGTTGTACAACGAAGTCCACGGCGTCAGCAGAAACAGCAGGCCGAACGCAAGCAACAGCAAGGCATCGAGGATGAGTACAGCGCGCAGCAATGGCTTCATTGGCGTTTAGTCCACGTGGTAGTTGGGCGCTTCCTTGGTGATTTGCACGTCGTGCACGTGCGACTCGCGCAAGCCCGCGCCCGTGATCTGCACGAACTCGGCCTTGTCGTTCATCTCGGCGATGGTGCGGCAGCCGCAATACCCCATGCTGGCGCGCACGCCGCCGATCAGCTGGAACAGGATCGCATTGACCGAGCCCTTGTAGGCGACGCGGCCTTCGATACCTTCCGGCACCAGCTTGTCGATGTTCGCGGAGTTGTCCTGGAAGTAGCGGTCCGCCGCGCCGTCCTTCATCGCGCCGACCGAGCCCATGCCACGGTAAGACTTGTACTGGCGGCCCTGATACAGGAACACGTCGCCCGGCGCTTCTTCGGTGCCGGCGAACATGCTGCCCATCATCACGGCATTGGCGCCCGCTGCCAGCGCCTTGCTGACGTCGCCCGAGAAGCGCACGCCGCCGTCGGCGATGACCGGCACGCCCGTGCCCTTCAGCGCTTCGGACACGTTGGAGATCGCGGTGACTTGCGGCACGCCCACGCCGGCGACGATCCGCGTCGTGCAGATCGAGCCCGGGCCGATACCGACCTTCACGCCGTCCGCGCCGTATTCGACGAGCGCCTTGGCGGCCGCCGCGGTGGCGATGTTGCCGCCGATCACCTCGACGTGCGGGAAGTTCTGCTTGACCCACTTGACGCGTTCGAGCACGCCCTGGCTGTGGCCGTGCGCGGTATCCACGACGATCACGTCGACGCCCGCCTGCACCAGCAGTTCGACGCGCTCTTCATTGTCCGCGCCCACACCGACCGCCGCGCCCGCGCGCAGCTTGCCGTGTTCGTCTTTACAGGCGTCCGGGTGTTCGGTCTGCTTGGTAATGTCCTTGACGGTCATCAAGCCGCGCAGTTCGAATGCGTCGTTGATGACCAGCACGCGTTCAAGCCGGTGGCTGTGCATCAGCGCCTTGGCTTCGGCGAGCGGCGTGCCTTCCTTGACGGTGACGAGACGCTCGCGCGGCGTCATGATGTTGCGCACCGGCTCGTCCAGACGCTCTTCGAAGCGCAGGTCGCGGTTCGTGACGATACCGATCAGTTGGGCGCCTTCGACGACCGGGAAGCCCGAAATGCCATGCTGCTGCGACAGTGCGATCACGTCGCGCACTTTCATTTGCGGTGGCACCGTGATCGGATCACGCACGACGCCCGACTCGAAGCGCTTGACCTTGGCCACTTCACGCGCCTGTTCGGCCGCGGTGAGATTCTTGTGGATGATGCCCACGCCACCCATTTGCGCCATCGCGATGGCGAGGCGTGCTTCGGTGACCGTGTCCATGGCGGCGGACACGAGCGGCATATTCAGGGAAATGTTGCGGGTCAGCCGGGTCTTGAGGCTGGTGTCGCGCGGCAGAACATCGGAGAAAGCCGGGACGAGGAGCACGTCATCGAACGTGAGTGCTGTTTGGATCAGACGCATGGCAAATCCTATAGGCGCAAAAGCGAATTATACGCGATACCTCCCTGGTTTTCACTGCACTAACAGCAGCTTAGCGAATTTCGGGCGGTTTTTTTCGTGGCATCGGGCCCCTGGATTTCGCTTGGCTGTTCGCCTCGGGTTCGATCGGGTTTCGTTTGCGCGTTCGGGCGCAACCGGGCGCCGGCGGACTCGAATTGCAGAATCGAACAAGACGCCCGGCCCGCCAACCGGCTATTCTGCCGACCATTCCAGGTTTTTTGCAGGGGCAGTCGATGCAGCGCGGTGTGGCATATGGAGTAATGGCCGGGGCCTTATGGGGCATGGTTTTTCTGGTGCCGCGCGTGCTGCCGGACTTTTCGCCGCTGCTTCTGAGCGCGGGCCGCTACACGATGTACGGTATCGTCTCGCTGGCCGCCGCGCTGCCCATGGCGCGCTCGCTCGTCAAACGGCTGACCCGCGAGGATCTCGGCGCGCTGGTGAAGCTGGCTTTGGCCGGCAACCTCCTCTACTACCTGCTGCTGACGGCCGCCGTGCACCTGATCGGCATCGCGCCGGCGTCGCTGATCGTCGGCGTGCTGCCCGTCACGGTGACGCTGCTGGGCCGGCGCGATCACGGCGCGGTGCCGCTCGCCCGCCTCGCCTGGCCGCTCGCGATGGTGATGGCGGGCATCGCCTGTATCAACATCGATGTCTTTACAGTGGCGGGCAGTACGCCGGTCAGCGTCGTCACCAAGCTGGTCGGGCTCGCCTGCGCGGTGGGCGCCTTGGGATGCTGGACGTGGTTCGCGGTCGAAAACGCCCGCTATCTGCAGCGCCAGACGCATTTCAGCGGCAATGAGTGGTCAGTCTTGTGGGGCGTGGTGACGGGCGCGCTCGGCGCTGCGCTGTGGCTCGTGATCGCCGTGCTGCCGGCGGGCGGCCCGCAAGGCGAACTGGCCGACGGGCGCTGGCACACCTTCTGGATGCTTAATCTGGGGCTCGCGATCGGTGCATCGTGGCTCGGCAACGGGCTGTGGAATGCCGCATCGAAACGGCTGCCGCTGACGCTCTCCGGCCAGATGATCGTGTTCGAAACGCTTTTCGCGCTGCTTTACGCGTTCATTTACGACCAGCGACTGCCGCGCCCGCTCGAGCTGGCGGCGATTCTGCTGCTGGTGGCCGGCGTGTGCTGGTCGGTGCGCCAGCATGCGGACGACGATACGTCTGCGGCCGCACGGATCAAGGACAAGCCGCAGGTGTCGGCGCCTTGAGGCGCAGGGCGCCCGCACCGTTTTCTGCCCGCGCAAAATCCGCTTAGCGCGAATCCTTATTCTGCCAGCGACGCCCTTCGATCGAGCCCGCCTTGCGGGTCTTCTCGACGCGCCGCTGACGCGACACCTTGGGATCGACCAGCAGCGGCCGGTAAATCTCGACCCGGTCATGGTCGGCCAGCACCGCGTCGAGCGGCTTCAGCTTGCCGAATACGCCCACTTTCTGCGTGGCCAGATCGATCTGCGGAAACCGCCGCAAGATGCCGCTGGCGTCCAGCGCCTGCTGCAACGTGGCGCCTGCGGGCAATTCCAGCGCGATCAGCGCCTGCTCGCCGGCCGACGCATAACAGACTTCGATCGACAGGCGCGCGCTCATGCCTTACCGTAGCGCTGGTCGGCGCGCTTCACGAACGATTCGACGAAGGTATTGGCAATGTGGTTGAACACCGGGCCAATGAGCTTTTCGAGAATGATGTTGGTGAATTCGTAGTGCAGCGCGAATTCGATCTTGCAGGCATCGGCGCGCAATGGCGTAAAACGCCAGAAGCCCGTGAACTTGCGAAACGGGCCGTCCGCGAACTCCATATCGATGCGCGTGGGCCGCTCCATGCTGTTATGCGTGGCGAAGTGCTGCTTGATGCCCTTGAAGTTGATATCGATCTTCGCCTCCATGCCGGTTTCGTCCTGGCGGCGGATTTCGACTCCCCCGCACCACGGCAGGAAGTTGGGGTAATCGGCGACGTCGGTAACGAGGTCGAACATCTGTTCCGCCGAATGGCGGATCAACACGGTTTTCTGGACATCTGCCATAAATTGAACAGCGCGTGGCAAGGGTGGACGAGCGCAGCGGGCTTTCCTTGCCCCGCTTTGCTAAAATCGTGATTTTAAACGAGTTGGGCACTTTCCATTCATGAGCATTATCGACAACAGAAAAGCCTTCTACGACTACTCGGTCGAAGAACGCTATGAAGCAGGGCTCGTGCTCGAAGGATGGGAGGTCAAGGCGCTGCGCGCCGGGCGCGGCCAGATCAAGGAAGGGTACGTCGTTATCAAGAATAACGAACTGTTCCTGATCGGCACGCACATCAGCCCGCTGCCCGAAGCCTCGACCCATATCAATCCCGATCCGGTGCGCACGCGCAAGCTGCTGTTGCACAGCGAAGAGATCAGCAAACTGATCGGCAAGGTCGAGCAGCGCGGCTACACGCTCGTGCCGCTGAATTTTCACTACAAGGGCGGCCGCGTCAAATGCGAGATTGGTCTCGCCAAGGGTAAGAAGCAGCACGACAAGCGCGAGACCGAGAAGAAGCGCGACTGGGAACGTGAAAAGGCGCGGTTGATGCGCTCGCCGACTTGATGGGCGGCCTGGTTTGATCGACGGTTGATGGCGGGCGGTGTGCTGTTATGCCGCGTCTCGTCTGCCAATCATTCGCTGCGATCGGCTCGCGTGTGGCAAGGACGCGCGCTTCACAAGCGCTGAAAGGTAAATGGCCCGCATAGTCCGCGGGCCATTTTCTTTTTGCAAGCCGGCAAAAGCGGCGGGCAAGCATCGTGGCGGGCTGTCCGCCTGCGGAGAACCTGACTATATGCCTTGCCGCGACGACCGCCTCGTGCCGATCGTGCCAACGCTTTCGTTCGGTGCTTTCGGTGCTTTCGATACGGTCAACGCACTCACGCGCTCACCGCAAACGGCACGGTCAGTACGCTGCGCGCGGCCCGTCCATTTCGCGCAGCCGGCCCGTTCAACGCACCTCAGTCACGCCCTTCCCCTTATTCACAATCGTCAGCGCCGACGCGATCATCGAACTCATGT
Organism: Paraburkholderia sp. BL18I3N2; assembly: GCF_003001875.1. Classification (NCBI taxonomy): domain Bacteria; kingdom Pseudomonadati; phylum Pseudomonadota; class Betaproteobacteria; order Burkholderiales; family Burkholderiaceae; genus Paraburkholderia; species Paraburkholderia sp. BL18I3N2. The sequence continues at coordinate 12,014 of NZ_PVNC01000014.1, forward strand.
CCGCGAGATTGCCCGGCACGATCAACGTGGTGCCCTGCTTCGCCAGATTGCCGAACGCGTTCACGTATTGTTCGGCCACCTTGAGGTTCACCGCTTCCATCCCGCCGTTCGATTGAATCGCCGCCGCGATCTTCTGAATCGCCTGCGAGTTGGCCTCGGCCACGGCCAGAATCGCCGACGCCTGGCCTTGCGCCTGATTGATCGCCGCCTGCCGCTCGCCTTCGGACTTCTGGATCGCCGCCTCACGGCCGCCGGACGCGATGTTGATCTGCTCCTGCTTGCGCCCTTCCGAAGCGGCGATCAGCGCGCGCTTCTCGCGCTCGGCGGTGATCTGCGCCTGCATCGCGTGGAGAATTTCCTTGGGCGGCGTCAGGTCCTTGATCTCGTAGCGCAGCACCTTCACACCCCAGTTCGTCGCGGCTTGATCGAGCGACGACACGATGCTGTGGTTGATGAAGTCGCGTTCTTCAAAGGTCTTGTCGAGCTCGAGCTTGCCGATCACCGAGCGCAGCGTGGTTTGCGACAACTGCGTGATCGCGAACACGAAGTTGCTCGACCCGTACGACGCCTTCATGGGATCGGTGACCTGAAAGTACAGCACGCCGTCCACCTGCAACTGCGTGTTGTCGCGCGTGATACAGACCTGACTCGGCACTTCGAGCGGAATTTCCTTGAGGATGTGCTTATAGGCAATCCGGTCGACGAACGGAAACGCGAAGCTCAAACCGGGTGTCAACGTGCGGTGATAGCGGCCGAGCCGCTCCAGAACCCACGCATGCTGCTGCGGCACGATCTTGATGGTCTGCGCCGCCAGTACGATCACGATGATCAGAAGCACCGCCCCGACGATGGTCGAATCCATTACTGCCCTCCGGTCCGTAGTTCGAATAGTTGTGTGTGACGCACGTGTGCCGCGTTGGTGCTCAGGCCGTGGTGGCCCGGGTGTTTGAACGACGCGCCGCCACCACGACGAGGCAACTGCCACGCAACTCCGTAATTTCGTAGAGCTGTGCGTCTTCCGGCTCGCCCGCGGCCAGTTCGACGTCCCATGCCGCACCGCGATAATCCGCGCGTGCTCGTCGCTCGTGCCACGCCGGCACGGCAAGCGTTTGACCGATATCGAGATTGACGTCCGGGTTGCGCGACGCCTCCTTGCGCGTTCTGCGGCCGAACCGCGAACGCCTGAGCAGCAGCACCGCCGCGAGCGCCACCACGGCCGCGACCGCGAATTGCAAGTCGGCTGGGGCGCCCGCGAGATGCGCGAGCGCGGCCGCTACGCAGCCCAACGCGATCATCAGCAGATAGAACGTGCCGCTGAGCAACTCCAGCACGACCAGCACACCCGCCCCGATCCACCAGAACAATCCACCTGGCGCCACGTCGACCTCCACAAAGCAAAACACCCCGGATCTACCGGGGTGTTTATAGCACGAAGCAAGCGCGTTTAACGGGCGACACGGCAAGGTTTCACGCGCATTCGACGCGCGCTTGACCTACCGCATCGCACGTTATGCATGCCGCTTAGGAAGCGGCATGCCATTCGCCTTACTGCTTCGCCGACTTCGCCAGTTGCTGCCACGTCTCGACGATCGTGTCAGGGTTCAGCGAGATCGACTTGATGCCTTCATCGGTCAGCCATTGCGCGAAGTCCGGATGATCCGACGGGCCCTGGCCGCAAATACCGACGTACTTGTCCAGTCGCAGACACGTGTCGATCGCGCGCTTCAACAGGAACTTGATCGCCGGATCGCGTTCGTCGAAATCCACCGCCAGCAGTTCCATGCCGGAGTCGCGGTCGAGGCCGAGCGTGAGCTGCGTCAGATCGTTCGAGCCGATGGAGAAACCGTCGAAGAATTGCAGGAACTCTTCAGCGAGAATCGCGTTCGACGGCACTTCGCACATCATGATCAGACGCAGGCCATTCTCGCCGCGCTTCAGGCCGTACTTGGCCAGCAGCCCGACCACGCGTTCCGCCTGCTTCAGCGTACGCACGAACGGCACCATGATCTCGACGTTGTCGAGGCCCATCTCTTCGCGCACCTTCTTCAGCGCGATGCATTCCATCTGGAACGCTTCGGCGAAATCGTCGGCGATGTAGCGCGACGCGCCACGGAAACCCAGCATCGGGTTTTCTTCGTCCGGCTCGTAGCGCGAACCGCCGATCAGCTTCTTGTACTCGTTCGACTTGAAGTCCGACAGACGCACGATCACGGGCTTCGGATAGAACGCCGCCGCGATCGTAGCGATACCTTCGGTCAGCTTGTCGACGTAGAACGCGCGCGGCGAGGCGTGCCCGCGAGCAACGCTTTCCACGGCCTTCTTCAGGTCCTGATCGATGTTCGGGTACTCGAGAATCGCCTTCGGGTGAACGCCGATGTTGTTGTTGATGATGAATTCGAGCCGCGCGAGACCCACGCCTGCGTTCGGCAGTTGCGAGAAGTCGAAGGCCAGTTGCGGATTGCCCACGTTCATCATGATCTTCACCGGAATCGGCGGCAGTTCGCCGCGCTGCACTTCGGTGATTTCGGTTTCGAGCAGGCCGTCGTAGATCCTGCCTTCGTCGCCTTCCGCGCACGATACCGTGACCAGCGCGCCTTCCTTCAGCACGTCGGTCGCGTCGCCGCAGCCGACCACCGCCGGCACGCCCAGCTCACGCGCGATGATCGCCGCGTGGCAGGTACGGCCGCCGCGATTCGTGACGATTGCCGACGCGCGCTTCATGACCGGTTCCCAGTTCGGGTCGGTCATGTCGGCGACCAGTACGTCGCCCGGCTGCACACGGTCCATTTCCGACGGATCGTGAATCACGCGCACCGGACCCGCGCCGATCTTCTGACCGATCGCGCGGCCGGTGGCCAGCACGTTCGATTGGCCCTTCAGCTTGAAACGCTGTTCGGCCTTGCCCGCAGCCTGGCTCTTCACCGTTTCCGGACGCGCCTGCAGAATGAAGATCTTGCCGTCGCGGCCGTCCTTGCCCCACTCGATGTCCATCGGACGCTCGTAGTGCTTTTCGATGATGACGGCGTATTTGGCCAGTTCGACCACGTCTTCGTCCGTGATCGAGAAGCGGTTGCGCTGCTCGTGCGCCACGTCGACGGTCTTCACGCGGCCTTCTTCGCCCGCCTTGGTGAATTCCATCTTGATCAGCTTCGAGCCGATCGAGCGGCGGATGATCGGGTACTTGCCCTGCGCGAGCGTGGTCTTGTAGACGTAGAACTCGTCCGGATTCACCGCGCCTTGCACCACGGTTTCGCCGAGACCATAGCTCGAGGTGATGAAGACAGCGTCCTTGAAGCCCGACTCGGTGTCCAGCGTGAACATCACGCCGGCCGCGCCGACGTCCGAGCGCACCATGCGCTGCACACCCGCCGACAACGCGACTTCAGCGTGCGTGAAGCCCTTGTGGACGCGATAGGAGATAGCGCGGTCGTTGTACAGCGACGCGAACACGTGCTTCATGCGATCGAGCACGTCTTCCACGCCGACCACGTTGAGGTAGCTTTCCTGCTGACCCGCGAACGATGCGTCCGGCAAGTCTTCCGCCGTTGCCGACGAACGCACGGCGAACGACAGCTCTTCAGGCGAGCTGTTTTGCAGGGTGTCGAAGCCCGCGCGAATATCCGCCTCGAGCTGCGGCTGGAACGGCGCGTCGACGATCCATTGACGGATCTCCTTGCCCGCTTCGGCGAGCGACTTCACGTCGTCGACGTCGAGCGTTTCGAGACGTTTGGCGATGCGTTCGGTCAGGTTGTTGTGATGCAGGAAGTCGCGGAAAGCCAGCGCCGTGGTGGCGAAACCGGTCGGCACGCGCACGCCGGCTTCGGCGAGCTGACTGATCATCTCGCCAAGCGACGCGTTCTTGCCACCGACGATTTCCACGTCGGTCATCCGCAACTGCTCAAACGGAACTACATACGCCTTATCCTTTGCGACGGTAACTGCGTTAGTCATACAAGCCCCTAAGTGTGAAAGAAATTCACGGCTGTGCAAGTGGGCTCGAACGCGAGACGCCCATTGGGAGCGTGACCTCGCGTCTTGCACAACCTGTTGGAGAAGCAATCGCTCCAAGCGCGACGAAGAAGGCCGATGGACGAATTTACCGATCGATCCCCCACGTTCCCGGCAACTTAACGACTAAAATACCGGCAAAAAGCGAGGCGTTGAACGACCGTTCGCGGTGAGTTAGACGCCAATCGCCTGCAATTGCTTATCCAACAGGTTGCCGCTATTCTACCGTGCCGACTTTGAAAATGTGACAGTCGGACGAGAATTGCGCCTCGAATCGCGCCCCGGACCGGCCAGCGGGCTTTTGCGAGGCCCCGCCGCCATCCGGGCGCAGTTGCGGTGCCCACGGCGCGCTGGTCGGACGCCGCTGCAGTTTCCGGTCAGCCACCGGGCAGCGTCGTCCAAACAGCGATGTTTCATTCGAGCGCTTTTGTTCGCTCACGTTCCCCAGCCCCACTGATGCCGCCCACCGTATTCATCGTCTCCGACGGTACCGGGATCACTGCCGAAACTTTCGCGCATTCGATCCTCTCCCAGTTCGACCAGAAGTTCCGCCTGGTTCGCGTGCCCTTTGTCGACTCGACCGAGAAGGCGTACGCCACGCTCGAAAAGATCAACGAAGCGATCGTGCAGGACGGCCGCCGTCCGATCGTCTTCACCACGCTGGTGGACAGCGCGTCGAATCAGATCGTCAAAGGCTCGAATGCGCTCGTGCTGGACATGTTTCAGACCTTCGTCGAGCCGCTCGAGCAGGAACTGGAACTGAAGTCTAGCCACGCGATGGGCCGCGGCCACCAGAACGCCGACACCGAGGAGTACAAGAACCGGATCGAGGCGATCAACTTCTCGCTCGCTCACGACGACGGCCAATCGAACCGCAACCTGGCCGACGCCGACGTGATTCTGGTCGGCGTGTCGCGCAGCGGCAAGACGCCGACGAGCCTCTACCTGGCTATGCAATACGGGGTGAAAGCGGCCAACTATCCGCTGATTCCGGAAGATTTCGAACGCGGCAAATTGCCCACGCCGTTGCTGGCGCATCGGCAGAAGATGTTCGGTTTGTCGATCGATCCGCAGCGGCTTTCGGAGATTCGCAACGAGCGCCGGCCCGGCAGCAAGTACGCCGCGCCGGAGAATTGCCGTTATGAGATCAACGAAGCCGAAGCGATGATGCGGCGTGAAGGGATCAAGTGGTTGTCGTCGACGCACAAGTCGATCGAAGAGATCGCGACGACGATCCTGCAGGAAATCAAGCTGGATAGGCCTTCTTATTGAGCCTGTGCGCATGGCTCGCGCAAGCCCGGCTGCCTTGGACACGGGCACGCGCGAGGACATGCGTGTGGTCGAGTCGCGGCCTAAGCGAGATCTGAGCCCCGCGGTCTGAAACAGGCTCGAACGCAGACGAAGCCGGAGCGAGCACGTCTCCTGCGTCAACTACGGCCGCGCTGCTGCCGGCACTGCTCGAATACGCATACGGCCGCCGCGGCCGCCACATTCAGCGACTCCATGCCGCCCGGCTGGGGGATCGTCACCCGCAACGAAACCTTGTCGCGCCAGATCTGTGAGACGCCCGCGCCTTCGTTGCCGAACACCCACGCAAGCGGTCCGCTCAGGTCGCAATCGTAGATCGCCTCGGCGCCGTGCGAGTCCGTGATCACGATCGGCACCGCGAGGCGCTCGATCAACGCCTGCGCCTCCACGTCCTCGTGAATCTGCAGCAGGAAGTGCGCGCCCATGCCCGAACGCAAGACCTTCGACGACCACGCGTACGCCGTACCCGGCGCGCAGAACACCTGCTGAATGCCGGCGGCGGCCGCGCTGCGCAGAATCGAACCGACGTTGCCCGCGTCCTGTACGCCGTCGAGCACGAGGCAGGTTTGCGCGACCGTGTTGGGCAACGGCGTATCGAGCTTTTCAACCAGCAGCAGAATGCCCACACCGTGCACGACATTCGACAACTGCCCGAACAACGCATCCGGCAGCGTCACGACACGATGCTCCTCGATGCGCGCAACGATCGCCTGCGCTTCGTCGTGGCGCAGCGCGCCGTCGGTGACGATGCACATTTCCGGCTGCCCGGCGACGTCGAGATAGGCGCTCGCGAGATGAAACCCTTCGAGCAGCGCGTGGCCGCTTTTACGCTGTTGGTGCGTCGAGCCGGCCAATGCCTTCAGGCGCTTGTAGAGCGGATTGTCCCGCGAGGTGATGGCTTTCACAGGCAGCGAAGAAGACAGTGAGGATGAGGAAAAGGTGGGTCACACGCGGCGCTTATGAGGCGCTCGTGCGAAGCTCAGGCGGCGCTGCCGCGTTCGCCGAAGGCGTCGTCGTCGAACATCACTTCGGATACGACGATCACTTCACCCGCCGGCAGCGGCACGCCCGTGCCCAGGCGCAGATGCGCCTCACGCACCGGCGCGAACGAACGCCGATGATGCTCGCAAGGTCCGTGTTCGCGCAGCGCCTTCAGATGCTGCGGCGTGCCGTAACCGGCATGCGCGTTGAAGCCGTAGACGGGATACGTCTGATGCAATTCGAGCAGCATCCGGTCGCGCGTGACCTTGGCGAGAATCGACGCCGCCGAAATGCTTTTGACGAGCGCGTCGCCGCCGATCACCGCTTCGCTGCGCACGCTCAGCGTCGGACAGCGATTGCCGTCGATCTTGACGAGCGTCGGCACGACGGACAGGCCTTCGACGGCACGCTTCATGGCCAGCATGGCGGCGTGCAGAATATTCAGAGAATCGATTTCTTCGACGGTTGCCGAAGCGATGCAGTAAGCGAGCGCCCTGTCGACGATCTTGTCGTACAGTTCGTCGCGCTTTTTCGCGGTCAACACTTTGGAATCGTCGAGGCCGCGAATCATCGGTTTGGACGGGTCGAAAATCACCGCTGCGGCCACGACCGGGCCGGCCAACGGGCCGCGCCCTGCTTCGTCGACGCCGCAGACGATGTCGTCCGGCGTCTCGAAGTTCAGGCCGACCTGTTGCGCCGACGCTCCTGCGACGGTTTTACGGCGCGGCGCGCGTGACAGGGTCACGGCCGCCCCTTCCGCTTTTCGATGACGCTCGCCACGACTTCCGCCGCACGCTGCGCGGTGTTCTGCTTCAGCACGTGATGCATCTCCGTAAAGATTTCCGTCAGCGTGCGCCGGTTGGTCTCGTCGCGCAACTGTTTCAGCGTGGCTTCGGCCAACGCCTGCGGGGTGGCGAAGTGCTGCAGGATCTCCGGCACCACGAAGCGCCCTGCCAGAATATTCGGCAGCCCGACATACGGCAGATAGCCCTGGCGGCGCATGATCTGGCCGGTCAGCCAGGGCACCTTGTACGAGATCACCATCGGTTTTTTCAGCAGCGCGGCTTCGAGCGTCACGGTGCCGCTCTTCACGAGGATCGCGTCGGCCGCGGTCATGGCGAGTTGCGCCTGACCGTCGGTAATCGTCAACGCGAGGCCGGGGTGCGAATCGACCAGCGGCCGCAGCATTTCGCGCAGCGCCGGCGTGGCCGCCGGCATCACGAAGCGCAGATTCGGCTCCTGGTGCTGCATCATTTCCATCGCGGCGAAGAACGTGGGGCCGATCAGATCGATCTCCGAGCGCCGGCTGCCCGGCAGCACCGCGATGATCGGACCGTCTTGTGCGAGACCGAGTGCCCGGCGCGCGCCGAGCGTGTCCGGCACGAGCGGAATTTCGTCAGCGAGCGGATGGCCCACGTACGATGCCGCGACGCCCGCTTTTTCCAGCAGCGCCGTTTCGAACGGAAACACGCACAGCATGTGGTCGACCGCCTTGGCGATCTTCTTGATGCGGCCGCCGCGCCACGCCCAGATGGACGGGCACACGAAGTGAACGGTTGGAATCCCGGCCTCGCGCAACGGATGCTCCAGCCCGAAATTGAAATCGGGCGCGTCCACGCCGACGAACACCGACGGCGGCTCTGCCAGCAACTGCCGCTTCAGTTCGTTGCGAATGCCGAGAATGCCGGGAATATGCTTCAGCGCCTCGACATAGCCGCGCACCGAGAGCTTTTCCATCGGAAAGTGGGCGTCGAAGCCCGTCGCGATCATGCGTGGGCCGCCGATCCCGTAGTACCGGGTGCCGGCGGGCAGACGGCTCGTGAGGCCGTCGAGCAGCGAGGCCGCCAGCAGGTCGCCGGACGGCTCGCCGGCCACCATCGCGACGCGCAAGGGACTGGGTTGCAATGCCATCGCTTAGCGGATGATGCCGCGTTGCGACGCTTCGACGAACGCGAGCAGCGTCTGCACCGGCGCATCGCCATCGCCGCCCGCGGTCGCGAGTTCGCGCAACTGCACCTTCGCTTCTTCAAGCGACAGGCCGTTCTTGTACAGCACGCGATACGCCGCGCGCAGCGCCGAAATCGCGTCCGGCGAGAAACCGCGGCGGCGCAAACCTTCCACATTGATACCGTGCGGCTCGGCCTTGTTACCGGCGGCAATCACGAACGGCGGAATGTCCTGCACCAGCGCCGAAGCGCCGCCCAGCATGGAATGCGCGCCGATGCGCACGAACTGATGCACGCCCGACATGCCGCCGACGATCGCGTGGTCGCCGATCGTCACGTGACCGGCCATCTGCGCGTTGCTCGACAGAATGACGTTGCTGCCGACGTGGCAATCGTGCCCGATGTGCACGTACGCCATGATCCAGTTGTCGTCGCCGAGCGTGGTGACGCCCGCGTCCTGCATCGTGCCGGTGTGGATCGTGGTGAATTCGCGGATCGTGTTGCGGTTGCCGATCACGAGCCGGGTCGGCTCGTCCTTGTACTTCATGTCCTGCGGACGGCCGCCGACCGATGCGTAGTGGCCGATCCGGTTGTCTTCGCCGAGCGTGGTGTGACCTTCGATCACGCTGTGCGAACCGACCGTGGTCCGTGCGCCAATCGTCACATGTGCGCCAATGACGGCATACGGTCCGACTTCGACGGATTCGTCGAGTTGTGCGCCCGGTTCGACGATCGCAGTGGGATGAATCCTGCTCATGCGTCCTCGCTTCTGATTCTGTTGCGTTGTCTGGATGGGCATCTGGCGGGAGGCCGGCGCACGCATGACGCCGCCGACCGCCCGGACGCTGGCTTAAGCGCCTCGCGCTTAAGTGCGTTTAAGCGTCCTTGTCCGTGTGCCGCACCGCGCACATCAGGTCGGCTTCCGCCGCGACCACGCCATCCACTTCGGCGCGCGCCTTGAACTTCCAGATGCCGCGCATGTGACGTTCGAACGTGCAGTTCAGGATCAGCTGATCGCCCGGTTCCACCACGCGCTTGAAGCGCGCGTTGTCGATGCCGACGAACAGATACAGCGTGTTCGACGGATCGCTCGGCTCTTCCGAAAACGTCAGCAGGGCCGCCGTTTGCGCGAGTGCTTCGAGAATCAGCACGCCCGGCATCACCGGACGCGTCGGAAAGTGACCCTGGAAATACGGTTCGTTGATCGACACGTTCTTCAACGCTTTGATGCACTTGTGCGGCTCGAGTTCGAGCACCCGGTCGACCAGCAGGATCGGGTAACGATGTGGCAACAGCGTGAGAATCTTATGAATGTCGAGATTGATTTTTTCGGTGCTCATGGTGTTTCTGCTCACGCATTGACTGCGCGGTGATGACTGCGGATGCTGGTGCAGGTGGATTGGTAAAGCGTGCTGCCGGCGCTCGCCGTGACCCGGCGGCCGCGCCACCCGGTCACGGCAACCGACTTTGCTTCCTGATGCTTGCCCGCCATTTTACGCGGTGCCGGCAGGTTGCCCGGCGAAATGCTGAGTCTGCTGAGTCAATTGCCCTGCGAGTTACCCTGATGTTCAGCCTTTGCCGCCCGCGGAATGGCTTGCCGGGCCGTCCTGCTTCTCAGCCGCGGCGTTTTCAAGCGCCTTGATACGATCGCGGAGTTTGTCGATATTGCGCAGCAACGCCGCGCTCTTGTTCCAGTCTGCATGGTTCACGGCCGGGAAGGCACTGGTGTACATACCAGGCTTGAGCAGCGACTTCGAGACGCCCGACTTGGCCGTAACGATCACATAGTCGGCCAGCGTGACGTGCCCGGCGATCCCGACCGCGCCGCCGATCATGCAATGACGGCCAATGGTCGTGCTGCCCGCGATGCCCGCGCAACCGGCAATCACCGTATAAGCGCCGACTTTGCAGTTGTGGCCGATCTGCACGAGGTTGTCGATCTTCACGCACTCTTCGATGATCGTGTCCGCCATGGCGCCACGGTCGATGGTGGTGTTCGCGCCGATTTCGACGTCTGCCGCGATCGACACACCGCCGACCTGCGGAATCTTCACCCAGCTGCCGGTACGCGCCTCACCTTCGCCGACGAAATCCGGCGCGAAGCCGAAACCGTCCGAGCCGATCACCGCGCCGGCGTGCACGATGACGCGCTCGGCGAGCTTGCAACCGTGGTACACCGCGACATTGGGATAAAGATGCGAACCCGCGCCGACGCGCGTGCCACGGCCGATCACGACATTGGCGTCGAGCCGCACGTTGTCGCCGATCACCGCGCCCGCTTCCACCGTGACGTGCGGGCCGATCACCGCGCTCGCGGCGATCTGCGCCGACGGGTCGATGGTCGCGCTCGGATGCACGCCGGACGCCGCCTTGGGCGCAGCGAAGTCGATGAAGGTTTGCGCGACGCGCGCGAAGTAAGCGTACGGATTCGGCGTGACGATGAAGTTACGATTCTCGCGGGAAGCGAGCCTGGCGAGGTCGTCGGCATTGATCAACACCGCGCCCGCACGGGTCGTTTCGACCTGAGCCAGGTACTTCGGATTGGCGAGGAACGCCAGCTGGTCCGGACCTGCCTGGTCGAGCGGCGCGAGACTTCCGACGCGCTGCGAACCGTCTCCGACTACTTCACCGCCGAACCGCTGGACGATGTCCTCGAGCGTAAATGCCATGCCTATCCTGTCTCCTGTGTCGATGGTTACTGCGTTCAGTCCACCGCGCCTGATCGACTATCGGGCCCTTCGGCCCGGCGCCCGCATTCAGTTACCCGATGCCGCCAAAGCCTTGAGCACCTGATCGGTAATATCGATGCGCGGGCTCACGTACACCGCTTCCTGGACGATCAGATCGTAGTGCTGCGCCTCGGCGATCTGCTTGATCACCTTGTTGGCGCGGTCGAGCACCGCCGCCAGTTCTTCGTTGCGGCGCTGATTCAGATCCTCACGAAACTCGCGTTGCTTGCGCTGGAAGTCCGTGTCCAGTTGCGACAGATCGCGCTGCTTCTGCGCGCGGTCGGCGGGCGACATGGACGCACCGTTCTTGTCGAGCGAATCGGACATCGACTTCAGCTTCTGCGCCATGTCGGCAAGGTCCTTGTCACGCTTGGCGAACTCGGCCTCGAGCTTGACCTGCGCGGCCTTCGCGGCAGCGGATTCGCGCAGGATGCGGTCGGAATTCACCGCCGCAATCCTCGCCTCCTGCCCTTGCGCGACCCCGACACCCAAGGTCATTGCCAGCGCCAGCGCGCACGCCACACGTTTCGAAAACATACCGGTTAGCAAAGTCATCCTCTCGATACTGTAGTTTGGCCAGGCCGGCCGCCGGGCGCCTTCCGCCGCCCGATCAGAACGCCGTCCCGATCTGGAACTGGAATTTCTGGTACTGGTCGCCGGTGTGCTTCGTGAGCGGGAAGCCCAGGCTGAGCTTGAGCGGGCCGATCGGCGAGATCCACGCCAGACCGACACCGTAGCCGTAACGCAGGCCGTTGGCGCCGATACTGTTGCCTTCCGTACCCCACACGTTACCGGCGTCGAGGAACGTGAAGACACGCAACGTGCGGTCGTAGCCCGTGCCCGGCAGCGGGAACGTCAATTCCACGTTACCCACCAGCAGCTTCGAGCCGCCGATCGGATCGTTCGTCTTGGCGTCGCGCGGACCCAGCGAGCTCGGCTCGTAGCCCCGCACCGAACCAATACCGCCCGCGTAGTAGTTCTTGAAAATCGGATAAGGCTTGCCGCCGAGACCGTTACCGTAACCGCCCTGGAAGTTGAAGCCCAGCACGAACCCACGCGCAAACGAGTAATAGTACTGCGCGTTGATGTCGGCCTTGTAGTACTGCGTGCCGCCGATCGGCGTACCGTATTCGGCGTTCGCCTGCGTGAAGTAGCCACGGCTCGGCACCAGCGCGCTGTCACGCGCGTCGCGCGACCAGCCCACCGTGATCGGCACGTTGTTCGACACGCGGCCGAATTCATGCACGTAGTCGATGTAGCTCTGCGGCGTGTTTGAGTCGATATCCAGCTGGTTCTGCTCGAGGCCGGCACCGAAGTACACCGTGTCCACTTCCGAAAACGGAATACCGAATTTCAGATCGCCACCGATCGTAACGATCTTGAAGCTCGAATCCGTTGAGTAGTACAGCGGCTGGTAAGTACGGTAGTAGACGTCGGTAATACGCTTGATGCCGTCGACCGTGAAGTACGGGTCGACCTGCGTGACCGTCAACGTACGGTACGTCTTGGCGGTATTCACGTTCACCGAGAGACTGGTGCCGGAGCCGAACACGTTGTCTTGCGACACGCCGGCCGAGAGCACCACCTTGTCCGTCGACGAGAAGCCCGCACCCAGCGTGATCGCGCCGGTCGGTTTTTCGGCCACCTTGACGTCCACATCGACCTGGTCCGGCGTGCCTTCCACGGGCACCGTGGTCACGTCGACATCAGTAAAGTAACCGAGACGGTTGATCCGGTCTTTCGACAGCGCGAGGCGGTTCGAATCGAACCACGAGCTTTCGAGCTGGCGCATTTCGCGGCGCACCACTTCGTCACGCGTACGCGTGTTGCCGACCACGTTGATGCGGCGCACGTAGACGCGGCGGCTCGGGTCCACCTGCAGCGTCAGGTCGACCTTATGGTTGGCCTGATCGATCTGCGGCTGCGCGTTGACCGTGGCGAACGCATAGCCGTATTCGCCGAGCTTGTCGACGATAGCCTTGGTGGTGGCCTGCAGCTTTTCAGCCGAGAAGCGGTCGCCCGGTTTGATCTTGATGAGCTTGGCCAGCTCCGGCTCGCGGTCGAGCAGATTGCCCGCCAGCTTGATATTCGAAATCGTGTACGGCTCGCCTTCGTGCAGCGTGACCGTCAGATACATGTCCTTCTTGTCCGGCGTGATCGACACCTGGGTCGACTCGATGTTGAACTCGAGATAGCCGCGATTCAGGTAGTAAGAGCGAACGTTCTCGAGGTCGCCGGTGAGCTTGTCTTTCGCGTACAGGTCGTTCTTCGTGTACCACGAGAACCAGTTCGGCGTGGACAACTGCATTTCGTCGCGCAGCGTACCCGTGCTGAACGCCTTGTTGCCGATGAAGTTGATCTGGCGGATTTTCGCGCTCGGACCTTCGGCCACCGCGAACAGCACCGACACGCGATTGCGGTCGATCGGCGTGATCGTGGTGGTGACTTCAGCGGCGTAGTAGCCGCGCGTAAGGTACTGACGCTTCAGTTCCTGCTCGGCCTTGTCGACCAGCGCCTTGTCGTAATAACGGCCTTGCGACAAACCCACGGCGCGCAGCGCCTTGGTCAGGTTTTCCTTGTCGAACTCATGAATGCCGGCGAAGTCGATCGTGCCAATGGCCGGACGTTCCAGCACCTGCACGATGACGACGTTGCCTTCGGTCGCGATCTTGACGTCGTTGAAGAAGCCCGTGGCATACAGGGCGCGAATGGCCTCCGATGCCTTGTCGTCGCTGAAGGTGTCGCCTTGCTTGATGGGCAGATAGGCGAACACGGTACCAGGTTCGACGCGTTGCAATCCCTCGATCCGGATGTCTTGCACCACGAAGGGCGTCGTTGCGTGAGCAACCAGCCCATGCGCGGCGAATGCCGCGGCTATAACCGTCTTTGGAACAAAGCGATGAGGTTTAAACAACGTGCTTCCCCAGTGTGTATAGCTGCATCAGGTCGGGCGGTCGCCATCGTGAACGCCGCCGAACACTTTAAAAATGGATTAAACGAGCCAGATCGTTGAACAGCGCGATCGCCGACAATGCGACGATGCAGGCGAGACCCGCCCTCTGAAAAACGAGTTGCCAGCGATCGGAGACAACTTTACCGGTCACAGCTTCAACCAAATAATATAACAGATGACCCCCGTCCAATACCGGAATTGGTAACAGGTTCAGTACACCAAGGCTAATACTGACAAGGGCCAGGAACGACAGGAATGCAGAAGGACCTAGACGTGCGCTCTTTCCTGCGTAATCGGCGATCGTGACCGGGCCGGAAAGATTTTTCAGCGATGCCTCGCCCACGATCATCCTGCCGAACATGCGCACCGAGTAAACCGCGAGATTCCACGTGCGGCGCGCACCCAACTGGAGGCTTTCAATCGGTCCGTAACGCACGTCGATCGACGGCACCTGCGTGGCCAGTTCCGCGCCGATGCGGCCGATCTGCTGCCCGGTCGTTTCATCGCGCTGTGCCTGCGGCACGATGTTCACGTCTTCGAGCTTGCCCGCCGCCTTACCGCCGCGCTCGACCTGCAGCGTCACCGCTTTGCCGGCGTGCGATTTTACATAAGCGATGAAGGCCGTGGCGTTATCGGTGGGGACACCGTCGACGGCACGCAAACGATCGCCCGCGGCGAGACCCGCCTTTTGCGCCGCGCTACCCGGCTGCACACCCGCGACCGTCAGCTTGCCACCACCCGGCTCGAAACCGAGATGCGACATGAAGTCGTCGTCGACATCTTTTTCGGTGAGGCCGCGCAGATCGAGTTGGAAATCCGAGGTACCGTGTGCATCTTTTGCACTCAGCACGACGCGCTTGTGATCGAATGCCGCACCGAGCAGCTTCCAGCGCAGGTCCGACCACGAACGCACCGGCTCGGATTCGCCGGCGTTCTCGGCACGCACGGCAACGATCGTTTCACCGCCGTCGAAACCGGCAACAGCCGCGGGCGTATTCGGCGCGGGCGCCGCGACCACCGCCGCCGGCTCCGTCACGCCGGTGGCGAAGACGAGTGCAAACAGCACGATGGCCAGCAGGAAGTTCGCGACCGGACCGGCCGCGACAATCGCAAAACGGCGCCACACGGACTGCCGGTTGAACGCGTGCGGCAATGCTTCGGCGGGAATAGGTTCGGCGCCCGTTTCGCGCTCGTCGAGCATCTTCACGTAGCCGCCGAGCGGCAGCGCGGCAATGGTCCATTCGGTGCCCGTCTTCGGACTCACCCACTGAAACAGCG
Organism: Paraburkholderia sp. BL18I3N2; assembly: GCF_003001875.1. NCBI lineage: Bacteria > Pseudomonadati > Pseudomonadota > Betaproteobacteria > Burkholderiales > Burkholderiaceae > Paraburkholderia > Paraburkholderia sp. BL18I3N2. The sequence continues at coordinate 27,217 of NZ_PVNC01000014.1, forward strand.
GCTTGCCGAAGCCGATCGAAAAGCGCAGCACCTTGACGCCGCACAGGCGTGCCACGCTGTAGTGCCCATATTCGTGGACGACCACGAGTACGCCAATCGCGACCGCGAAGGCGAGCAGTTCGATCAGCAGGTTCATGAGCGCCTCACTGGACGGCGCGTTCCGTGCGACGGGCGCCGTCGGGCAGACGCGCGATGAATTCGGCAGCGGCGCGACGCGCGGCAGCATCGGCTTCGATCACGTCTTCGAGCGCGTGCGCGCTGCGGTTCGGCAACGCGTTGAGCACCGCGTCGACCACCTGGGCAATCGCCATGAAACCGATCTGGCGCGCGAGGAACGCCTCAACCGCGATCTCGTTCGCGGCGTTCAGTGCCGCGCTTGCCAGGCCACCCTCGGCCAGCGCCTTCACTGCCAGGGCGAGACACGGAAAGCGTGTGTAATCCGGCTTTTCAAACGAGAGGGACGCTACCTGCAGCAGATCGAGTTGCGCCACGCCCGAATCGACGCGATCCGGAAACGCCAGCGCATGCGCGATCGGCGTGCGCATATCGGGATTGCCGAGTTGGGCGAGCACCGAGCCGTCGGCGTAGGACACCATCGAATGGATCACGCTTTGCGGGTGAATCAGCACCTCGATGCGCTCGCCCGGCAGACCGAACAGCCAGTGCGCCTCGATCACTTCGAGGCCCTTGTTCATCATGGTGGCCGAGTCGACCGAAATCTTGCGGCCCATGACCCAGTTCGGATGCTTACAGGCTTCGTCCGGCGTGACGTCGACGAGCGTGGCCGGTTCGCGCGTGCGGAACGGGCCGCCCGACGCCGTCAGAATGATCTTGGAGACGCCGCCGTGCAGCGCGGCTTCGCGCGGCAGGCATTGAAAAATCGCGTTGTGTTCGCTGTCGACCGGCAGCAGCACGGCGCCGTTGTCGCGCACCGCGTCCATGAAGATCGCGCCGGACATGACCAGCGCTTCCTTGTTGGCGAGCAGGATGCGCTTGCCGGCGCGCGCGGCGGCAAGGCTCGGCGCAAGGCCGGCCGCACCGACGATCGCCGCTACCACCGTATCGCAGCCGTCGCTCTTCGACACGTCGACGAGCGCCTGCGGTCCATACGTGATCTCGGTCTTGCAACCCGCCTCGCGCAGTTTCGCGGCGACGCTCGCGGCCGTGTCGGCGTCGCCGACCACCGCGACTTCAGGCTGAAAGCGCAGGCATTGCTCGACGAGCTTGTCGCCGTTGCGATGCGCGGTGAGCGCATAAACCGAAAAACGCTCGGGATGACGCGCGACGACGTCGAGCGTGCTGTCTCCAATCGAGCCCGTGGAACCGAGCAATGTCAGACGTTTTTGCATATCTCTTTCTCTAGCCGAGCAGCAGCATGGCAAGCGGCAGCACCGGCAACAAGGCATCGATGCGGTCGAGCACGCCGCCGTGCCCCGGCAACAGGCCGCTTGAATCTTTCACACCGGCCTGGCGTTTCATCATCGATTCGAACAGGTCGCCCACCACGCTGAATGCCACCAGCAAGGTCAGCGCGAGCAGCGTGCGCACGGCGCCCCAATGCGCCAGCAGCGCAGAATACAGGGTCGGCTCGAACGCATGCAAAAACACCGCCGCCGCCGCGACGATCATCACCACCAGCCAGCCGCCGATCGCGCCCTCCCAAGTCTTACCCGGACTGATGGCAGGCGCCAGCTTGTGTTTTCCGAACGCTTTTCCGGAGAAGTATGCGCCGATATCGGCCAGCCATACCAATAGCAGCAGCGACAGCACGAACGGCACGCCCTGCATGCGCGCGGCGACGAGAGCATGCCAGCACGCGACGAATACCACAATGCCGGCAAGAAACAGGAAGGGACGCCAGACGCCCTGCGCGAGCGTCGGCTTGCGCAGCAGCACGAACGGACCGGCGATCACCCAGAAAATAGCGGCCGCTTCAAAGAGCGGTCTGGCTTGTTCGATGCCGGTACCGAGACGCGTGCTGGCCACCAGCGCCACTGCGGCGATCAGCGCGTAAATGACCGGGCCCGCGCCGCCCAGCTTGAGCAGGCGCGCCCACTCCCACGCGGCGAACACGACGACAAAAGCGATCAGCGCGCCGAACGCGCCCACCGGCGCGAACAACGTGACCGGCAGGAACACTGCCAGCAGGATGATCGCCGTGATGACACGGGTTTTTAGCATGGAAGCGAATCGACGTTTTGCGATTGCGGCTCGAGTTGAGCACTGGTGCGGCCGAAGCGGCGTTCGCGCTCCGCGTACGAAGCGATGGCGTGGCCGAGCGCGTCGGCGTCGAAATCCGGCCAGAACGTGTCGGTGAAGTAGAACTCGGTGTAGGCGAGCTGCCACAGCAGGAAGTTGCTGACGCGGCGCTCACCGCCGGTGCGAATGAAGAGGTCAGGCTCCGGCGCATAAGCCATGGAGAGGTGTTCGGCGAACGAGTCTTCGGTCACCTCGACCGCCTTGCCCGCCAGCGCCGACTGTTCGGCGAGCTTGCGGGTGGCCTGCATGATGTCCCAGCGGCCGCCGTAGTTCGCGGCGATCGTGAGCGTGAGGCGGGTATTGCGCGCGGTCTTGGTCTCCGCGCGCTTGATCAGGTCGCGGATACGCGTATCGAAGCGGGCCAGATCGCCCACCACGCGCAAGCGGATGCCGTTCGCATGCAGCTTGCCGATCTCGCGCTCCAGCGCCGTCACGAACAGGCGCATCAGGAACGAGACTTCCTCGTTCGGACGGCGCCAGTTTTCCGAGCTGAAGGCGAACAGCGTCAGATATTCGACACCCTGACGGGCGCACGCCTCGACGGCCGCGCGCACCGCGTCGACGCCGCGCGTATGGCCCGCCACGCGCGGCAAGCGCCGCTGGGTGGCCCAACGGCCGTTGCCGTCCATGATGATCGCGATATGTCGCGGCACCGCGGCGACATCAGGCACGCGCACGGTTGAGCTGGTATAGGTCATGGCCGTCGGGACAGTGACTGCAAATAAAAGAAGTGGAGAACGTGAGCAGCTGAGCCGGCCGGCCTCAGACCGTCATGATCTCGGCTTCTTTCGTCACGACGAGCTTGTCGATTTCGGCGACGAACTTGTCCGTCAGCTTCTGAACGTCGTCACCGGCACGACGCTCGTCGTCTTCCGAAATTTCTTTATCTTTCACGAGCTTCTTCAGTTGCTCGTTGGCGTCACGACGCAGGTTGCGCACCGCTACCTTGGCCGTTTCCGCTTCGCTCTTGACCACCTTGGTCAGTTCGCGGCGGCGTTCTTCGGTCAGCGCGGGCATCGGCACGCGGATCACGTCGCCTTGCGTGGCCGGGTTCAGACCCAGGTCCGATTCGCGGATCGCCTTTTCGACGACCTGCACCATCTTCTTTTCCCACGGCTGCACGCCGATCGTGCGCGCGTCGATCAGCGTCAGATTCGCGACTTGCGAAATCGGCACCGGCGAACCGTAGTAATCGCACTGGATGTGATCGAGCAGGCCCGTGTGGGCACGGCCCGTGCGGATCTTCGACAGGTCGTTCTTGAACGCGTCGATGGAGCGCTGCATCTTTTGTTCAGCGCCCTTCCTGATATCAGCCACAGACATTTTTAAACCTCCGAACCTTCAAAACGGTGCGAGCCGGCCAGCGCGCGCAAGATGCGGCGGCCCGGGCTCGCGCTAAAGCCCACGTTATGTGAACGAGAGTTTACACGTGGACGAGGGTACCCTCGTCATCACCTTGTACGATGCGCTTGAGCGCGCCCGGTTTGACGATCGAAAACACGCGGATCGGCAGTTTCTGGTCGCGGCACAGCGCGAATGCCGTGGCGTCCATCACCTGCAGATTGCGGCCGATCGCCTCGTCGAAGCTGATCGTGGTGTAACGCGTCGCGCTCGGGTCTTTCTTCGGGTCGGCGGAATAAACGCCGTCTACCTTGGTTGCTTTCAGCACGACTTCCGCGCCGATTTCCGATCCGCGCAGGGCGGCGGCCGTGTCGGTCGTGAAGAACGGGTTGCCGGTGCCGGCCGCGAAAATCACGACTTTGCCTTCTTCGAGCTGGCGAATCGCGCGGGGCCGGATGTACGGTTCGACCACCTGATCCATGCGCAGCGCCGATTGCACGCGCGCCTCGATGCCAGCGTGGCGCATGGCATCCTGCAGCGCCAGCGCGTTCATCATGGTGGCCAGCATGCCCATGTAGTCGGCCGTGGCGCGATCCATACCCGCCGCACCGCCCGCGACACCGCGGAAAATATTGCCGCCGCCGATCACCACGGCCAACTGCGTTCCGAGACGGACCACTTCGGCCACGTCCGCCACCATTCGTTCGATGGTCGCGCGATTGATGCCAAAGGCATCGTCGCCCATCAGAGCTTCACCGGAGAGTTTGAGCAGGACGCGTTTATAGGCAGTGGGCATAGAGGTATCCAGATCGCGCAGAACAGGGCAACAACAAGGGACTAATGTAGGGGTGAAATGCTGATTCGGGCAAGCGTCGCCAAATTGACGAACCCTGAAGTTCGCTGGCGGCGTGCGTCACGAGGGTCAACCCGCGCGCAGCCTTGCGACGCTGCCGACCGCGGCAAAGTCTTGCTCCGCCGCGGGTCCAACGATATTGCAGTGAAGCTTACGTGATACTTATTGTTGCTTTGCAGCAGCGACTTGCGCGGCCACTTCAGCTGCGAAGTCGTCCTGCTTCTTCTCGATGCCTTCGCCGACCACGAACAGCGCGAACTTCTGCACGCTCGAATTGCCAGCCTTGAGCATCTGTTCGATCGTCTGCTTGTCGTTCTTAACGAACGTCTGGTTCAGCAGCGACACTTCCTTCAGGTACTTCTGCACGCTGCCGTCGACCATCTTGGCGACGATTTCAGCCGGCTTGCCCGATTCGGCAGCCTTCTGTTCAGCAATGCTGCGTTCCTTGGCGATCAGATCCGCCGGCACGTCGTCCGACGACAGCGAAACCGGCTTCATCGCGGCGATGTGCATTGCCACGTCCTTGCCGACCTGCTCGTCCGCGCCGGTGTACTCGACCAGCACGCCGATACGCGTGCCATGCAGGTACGCTGCCAGCTTGTTCGACGTTTCGAAGCGCACGAAACGGCGGATCGACAGGTTTTCACCGATCTTGCCGACCAGTGCCAGACGCACTGCGTCGACCGTCGAGCCGTCCAGCGGCAGTGCCGCCAGCGCTGCGACGTCAGCCGGATTTTGCGTAGCGACCAGTTCGGCGACCTTCTTCGAGAAGCCCAGGAAGTCGTCGTTCTTCGAAACGAAGTCGGTTTCGCAGTTCAGCTCGACCAGCGAACCCGCGTTGCCGCCGATGAACGAGGCGACCACGCCTTCAGCCGTCACGCGCGACGCTGCCTTGCTGGCCTTGTTGCCCAGCTTCACGCGCAGCAGCTCTTCAGCGCGCGCCATGTCGCCGTCGGCTTCCGTCAGTGCCTTCTTGCATTCCATCATCGGCGCGTCGGTCTTTGCGCGCAGTTCTGCAACCATGCTTGCGGTAATTGCCGCCATCATTTGCTCCTTGAGTTCCGTCTGTCACACGCCGCCCGGACTTCGATGCCGGCGGCAAGAATTCGTTTCAGCATTCCGCGTATTTTTTACGGAGAAGCCTCGAGCGCTACTTCGGACACTGCCGGCAGCGCCCCACTACAATGTCGCGGCTTAAAAAAAGGGGGCCTGTAGAAAGCCCCCTTTTTTGCCGGACACGGGGCAGCTTTACGCTTCCGAGTTGACCTCGACGAACTCGTCGCCGTCGCCACCACGTGCAGCTTGCACCACTTCGTTGACCGCGTTCGCACGGCCTTCGACGATCGCGTCAGCCACGCCAGCCGTGTACAGAGCGACAGCCTTCGAAGCGTCGTCGTTACCCGGGATCACGTAGTCGATGCCTTCCGGCGAGTGGTTCGTGTCGACCACGGCGATAACCGGAATGCCGAGCTTGTTCGCTTCGGTCACGGCAATCTTGTGGTAGCCGACGTCGACCACGAAAATCGCGTCCGGAATGCCGCCCATATCTTTCACGCCGCCGATCGACTTGACCAGCTTGGCCATTTCGCGTTCGAACAGAAGCGCTTCCTTCTTGCTCATGCGTTCGGTTTCGCCTGCTTCCAGCGCTGCTTCCATGTCCTTCAGGCGCTTGATCGAGACCTTCAGCGTCTTGAAGTTGGTCAGCATGCCGCCGAGCCAGCGCGCGTTGACGAACGGCATGCCAGCGCGTTGTGCTTCTTCAGCGATCGTGTCGCGCGATTGACGCTTCGTGCCGACGAACAGAATCGTGCCGCGATTGGCTGCCAGTTGACGCGCGTACTTCAGCGCGTCGTTGTACATCGGCAGCGTCTTTTCGAGGTTGATAATGTGAATCTTGTTGCGATGACCGAAAATGAAGGGGGCCATCTTCGGGTTCCAGAAGCGCGTTTGGTGACCAAAGTGGACACCGGCTTCCAGCATTTGACGCATGGTAACTGCCATGAAAATCTCCGCGAGGGTTGGGTCTTAAGCCGGCTGCCGTATCGGCCGCGCTGCCATCTCTCTGGCTTAACGCGACGGACACCCTGGGTGCGCCGGCTTGCGAGTCTGCTGCTTTGTGTTGCCTTTCGTTGCCCTTATGCTTCCGCTTTCGCTTCTGCGCTTTCCGCATTACCTCATAGCGCAGGCAACCGACGCCATGAGAAGCCATTTCTGCCGCCTTTTTGCCCGCACGGACAAATAATGCAAGACAGAGATCGACTTAGCCAAAGATTATAGCACGCGACTATTGCACGACTCAACCTGCCCGGTAGTCCTGTTTATGGCCGGTGGGTTGCACCCTCGGGAACACCGGCCGCCTTGAACAAGCCCGCACGCGACTCAGTGAAAGCCGCCAGCCCGGTCGCAAAAGCCTGCGGTGGCGGGAATATGGTGCGATAATCCTGCAATAAATCGCATTTCAGGCCCGACTCATGGCTATTACGCTCAAAAACGAACACGATATCGCGCAGATGCGCGTCGCCTGCAAACTGGCAAGCGAAGTGCTCGACTACATTACTCCGTTCGTCACCGCCGGCATCACGACCGGCGAACTCGACCGTCTGTGTCACGAATACATGCTGAAAGAACAGGGCACGGTGCCGGCGCCGCTGAACTATCAGCCGCCCGGCTACCCGCCCTACCCGAAGGCCACCTGCATTTCCGTCAACGACGTGATCTGCCACGGCATTCCCGGCGACAAGACGCTGAAGAACGGCGACGCGCTCAATATCGACGTCACCGTCATCAAGGAAGGCTATTTCGGCGACACCAGCCGCATGTTCATTGTCGGCGAAGGCTCGATCATGGCGAAGCGGCTCGTGCAGACCACCTTCGAATGCATGTGGCTCGGCATCGACCAGGTGCGCCCGGGCGCGCATCTCGGCGACATCGGCTACGCGATCCAGAAACACGCGGAAGGCCAGGGCTACAGCGTGGTGCGCGAATACTGCGGTCACGGCATCGGCACGGTATTCCACGAAGACCCGCAAATCCTGCACTATGGCCGTCCCGGCACCGGGCTCGAACTGCAAACCGGCATGATCTTCACGATCGAACCGATGATCAACGCCGGCCGCCGCGACATTCGCACCATGCCGGACCAGTGGACCGTCAAGACCAAAGACCGGAGCCTGTCGGCGCAGTGGGAACATACCGTCCTCGTCACCGAAACCGGCTACGACGTGCTGACCGTGTCCGCCGGCACGCCCGCGCGCCCGCCGATCGTTGCGGCTACAGCCTGACCGACTTCCCACCTCTGCGCCTCCCTGCCAATGAGTAGTGTTCCAGCCGTCGCCCAATCCCCTGCCACGTCGCTCAAGGCGGAGTACAAAGTGGCCAAAGCCCAACTGCTGGAACGCTTCAGGACGGCCACCAACGTCGACGCGTTGATGGCCTCGTTGGCGCGCGCCACCGACGACTCCCTGCGCGCGGCCTGGAACACCTGCGAACTGCCGCCCGAGCTGGCGCTAGTGGCCGTGGGCGGTTACGGACGCGGCGAACTGGCGCCGCATTCCGACATCGACATTCTGGTTCTGCTGCCCGACGCGCCGATCGAGCATCTCGAAGCGCGCATCGAACGCTTTATCAGCCTCGCCTGGGATTTGGGGCTGGAGCTCGGCAGCAGCGTGCGCAGCGTGTCGCAATGTCTCGAAGAAGCCGCCAACGACGTCACGGTGCGCACCTCGCTGCTCGAGGCACGGCGCATTACCGGCAGCGCCGAGCTGTTCGACGACTTCGCGAAGCGTTACCGCGAAGCGCTCGACCCGAAAGCCTTCTTCCAGGCCAAAGTCCTGGAAATGCGCCAGCGCCACGCCAAGTTCCAGGACACGCCCTATTCGCTCGAACCGAATATCAAGGAAAGTCCCGGCGGCCTGCGCGATCTGCAACTCATCCTGTGGATCACCCAGGCGGCCGGTTTCGGCAGCAGCTGGCGTGAACTCGAAGCACGCGGCCTGATCACCGAGCGCGAGGCGCGCGAGCTGCGCCGCAACGAGAGTTTCCTGAAGGCGTTGCGCGCCCGGCTGCATGTAATTGCCGGGCGTCGTCAGGACATCATGGTGTTCGATCTGCAAACGGCGGTGGCCGAGAGCTTCGGCTACAAGCCGACCGCGACCAAGCGCGCGAGCGAACAGCTCATGCGTCGCTATTACTGGTCCGCCAAGGCGGTCACGCAGCTCGCCACGATCCTGATCCAGAACATCGAAGCGCAGCTCTTCCCCAGCACGAGCGGCATTACGCGTGTGCTGTCGGACCGCTTCGTGGAAAAGCAGGGCATGCTGGAAATCGCCAGCGACGACGTGTTCCAGCGCGAGCCGAACGCCATCCTCGAGGCCTTCCTGCTGTACGAGCAGACGCCCGGCGTGAAGGGGCTGTCGGCGCGCACGCTGCGCGCGATCTACAACGCCCGCGACGTGATGGACCAGCACTGGCGGCGCGATCCGGAAAACGGACGTCTCTTCATGGCCATCCTGAAGCAGCCGGCCGGCATCACCCACGCGCTGCGTCTCATGAACCAGACGAGCGTGCTGGGGCGTTACCTGCTGAACTTCCGGCGCATCGTCGGACAGATGCAGCACGACCTTTATCACGTCTACACCGTCGACCAGCACATTCTGATGGTGCTGCGCAATCTGCGACGCTTCGCCGTGGCCGAACACGCGCACGAATATCCGTTCTGCAGCCAGTTGATCGCCAACTTCGACCGGCCGTGGGTGCTGTACGTCGCGGCGCTGTTTCACGACATCGCCAAAGGCCGCGGCGGCGACCATTCCACGCTCGGCATGGCCGACGCGCGGCGCTTCTGCCGCAATCACGGCATCGAGGGCGAGGACGGCGAACTGGTGGTGTGGCTGGTTCAGCAACATCTGACCATGAGCCAGGTCGCGCAAAAGCAGGACACGAGCGACCCGGAAGTCATCAAGCGGTTCGCCGAACTGGTCGGCACCGAGCGACGCCTCACGGCGCTCTATCTGCTGACCGTGGCCGACATTCGCGGCACCAGCCCGAAAGTCTGGAACACGTGGAAAGGCAAGCTGCTGGAAGACCTGTACCGCGCCACGCTCGCCGTGCTCGGCGGCGCGCGGCCGGATGCGCATTCGGAGCTGAAGTCGCGTCAGGAAGAAGCGCTCGCGCTGCTGCGCCTCGAAACTGTGCCGGAAGGCGCGCAAAAGGCGCTGTGGGACAAACTCGACATCGGCTATTTCCTGCGTCACGACGCGGCGGATATCGCGTGGCAAACACGTGTGCTGTACCGCCACGTGGAAACGCCGACGCCGATCGTGCGGGCCCGTCCGTCGCCGATCGGCGAGGCGCTTCAGGTGCTGGTGTACGTCAAGGACCAGCCCGATCTGTTCGCCGGCATTTGCGCGTATTTCGACCGCAACGGCCTGTCGGTGCTCGATGCGCGGGTCAGCACGACCCGCCACGGGTACGCGCTCGATAATTTCCTCGTCGCGCATACCGAAGAAGACGTGCATTATCGCGATATCGCCAATCTGGTCGAACAGGAACTGACCGCCCGCCTCACCGGTGACGGCACCCTGCTTCCGGGACCGTCGAAAGGCCGTTTGTCGCGGCTGTCGCGGACCTTCCCTGTGACCCCGCGCGTCGATCTTCGGGCCGACGAGCGCGGCCAATATTACATCCTGTCCGTGTCGGCGAACGACCGGCCAGGCCTTCTTTATTCGATCGCGCGTGTGCTGGCCGAGCATCGGGTCGGCGTCGCTTCGGCGCGGATCAATACGCTCGGCGAACGCGTCGAAGACGTCTTCCTGCTGGATGGACACGGTCTGTCGGACAACCGCCTGCAAATTCAGGTCGAGACCGAACTGCTGCGCGCGATCGCAGTGTGAGATTTCATGCGAGTCAAATTAACAGCCAAGCACCCGCGGCCGGCTTCGTCCGAACGCGCCCCTGTCCGTACCGGTAGCACGTCGGCGCGTAAGCCGACGCGCCCGGCGGGACCCAGGCCGGCGACGCCGGCTCCTGGCGGGGCGCGGGATGAACGCGCCGGCGCGGCCGGCGGCGGCAAGCGGCCGGCCGGTGCTGGCAAGCCGGCCGGTGCCGGCGCGCGTCCCGCAAGGACTGAAGGGTCGTTTTCGCGCGAGCGGAACGCTGGTGGCGCACCGCGCGCGGCGTCGGATCGACCGCCGCGTCGCGAGGGCGCGGGCGGTGCGCCGCGTCGGTTCGAAGGCGGCGGCGATCGTAGCGAACGCGCGCCGCGCAGTGCTGACAGTGAACGGGCTCCACGCCGGTTTGAAGGTGGCGGCGACCGCGCACCGCGCCGGGACGATTCGGAACGCGCGCCGCGCCGATTTGAAGGTGGCGCGGACCGTAGCGAACGTGCGCCGCGCAGGGCGGATGGCGAGCGCGGCCAAGGCGCTCCGCGCCGGTTTGAAGGTGGTGGTGACCGCACCGTTAGTGCGCCGCGCCGGTTTGAAGGTGGCGGTGACCGCACCGGCAGCGCGCCGCGCCGGTTTGAAGGTGGCGGCGACCGCACCGGCAGCGCGCCGCGCCGTTTCGAAGGTGCAGGCGATCGCGGTGAACGGGCCCCACGCCGTTTTGAAGCCGCAGGCGATCGGGCCGAACGCGCGCCGCGTCGCTTCGAAGGCAGCACGGATCGCAGCGAACGCGCGCCGCGCAGCTTCGGCGAACGCGCCCCGCGCCGCGACGACGGCGAACGCCGTCCGTTCAGTGGAACGCGTCCAGGCGCCGGCCGTCCGTCGGAAGGCGCTCCGCGTGGCGAGCGGCCGGAACGCCGTGAACGCGACGCATCCGACCGTCCGCGTTTCAGCAGCGACCGTGGCGCTCCGCAAGACCGCCGCGGCGGCGAACGCGGGCCGCGCAGCGATAGCGCGCCGCGCCGTTTCGAAGGCGAGCGCGGTTCATCCGAACGCGGCGAACGCAGCTTCGCCAAGCCCGTCAAAGCCGGCTTCAGCGACCGCGCGGACCGCCCGGCACGTGCTCCGCGCGATGAGCGTGGCGAACGCGCCCCGGCCAAACGCGAATTCGGCGACCGTCCGGCGCGCAGCGCTGAACGCAATGAACGCACCGAGCGTGGCGAGCGCCCGGCCCGCAGCTTCGACAAGACGCTGCCGGCCGCCGGCCGCCGCTTCGGCGACGACCGTCCCGCGCGCGCCGACAAGCCGCGTGGCGCGGCCCGAGCCGAGCGCGACAGCGAAATCGACGCCGCTCCGCGCATCCCGCGTCGCGACTACGAAGACGCGCCAGGCATGCTGCGCCTGTCCAAGCTGATGTCCGAACTCGGCATGTGCTCACGCCGCGAAGCCGACGAGTGGATCGAAAAAGGCTGGGTGCTGGTGGACGGCGAGCGCATCGACACGCTCGGCACCAAAGTCCGTCCGGACCAGCGCATCGAAATCGACCCTGCCGCCGAGGCCGCGCAGATGAGCCAGGTGACAGTGCTGATTCACAAGCCGGTGGGCCTGGTCTCAGGTCAGGCGGAAGACGGTTATCAACCGGCCATCACGCTGGTCACGCCGGAGAATCGCTGGGAAGGCGATCACTCGGACATCCGCTTCTCCGTCGCGCATTTGCGCCAGCTCGCGCCGGCCGGCCGCCTGGACATCGATTCCACGGGCCTGCTGGTGCTGACGCAAGACGGCCGGATCGCCAAGCAACTGATCGGCGGTCATTCCGAGATCGACAAGGAGTATCTGGTGCGCGTGGCATTTGGCGAGCACACCACCGACGTCGAAAGCCACTTCCCGCCCGAAAGTCTCGAGCTGCTATGCCACGGCCTGTCGCTCGACGACGTGCCGCTGAAGCCCGCGCAAGTGAACTGGCAGAACGGCGAGCAGTTGCGTTTCGTGCTGCGCGAAGGCAAGAAGCGCCAGATTCGCCGCATGTGCGAGCTGGTCGGCCTCGAAGTGATCGGCCTGAAGCGCGTGCGCATGGGCCGTGTGATGCTGGGCGCGCTGCCGCCGGGCCAATGGCGTTATCTGTCGCCGGACGAGTCGTTCTGAACCCGCTTGGGGCTGACCGACGCTTCGAACAAAAAACCCACGCATTCCGCGTGGGTTTTTTTATCCCTGCGCTGCGCCAAGCCGAAGATGCCAGCGCCGCAGTGCACGAAGCAGCACAAGCCGCCTCAATCGTCGCTATTCGGATCCATATCCGGAAACAGCACTTCCGTGAAGCCGAACTTCGCGAAGTCGTTGATCCGCATCGGATACAGCTTGCCGATCAGGTGATCGCACTCGTGCTGCACGACGCGCGCGTGAAAGCCCTCGGCGACACGGTCGATCGGTTTGCCGTATTGATCGAAGCCGTGATACTTGATCATCGAAAAGCGGCTCACCGCGCCGCGCAGGCCCGGCACCGACAGACAGCCCTCCCAGCCCTCTTCCATATCCAGCGAGACCGGCGTGATGGTCGGGTTGATCAGTACCGTTTCCGGCACCGGCGGCGCGTCCGGATAGCGCTCGTTGTGCCCGAAGCCGAAGATCACCACCTGCAGATTCACGCCGATCTGCGGCGCGGCAAGGCCCGCGCCGTTCGCATCGTGCATGGTCTCAAACATGTCTTTGACGAGCTCATGCAGCTCGGGCGTGTCGAAGTGATCGACCGGATCGGCAATGCGCAAAAGGCGCGGATCGCCCATCTTGAGAATTTCGCGGATCATAACTGCCCCTCCAGGAGCTTACGCATACCATCTTCGTCGAGTACGGGAACGCCGAGTTCCTCAGCCTTCGCCAACTTGCTGCCCGCGTCGGCGCCCGCCACCACATAGTCCGTTTTCTTCGACACGGAGCCGGCCACTTTCGCGCCGGCCGCTTCCAGCATTTCCTTCGCCTCTTCGCGGGCAAGGCTCGGCAAGGTGCCGGTCAGTACGACCGTCTTGCCGGCCAGCACGCCTTGCGGCGCCTTCGGCGCGGGCGGGCCTTCGGGCCACGTGACTTTGCCCGGCGCGCGCAACTGCTCGATCACCGTGCGGTTGTGCTCCTCGGCGAAGAACTGATGGATCGATTCCGCGACCACCGGCCCTACGTCGTTGACCTCCAGCAAGGCTTCGACCGAGGCGTCCATGATCGGATCGAGCGAGCCGAAGTGCTTGGCGAGATCTTTCGCCGTGGATTCGCCCACATGCCGGATGCCGAGCGCGTAGATGAAGCGCGCCAACGTGGTGTGCTTGGCCTTTTCGAGCGAGTCGAGCAGATTTTGCGCGGACTTCTCGGCAAAGCGGTCAAGTTCGGCAAGCGTGGCAAAACCGACGTTGAATAGATCGGCCGGCGTGCGCACGAGGTTCTGCTCGACCAGCTGGTCGATAATCTTTTCACCGAGGCCATCGATATCCAGCGCGCGCCGCTGTGCGAAATGCCAGAGCGCCTGCTTGCGCTGCGCGGGACAGAACAGGCCGCCAGTACAGCGCGCGATCGCCTCGTCCGGCAGGCGCTCGATGCTCGAACCGCACACCGGACACTGCGTGGGCATCACGAATTCGCGGGCGTCGGAGGGACGCCGGTCGAGCAGCGCGCTCACGACTTCGGGAATCACGTCGCCGGCGCGCCGAACGATCACCGTGTCGCCGATGCGGATATCCTTGCGGCGCACTTCGTCTTCGTTGTGCAACGTGGCATTCGTGACCGTCGCGCCGCCGACGAACACCGGCTCCAGCCGCGCTACCGGCGTAATCGCGCCGGTCCGGCCGACTTGCACGTCGATCGCGACGAGTTTGGTCAGCGCCTCCTGCGCGGGGAATTTGTGCGCCAACGCGAAGCGCGGCGCGCGCGACACGAAGCCGAGCGCATCCTGCTCATCGCGCCGGTTGACCTTGTAGACCACGCCGTCGATGTCGTACGGCAGCTTCTCGCGCTTCTCGCCGACGCCGTGGAAAAAGCCCAGCAAGCCCTCGGCGCCCTGCACCACTGCCCGCTCGCCATTCACCGGCAAGCCGAGTTCCTTGTACCAGTCGAGCAGTTCGCTGTGCGTGGCCGGCATCTCCATGCCTTCTAGCACGCCAATGCCATAAGCGAAAAACGACAGCGGCCGCTGCGCGGTGATCTTCGAATCGAGCTGCCGCAAACTGCCCGCCGCTGCGTTGCGCGGATTCGCGAATTCCTTCTGTTCCGCAGCCCGTTGACGTTCGTTCAGGCGCTCGAAATCGCGCTTGAACATCAGCACTTCGCCGCGCACGTCGAGCACGTGCGGCACGCGTTTGCCCTTGAGCTTGAGCGGAATGGAGCGAATCGTGCGGACGTTTTCGGTGACGTTCTCGCCGGTCGTGCCGTCGCCGCGCGTGGAGGCTTGCACAAACGCGCCGTCGACGTAACGCAGCGAGATGGCGAGGCCGTCGAATTTCAGCTCGGCCGCGTAGTCGACCGGCACCGGCGGCTCGCTCGCGTTCTTACCGAGCGCGTCGCCGACGCGCTTGTCGAACGCGACGATGTCTTCGTCGGCGAAACCGTTGTTCAGCGACAACATGGGCTGGTCGTGCACGACCGGCTCGAAGCCGCTCGCCGCCTCGCCGCCCACGCGCTGGGTGGGCGAATCCGGCACGATCAGGTCCGGATGCTCCGCCTCGATGCTCTCCAGCTCCTTGAACAGCTTGTCGTATTCCGCGTCGGGCAGGTCCGGCTGGTCGAGCACGTAGTACGCGTAGTTGGCGCGTTCGAGTTCCGCGCGCAGCCACGCGGCACGGTCTGCCGGGGCGATGGTTGCGGGATGTGAGGCGGAGGTTCGGGCCATGCTGTCGGAAGGTTTCTTCAGTGAAGTTCAGACATTGGATTATCGCAGGAAGCGTGCCCCTTTACATCGGCCGAATGGCCAGTTTAGGCGCGTTGCGCGTCGGGTTGGAAGCCAGGCACGAAGCCACGGCTGAAACGACAACGGCCGCACATCGTGCGGCCGCCGGAGACAACGATAAAACGTAGAAAATTTACTGGCTGAACAATCGCCGCGTGGCTGGCGAGCCTGCCGGAATGCCCGCCTGTTCGAGCTTCGCGTAAAGGGTCATCAACTGCTTTTCGATGGCGAGCAGCGCGGTTTCCGGCAACGGACGGCGGCCGTCGTCAACCACCCGCCCACCGATGCGCTCGGCCAACGATTTCGCGTAGTCGCACATCAGACGGAACGGCAGAATGTCTTCGTCGGCCACCGGCACGTCGAGCACCAGCGTGATCATCTGGCCGCCCTTGTAGGTGAGGTCGTCGCGCAAAAAGTTGGTGTCGCCGAATTGCAGCATGAACACCGGGCTTTGCTTCGAGTCGAGCTTGACGAAACGCGTGCCGTCGCGCGAGAGCAGCAAGCCGTCTTGCGACGCGACCGCCTGCACGTAGTTGGCCGACCACGGCGCGCCGTCGGAGAGCACGTTGATCGACAACTGCGCGTCGCATTGCGCGGCAAAGCCGTCGAGCTCGCGCGCCATCGCGACCGTTTCGAGCATGTCCGGGAATTCCGGCGCCGCATCCAGCGCGTCGGCGAACTGCTGCACGCCGGTCACGAACTCGGAAAACTCCAGTTCGTTGAGAGCGCCGCTGCGATTGGCCAGTTGCGCGGCCGCGCGCAGTTCTTCGTAACGCGCGCCGTTTTGCAGCAGCTCCCACGCGCCGCCTTCGAGCTTGCCCTCGATATGCACCGGCTTGCTGCCCGCGCGGCGCAGACGCTGTGCGAGCGGAATCACCTTGTCGCCCGCGACCGGACCGTTCAAACGGATCGGCACGATGCAGTCGATGCGCCGATCGACGATAGCCGGCGGCGCCGACGAGATCGTCGTAGCGGCGGGCAGAATCGGTTCGACGGGTTCTCCGGACTGGCGGGCTTGCGCGGTCTCGGCGCTCGCGTCGCGTTCGGCTTCGGCCACGCCCTCGGCTTCCGGATAGCCGTTCGGCGTGGTCGTCTCGGCCTGAATATCGGCCGCCGTGTCGAGCGGCGCCGTGCCGGCCGCCTGGCCGCCGAACGTTGGCTCGACGCGCGCCGCCGTGGTTTGCTCCGCGGCTTCGGCGCCCACTACCGGCTCACGGCGCGTGGTCGGCCGGGCCGGTTCGATGAACGGGCTCTGTTCCTCCTGATCGTCCCGCGCGAGATTCTCGGCGGTGTCGGCCGGCATCGGCCGCGGCATCTTGCGGCGCACCTTCGCGCTCTGCCACGCGTTGTACACGACCACGCCCCCGACCACCACGGCACCCGCGCCGATCAAACCGAGTGTCAACTCGTCCATGCATGCTCCATCAGCAATTCTTTTATCTGCGCGGCTCTGCGCCCGCTCCACGTGTCGCGCGACCACCGGCCGCTGCGCTGAACGCGGACACCCGCGAGGCTCAATTCAAATCAAACTCAAACGATATTCTGGGCGAAACCAGCGGCCGATTCCATGTCGACGGCGACGATCCGCGACACGCCCTGCTCCTGCATGGTCACGCCGATCAACTGCTGCGCCATTTCCATCGCGATCTTGTTGTGCGAGATGAACAGGAACTGGGTTTTGTCCGACATCGCCCGCACGAGGTTCGCGAAACGTTCCGTGTTGGCGTCGTCGAGCGGCGCGTCCACTTCGTCCAGCAGACAGAACGGCGCGGGATTCAACTGGAACATCGCGAACACCAGCGCGGTCGCCGTCAGCGCTTTTTCGCCGCCCGACAGCAGGTGAATCGTCGAATTCTTCTTGCCCGGCGGCTGCGCCATCACCTGCACGCCGGCGTCGAGAATTTCGTCCCCGGTCATGATCAGCTTCGCCTGCCCGCCGCCGAACAAACGCGGGAACAGTTCGCCGAAATGGTGGTTCACCTGGTCGAAGGTGCCTTGCAGGAGCGTGCGCGTTTCGGCGTCGATCTTGCGGATGGCGTCTTCGAGCGTTTCGATCGCGCTGTTCAGGTCGGTGGATTGCGCGTCGAGGAACGTCTTGCGCTCGGTCGCCGCCTTCAGTTCGTCGAGCGCGGCCATGTTGACCGGACCGAGCGCGGTGATGGCGTTGTTGATGCGCGTGACTTCGCCTTGCAGATACGACGGCTTCATGTCCGGCGTAAGCTTGGCCTGCAATTGCGCCTCGTCGACACCGGCCGCAGCGAGTTGTTCGATGAACTGCTCGCCGTTCAGGCGCGCCGCCTGTTCCTTCAATTGCAATTCGTTGATGCGGTCGCGCAGCGGCTGCAGCGCGCGCTCGGCGGTCAGACGTGTTTCGTCGGCGGCACGCAGCTTGGCGGTGAGATCGTCCAGTTCGAGGCGCGCGGCGTGCAGCGCTTCTTCCTTGACGGCGCGAATATCGAGCGCGTCCTGCAAGCCAGTGTGCGCGGTCTGCTCGTTGATGGTTTCCAGTTCGGCGCGCGCATCTTCCAGCGACGCCGCGACACGCTCGCTCTGCTCGTGAGCGACTTGAATACTGCGCTTCAGTTCGTCGATGCGGTTGGCCATGTTGCGCGCGGCAAAGCGCGCGTCGGTGGCGGCGCGGTCGAGATCGCGGGCCTCGCCGCGAGCGGCGGTGAGTTGTTCGTCGAGCGCCTCGAAGGCCAGTTGATGATCTTCGAAACGCGCCTGCAATTCGGCGAGTTCCCCATCGTGACGCTCGAAGTTCGCTTCCGACTCCGCGCGCATGGCGCGCTGCTCTTCGATCTGCGCGGTGATCTCCGCGAGTTCCTCGCGAATCTGCGTGCTGCGCTGGGTGTAACGCTCGTGCGCCTGCGTGAGCTTGAGCACGTCCATCTGCAGCGCGTGCACGCGCTGCGTAGCGCGCTCGGCCTGCTGACGCGCATCGGTCAGCACCTGGGTAGCTTGCGTGTGAGCGGCTTCGGCGCGAATCGCGGCGGCCTTCGCTTCGTCGGCGAGCAAGGCTTGCGCGCGAACCTGGCGGGCCAGATTTTCGATTTCCTGCTGACGGGCCAGCATGCCGGCCTGCTCGGAATCGGCGGCGTACAGTTGCACGCCGACGCGCGTCACCACGTGCCCCGCCTTGACGACGAACGAGCCGCCTTCCGGCAACTGCGAGCGCATGGCGAGCGCCTGCTGCAGATCGTCGGCGACGAACGAGAGGCCGAGCCAGTCGTTCAGCACCGCGCGGATGCCCGCGTCGTCGATCCGCACCAGCGACAGCAGCGGCCGCAATGCGGGCGGCGTGGCGGCGGGCTGACCGGCGACGGGCGGCGCATAGAACGCGAGCTTGGCGGGCGGCGCGTCGGTGGCGAAGGCCTTGACCCAGTCGAGGTTCGACACTTCCAGCGCGGCGAGCCGCTCGCGCAGCACGGCCTCGAGCGCGGCTTCCCAACCGGCTTCGACATGCAGCTTTTTCCACAGACGCGGCAGGCTGCCCAACTCGTGCTTTTCGAGCCACGGCTGGATCTTGCCTTCGGTCTGGACGTTTTCCTGCAGTTGCTTGAGGGCGGCCAGGCGCGCGTCGAGCTGATGAATCTGGGCGCTTTCCGCCTGCACGCGTTCCTGCGCGGTGCGGCGTTCGCCGTCGAGACGCGGCAGCGTTTCCTGCGCGTCGGACAAACGCGTTTGCGCGTCGTGCAGGATTTCCTCATGCTCGGCGAGCTGCATGCGCAGGTCTTCGAGCTGCGCTTCGTCGGGGGCGTCGAGACCGCCCGCTTCCGACTTCAGGCGCTCATGACGCGCCTGCAATTGCTGCAATTGCTGATCGGCATTGCGCTGATGCGCGGCTTCGAGCTTGAGCGCCTGTTCGGTCTGCGCGATACCGCCGCGCTCGGCGTTCAACTCCGTTTGCGCGTCCCGCCAGCGCGCTTCGAGCGCGGGCATCGCGTCGTGCTTGGCGGCCGCTTCGTCTTCGGCGAGCGCGGCTTTTTCTTCGGCGACGGCCAGTTGTTCCTCGGCGTCTGCGAGATCGTCCTGAGCTTTTTGCGCCTGCGATTGCCACTGCTCACGCTGCGCGTTCAGCGCGGCGATCTGCGCCTGCACGCGATTGCGCGATTCGACGATGAATTTGATCTCTGCTTCGAGCCGGCTGACTTCCGAATTCGCCTCGTAGAGCGCGCCTTGCGCGCCTTGCATCGCGTCGCTGGCGGAGTAGTGCGCGACGCGCAGCGTTTCGAGTTGCGCTTCGACTTCGCGCAGCCTGGCGGTGTGCGCTTCGAGATCGATCTGGGCCTGTTCGATCGCGCGTTTCTGGCGTTCCTGCTCGCTGCCGGCTTCGTTCTTGCGCAACAGCCACAGGAGGCGCTGCTTCTCCTCCCCATCGGTCTGCAGTTCCTTGTAACGCGTGGCGACCACGGCCTGCGCTTCCAGTTTCTCCAGATTCGAACTGAGTTCCCGAACGATATCTTCGACCCGCGTCAGATTTTCCCGCGTGTCGTGCAGACGGTTCTCAGTTTCGCGGCGGCGTTCCTTGTACTTCGACACGCCGGCGGCTTCTTCGAGAAACACGCGCAGCTCTTCCGGCTTCGCCTCGATCAGGCGCGCGATCATGCCCTGCCCGATGATCGCGTACGCGCGCGGCCCGAGACCGGTGCCGAGGAAGATGTCCTGAATGTCGCGACGGCGCGCCGGCAAATTGTTGATGTAGTAGCTCGAGGTGCCGTCGCGCGTGAGCACGCGCTTCACGGCGATTTCGGCATACTGTCCCCACTGGCCGGCGGCACGGCCGTCGGCGTTGTCGAACACCAGTTCGACGCTGGCGCGGCTGCCGGGCTTGCGCGCGGTCGAGCCATTGAAGATCACGTCCTGCATCGACTCGCCGC
Source organism: Paraburkholderia sp. BL18I3N2 (assembly GCF_003001875.1). NCBI lineage: Bacteria > Pseudomonadati > Pseudomonadota > Betaproteobacteria > Burkholderiales > Burkholderiaceae > Paraburkholderia > Paraburkholderia sp. BL18I3N2. Next base: position 47,353 of record NZ_PVNC01000014.1, read on the forward strand.
GCAGCTCGGAGGCGCGCGATTCGCCGAGCACCCAGCGCACGGCGTCGATGATGTTGGACTTGCCGCACCCGTTTGGTCCCACCACGCCGACTAGCTGGCCCGGAACCTGGAAATGCGTGGGATCGACGAATGACTTGAAGCCAGCGAGTTTGATCGAGGTCAGACGCACGGCGATTTCGCTGTTTGAAAAGGGAAAAAATAGGTGGCTCGTGAAGGCCGCGCCAGCCGTTCGCCGACAGAGCGACACGGCCCGCGAACCCTCGCGCCTCGGATGCCGGCTTCATGCGGTGAGGCATGCGCCGGCTAATGAGGGGCAATCATACCATCGCGCGTGGGCGGTTTTTGCCGTCCTTACGGTCGTCGAGTCCGGTATCGCGCTGGTCGGCGAGACTGGCCTCCTGAATGGCCGGATCGGGCGGCATGGCCTTGGTCCGATGCACCCAGCTGGACAGCGCCGAAGCCAGCACGATGCACACGCCGCCCGCCCATTCGCGCGGACCGGGCGTCTCGCCGGCGAACAGCCACGCGGACAGCGCCGTGACCACGATCTCGAACAGCATGATGATCGATGCGCGATTGGCCGGCACGCGCGCGAGCCCGTACTGCACCAGCATATTGTTCGACGCCAGCAGAAAGCCGAGGCCGAGCACCAGCCAGACGGCCGTGCCGAGATGCGCGCCGGTGGGCGGCGCGGGCATCGCCTCGAACAGGGAAGCGCAGGCGCTGAACAGCGCCGCGCCGCCGAAGATCGTCGCGGTGCGCATTTCCGGCTTCATGTCCGGCAGCACGCGGCTCGTCTTGAGAATCAGCACGTTGCTCATGGCGAAGCCCATGCCGCCCGCGAGGCCCGCCCATTCGGCGAGATTGCCGGGCACCGGAATGCCCAGTTGCGGCGACCACAGCATGGTCATCGCACCGGCCAGCGAGAGCGCGGCGAGTGCCGCACCGGCCCAGGTCAAGCGTTCATGCAGGATGAAGTGCGCGAAAAGCGCGGTCCACGCGGGGGTGAGATAGAACAGCAGCAGCACGCGCATCACCTGGCCGTGAATCGAGCCCCACACAAAGCCGAGATTGGTGATGCCCGCTGCCAGCGCAAGAGCGGGCAGCAGCCAGTGCCAGCGCACGGTCTTGAGCGCGCGATAGCGCACCAGCAGCACGAACAGGCAGCCGGCGCCGCTCGTCAGCGCGCTGGCCGCCGTGCCGGTCACGCCAAGCGCGTTCAGCATGCGCAAGGGGTACCAGATCATCCCCCATACCGACGCCCCGAGCATGATCGCGAGCGTCGGCCAACCATTGCGAAGCCAGTTGGTCATGGTGCGGGGCTCCTTGCGGAGGTGTTCGGGGTGTGTCTGTCGCGGACCGCGATGCTTGTTGCGTGGGCGCTAAGGAAGCTTCGGCCGGGAACTGCGGCGTTTCTGGCCAAGGTGCTGGGGGCGTTCAGGTTGAGGGCCGCGGCGTTTATCGCACAGGCGCTGGAGGCGTTGCGACCGAGGACCGCAGCGTGTCCCTCTAAGGCGCTAGTGACGTTCCGGCCAAGGACCGCAGCGTTTCTCGCCAAGGTGCTGGTGGCGTTCCGGCCGAGAACCGTGGCGTTTCTGGCAAGGGCGCCGCTGGCGTTCACGCCGTGGACCGCGGCGCTCCTGCGCCTGTTGTGTCCGGATGTCTCCAAGACTGCTGCGTACATTGCTGCTCCTGCTTCTTTCTTGCGCGAACCGTCGGCGGCTCGCGTCGTTCCCGCTGCAGCGCATTGCCTGCGCCGCCTGGCGGGTTGCGCCGTCGCTTGGCGGCGCGATGCCCTTCATCTGCTCAACTCTTAACCTTGCCTTCACCGCCCAGCCGAGGATCGCCTGCGCGACGCCGCCGTGCCATGCTTACCCGCAAACCGCCACTCCACCGTCTGCCCGCCATGCCAGGCTCGCCACGCTATAATCATCCGCTCGCCGCTGCTGCCGGCCGTTCAGCGTGTTTTGCGCGTTTTACCGCCGCCGGCGCGTGCCCCGCTTTTCGCTGCATCCTTTTCCGCATCCGTCTCTCGCCCATCTTCGATCAGGCTCGATCCGCCCAGTGAATCCGCTCCTCGACTCCCTTCAGCCCTACCCGTTCGAAAAGCTGCGCGCGCTTTTCGCGGACGTCACGCCGAGCGCCGGCCTCGCGCATATCAGCTTCGGCATCGGCGAGCCGAAACATCCCACGCCCGCCTTGATCCGTGACGCCGTGGTGGCCTCGCTCGGCGGGTTGTCGTCGTATCCGGCCACGATCGGGTCGCCGGCGCTGCGCGAGTCGATCGCGAATTGGGTCACGCGGCGCTACAACCTGCCGCCGGTCGATCCGGCCACTCAGGTGCTGCCGGTGTCGGGTTCGCGCGAGGCGTTGTTCGCGCTAGCCCAGACCGTGCTCGACCCGAAAAAGAATGCTGACGGCGAGCCTGCGATCGTACTCTGTCCGAACCCGTTCTACCAAATCTACGAGGGCGCGGCGATCCTGGCCGGCGCGCAGCCGTACTTCGTGAATAGCGACCCGGCGCGCAACTTCGCCTGCGACTACTCTGCGGTGCCGGCGGACATCTGGGCGCGCACGCAACTGCTCTATGTCTGCTCACCGGGCAATCCGACCGGCGCGGTGCTCACACTCGACGACTGGTGCGAACTGTTCGCGCTGTCGGACCGCTACGGCTTCGTGATCGCCTCGGACGAGTGCTACTCCGAAATCTATTTCGACGAAGCCAACCCGCCGCTCGGCGGCCTGGAAGCGGCGCACAGGCTCGGCCGCGGTTTCGAGCGGCTCGTCATGCTGTCGAGCCTGTCCAAGCGCTCGAACGTGCCGGGCATGCGCTCGGGCTTCGTCGCGGGCGACGCGGCGATTCTCAAGGACTTCCTGCTATACCGGACATACCACGGCGCGGCCTTGTCGACGGTGTTCCAGAGTGCCAGCATCGTGGCCTGGAGCGACGAGACGCACGTGCGCGAGAACCGCGCGAAGTACGTGCAGAAGTTTTCCACCGTCACGCCGATGCTCGCCGAGGTGCTCGACGTGCGCCTGCCGGACGCCGCGTTCTACCTGTGGGCGAACGTCTCGCGCACGGGCCTCACGGACACCGAGTTCGCCCAGCGCCTCTACGCCGACTATAATGTGACGGTTCTGCCGGGCTCGTTTCTCGCGCGCACTGCGCACGGCGTGAACCCCGGCCGCAATTTCGTGCGTATGGCGCTCGTCGCCGGCGTCGACGAATGCACGCAGGGCGCGCAGCGAATCATCGATTTTTGCCGCGCGCTGGCGGGTTGAGTTTTCGTCGATCGCAACCCCGCGCACCGCATCCCTTCTTCCGATTTCAACTCTTCGATAAAGCACGCATATGTCGCAACAACTTCAGCAGATCATTGACACCGCCTGGGAAAATCGCGCCGAACTGTCGCCGAAAGCCGCTCCGGCCGACGTGCGCGAAGCCGTCGCCCACGCCATCGAGCAACTGGACAAGGGCCTGCTCCGCGTCGCGGAAAAGAAGGATGGCGACTGGGTCGTCAATCAGTGGCTGAAGAAAGCCGTGCTGCTGTCGTTCCGCCTGGAAGACAACGCGCCGATGCCGGCTGGCGGTTACAGCCAGTTCTACGACAAGGTGCCCTCGAAGTTCGCCAACTACACCGCTGAAGACTTCGCCGCCGGCGGCTTCCGCGTGGTGCCGCCCGCCATCGCGCGCCGCGGCTCGTTCATCGCGAAGAACGTCGTGCTGATGCCGTCGTACACCAACATCGGCGCTTACGTGGACGAAGGCTCGATGGTCGACACGTGGGCCACCGTCGGTTCGTGCGCGCAGATCGGCAAGAACGTGCACCTGTCGGGTGGCGTCGGCATCGGCGGCGTGCTGGAGCCGCTGCAGGCGAACCCGGTCATCATCGAAGACAACTGCTTTATCGGCGCGCGTTCGGAAGTGGTGGAAGGCGTGATCGTCGAAGAAAACTCGGTGATCTCGATGGGCGTGTACCTCGGCCAGAGCACCAAGATTTACGACCGCGAAACCGGCGAAGTGACGTACGGCCGCATTCCGGCGGGCTCGGTGGTGGTGGCGGGCAATCTGCCGTCGAAAGACGGCACGCATAGCCTCTACTGCGCCGTGATCGTCAAGAAGGTCGACGCCAAGACGCGCGCGAAGGTCGGCCTGAACGAGCTGCTGCGAGGCGACTGATGGCGCGCGGCACCAAAACCGTCGTCTACGGCATCCCGAACTGCGACACCGTGAAGAAGGCCCGCGTGTGGCTGGAAGAGCACGGCGTCGAGTTCGAGTTCCACGACTTCAAGAAACACGGCGTGACCGAACCGCTCGTGCAGGACTGGCTCAAAGACGTGAAGCTCGACGCGTTGCTGAACCGGCGCGGCACCACATGGCGCGCGCTGTCCGACGACATGAAAGCGGCCGCGGACACGCAACCGGGCGCGATCGCGTTGATGATTCACAAGCCGTCGGTGATCAAGCGGCCGGTGCTGGTGGTCAACGGGCGCGTCAAGTCGCTCGGTTTTTCCGCGGACGAGTACACCGCGCTGTTCGCCTGAGAAAAGTATTGTTGTTTGAGCGCGGCGCTGTTTGTTCAGGCAAAGCGCGACTCGCCTGGTTTGGCGTGCGGTGCTGGATACCTGGGCTCGCGGCCAGTTCGGCGCGAGTCTCAGTGCATGCGCCGAACGCATCGCGCCATGTAGTAGAACGCGGCCCGGCCGCGTGACTCAAAAAGCTGTTGCCGGCTGCGGTGTTCAACCGCCAGCCGGCATTTTTTCATTTCAAAGTGGCTGCATCGAATCCATGTCCGGCACCCTCGCCCTTACCGAACAACTGATCGCGCGCGCGTCCGTTACGCCCGACGACCAGCATTGCCAGCGCCTCCTGATCGAGCGCCTGTCCGCGCTCGGCTTCGAGCACGAGACCATCGAATCGAACGGCGTGACCAACCTGTGGGCCGTCAAACGCGGCGTCGACGGCACCGCGGGCAAGCTGCTCGCGTTCGCCGGCCATACCGACGTGGTGCCGACCGGCCCGCTCGAACAATGGCGCTCGGCGCCGTTCGAGCCGACCCATCGCGACGGCAAGCTGTACGGCCGCGGCGCGGCGGACATGAAAGCGTCGATCGCGGGCTTCGTGGTGGCGAGCGAGGAATTCGTCGCAGCGCACCCGGCGCACCGCGGCACGATCGCCTTCCTGATCACGAGCGACGAAGAAGGCCCCGCCACCGACGGCACCGTGAAGGTCGTCGAAGCCTTGCAGGCGCGCGGCGAACGCATGGACTACTGCATCGTCGGCGAGCCGACTTCGAGCGCGCAGTTCGGCGACATGGTGAAGAACGGCCGGCGCGGCTCGATGTCGGGCAAGCTGATCGTCAAGGGCGTGCAAGGCCATATCGCCTATCCGCATCTGGCGAAGAATCCGGTGCATCTGCTCGCGCCCGCGCTGGCCGAACTGGTGGCCGAACGCTGGGACGACGGCAACGAATATTTCCCGCCCACCACGTGGCAGGTGTCGAACATTCACAGCGGGACCGGCGCGACCAACGTGATTCCGGGCCATGCGGACGTGATGTTCAACTTCCGCTTCTCGACGGCGAGCACGGTGGAAGGTCTGCAAGCCCGCGTGCATGCAATCCTCGACAAGCACGATCTCGACTACGATCTGCAATGGACCGTGAGCGGCCTGCCGTTCCTCACGCCGCGCGGCGATCTGTCCAACGCGCTCGCCAAGGCGATCAAGGACGAAACCGGCGTCGCCACGGAACTGTCGACCACCGGCGGCACCTCGGACGGCCGCTTCATCGCGCGCATCTGCAAGCAGGTGATCGAGTTCGGCCCGCTGAACGCCAGCATCCACAAGATCGACGAACATATCGAAGTCGCACACATCGAGCCGCTGAAGAACGTGTATCGCCGCGTGCTCGAACAACTGATCGCCTGAACCAAGGACTATTGCGATGACGCTCCCGTTTTCCACCGTTCGCGACCTGCTGCGTTTCGCGGTCTCGCGCTTCAACCAGGCCGAACTGTCGTTCGGCCACGGCTCGGCCAATGCCTACGACGAAGCCGTCTATCTGGTCCTGCACACGCTGCATCTGCCGCTCGATCTGCTGGACCCGTTTCTCGACGCGCGCTTGACCGCGGCTGAAATCGACGCCGTGCTGAACGTGATCGAGCGCCGCGCCACCGAACGCGTGCCGGCTGCCTACATCACGCAGGAAGCCTGGATGCACGGCTTCCGTTTCCACGTGGACGAGCGCGTGATCGTGCCGCGTTCGTTCATCGGCGAATTGCTGCAGGACGGTTTGCAGCCCTATGTGGAAGATCCCGAGCAGGTGAGCGCCGTGCTGGAGTTGTGCACGGGTTCCGGCTGCCTCGCGATTCTCGCCGCGCACGCGTTCCCGAATGCGGATATCGACGCCGTGGATCTGTCAGCGCCCGCGCTGGAAGTCGCCGCGCGCAATGTCGCGGACTACAAGCTCGATGACCGCGTCGCCCTGTTCGAAGGCGATCTGTACGCGCCGCTCGCCGAGCGCCGCTACGACGTGATCATCAGCAACCCGCCGTACGTGAACGCGGCGTCGATGCAGGATCTGCCGGCCGAATACAAGCACGAGCCGGACATGGCGCTGGCGGGCGGCGTCGACGGCATGGACATCGTGCGCCGGATCATCGCCGACGCGCGCAACTGGCTGACCGACGAAGGCGTGCTGGTCGTCGAAATCGGCAACGAGCGGCAACACGTGGAAGCGGCATTCGGCGGGCTCGATCTCGTCTGGCTTTCGACCAGTGCCGGCGACGACAACGTGTTCCTGATCCAGGCGGCTGATTTGCCGGTTTGAGGTCTTGTCGCTTCTTCCGGACGCGGTGCGCGCAGCGGGCTGTTATATCCCGCGCACCGCGTCGGAGCGAAGCTGCTTTCCCGGTCATTCGCAATCGCGCCCAATCAAGGCGTCTCGCGCTTCCGAGCAAAGCCGCTTTCACGAGCGCTACATTCGAGCGCACAGCTGACCCGACTAGCCAACGCCAACTCGCGGCCTTTCGACAAGGCAAACGCAAAGATGTTCTGCCACGTCGACCACGCCGCATTCAGGTTCTCGCCCTCCAGGCTTGACCGCAGCTCGACCATTCCCCACCCCCAACGCACGCGCGTTCGGTAAGATGAGCGCGGTCAGCTGCCCGGCACTCATCGAGCCGGCCCAAGCAGCGCTTCGCCAACCCAACGCCTGCCTATGCAATTCGACCTGCTTCACATCGGCACGCTGGTCGCCCTCTGCCATATTCTCGGCGTGGTTGCGGCATGTCACGCGATTCTCAACACGCGCACTTCGCAAGGCGCGATTGCGTGGGCCGTGTCGCTGGTCGCGATGCCTTATCTGACGCTGGTGCCTTATCTTTTCCTCGGCCGCAGCAAGTTTGCCGGCTACGCGGACGCGCGCCGCGTCGAAAACGAACTGCTGCGCACGCGCGCGCATCCGCCGGAATGGGACACGCGCGCGTCGTCGGCGGGACTGCCGACGCTGGAACTCGGCGGCCGGCTCGTGCATTCGCTCACGCACCTTGGCGGCATGCCGTTTCTGCCCGGCAACTCGGTGCGCACGCTGGTGAACGGCGCGGCGACCTTCGAGGCTATCTTCGACGCCATCGAGAACGCGCGCCGCTACGTCATCGTGCAGTTCTTCATCGTGCGCGACGATGCGCTCGGCGAGATGCTCAAAGACGCGCTGATCGCGAAAGCGCAACAAGGCGTGCGCGTGTACTTCCTGTACGACAGCATCGGCAGCTTCGATCTGCCGCACCGCTACGTCGCCGCCCTGCGCGCGGGCGGCGTGGAGACGCATCCATTCGCCACCAATCGCCGCTTCGTCAACCGTCTGCAACTGAACTTCCGCAATCACCGCAAGATCGTCTCGGTGGATGGCGAACGCGCGTTTGTTGGCGGGCACAACGTGGGCGTGGAATATCTCGGCGGCAAGCCGCCGCTCTCGCCGTGGCGCGATACCCATATCGAGGTGCGTGGGCCGGCGGTCGCCAGCATCCAGTTCGTGTTCACGGAAGACTGGCACTGGGCCACGCAGCAGTTGCCCGAGTTCGACGTGCCGCCCGCTCCGGCCGCCGAGTCCGCAGCGGGACGCAACATGCACTGTCTCGTCGTGCCGAGCGGTCCGGCCGACAAGCAGGAGACCTGCTCGCTCTTTTTCGTCGAAGCGATCAACGCGGCGCGCGAACGCGTCTGGATCACCTCGCCCTACCTGATCCCCGACGAGGCGGTGTTCTCGGCCTTGCGGCTCGCGGCGTTGCGCGGCGTGGACGTGCGCATTCTGATTCCGAGCCGGCGCGATCACCACGTGGTGTTCGCCGCCTCGAAACTGTATGCGTACGACTCGCTACGCGCGGGAATCCGGATCTTCCGCTACCAGCCGGGCTTTCTGCATCAGAAGGTCGTGCTGATCGACAGCGCGGCCGCGGCGATCGGCAGCGCGAATCTCGACAACCGCTCGTTCCGGCTGAACTTCGAGATCATGGTGCTGACCGTGGACCGCGGCTTCGCCAAAGAGGTCGAAACGATGCTGCTGGCCGACTTCGCCGAATCGCGCGAAATCGACCGCAATGAATACCGCAAGGCAACCGCCTTGAAACGCGTGCTCATGCATGTGGCGCGTCTCTTCTCGCCGATCCTCTAGCAGGCGCCGCTTTACAGCAGTTTTTCGATGTCCTCGGTGATCGCCTCGGGCTTCGTCAGCGGCGCATAGCGCTTCACCACGTTGCCGTCGCGGCCGATCAGGAACTTGGTGAAGTTCCACTTGATCGCTTCCAGCCCGAGCAGACCGGGCGCCTCGCCCGTCAGATAGCGGAACAGCGGATGCGCGTTCGCACCGTTGACGTCCACCTTGTCGAACATCGGGAACGTCACGCCGTAGTTCTTTTCGCAGAAGCTGCCGATCTGCGCGGCGTCGCCCGGCTCCTGCTTGCCGAACTGGTTGCAGGGAAACCCGAGCACCGTGAGCCCGCGTGCGGCGTAGGTGTCGTACAGCTTCTGCAAGCCCGCGTACTGCGGTGTGAACCCGCATTCGCTCGCCGTGTTGACGATCAGCAGAACCTTGCCTTCATACTGCCCAAGGCTGACTTCCTCGCCGCCCAACGTGTGTGCCGAAAACGAATAAATCGATGTCATTTGCTCCCCCGTGAAAGCCGTCAGTCTATGCCAAAAGCCTCGGCGTTACAGTCGGCCGAATGGCCGATGCCCGTTGAGCGCCCGGTGTCAGTCCCGGCAGTCTAAAATAGCGGTTTTCTTCGGCCGGCCTCTCCGTGATCCGCTTTAACCAGTTCAGTCTCGCGCGCGGCACCAAGCCGCTCTTCGACAACACCACGTTCACCCTCAACCCCGGCGAGAAGGCCGGCCTGGTGGGGGCGAACGGCGCGGGCAAGTCGACGCTGTTCGCCGTGCTGCTCGGCGAATTGCATGCGGACGGCGGGGATTTTTCGATCCCGCCGAACTGGCAGATCGCCCACGTCGCGCAGGAAACACCCGCCGCGGACAAGACCGCCCTCGCCTACACGCTGGACGGCGACGCCGCCTTGCGCGCGATCGAGGCGGCGATCGCCGCCGCCTCCGCCGCGCACGATGGCGCGGCCGAGGGCGAAGCGCACGCCGCGTTCGCCGACGCCGACGGCTACACCGCGCCCGCGCGCGCCGAAGCCCTGCTGCTCGGCCTCGGCTTCACGCTCGACCAGACCCGCGAGCCGGTCAGCAGTTTCTCGGGCGGCTGGCGCATGCGGTTGAATCTGGCGCAGGCGCTGATGTGCCGCTCCGATCTGCTGCTGCTCGACGAACCGACCAACCACCTGGATCTCGACGCGATCGTCTGGCTGGAAGATTGGCTGGCCCGTTATCCAGGCACGCTGATCGTGATCTCGCACGACCGCGAATTTCTCGATTCGGTCTGCAATGTCACGCTGCATCTGGAGCAGCAGCAGATCAAGCGCTACGGCGGCAACTACTCGCAATTCGAAGTGCTGCGCGCGCAGCAGATCGCTCTGCAGCAAAGCGCGTACGAGAAACAGCAGCGCACGGTCGAGCATTTGCAGAGTTACATCAACCGCTTCAAGGCGCAGGCCACCAAGGCGCGCCAGGCGCAGAGCCGCGTCAAGGCGTTGGAAAAGATGGAGCTGATCGCGCCGGCGCACGCGTCCTCGCCATTCACGTTCGAATTCCGCACGCCCGATTCCGCGCCGAACCCGATGATGGTGATGGAAGACGTGCGCTGCGGTTACCGCAGCGAGGGCGAACCTGCTGTCGAGATTCCGATCATCGATCACGTCGTGCTGTCGATCCAGAACGGTCAGCGCATCGGGCTGCTCGGCGCGAACGGCCAAGGTAAGTCCACGCTGATCAAGACGCTTGCCGGCACGCTCGAGGCGCTCGGCGGCCATGTGCGCGAAGGCAAGGGGCTGCGCATCGGCTACTTCGCGCAGCATCAGCTCGAAACACTGCGTCCGGACGACACCCCGTTGCAGCACCTCGCGCGTCTCGCACCGGACACGCGCGAGCAGGAATTGCGCGACTTCCTCGGCAGCTTCAATTTTTCCGGCGAGATGGCGACCTCGAAGATCGCGCCCTTCTCCGGCGGCGAGAAGGCCCGCCTCGCGCTCGCGCTGATCATCTGGCAAAAGCCGAACCTGCTGCTGCTCGACGAACCGACCAACCACCTGGACCTCGAAACGCGTCACGCGCTGACCATGGCGCTCGCGCAGTTCGAGGGCACGCTGATTCTGGTGTCGCACGACCGGCATCTGCTACGCGCCACCACGGATCAATTCATGCTGGTCGCGAAACATCGACTGCAGGAATTCGATGGCGACCTCGACGACTATCGCGACTGGCTGCTCCAGCATGCGGCTGAGCAGCGCGCGGCGCTCAAGGCGAGCGCGGCGTCGAGCGGCGCGAATGGCGGTGATAGCGCGGACAACGGCGTGAACCGCAAGGAACAGCGGCGCCTCGAGGCGGAAACGCGTCAGAAGCTTGCGCATCTGAAAAAACCGCTGCAAAGCCGGATCACGAAGATCGAAAATGAAATGGACGCGCTCAACGCGGAGAAGGCGACGCTGGATGCGTTCGTCGTCGATCCGGCGAGTTATGAGCCCGAGCAGAAAAGCAAGCTGACGGAGGCGATCCGCCGTCAGGCAGATGTGAACGCGCGCCTCGAAGCGCTCGAAGCCGAATGGCTCGAGACTCACGAGGAACTCGAACAAATCGGCTAGCGGCACGCTGTTGCAGGTCCGCGCCGGCATCGACGGGAGCTTGGCTTTGTCATCCGCGACATCATCCGTCTCAACGCCTGGGGCGTCGGCTGGGTCATCGGCGACGGCTTCGGCCAAGTCGTCTGCTAACTCATCGGCTGCGTCTCCGGCTGCTGCTTCGGCCGCATCTTCCGGTACCCCTTCGGCCACATCTTCGAGTACTTCACGGGCAGAACCTTCGACTACTTCACGGGCCAAGTCCTCGGCTACTTCACGTGCAGCGAGTTCGGCCGCTTCGCCGGCCGCCCCCGCGCCGCCCGCGCTACAGGGTTTGCGCGTGCTCGACCTCACGCGCCTGCTGCCGGGCCCGGTCGCCGCCCTGCGGCTCGCCGAACTCGGCGCCGACGTGCTGAAGATCGAAGCCCCCGGCGCGGGCGACCCCACCCGCACGATGATGCAATCGTCGAGCGATCGCGTGGCCGGGCGGCCCGGCGCGTTTTACCGGCTGGTGAATCGCGGCAAGCGCGAAACCCGCCTCGACCTCAAGTCCGAAGCGGGACGCAACGTGCTGTGCGCGCTCGCCGCCGAAGCGGACGTGCTGATCGAGAGTTTCCGGCCCGGCGTGATGGAGCGGCTGGGCCTCGGCTACGAAACGCTGCACGCGCTCAATCCGCGGCTGGTTTACTGCGCAATCAGCGGATACGGCGCGAGCGGTCCGTTCGTCGACCATGCGGGACACGATCTGAACTACATCGGCTACGCGGGCGTGCTCGATCAACTGGCGGGCCGTGACGGCGCGCCGATCCTGCCGAATTTCCAGATTGCCGACCTGCTCGGCGGCGCACTGAGCGCGGTCACGCAGATTCTCGCGGCGCTGTGGCATGTTTCGCGCGGCGGCGAGGGCCGCTTCGTCGATGTCTCCATGACGCATGTGACCTACGCGCACAACGTGGTGGCTCAGGTCTCGCTCGCCAACGATGGCGCCACGCCTGGCGTCGGCGGCGGTCTGCTGAATGGCGGCGTGCCCTGCTACAACCTGTACCGCACGCTCGATAACCGCTGGCTCGCGGTCGGCGCACTCGAACTGAAGTTCTGGGAGACGCTCTGCATGGCGCTCGACCGGCCCGAGTGGGCCACACGCCATTGGAGTCTCGGCCAGGCGATCGGCGGCCCGGACGCCGCCGCGCTCACGCAAGAACTCGCCGATGTGATCGGCAAGCGTCCGCTGGAAGAATGGGTTTTGCTGCTGGAGCCGCTCGACTGCTGCGTCTCGCCGGTGCTGACGGCCGCGGAAGCCGCGCGTCATCCGCTGTTCAATCCACAGCCTTACGAGACGGCGAGCGCAGACGGGGCAGACGAGGAAGACCGGTTGAGCAGCTAGCGCGCGGGTGAATCAGTTCCGCGGGCCAGCCCGGGCTGATCGGCAAACGGCGCTTGATATGAAGCGCATTTGCTCCCGTTAGCCCAATCGGCCTCACTAGCCTCACTAGGCGCATTGGCGGAGTTGGCCACGTCGGACCGTTTGCGGCATTGGCCTCAAGTGACATGACCGGCAACGGGGGCACAAAACCGATCACCAACCCCGCACCCGCAGTCCCGCGCTCCAGAGCCCTCAGCGCCGCGCCACCGTCTGCCGCGGCAACGTCTGACGCGGCGTCTTTTCGTCGTCGTACAGCACATGCTTGCGGCCTTCCACATGACGGTTGATCGTCGCGCGGACTTCGGCGGCCGTGGCGTCTTCGGCCACCACCCGCCGGGAAATCTGCCCTGCCGTGTCGATCCACTCGACAATCCGGCAAGCGCCGCCCCATGGCTGGTGAATAGGCGCGGAGACGCGGCAACCGCGCACCTGTATCGGCCGTTCGGCTACGGTTTCATATGACTGTTTCAAGGCGCGATCCTTTTTCGGGCATCAGAAGGGATGCATACCCTTGCAGCTTAGGAAAAAGGAATGTCGGGTAGGTTACAGCCAATATGGAGATATTTACCGACCATTACGGAACGTCGGGCGCCGCCAGGACGCCCGAACCCCGTCTATTCAAGCGTGCGGACCCGGTCGATGGCCTGTTCGATCCGCTCGACCGCAACGACCTGTAAGCCTTCGATCGGCTGTTTCGGCGCATTGGCCTTGGGAATCACCGCAACCGAAAAGCCCAGCTTGGCGGCTTCCTTCAGGCGCTCCTGACCGCGCGGCGACGGCCGGATCTCGCCGGCGAGGCCCACTTCCCCGAACACCACCAGCCCCTTGGGCAGCGGCTTGTTGCGCATGGACGAATGAATCGCGAGCAGCACGGCCAGGTCGGCGGCGGGCTCGGTGATCTTCACGCCGCCCACGGCGTTCAGGAACACGTCCTGATCGAAACACGCGATGCCCGCATGCCGGTGCAGCACCGCCAGCAGCATCGCGAGCCGGTTCTGCTCCAGGCCGACCGCAAGACGGCGCGGATTGGGCGCGTTGGCCGAGTCCACGAGGGCCTGCACTTCGACCAGCAGCGGCCGCGTGCCCTCCTGCGTCACCAGCACGCAGGAACCCGGCACCGACTGCTCGTGCTGCGACAGAAACAGCGCCGACGGATTGGCCACGCCGCGCAAGCCGCGCTCGGTCATGGCGAACACGCCGAGTTCGTTGACCGCGCCGAAACGGTTCTTGATCGCGCGCACCAGACGATACGAGGAATGCGTGTCGCCCTCGAAGTACAACACCGTGTCGACGATGTGTTCGAGCACGCGCGGCCCGGCCAGCGCGCCTTCCTTGGTCACGTGGCCGACCATGATGATGGTGGTGCCCGACTGCTTGGCAATGCGCGTGAGTTGCGCCGCGCACTCGCGCACCTGGGCGACCGAGCCCGGCGCGGAAGTCAGCGCGTCGGAATAGACCGTCTGGATCGAGTCGATCACCGCGACATCGGGCCGCTGCTCGGAGATCGTCGCCTGGATTTTTTCGAGCTGGATTTCCGCCAGCAATTGCAGCTCGCTGGCCTTCGAGCCCGGCTCCAGCAACGAAAGCCGTTGCGCGCGCAACGCAATTTGCGCAGCCGACTCTTCGCCGCTGATATAAAGCGCGCGTTTGTCGGCGGCGATCTCCGCGAGCGATTGCAGCAACAGCGTCGATTTGCCGATGCCCGGATCGCCGCCGATCAGCACCACGCCGCCCGGCACCAGACCGCCGCCGAGCACGCGGTCGAACTCGCTGACGCCGGTGGAAAAGCGCGGCACATCGGATGCGTCGATATCGGCGAGACGGCGCACCGGCGCGCTCTTCGCGAGCGACTGGAAGCGGTGCGTGGACGGCGCTTCCGCCACCGACTCGACCAGCGTGTTCCACGCATTGCACGAGGGGCACTGGCCGGCCCATTTTGGCGATTGCCCGCCGCATTCACTGCAGATGTACAACGTTTTGGGTTTTGCCACGCGTTATTGCCTGTATTGCTGTTCTTTGGATTGAAACGCTTGCTGCGGGGCCAGACGCGCCCAGGTTGCGCGCCCGAGTTGCGTACCTCTACTCCGCCCGCACCGGCACGCGCGGCGCCACGGCGCACATCAGCTCATAGCCGATGGTGCCGCACGCCTGCGCGACGTCGTCGATCGGCAGCGAGGTGCCCCACAGTTCGACGCGCGAGCCGACGTTGGCGGTCGGCACCGGCGTCAGGTCGACGGTGAGCATGTCCATCGAGACGCGCCCGACGACCCGCGTGCGCACCCCATCGACGATCACCGGCGTGCCTTCCGGCGCGACGCGCGGATAGCCGTCCGCATAGCCGCACGCCACCACGCCGATGCGCATCGAGCCGCGCGCCTTGAACGACGACCCGTAGCCGACCGTATGGCCTTCGGCGAGCGTCTGCACGGCGATCAGTTCCGAGGCGAGCGTCATGGCGGGCTGCAGGCCGGTGCCTTCGATCGCCGCCGTGACGCCGGACGGCGACGCGCCGTACATGATGATGCCCGGGCGCACCCAGTCGAAGTGCGTGGCCGGATGCCACAACGTGGCCGCCGAGTTGGCGAGGCTGCGCGCGCCGGCAATGCCTTGCGCGCCGCGCTCGAACGCCTGCATTTGGTAGTCCACGCCGCGATCGCCGTCGGCGTCCGAGAAATGGGTCATCAACGTGATCTGGCCGACGCCTTGGGCAGCGCGCGCCCGTTCCCACGCGGCGCGGAACTTCTCCGGCGTGTAACCGAGGCGATTCATGCCGGTGTTCATCTTCAACTGGATATTGACCGGTTTGGACAGACGCGCCATTTCCAGCATGCGCAATTGTTCGTCCGAATGCAGCGCGGTGGTCAGGCTGTAGCGGTCGATCACGTCGATATCGGTCGGACGAAAGAAGCCTTCGAGCAAAAGAATCGGGCCGGCCCAGCCCAATTCACGCAACTTCACGGCTTCTTCGAGGTCCAGCAACCCAAAGCCGTCGGTTGCGCGCAGGCCCGGAAAAACGCGCGCAAGCCCGTGCCCGTAGGCGTTGGCCTTGACGACGGCCCAGATTTTCGATTTCGGCGCGTAGCGCCGGGCAACGGCGAGATTATTGGCGAGAGCGGAGGTATGAATCGTGGCTGAGAGCGGGCGCGGCATGGGATATTTTCGTAAAGACGCTTGCGAATCAGCGGCTTACAGGGCGTTTTCAGCGCTCTGTAGCCCGCTGGGCGGTGCGATCAAGGATTCTGCTAGTCCGAATCCATCTATTTTCATGATATAAAGCCGTGCGCACAACCCATTTCGACGAACGGCATAAGCCCGGACGCTCAACCAGCGGCCGGGGCGGACAGACCGCAGCGAGGACAGCATCGCATCAGATGAAAAAAGGTTTTTACACCATCATGGCCGCGCAGTTTTTTTCGTCGCTGGCCGACAATGCGCTTCTGATCGCTGCTATCGCACTGCTGAAAGATCTTCACGCCCCGAACTGGATGACGCCGCTGCTCAAGCTGTTCTTTGTGCTGTCGTACGTCGTTCTCGCCGCCTTCGTGGGCGCCTTCGCCGACTCCCGTCCGAAAGGACGCGTGATGTTCATCACCAACACCATCAAGGTGGTCGGTTGCATCACGATGCTGGTGGGCGCGCATCCGCTGCTCGCGTATGGGATTGTCGGCTTCGGCGCGGCGGCCTACTCGCCCGCCAAATACGGCATTCTCACCGAGCTGCTGCCGCCTGACCGGCTGGTCGCCGCGAACGGCTGGATCGAAGGCACGACCGTCGGCTCGATCATTCTCGGCACTGTGCTCGGCGGGGCGCTCATCAGCCCGCACATTGCCGCGCCGATCCTGCGGCACCACATTCCCTCGGTCAACACGCCCGCCGAAGCCGCGATGCTGGTCATCATGGCCATCTACGTGATCGCCGCGCTGTTCAATCTGCGCATTCCCGACACCGGCGCGCGCTATCCGAAACAGGAACGCGGCCCGATCAAGCTCGTCACCGATTTCGCCGACTGTTTCCTCGTGCTGTGGCGCGACAAGCTCGGCCAGATTTCGCTTGCCGTCACCACGCTGTTCTGGGGCGCGGGCGCGACGCTGCAATTCATCGTGCTGAAGTGGGCCGAGGTGTCGCTGAACATGTCGCTCTCCGAAGCGGCCATTCTGCAGGCTGTGGTGGCCGTGGGCGTGGCAGCCGGCGCGATCTTCGCGGCCTCGCGCGTGCCGCTGAAGAAGTCGCTGTCGGTGTTGCCGGTTGGCATCATGATGGGCATTGCCGTGATGCTGATGGCGTTCTACACGCGCGATCTCTTCCCTGCCCATTGGGGTCTCTATTTCGGCCGCGTGCATGTGCCGGGCTATCTGATCGTCGCGTACATTTTCCTGATGATCGTCGGCGGCCTGTCGGGCTTTTTCGTCGTGCCGATGAACGCGCTGCTGCAGCATCGCGGGCACGTGCTGCTGTCCGCCGGTCACTCTATCGCCGTGCAGAACTTCAACGAGAACCTCTCCGTGCTCGTCATGCTGTGCCTCTATGCCGTGCTGGTGTGGCTCGATGTGCCGGTCACGGCGGTGATCGTGCTGTTCGGCACGTTCGTCTGCGTGATGATGTGGTTTGTGATGCGGCGCCACCAGGCCAACCAGCGGGCGTTCGATTCGGTCGCGCTGATCGGCGAAGTCAAGCACTGATCCGCGGCGGGCCGTCCGCTCATGTCGCGGCCCGCGCCTTCCTCCTTCCTCGCTTTGCCATGACTCAACCAATTCCCAATGCGCTGACGATCGCCGGTTCCGATTCCGGCGGCGGCGCCGGCATTCAGGCCGACCTCAAGGCTTTCTCGGCGCTCGGCGCGTACGGCGCGAGCGTGATCACCGCGCTCACCGCGCAGAACACGCGCGGCGTCACCGCGATTCACGCGCCGGACCCCGGCTTCATTACCGCGCAACTCGACGCGGTGTTCGACGACATCCGCATCGACGCCGTGAAGATCGGCATGCTGGCGAACGCGCCGATCGCGCGCGCGGTCGCTGACGCGCTGCGCCGGCACAAGCCGAAGCACATCGTGCTCGACACAGTGATGATTTCGAAGAGCAACCACGCACTGCTGCTGCCGGACGCGGTCGCGGCGGTGCGCGACGAATTGCTGCCCCTCGCCGATCTGCTGACGCCCAATCTGCCGGAAGCGGCCGCGCTGCTCGGCGTGCAAGCCGCGACCGATGAAGCCGGCATGGTCGAGCAAGGCGAAGCGCTGCGCGCGCTCGGCGCACGCGCGGTGCTGATGAAGGGCGGCCATTTGAGCGCGACGGATAGTCCGGACTGGCTGGTGCAGGACAGCGGCACGCTTCGCTTAGGCGGCCCGCGGGTGCCGGTGAAGAATACGCATGGGACGGGCTGCACGCTGTCGTCGGCGATTGCGGCGCTGATTCCGCAGCGTGGGGAATTGGCGAGCGCGGTCGCCGATGCGAAGCTGTATTTGACCGGCGCGCTGCAGGCGAGCGATCGGCTAGACGTCGGCAGCGGCGTCGGGCCGGTGCATCATTTTTATCGGTGGTGGTGAGCGCGGCTGGGCGTCGTGTTGGTCTGGCTGCGTTCGCCAGGTCCAAAGGGCTTGGCCGATGGTTGCGCGGCGCTTGTGCGTTGTAACGGACCCGCGGCGTTGCCCGGCCCTAGTGCGCACTTTTATCGATGTTGGAGACGAGTCTCGTGCGTCGCAGCCGACAGGCCGCGTTCGTCGAGCCTGCGCGTTGGCCTGGGCCTTGGCCTTTTCATCGCCTCTGGCCCTGTCCTGCTTCTTTCCCGCTCACCCTCCGCTATTGCCGCGCGTAGCTTTGCGCCAACTCCGGCCACTCGTCCGGCACGATAAAGCCGCGCGAACGTTCTACCAGATTACCCACGCGGTCCTCGGTGAACGCGGCGACCATCGACGGTCCGTGCTGATGCGATGTTTGCCCGGCGAGCGTTTCTGCATCGACGAACGCGAGTCCCGCCGTCTGCACTTCGAGAGACGTATGGCGTCGTGGCGCTAGCCACTCCAGTCGCGGCAACGTCCGCCATTTCTCCGCATGCGCCGCCGCGAACGACGGCCAATCACTGCGCGTCACCCACCAGCCGCGACCATGTGCCGGATCGAGCTCGACCGGATCGAGCAGCGTTTCGCCGTGCCGGTAAAACAGCCAGCCTTTGATGAACATCTGCGGCGTCCACGGACCCGCGTAGCCGACCGAAGCAAACTCCTCGCGCGCGCTCAACGGCAACTGATGATTCAGCACATGCGCGAGCTTGAGGTCGAAACGGTCTTTCAGATTTGGGCCGACGTAGTCGGATAATCGAGCGGGCAACTGCGCGTGTCCTTCGCCGGCATGCAGATAGCACTTCACGGCCAGTTCCCAATGCAGCCGCGCGCCCTGCCGCGTCCGCACCAGAAAATCGCACTCGCCGAGCGTGACGCCCGCACGCCGTAACGGCACGCCTGCCGCCACCAACCGCGCCGCCGGACCATGTTGTAGAAACCAGCCGAGCAGCCGTTCGGCATAGCGGCCGAGGCGCGTGATGCGCGTCGCCGCGAGTTCGTGATGCAGGGGTTCGGGCGCGGCGTCCAGCGCGCGCAGCCAGTCAAGGGTCGCCTGCGCTTCCTGTAGCGTGTCGAAGGGATGCGCCAGCGCGCCGACCGGTGGTTGCGGGCGCAACAGATCGGCGCTCAGCAGCAGCCACGCGAGATCGCGCACGGCAGCGTCGTGCAAGGTATCGAGCAGCGCAGCGCGGCTCGCGGCATCGATGCCGGGCGCCGCGGCGGATCCGGCCGCCGGACCCTCCCCCGCCGTCACTTCGGCGCGGTCGACGGCGCACCGCCCGCCGCCCGCCACGTGTCGCGCGCGAGGCACAGGTCGGCCCAGGCCTTCGCCTTGTCGGGCAAGCTGCGCAACAGATACGCCGGGTGATAGGTGACGATCACGGGCACGCCCTCGTATTCGTGGACGCGGCCGCGCAGCGACGAAATGCTCGCCTCGGTCTTCAGCAAACTCTGCGCCGCGAAGCGGCCGAGCGCGACGATCAGCTTCGGCTTGACCAGCGCGACCTGACGTTGCAGATACGGCTCGCAACGCGCGACTTCGTCCGGTTCGGGATTGCGGTTGCCGGGCGGCCGGCACTTGATCACGTTGGCGATATAGACGTTGGTGTCGCGCGCGAGCGTCAGCGAACGCAGCATGTTGTCGAGCAGCTTGCCGGCCTGGCCGACGAACGGCTCGCCGAGACGATCCTCGTTCTCGCCCGGCGCTTCGCCGATCAGCATCCAGTCGGCGCCGCGATCGCCGACGCCGAATACCGTGTTCGTGCGCTTTTCGCACAGACGGCAAAGCTGGCAGGCGGCGACGCGCTCGCTCAGTGCGTCCCAGTCGAGCGTACGGATTGCCGGCGCCGCGGGGGCTTCGTGGCGTGCGTCCGCGGGGGCTTGGGTCGGCAGATCGTCGAACCATGCGAAATCGTCGCCGGGTGGCACGTCGAATGTCGGCGGCTCGGGGCTGCGGGGTTGTTGGGGTCGCGTTGACTGCGGTGTCTGCGGGTGGCTTGCCTCGACGGGGGCTTGCATCCGGCCTTGCGTCGGTGGTTGCGTCGCTGGTTGCGTGGGGCCTTGTGAGGGCTGCCTTTGACGTTCAGCCTGTTCGCCGTTCGGCCCGGAACGCGGCGACTTGTCTGAGCGCGTCTCTGCCGCCAACTGGCGATCAGCGAACCGATCGCGTGCGCCGGCTGCGGACAATGCCTGATCCTGACGTCCAGACGTGCCGCGTTCGCCCTGCGCCGGCGCGGCGTTGGCTTGTGGAACGCCGGCCGCCCGCATGACGGGCTGCGAGTTTTCCTGAGCGCGAGCAGCGGGCGGCATCCCTGATGCCACGCCACGCGCCTCATCACGATGCGCACCCGGCGCGGCCTGCACGCCCGCACCCTGCCCGACCACGGCTGCGGCTTGCGCTTGCGGTTGTTCAGCAACCGGCTCCGGCGCCGCTGCCACCCCGCGACGCACCCACAGCGGTGTGAGTCCGAACTCTTCCAGAACCGATTCATGCAGCGCCATCTGCGCCCTCCGTGGCAAACGAGAAACGCATCACGATGGCGTCCTCCCGGCTGCGATGCCGCGCCGGATAATAGTTTTTGCGCCGGCCGATCGAAGCAAAGCCGAAGCGCTCATAAAGCCGGATCGCCCGATGATTCGACGGCCGCACTTCCAGCAACAGCCCCTCGAGTTTTTCAGCGCGGGTAATGCGCACGGCTTCACGCAGCAGCGCAAGCCCGGCGCCGGCGCCTTGCGCCGCGGGCGTCACGCACAGATTGAGCAGATGCATTTCGTCGACGACCGGCATCAGCACGCAATAGCCGATCAGCGTGCCCGTGACATGGCGCAGACAGACGCCGAAGTAACCGTTGCGCAGCGAGTCGCCGAAATTGCCCCGGCTCCACGGAAACTCATAAGCGATTTTTTCGATGGCGGCGACTTCGTCCAGATCGCCTTCAGTCATCGGCGACATGTAGCGGTCCGCGAGCAACACGCCACTCATTGCCGGCCCTCGCCTTGCGCTGCGTCATGCGCGAGTCGGGCGGCCTGCTCGGCCCTGGCGGCTTTTTCGGCGACCCGCTCGGAAGTGGTCTGGGCGACCTTGTCGCGCACATATTCCGGCGCGGCCTGATCGGCGGGCACCGTGCGGCCCGCGCGCAACGCGCGCAGCGCGGCGTGGGCGAGCGGCACGGCGTGCGGCACCGCTTCGCTGTCGACGCTACGCGCCGCGGCGACCGCGGGTAGCCGCGCGCCGAAGGCCGCGGCGGCATTGCCTGCCAGCGTGAAAGGGACGTCGGGCAAAACGAGCCGGTCCGGCGCATCGAGCGAAGCCGCTTGCAGCGTGCGCCATTCACCTCGGGCGTCGTCCCAGGCGTAGTCGGCCCAATAGATTTCGTCCATGCGGGCGTCGAGCGCGGCGAGCACGCGCGTCGCCGACGGATCGCGCAGACGGGCGCTCTCGGCACAGGCAAGCAGCGTGCTGATCGGCACGACCGGCAGATTGAGGCCGAACGCGAGGCCTTGGGCGACACCGGTCGCGGTGCGCAACCCGGTGAACGAGCCCGGGCCCGAACCGAAGGCGACGGCGTCGCAGTCCGCCAGTGACAGGCCGGCTTCGTCGAAAAGTTCGCGGATGGCGGGGAGCAGGCGCGTGCTGGAAACCGCGCCGGTTGGCTCGTGGCGCACCCACAGACGCGGTTCGGCGCGTACCTCTTCAGGTGTCGCGCCGGCCGCATGGCCGGCGGCCGACAGAAGCGCTACCGAGCAGAATTCGGTCGAGGTATCGAGGGCGAGGAGCACAGTTTGAGTCATGGACCGTATTGTAATCGGCACGGGGCGCGCAAATGTGGTTTGGCATGCGCCATGATGGTCTGGGTCGCGCCGAGGTGGTTTGCCTGGAGCCAAGGCGGTTCAGGTCGCGCGAAGGTGGGTTGTCCCCGCCAACTGGATTGGCATGCGCCAAAATGGCTTGCCTTGAGCCAGGGCGGTTCGGGTCGCGGGAAGGTGGTTTGTCCCGCGCCAACTGGATCGGCATGCGCCAAGATGGCTTGCCTCGAGCCAGGGCGGTTCGGGTCGCGCGAAGGTGGCTTGTCCCGCGCCAACTGGATCGGCATGCGCCAAGATGGTTCGCCTCGAGCCAAAGTGGCATGGGTCGCGCGGAAGCGGTTTGCGCTGCGCCAAGCGATTTGGGTCGCGCGAAAGCGGTTTGCCACGCGCCAGGGCATATGGCTTGCGTCTGCGCTCGGTACGGGTTGCGCCGAACTAATTTGCCACGCGCCCGAGACCGTCCGTCTTTGCGCCGGATCGCCGTCCGGCGTTTGGAATAAGCCCTCGGCCCCCGCGGCGGCATCCAGTTGTTATGATCGTCAGCCGAGTTCAATCCCGATCCCGCCTGGCGGGCACAACGACAATGACCGACATCGACACCCAGTTCACCCAAGCCCATGAAGACGTCCAGCAGTTGCCGGAGCGTCCGGGCAATCTCACGCTGCTGCGCCTCTACGCGCTCTACAAGCAGGCCACTCGCGGCGACGTTCAGGGCGACAAACCCGGCTTCACCGATATCGTCGGCAAGTACAAGTACGACGCGTGGGCCGCACTCAAAGGCACCGCGCAGGACGCCGCGAAGCAGCAATACGTCGAACTCGTCGAATCGCTCAAGAGCGGCGCGTCGGCCTGACTCCCAGATCGACGCCGGGAGGCTGCAGTCGGCCGCTCCCGCCTGGCACCAGGCTACGGAGAAGGGGCCTGAGCCACGCCGCCGCTGCGATGCCCGGCCGGTGCAGCCGTCCATCGAACCGCCCGACCAACACCCGGCACAATTTTTTCCGCCAGGAAAACTCCTAATAGTGGCGCAGTGCAACAAAAGGCTATACAATGCTGCCTGCGCTTCACTGCTTTGCCCGGCTTTCCTCTAGCGGCCTTTGCGGCGCAGCGCCTCGTAGCGTTTAGCTCCAATCCAGTTTAGAACCTGTCCCCTCCTGCCTAGCCCCCTACGGGCGATCATGTCCCAGGCTGGCGGCACGCCGTGTTGGCATGTCGCATCCGATACAGCTTCTAACGAAAAGCTCGCCTTCATTGTCGCGAGCTGCCCCCGTTTTTCGATTTGCTCGCTGCTTCTTTGCTCGCTGAATCCGACGACTTGGGTATGCCGATTGGCGCCGACGTTTTAATTCCGTGTGTACCAAGGATTTACCAAGGATTCTCATGACTTCGAGCAATACCCCCAGCAGCCCGTTGAACGCCATCGCCGATCAAGCCCTCGGTCTCGCCGACGCACCCGTACAAGCCGCAGCCGTTGCTGCCGCTCCGGAAGCCGTCGCCGCGGAAGCCGCAGCGCCGAGCGGCCCGTCGTTCGCGTCGCTCGGTCTCTCCGCGGATGTCGTCTCCGCGCTGACCGCCGCTGGTTATCAAAACCCGACTCCGGTTCAGCAACGCGCAATCCCGGCTGGCATCGCCGGCCGCGATCTGATGGTCTCGAGCCCGACCGGTTCGGGCAAGACCGCCGCGTTCATGCTGCCCGCCATCGAGCGTTTCTCGCAACTGCAAAAAGCACAAGCCAGCCAGCCGCGTGAACCGCGTCCGGCTGACGGCGCCCGCACGCGTCGTCCGCAACCGGTTGCCCGTCCGACCATGCTGGTTCTGACGCCGACCCGCGAACTCGCCATGCAGGTCACCACCGCCGCTGCCACGTACGGCAAGCACCTCAAGCGTCTGCGCACCGTCAGCATTCTGGGCGGCGTCGCTTATGGTCAACAGCTGATGCTGCTGGCCAAGAACCCGGAAATCCTGGTCGCCACGCCGGGCCGTTTGATCGACCACCTGGAACGCGGCCGTATCGATCTGTCGCAACTGCAAATCCTCGTGCTCGACGAAGCCGACCGCATGCTCGACATGGGCTTCATCGAAGACATCGAAACGATCGTCGCCGCTACGCCGGCCACGCGTCAAACCATGCTGTTCTCGGCCACGCTCGACGGCAAGATCACCTCGCTGACCGGCCGCCTGCTGAAGGATCCGGAACGCATCGAGATCGTTCAGCGTCTGGAACAGCGCACGAACATCGCGCAAACCGTCCATTACGTGGATGACCGCGATCACAAGGATCGTCTGCTCGACCATCTGCTGCGCGACGAAGGCCTCGATCAGGCGATCGTCTTCACGGCAACCAAGATGGACGCAGACCAACTGGCAGGCCGTCTGGCCGACGCCGGTTTCGAATCGGCCGCTCTGCACGGCGATCTGCCGCAAGGCGCGCGTAACCGCACGATCCGTGCGCTGCGCGAGCGCCGTGTGCGCGTGCTGGTGGCAACGGACGTCGCCGCTCGCGGTATCGACATTCCTGGCATCACGCATGTGTTCAACTACGACCTGCCGAAGTTCGCTGAAGACTACGTGCACCGCATCGGCCGTACCGGCCGTGCTGGCCGCTCGGGTATCGCGGTGAGCCTCGTGCATCACGCCGAGCAAGGCGCGTTGAAGCGCATCGAGCGTTTCGTGCGTACTCCGCTGCCGGTCAATGTCGTCGAAGGCTTCGAGCCGCGCAAGTCGGCTCCGTCGGGTAACGGCCGTCCTGGCTTTGGCGGCCGCGGCCGTCCGGGCGGCGGCAACGGCGGTGGCCGTCGCTTCGGTAGCGGTTCGGGCAAGCCGGCCGGTAACGGCGGCGGTGCGCGCAGCGGCAGCGGCAACGGCAGCAGCTGGGCCGGCAAGTCGGCTGGCGGCGGCTCGCGTGAAGGCGGCTTCGGCGGCGGTTCGCGTGAAGGCTACGGCGGCTCGCGCGACGGCGGCTACGGCGCACGCCGCAGCGACGGCCCGCGTACGGCGCGTCGCGGCAGCTAAGTACTGAGACGGGCGCATTCTGCTGCTTCAGGGCCGTCGGTCCGTTGCGGCGCCCCGCAGTGCTGTCAGCAGCCAGCTTGAAAAGACCCGGACGGCCTCGCGCCGTTCGTCAGTCGGAAGAAACCGGTGCCCATGCGCCGGTTTTTTTTCGCCCGTTAGTCGGCGCGCCCCAAATTTCACGATGTGGAAAATTTTTTTGCGTCGTAAAAAATCGTGCTGCACGGCACAAGACGGCCTATTGCAAGATGGAAAAAGTCGTTTCTTAATGTGAAACGTACAACGTAATTCATTGATTTTAAATATAAATAAATATTCCGAAAGGCCGGCTAGGCGGCTGTTGCGCGACCATCGATTTGCCTAGACTCTTATACAAGACTTCACGAAACGAAACGCCTCAACCGGCCGGCCGCTTCGACGAAGAAAAGAGTCACCCATCCATATAGGCAACCAAGGAGCACACCATGTCCCGCCAAGAACAAGTCAAGCAACTCCAACAGCAATGGGAAACCGATCCGCGCTGGAAAGGCGTGAAGCGCACTTACACGGCGGAAGACGTGATCCGCCTGCGCGGTTCGGTGCAAGTCGAGCACACGCTCGCCAAGCGCGGTGCGGAAAAGCTCTGGGAAAGCGTGAACAACGAGCCGTTCGTCAACTCGCTCGGCGCGCTGACCGGCAATCAGGCCATGCAGCAGGTCAAGGCCGGCCTCAAGGCGATCTACCTGTCGGGCTGGCAAGTGGCGGGCGACGCGAACGTCGCCGGTGAAATGTACCCGGACCAGTCGCTGTATCCGGCGAACTCGGTGCCGCTGGTCGTCAAGCGCATCAACAACACGCTGACGCGCGCCGACCAGATCCAGTGGTCGGAAGGCAAGAATCCGGGCGACGAAGGCTACGTGGACTACTTCCAGCCGATCGTGGCGGATGCGGAAGCCGGCTTCGGCGGCGTGCTGAACGCGTTCGAACTGATGAAGGCGATGATCGAAGCGGGCGCCGCGGGCGTGCACTTCGAAGATCAACTGGCTTCGGTGAAGAAGTGCGGTCACATGGGCGGCAAGGTGCTCGTGCCGACGCGTGAAAACATCGCCAAGCTGACGGCCGCGCGTCTTGCCGCCGACGTCTCCGGCACGCCGACCGTGCTGCTGGCGCGCACCGATGCGGAAGCCGCCGACCTGATCACGTCGGACATCGACGAAAACGACAAGCCGTTCCTGACCGGCGAGCGCACGGTGGAAGGTTTCTACCGCACCAAGCCGGGTCTCGAGCAGGCGATCTCGCGTGGCCTCGCCTACGCGCCGTACGCCGACATGATCTGGTGCGAAACGGGCAAACCGGACCTCGAGTTCGCGAAGAAATTCGCCGACGCGATCCGCAAGGAGTACCCGGATCAGCTGCTGTCGTACAACTGCTCGCCGTCGTTCAACTGGAAAAAGAACCTGGACGACGCGACCATCGCCAAGTTCCAGCGCGAACTTGGCGCGATGGGCTACAAGTTCCAGTTCATCACGCTGGCCGGCTTCCACGCGCTGAACTATTCGATGTTCAACCTCGCGCATGGCTATGCCCGCAACCAGATGACGGCCTTCGTCGAAATGCAGCAGGCCGAATTCGCCGCGGCCGAAAAGGGCTTCACCGCGGTCAAGCATCAACGCGAAGTCGGCACCGGCTACTTCGACGCCGTGACGCAAACGGTCGAACGCGACGCATCGACGACCGCGCTGCATGGCTCGACGGAAGACGAACAGTTCTTCGACAAGAAGGTCGCGTAAGCAACCGCGCGGTCTGATCGCTGGAACAAGGCAGATAGACGGTCTAAACGGCTCCGTCAAAGAGCCGCCGTCACAGGGAGGAGCAAGGCTGTCGGGGCGGGAATCAAACCGCACTCGACAGCTGAAGTCTCGCAGAGGAACTTGGGAGAGCTCGCAGCAGCAGTGGAGAGAAAGCCAGCACAACGGATTGTGCGGCGAACACAGCGCGCGCCGGCCTCACCGCCGGCGCGTTTTTTTTCGTCCTCGACTTCAGCGATACACGATCACCGGAATCTTTGTATGCGTGAGTACCCGCTGCGTTTCGCTGCCGATCAGCAGGCTGCCCAGACCGCGGCGGCCATGCGACGCCATGAAGATCACATCGCAGCCGCCCTGCTCGGCGGCTTCGATGATGCCGAGATACGGCGCCGGGTGCACGCTGGTCCGGCTGTCGACCGTGACGCCGACGCGGCGCGCCGCCATCTCCACTTCGCGCAGATGCACGCGCGCTTCACGCTCGCTGCGCTGCAGGAATTCCGAGGGCGGTTCGACCACGACGTCGGAGAACGGCGAGTACGGATATTGCGGCAGACACGCGTAGGCGGTCACGTGGGCGTTGACGGCTTGCGCGAGATCGATGGCGCCGTCGATCGCCTTGCGTGACAGGTCAGAACCGTCGGTCGGAACCAGGATGTGCCTGAACATGATGCCCTCCGTCGCCGGCTGCGCAGAGCGCGGCGTCAGCGTCCAACGAGGCTCGGCTTGCAAGCCGCTTGAATCGATTGTAGGTCGCGGAATTGAGCGAATGAATCCGTTGAGGGTCTGTCCGCATATCGGAAACCCCTTGTTCGCGGCGATGCCATCAGCTGCGCGCCTGGCCTCCGCATTCAACCCCAGTAGTCAGGGTGCCCATACGTATGCTTGAGAAAATCCAGAAACAATCGCACCCGCAGCGGCAAATGACGGCGCTGCGGAAACACCGCGTGAATGCCGATGGGCGGCGCGGCGAATTCGTCGAGCACGCTGACGAGCCGTCCGGCCGCGATGTCCGTGCCGACTTCCCACCACGAGCGCCACGCGAGTCCGTAGCCTTCCAGACACCATTCGTGCAGCACCGCGCCGTCCGAGCACTCCATCGTGCCGGACACCTTGATCGACACGACTTTGTCGCCCTGCTGGAACATCCAGCCACGTTGCTGATTAGCGCTCGCGCCGAGCGCGAGACAGTTGTGATGCGCGAGATCGGCGAGGCTGTGCGGCGCGCCGCGCCGGCTCAAATACGACGGCGACGCCACGCAGACACGGCGGTTCTCGCCGAGCTTGAGCGACACCAGCGACGAATCCGGCAACTCGCCGAGACGCACCGCGCAGTCGAAACCCTCGTTGACCAGATCGACGAGGCGATCGGACAGGTCGAGCGTGATCGACACGTCCGGATGCGCGACCGTGAAGGCCGGCACCAGCGGCGCGACGTGCCGCCGCCCGAAACCCGCGGGCGCGGACAGCCGCAAATGGCCGCTCGCCTTGACGCCGCCCGCCGACACACTCGCTTCGGCGTTCTGCATCTCGTGAATGATGCGCTGGCAGTCTTCGAGAAAAGCCGAGCCTTCGAAAGTCAGCGTGATCTTGCGCGTGGTGCGCACCAGCAATTTGACGCCGAGGCGCTCTTCGAGCGCGTCGATGCGGCGGCCGATGATGGCCGGCGCGACGCCTTCGGCCGAAGCCGCTGCGGACAGGCTGCCTTTGGCCGCGACGGTCACGAAAGTCTCGATCTGCTTGAAACGGTCCATGAGCGATGTGCGCCGCGTCTAGGCGGGAAAGTGGTCGGTGCGCGTCAGATTAGGTGGGTGAAAGTAAAAGATCAAGTGATGTTTAGCCTCTTTTTTAGCGCCTGACATCACTAATACAATCCGTCTTGACCTCTGACAGGAGTGCACGGCAATGTCGGCCACAACGACACTCTCCCCTAAAGCAGTGATTTTCGACGCCTACGGCACGCTTTTCGACGTGCATTCGGTGATCGCTGCCGCGGAGCAAATGTTCCCCGGCCACGGCGACGCGCTCTCGCAGTTGTGGCGGCAAAAACAGATCGAATACACGCAACTGCGCACGCTCGCCGATTCCGTGGACGCACCCGGCGCGCACTATCGGCCGTTCTGGGACATCACGCTCGACGCGTTGCGCTTCGCCGCGAAAAAACTTCAGCTCACGCTGGGCCGCACTGCCGAGAAGCGTTTGATGGACGAATACGCGTGCCTCTCCGCTTTTCCCGATGCCGCGCCCGCGCTGCGCCAGTTGCGCGAAGCTTCCCCTGACTCGGCAACGCGCGCGGGTGGCGAATCCGCCCCACGTCCAAGCCTCGCGATTCTCTCGAACGGCAATCCGCAAATGCTCGACATCGCCGTGAAGAGCGCCGGCATGACGCGCCTGTTCGACCGCGTTCTTTCCGTCGACGCTGTGCGCGCCTACAAACCCTCGCCCGCCGCTTACGCGCTCGGCACGCAAGCCTTCGACGCGCAGCCGCGCGAGATCTTCTTCGTGTCGTCGAACGGCTGGGACGTGGCGGGCGCGACGTGGTTCGGCTTCACCACTTTCTGGCTCAACCGGCAAAACGCCCCCGCCGAAGAACTGGGCGTTACGCCGCATGGCGCGGGCGGAGGCATGGCCGATCTGCTCGCTTTTCTGAAGAACCCCGCGTCGTCCGGCCGCAGCACCGGCGCCGGCGGCAGCCGCACGCGCCACAGCCCTGGCGCATGACGGTTACCACCGGATAACGCGACGCATAGCAAACCGCATTTCAACATTTGCATCTTTGCAATCTGACCGACCAAGGAGAAAACATGGCAAGCCCGCAGTCCTCGCATTCATCGTTGCAGTTGCCACAGGGCATGGAAATCACGGCTGAAATCAAGCCGGGCTATGACGCGATTCTCACGCGCGAAGCGCTCGAGCTCGTCGCCGCGCTGCATCGGACGTTCGAGCCGCGCCGCCAGCAGTTGTTGCAGGCGCGCGCGGAACGCACGAAGCGCCTCGATGCCGGCGAGCGTCCCGACTTCCTCGCCGAAACGAAAAGCGTGCGTGAAGGCGACTGGAAAATCGCGCCGCTGCCGCAGGACCTGCAATGCCGCCGCGTGGAAATCACCGGTCCGGTCGAGCGCAAGATGATCATCAACGCGCTGAATTCGGGCGCGGACTCGTACATGACCGACTTCGAAGATTCGAATGCTCCGAGCTGGGATAACCAGATCACCGGCCATATCAATCTGAAGGACGCGGTGCGCCGCACGATTTCGCTGGAACAGAACGGCAAGTCGTACACGCTGAACGACAAGGTCGCCACGCTGATCGTGCGTCCGCGCGGCTGGCATCTGGACGAGAAGCACGTGAAGGTGGACGGCAAGCGCGTGTCGGGCGGCATCTTCGATTTCGCGCTCTTCATGGTGCACAACGCGAACGAGCTGGTCGCGCGCGGTTCGGGCCCGTACTTCTACCTGCCGAAGATGGAAAGCCATCTCGAAGCGCGTCTGTGGAACGACATCTTTGTCGCCGCGCAGGAAGCCGTCGGTGTGCCGCGCGGTACGATTCGCGCAACGGTGCTGATCGAGACGATCGTCGCCGCATTCGAAATGGACGAGATTCTGTACGAGCTGCGCGAACATAGCTCGGGCCTGAACGCCGGCCGCTGGGACTACATCTTCTCGGCGATCAAGAAGTTCAAGGCCGACCGCGACTTCTGTCTCGCCGACCGCTCGCAGATCACGATGACGGCGCCGTTCATGCGCGCCTACGCGCTGCTGTTGCTGAAGACTTGCCATCGCCGCAATGCGCCGGCGATCGGCGGCATGAGCGCGCTGATTCCGATCAAGAACGATCCGGCGGCGAACGAAAAGGCGATGGGCGGCGTGCGCTCGGACAAGGCGCGCGATGCCGGCGACGGCTACGACGGCGGCTGGGTCGCGCATCCGGGCCTCGTGCCGATCGCGATGGAAGAGTTCGTCAAGGTGCTCGGCGACAAGCCGAACCAGATCGGCAAGCAACGCGACGACGTGCTCGTCACGGCCACCGACCTGACGGACTTCCGTCCGGAAGCGCCGATCACCGAAGGCGGTCTGCGCAACAACATCAACGTCGGCATTCACTACCTGGGCGCGTGGCTCGCGGGCAA
Organism: Paraburkholderia sp. BL18I3N2; assembly: GCF_003001875.1. NCBI lineage: Bacteria > Pseudomonadati > Pseudomonadota > Betaproteobacteria > Burkholderiales > Burkholderiaceae > Paraburkholderia > Paraburkholderia sp. BL18I3N2. The sequence continues at coordinate 78,288 of NZ_PVNC01000014.1, forward strand.
TGGCTGTGTGCCGATTCACAATCTGATGGAAGACGCCGCTACCGCGGAAATTTCGCGCTCGCAGGTGTGGCAGTGGATTCGCTCGCCGAAGGGCAAGCTCGAAGACGGCCGCAAGGTGACGGCGGAACTGGTGCGCGAGTTGGCGGCGCAGGAACTCGAGAAGGTGAAGCAGGCTGTGGGCGGCGATACCAAGCCGTATGAGCGCGCCGCGCAGATCTTCGAAGAGATGTCGACGTCGGAGCAGTTCACAGACTTCCTCACGCTGCCGCTATACGAAGAAATTTGAGGCTGACGTCAGGCCTCGTGGATGCATCGGGCGCATTTGTTCAAATGCATTCCGATGCACTCCGATGCATGGGTTACGGACGACGCAGTAACAAGCCCGTTTTCGCGCGTCTTTAGCACGCGGCGTGAAGTGGCTTGAGTCGCAAGGCTGACCGACCGGACGGCCCGACAGGCGTATGCCTGCCGGGCCGTTTTTTTATGCGCGTGTCACGCGTGTTTTAGTCAGCGCGTGCTGCGGTACTCGACCCAGTCACCCGATTTGATTTCGGGCAAGCCCTTCACCACATTCGGCGCAACCGGATAAAAGCGGCAGTTCACGACGTTGCCGTCGACTTTCACCATCACTTCGCGCGCGAGGAAACGATCCTCGACGCCCGGATAGACCGCCTCGATTTCGTCGAGCACGGCGACCAGTTCGTCGTCGATCTCGTAGACGTCGCCGATCACGTCGACGCCGGCTTCGTCGACCACGAGGCCCGGATACAAGCCGAAGTCGAACAGGTGGCCACGGACCGTAGCCGTGCCGAGCAGATTGGGCGCGGCGATCTCGTTGCGCGCCGCGGCGTGGCGGATGTCGTTCACTTCACCGGCGCGCAATGTGCCGTATACAAAGACGGTCTGCATCGTCGTTTGCTCTCCTTGAATCAGGGTTTGGGTGGGGTCTGTTTCTGGGTCTGTTCGAGTTCGAGTCGCGGCAGCGGTTAAGTTCAGTTGAGCGCCGCGCTTGCCACGAGCACACCGTCGATATCCGCGTAGATCCATTCGCCAGGACGCACCAGCGCACCGGGCAATTGCACCGCCACGTCGCGCTCGCCGGTGCCGAGCTTCTGGCCGCGCCGCGGTGAGGTGGTCAAAGCCGCAATGCCGACGTTCACCTCGTTGAGCTCGAGCGCATCGCGCACGCAGCCGTTCAGGACGATGCCCGCCCAGCCGTTCTGTTCCGCGATCCGCGCGAGATTGCCGCCGACCAGCGCGCATCGCAGGCTGCCGCCGCCGTCGATCACCAGCACACGGCCCACGCCCTTCTCCTCGAGCGTGGCCCGCACGAGCGCGTTGTCCTCGAAGACCTTCAGCGTCACCGCTTCACCGCTGAAACACTCGGCGCGGCTGAACAGGTGGAAGACCGGCTCGAGCACGCGCAACGTGCCGAGCGCCAGTTGATCCTCGTGCGCGTCGCACAAGTCGGCTGTGGCAAAGCTCATGGCGTTCTCCTCGGGTCCGGTAGTCGGGACATTATGCAACGCCCTGTCCCTTGCAACACCTACAATGAGAAGCCCGCGGCGGTTTGCCCGCCCGCACGGGGTTTTGCCTTGCGGCGCTTTCGGCGCACTTTTGCGAGCCCGCGTTCCGTTATCGGGATCGATTTTCACCATGACTTCGTCCGCCGACTCAAACCTGTCGAGCCTCGTGCGCTTCGCCGATATTCCGCCCGAGTTCCAGCCGAACGACACGCATCCGATCCGTGTGCGTTCGCGGCAGATGCCCTCGGGCTGGCGCATCGCGCGTCACACGCATGCGTGGGCGCAGGTGGCTTACGCGTCGCGCGGCGTGCTGCGGGTCGCGACCACCGGCACGACGTGGATGGTGCCGCCCTCGCGGGCAATCTGGGTGCCGCCGCACGTGACGCACGAAGTGGTCGCCGTCGAGGACGCGTTCCTGCGCACGCTCTACATCACCGAAAGCACCGTGCCGGCCGGCCTCGATACGCCACGCGTGGTCGAAGTCTCGGATCTGCTGCGCGAAGTGATTGCCGCCCTCGACACGCCCGGCATCTCGGCTACGCGCGAGCACTTGCTGGGCGCCCTCGCACTCGACGAACTGACTCGCTCGCAGCCGCTGCCGCTCTCGGTGCCGATGCCTAACGAAAAGCGTCTGCGCGCGCTGTGCGAAGCGGTGATCGCGGATCCGACGCACGGCGAGTCGCTCGAACAATGGGCGTCCAGCGTGGGCGCGAGCACGCGCACCATTGCGCGGTTGTTTCGTCAGGAGCTGGGAGTGAGTTTTTCGCAATGGCGCCAACAGGCGATTCTGGCGCGCGCGATTCCGCTATTGAGCCAGGGACGGCCGCTTTCGCATGTCGCCTTGGAACTGGGCTATCAAAGTCAGAGCGCGTTCTCCGCGATGTTCCGGCGTGCCTTCGGCGAAAGTCCGCGCGCGTTCATCGAACGTGGCTCGGAACATCGGCCGGAACATGGCGAGCACGGCGATACGGAACTGGACGACGAGACTGCGCGGGATCGCGCGGATGCGCAGAGCGATGCTGAGCGTTGAGTGAGCGTGGAAAACTGCGGCGTCAAGCGCGCGCTTCAGACGCGGCGCGCCCAGTTCGGCACCGCAAACACTGCGGGTAAATCACCAGCGCCTCAGGCCCCGCCGGTCAAACTCGACGCATCAAAACCAGCGTGCCGAACACCCGCGCGGCAGACCTCGCGTGTGTTCGACACGCCTTAAACCCGTCGCGCCAAATGGCGAATCGCACCAAGTTGCGCAAGACGCGGCCCTGCCAGCTTGTAGCCTTTGCGCTGATAGAGCCGGGCTGCGGGGTTGTCGACGAACACACGCAATTGCAACTCGCGCAGGCCGCGCTCGCGCGCCCACTGATGCGAGACATCGAGCAGATACGTGCCGGCGCCGAGGCGACGATGGCCTTCGGCAATCTGCACGTCGCGGATATGCAGCGAATCGCCCTCTTGCGTGATGCGCAATACGCCGATCGGCGTGCCGTCCATTTCGAGAATGAAATTCTCCGACTCGCGCCAGCTGCCGAGAAACAGATCGCCACGCCAGACCAGATGATGGCGGCGGTAGTAACCGCCCATGTTGTTGCGAGTCAGCGCCTCGGCGAACTCGAAATCGTCCATGCTGGCTTTGCGCAGATGAAACGGTAACGGAGCTTCGGTGGGATCGAACATGGCGGGGCGACAAGGGAGAGTCGGGTCAACGGTAAAACAGGCCGCGCGCGCTGGCAATGGCTGTTTGTCCCGAGCATACCCAGGCGCGCTGGACAGTGGAATAAAAAAAGCCCACTTCTTTCGAAGTGGGCTTTCTCAAATCTGGCGGAGCGGACGGGACTCGAACCCGCGACCCCCGGCGTGACAGGCCGGTATTCTAACCAACTGAACTACCGCTCCAGATTTTTTTGCACCGCGGCTGATGAGACCGGCTCATTCACCACTGCGTTACTGCTGCACCGTTCAAACTTCCAACCGAACGACGCCGATGTGCTGGCGTCCCCTAGGGGATTCGAACCCCTGTACTCACCGTGAAAGGGTGATGTCCTAGGCCTCTAGACGAAGGGGACAACGTACTGCTTACACCTTTAATGAAAAAGCCCGTTCAAGTTCGTATGAACGGGCTTTGTCTGGCGGAGCGGACGGGACTCGAACCCGCGACCCCCGGCGTGACAGGCCGGTATTCTAACCAACTGAACTACCGCTCCAGTTTGCCTATCAATGACTTGCGAGCGTTGGTTTTCTCTCTGCAAGCTGCGCTGCTTACCACTCGAATAAATCGAGCACTAAAGCGACGCTGATGTTTGGCGTCCCCTAGGGGATTCGAACCCCTGTACTCACCGTGAAAGGGTGATGTCCTAGGCCTCTAGACGAAGGGGACATAATCTTTTCAGATTTGTCTTTATCTTGCCGCTAACTCACGCTAACTTCTGTTTCGCCAGCAGCAAAGACCGATATTCTAACTACGTTACCGCTGTTTGTGAAGTCTTTTTTGCTACAACTTCCAGACTTCGGAACAACTTCACTCTGCTCTGATGGTGGAGGTAAGCGGGATCGAACCGCTGACCTCTTGCATGCCATGCAAGCGCTCTCCCAGCTGAGCTATACCCCCCTTGCAGAACAGAAACGAGATTCTAGAGGCCAATTTGCGCTTTGTAAATACCCTTTGAGCAATTGCATGCGACTTTTTTCAGAAGCCGCACGCAATCCCGCTCAAGGCACGCGCGAACGCGCTCAGACCAGCGCTTTTTCGATACGGCCCACGACGACATCACGCCCGAACAGCATGAGCACGCTGTCGATCGACGGCGTATGGGTGGTGCCCGCCACCAGCAGACGCACGGGCATGGCCAGTTGCGGCATCTTGAGCTTGTGCGCGCCGAGCGTCGCCTTCAAGGCGGCGGCGATCGCTTCCTTGGTCCACTCCACGGTCTTGAGGGCGGCGGCCAGATCGGCGAGCGCCGGGCGCACCACGTCGGTCACGTGCTGCGCGAGGGACTCGGCATCCGGCGCCGGTGTGCGGTAGAACATCGCGGCGTTCTCGGCGATTTCCTTCACCGTCGACGCGCGGTCCTTTAGCAAACCCACCACCGCCGCCAGATCGGCGCCTTGGGCGAGTGCGGCTTCGTCGATGCCCAGTTCGGCGAAAAACGGCTTGGCCAGTTCTGCGAGACGTGCGTTATCCGCTTCTTTGATGTAGTGCGCGTTCAGCCAGGCCAGCTTGTCATGGTCATACTGGGCCGGGGACTTGCCCAGATGCTCCAGATCGAACCACTCGACAAACTGTTCGCGCGAGAAGATTTCCGCGTCGCCGTGCGACCAGCCGAGGCGCGCCAGATAGTTGACCACCGCCTCCGGCAGGAAACCGGCGTCGCGATAACCCACCACGCTCATCGCCCCGTGGCGCTTGCTCATCTTCTCGCCCTGCTCGTTCAGCACGGTCGGCAAATGCGCGTAGACCGGCGGCTCGCCGCCGAGCGCGCGCAGAATGTTGATCTGCCGCGGCGTGTTGTTGACGTGATCGTCGCCGCGAATCACGTGCGTGATGCGCATGTCCAGATCGTCCACCACCACGCAGAAGTTGTAGGTCGGCGTGCCGTCCGGACGTGCGATCACGAGGTCGTCGAGCTCTTCGTTCGAGATCTCGATGCGGCCCTTCACGGCGTCGTCCCACGCCACCACACCGGTCAGCGGGTTACGGAAGCGCAGCACCGGCTGCACGCCAGCCGGCGGCTCCGGCAGAACCTTGCCCGGCTCCGGACGCCACGTGCCGTCATAGCGCGGCTTCTCGCCGGCTTCGCGCTGACGCTCGCGCAGCGCGTCGAGTTCTTCCGTCGACATGTAGCACGGGTACACCAGTCCCGCGTCCTGCATCTGTTTGAGCACTTCGCGGTAACGGTCCATGCGCTGCATCTGGTAGAACGGGCCTTCGTCGAAATCGAGGCCGAGCCACGCCATGCCTTCGAGAATGGCGTCGACGGATTCGCTGGTGGAGCGCTCCACGTCGGTGTCCTCGATCCGCAGCACGAAGGTCCCTTTCATCTTGCGCGCGAACGCCCACGGATAAAGCGCGGAGCGAATGTTGCCGAGGTGGATGAAGCCGGTGGGACTCGGTGCGAAACGGGTACGAACGGAGGTGGTCATTAGCGGTTACTCGGAAGACAGGCGCCGGCACCCGGGGCAGACATCGCCCGCAAAGCGCGGCAGCGGAGCGCGCCCATTCGGCAAAACAGCGCCGTGCATGGGCACGAAGGAAATAAATGCGAGACGCGAATTATACCTTCGAGAAGCGTCTTACCTGCCCTCGTCCGAACGGCCAGGTGCGGCGTGCATGCGGCGCCGAACAGCGTCCGAGGGCTTGCTCTGCAACGTTTCATTACCGCGCCGCCGCGCGCGCGGAGCTTTGCTTTATGATGTGCGCGCGCTGCGGCCGGAGATGGGCCCACAGCGCATGGAATCGCCGCCGGCGATCCCGTCCGTCTCACTATCCGCCTGATCGCGGCCACCGGCGACGCCGACTGCGTTGCTCGCGCCGTTGCTGGAGAACTCGTTGAAGCCCTCATCGCCTAGCCTCGCCCGTCGTAACTTTTCACTGGCCGCCGCCTCCGCGGTGCTGGCCGCCTGCACCACGACCGGCGGCAAGACCGACACTACGCCCGTCGCCGGCACGCCCGTTACGCCCACGACCACGCCACCGCTCGACAAGCCGCAGCGGCCGTTGCGCGTCGCGCTGGCGCTCGGCGGCGGCGCCGCGCGCGGCTTCGCGCACATCGGCGTAATCAAGGGACTCGAGGCGCGCAATATCCAGATCGATCTGGTGGCCGGCACCAGCGCTGGTTCGGTGGTGGGGGCGCTGTACGCGTCCGGCATGAACGGCTTTGCGTTGAACAAGCTCGCCCTGACCATGGACGAAGCGTCGATCAGCGACTGGGCCATGCCGTTTCGCACGCGCGGCTTTCTGCAAGGCGTCGCGCTGCAGAACTACCTCAACACGACGCTCAACAACCGCCCGATCGAGAAGATGGCCAAACCGCTGGGCGTGGTCGCCACCGACCTGAAGTCCGGCCAGCCGATCCTGTTCCAGCGTGGCAATACGGGTATCGCGGTGCGTGCGTCGTGCAGCGTGCCGTCGATTTTCGAGCCGGTGAAGATCGGCGGCCACGAGTATGTGGACGGCGGGCTGGTGAGCCCGGTGCCGGCGTCGTTCGCACGCAAGATGGGCGCGGACTTCGTGATCGCCGTGGATATTTCGCAGCGCCCGGAAAGCGGCCTGACGGCCAGTTCGTTCGACGTGCTGATGCAGACCTTCACGATCATGGGCCAGACGATCAAGGCCTATGAACTCGACAAATACGCGGACGTCGTGATCCGCCCGAATCTGGCCGCCATGAGCGGCAGTGATTTCTCGCAGCGCAACGCGGCGATTCTGGCCGGCGAAGAAGCGGTGGCGAAGATGATGCCGGAATTGCAACGCAAGCTGGCTGCGGCGAGCCGGGCCGCGGCCTGAACGGACCTGAGCGCCCCTGCGCGGTCCCTGAAGCGGTTTCTTGCGCCGCTCAAACGCAAAAAAGCCTGCTTCGTTCGAAGCAGGCTTTTTCATGCCGGGAACCGCCGACGCAATGGCTTACTGATTGCCGCCGATTGCCGCGTTCACGCGCTTGCGCAGATCCTGGCCGTCCTGATACGACGCCTCGATCCGACGCGCGCCGGTGAAGCGCTTTTCCCAGTAGCCGTCATCCATGTCGTCGACACGGATCGTGCTGCCCGTGGAGGGCGAGTGCACGAACTTGTTGTCGCCGATATAGATGCCGACGTGCGAGAACGTGCGGCGCATGGTGTTGAAGAACACCAGATCACCTGGCTTCAGGTCGCTCACGCGTACCTTTTCGCCGACGCGGCTCATTTCCTCGGCGCGGCGCGGCAGTGCCATACCGAGCGTGTCCTGAAACACGTAGCGCACGAAGCCGCTGCAATCGAGCCCCGAATCCGGGGTGTTGCCACCCCAGCGGTAACGCACGCCGATCATGTTCAGCGCACCGACGACTACGTCGCCCGCCTTGCCGGCCATGCCGGAGAGGAACGATTTGGCGCCGCTGTCGCTAGCTGGAGCGGCGGTTTGCGAACTGGGAGCGGACAAAGAATCCGACCCGTTGAGGGTCGAATATGAGGCATTCTGATTGAAACTGCTTACTTCGTCGGCGAACGCGCCGGGAGCTGCTGCCATCAAGACGCCAATGAACATCCCGGCGACGACGCGCGTGCAAGCCTGGGTTAGGTTTCTGTGCTGCATTGGTCGGTATTTTTTGCCTAAAAATCAGGGGTCTACGGAAAAAGTTTGGTCGATACTAGCCAGTAAGTATTCACATGTCAAAACAAATAGAAAAATACAATCGAGACACGCACCCAATTGGTGAAAAAGCGGTAAATCAATAGTCCAGCGCTGCTTTCAGCAGCTTTCGAGTGTACGGGTGGGCGGGTGTCGAAAAAATCTCCTCAACCTCGCCGCTTTCGACGATCGAACCGTTTTGCATGACCGCGACACGATGCGCCATTGCCCCGATGACCGCTAAGTCGTGGCTAATAAAAACGAAGCCAAGGTTGTACTTCTGTTGCAACCCGGCGAGCAGTTTCAGCACCTGCTGTTGAATGGAAACATCGAGCGCGCTGGTCGGTTCGTCGAGGATCAGGATGCGTGGTTCGAGCACCAGCGCGCGGGCAATCGCGATTCGTTGACGCTGCCCGCCGGAGAATTCGTGCGGATAGCGTTGCAGCACCGTGCGGTCGAGGCCGACTTCGCGCAACACCGAGATTACCTTGTCGCGGCGTGCTTGCGGCGTCATGGCCGGCCGGTGCAGCGCGAGCCCTTCACCGACGATCCGCTCGATGGTCTGGCGCGGCGAAAGCGAACTGAACGGATCCTGGAAGACCACCTGCATGTTCGACCGTAAGGCGGTCTGTTCGGCGCCGCGATAACTGCCGAGCGCCCTGCCCTGAAACTCGATCTCGCCGTGCACGGTACGTTGCAGCCCGAGCAAGGCCATCGCCAGCGTCGACTTGCCCGAACCCGATTCGCCGACGATTCCGAGCGTCTCGCCTTGGCGCACGGACACGTTGGCGTCCGCCACCGCCCGAAACCGCCCCGAGCGAAACCAGCCACTGAAGCCCGGCAGCTTCGTTTTGAAATCGACTGAGATTTCGCGCGCTTCGAGCAGCACCGGCGAGATCGGCAGCACCGGCACCACCGTGCGTTGCGGGCGGCTCGCCAGCAGACGCTGCGTGTACGGATGCTGCGGCGACTCGAACACCTGCTCGACCGGCCCGCTCTCCACCAGAACACCCTTCTCCATCACGGCGATGCGGTGCGCGAAGTGGCGCACCAGGTTCAGGTCGTGCGTGATCAGCAGCACGGCCATGCCGCGTTTTTCCGCTTCGTCGCGTTGCAGTTCCAGCAGCAGGTCGACAATCTGCGCGCGGATCGTCACGTCGAGCGCCGTGGTCGGCTCGTCGGCGAGCAGCAGACGCGGACGGCACGCCAGCGCCATGGCGATCATCGCGCGCTGGCGCTGGCCGCCTGAGAGTTGATGCGGATAGCTGTTCACGCGCTTGCCCGGCTCGGCGATACCCGTGCGTCCCAGCAGCGCCACGGCACGCCTGCGCGCCTCGTTCGCGCTCACGCCGTCATGCACGACGATGGTTTCCGCAATCTGGTCACCGACCGTGTAGAGCGGATTGAGCGCGGTCATCGGCTCCTGAAAGATCATCGCGATGTCCGAGCCGCGCATACCGCGCATCTCGCGCTCGGTTTTGCCGAGCAGGTCCTCGCCGTCGAAACGGATCGAGCCGCTCACCTGCGCGTCGCTCAGCAGACGCAGGATCGACAGCGCGGTCACGCTCTTGCCCGAACCCGATTCGCCGACCAGCGCCACGCGCTCGCCGCGCCGGATCGCGAGCGTGACATCGCTCACCGCGACGGTGTCGCCGAAACGCACGTGCAGATGGTCCAGTTCGAGCAGCGGCGGTGGCGTGGTCCGTGACGTCGTGTTTTGCAAGTTCTCGCTCATTGATTGCCTCCGGCGCGCATCGCATCGGAGATGCGCGTATCGAGCGCATTGCGCAGCGCGTCGCCCATGAACGTCAGCAGCAACAGCATCGCCACCAGCACGCCGAAGGTGGACAGAGAAATCCACCACGCGTCGAGATTCGCCTTGCCTTGCGCGAGCAGCTCGCCGAGGCTCGGCGTCGGCGACGGCACGCCAAGGCCGAGAAAGTCGAGGCTTGTCAGCGCGAGAATGGCGCCGCTCATGCGAAACGGCAGGAAGGTGATCACCGGCGTGAGGCTATTGGGCAGCACATGCCGCCACATGATCTGCCAGTTCGACAGCCCCATCGCGCGTGCCGCGCGCACATAGTCCTGATGGCGATTGCGCAGGAATTCGGCGCGCACGTAGTCGGACAGGCCGATCCAGCCGAACAGCGAAAGCAGCACGATCAGCAGAATGAAGCCCGGCTCGAAGATCGACGAAAAGATGATCAGCAGGTAAAGCTCGGGCATGGCGCTCCAGATTTCGATCAGACGCTGTCCGACGATATCGGTACGTCCTCCGAAATAACCCTGCACGGCGCCCGCCGCGATGCCGAGTATCGTGCCGATCAGCGTCAGCACGAGTCCGAATTCCACCGACACCCGGAAGCCGTAGAGCAGACGCGCGAACAGGTCGCGGCCGCGGTCGTCGGTGCCGAGCCAGTTGTCGCGTGACGGCGGCGCCGGGTTCGGCGCCTTCGAAAAGTAATTCAGCGTGTCGTAGTAGTAGCGATTCGGCGGATACAGCGCGAAATTACCCGGCGCGTCGAAACGATGCTTGATATACGGATCGAGATAATCGGCCGGCGTCGGAAAGTCGCCGCCGAAGGTGGTCTCGGCGTAGGTCTTGAACATCGGGAAGTACAGGCTACCGTCGTAGCGAACCACGAGCGGTTTGTCGTTCGACCAGAGCGGTCCGGCCAGACTCGCCGCGAATGCCACGACGAATACGATCAGGCTCCAGTAGCCCAAACGCTGCTGCCGGAAACGCTGCCACACACGGCGCGCCGGCGAAGGCGAGACGAACGCGCGCGCCGGTTCGGTGCGCGCCGACGCATCGGCGGAAAGACGGGCTCGATTCATCAGCGCTCCAGTTGTTCGAATTGGATGCGGGGATCGACCCACACATAGCAAAGATCGGAGATCAGCTTGGTCGCGAGTCCGATCAGCGTGAACAGATACAGCGTGCCGAGCACGACCGGGTAGTCGCGCCGCACCACCGATTCGTACGACAGCAGCCCGAGGCCGTCGAGCGAAAACAGTGTTTCGATCAGCAGACTGCCGGTAAAGAACGCACCGATAAACGCGGCCGGAAAACCGACGATCAGCGGCAACAGCGCATTGCGAAACACGTGCTTCCACAGCACGCGCTTTTCGGACAACCCTTTGGCACGCGCGGTGAGCACGTATTGTTTGCGGATCTCATCGAGAAACGCGTTTTTCGTCAGCATGGTGACGACCGCGAAACTGCCCACCACCGAGGCCGTGATCGGCAACGCGATATGCCACAGATAGTCGAGAATCTTGCCGGCCACACTCAGTTGCGCCCAGTTGTCCGAAGTAAGATTGCGCAGCGGAAACAGTTGCAGGAACGTGCCGCCGCCGAACAGCACGAGCAGCAAAACGCCCAGCACGAAACCCGGAATCGCGTAGCCGACCAGCACGACGAGGCTCGTTGCGACATCGAAGCGCGAGCCGTTGCGCACCGCCTTTGCAATGCCGAGGGGCACCGATATCAGATAGGTCAGAAAGAACGTCCATAAACCGATGCTGATCGAGACCGGCAGCTTGGAGACGATCAGCGACCACACGCTTTGATGGCGGAAATAACTCTGGCCGAGATCGAAAGTCGAGAAGCGTTTGAGCATCAGCACATAGCGTTCGAGCGGCGGTTTATCGAACCCGTATAGCGCTTTGAGTTGCGCGATCTGCTGCGCGTCGACGCCGTTATGCGCGCGCAAACCGAACGGCGCGCCGTTTTCCGCGCCTTTGCGCAACTCGTGCTGCATCTGCTCGACCGGGCCACCGGGAACAAACTGGATCACGACGAAGGTCAGCGTCAGCACGCCGAGCAAGGTCGGGATCATCAGCAGCAGGCGTTTGAGGATGTAGCTCCACATGGCGGTGTTTCCGGTGCGAAGGCGGTGAATGAATCAGGCGTCGACGGGGTTAAGGTTGCGCTGGCGGCTGCGCTTGCGATGGTGGCTGAGCGAACCACCACATCGATGTAATCCAGCCTTCCGCTGAATAGTACAGGGGCAGCGTTTTGGGCCACGCAAGACCGCGCTTGAACGCCACCCGATGCGTGGCGCTGTACCAATGCGGCACGACATAGTAGCCATGCATCAGCACACGATCGAGCGCGTGCGTGGCGTCGATCAGTTGCTCGCGTGTTTGCGCATGCACGAGCGCATTCAGGATCGCATCCACGACAGGCGACTTCAGCCCGATCATGTTATCGGAACCCTGCGTATCGGCCGCCTTGCTGCCGAATCGTCCGATCTGCTCGGAGCCGGGCACCTGCACGTCCGGCATACGGATCGTGGTGGTGTCGAAATCGAAGGCATCCAGACGCTTCTGATAGACCGCGAAATCCGACACGCGAAACGTGGCCTGGATGCCCAGCTTCTGCAGATTGCGGATGAAGGTCGCGACGATCGGCTCCATCTGCGCGGACGAACCGGAGTCGTCGAGAATCTCGAAGCGGAACGGCTCGCCCTTGGCGTCGCGCAACGCGCCGTCGCGATAGGTCCAGCCGGCCTGCTGCAACAGCGCGCGCGCCTCCAGCAGATTGGCGCGCAGCGAGCCGGGCGGGTCGGTGTCCGGCTGCTTCGGCGGCGGACCGAACACGGCCGGGTCGAGCTTCGCGCGCCACGGTTCGAGCAAGGCCAATTCGCCCGGCGAAGGTAGACCCTTGGCCTGCAGATCGGTGTTGGCGAAGAAACTGTCGATACGCGTGTACTGATTGAAGAACAACTGGCGATTGAGCCATTGGAAGTCGAGCGCGAGATCGAGTGCCTTGCGCACACGCACGTCCTGAAACAAGGGCCGCCGCGTGTTCAGCATGAAGCCCTGCATGCCGGTGCCGTTATGTTGCGCAAACACCTGCTTGATGAGTTCGCCGCTGTCGAATTTCTTGCCGACGTCACGCCGCACCCAATTGCGCGCGACGTATTCGACCAGTGCGTCGTACTCGCCCGCCTTGAACGCTTCCAGCCGCGCCGTGCTGTCCGAATACAGCTTGTAGACGACGCGATCGAAGTTATTCATGCCGACGCGCACCGGCAGCGCCGCGCCCCAGTAATTCGGGTCGCGCCGGTAGGTGATGGTGCGGCCGTTGTCGTATTGCTCGATCAGATAGGGCCCGCTGCCGATCGGCTTTTCGAACGCGAGCTGGTCGAACGGAATGCGGCTGCCGTCCGGCTTCATCCCCCACTTGCGCGAGAACACCGGTATGCCGCCCGCGAGAAGGGGCAACTCGCGATTGCGCTGGTGAAACTCGAAGCGGATCGTATGCGGATCGACCACCACCGCGCGCGTGATTTCGCCGAAGATCGATGCGAATTGCGGCGCGGCCCGCGGGCTTTTCAGCGTGTCGAGCGAGAACTTGACGTCGTCGGCGGTGACCGGATCGCCGTTCGAAAAGCGTGCGCGCGGATTGATGTGGAACGTCACCGAGAGGCCGTCCGGCGCGATGCTGATGTCGTCGGCGAGCAGCCCGTAGGCGGACGCCACTTCGTCGCTGCTGCCGACGGCGAGGCTTTCGAACATCAGGTCGACACCGGGCGCCGTATTGCCGCGCAGCGTGAACGGATTGAATTTGTCGAAGCTGGTGAGGCGGCTCGGATTGGCCAGCACCAGCGTGCCGCCCTTCGGCGCATCCGGGTTGACGTAGTCGAAGTGCTTGAAATCCGCCGGATACTTCGGCGCGCCGTATTGCGCGATCGCATAGACCGCGTGCGCCCGCGGCGGCACGAGAAGACCCGCCACGGCCAACACGCCACACATCATCGCGGTGCAAGCGGAGCGCCATGCACGCGGCGCAATCGCGAGGCCGGCACGCGAGGGTCTATGAATCACGCTGCACCAGAGTGCATGAGGCGTTGGAACCCGTCGCGAGCCAGTTGTCATAGGGGCCTTGTTGGTCAGTGGGCAAGTGCAGTGTGAGAGAATTCTACCCAATAAACTCGCGCAATCCGCACGTCTGTTGCGCTCGACGTTGCCGGGCGCGGCGCACCGATCCGATCAGGAGATTCCATGGGCTTCCTCGCTGGCAAACGCATCCTGCTGACCGGCTTGCTGTCGAACCGCTCGATTGCCTACGGCATCGCACAAGCCTGCAAGCGCGAAGGCGCCGAACTGGCGTTCACCTATGTCGGCGAGCGCTTCAAGGACCGCATCACCGAGTTTGCCGGCGAGTTCGGCAGCGACCTGGTGTTCGCCTGCGACGTCGCCGACGACGCCCAGATCGACGCCCTCTTCGTCTCGCTCAGGCAGCGCTGGGACGGCCTCGACGGTCTTGTCCATTCGGTCGGCTTTGCGCCGCGCGAAGCGATTGCCGGCGACTTCCTCGACGGCATGACGCGCGAAAATTTCCGCATCGCGCACGACATCTCCGCGTACAGCTTTCCGGCGCTCGCCAAGGCTGCGCAGTCCATGTTCACGCCGGACGCGTCGTTGCTCACGCTGACTTATCTCGGCGCCGAACGCGCGATCCCGAATTACAACACCATGGGTCTTGCCAAGGCTTCGCTCGAAGCCAGCGTGCGTTATCTGGCAGTCTCGCTCGGCGCGAAGGGCGTGCGCGTCAACGGTATTTCGGCGGGCCCGATCAAGACGCTGGCCGCGAGCGGTATCAAGGGCTTCGGCAAGATTCTCGAGTTCGTCGAGCAGAACGCGCCGCTCAAGCGCAACGTGACGATCGAACAGGTCGGCAATACGGCGGCGTTTCTGCTATCGGATCTGGCGGCCGGTGTGACGGCGGAAATCGTGCACGTGGATAGCGGGTTTAACGCGGTGGTGGGCGGCATGGCTGCCGTGGCGGAGTGAACGACGAATCTTGCGCGCGAACGCGTGGCGCTCTGTGCACGCCGCTCTATTTCGCGGGCTCGTTGCTGAGGCCCAATAAAAAACCGCCCTCTCGGGCGGTTTTTTTGACTCTGCGATTCGATCAACCGCGGCCTGGGACGCTTAGTGCCAGCCGCGATGATTGTCGTAATGGTCGCGGCCGTAGTTGTAATGGCCTGGGGGATGATGACGGTACCAGTCATCGCGCGCCCAGTAGCGGCGCCCGTCCCAGTAGCGGTCGCCGTGCCAGCCGATCACGATCGCCGGGCCGCCGTAGTACACGGGTGCCGGTTGATAGACGACCGGCGGCGGAGGCGGCGGAGGCGGTGCGTAGACCGGTGCCGGCGCTACGTAAACCGGCGCCGGAATGCCGATGTTGACACCGATATTAAGGCCGCCGGCCATTGCAGCACCCGACGCGCCCAGCGCGAAAACCCCGATCAGAAGTGGAACAAGACGAGCGGACTTCATCGATCACCCTTTGGAAGAATGTGTTGTGGCCGAAATATAGCGCAAGGCGCCGCACCGCGTATTTCAACTTTGTAATAACTGATGCATAACATCGCGCGCATGGTCGGCCGGTTACGTCTCGTTACATTGGACATGCTTTGGTGAAAAAGCGGTGGCGTCGTAATCAGAGCGCGGTGCAACGCGAGATGGCTCTGCTCGCGGCGCGTTCATGCAGCGAGGCGTTCGGCGTGCTGCGCGTATGCACGGCCAGGCGCATGGTGTTGGCGCACGTCGCGTTGTACGGTGTCGTCGATAGCACGTTCACCTATCTCAGCAATCAGCGCGGTCACGCCAACTTCCACATGAGCCAGGACAACCTGCAGGCGAGCAAGTTCGGCCTGCTCGGCTCGGAAGACATCGGCGGCGGCAGAAGGCGATTTTCCGGCTCGATAGCGGCTTCAAATCGCTGACGGACTTGCAGAGCGGCGCGGGCTTTCTATGCACCCGGCAGGCACATATCGGGCTTAGTAACTACCGGTACGGGAGGTTCACGCTCGGCCGACAAACCACGCCCTACTTCCAGTGGTCGCGCGTTGGGGGCGGCCGGCGTGCACCCACGCGATGTCGACCTGTCCGACAGCACGTTGCGCTTCAACAGTTCGGTTACCTATCTATCTCCGAACGTCGCCGGCGCGCGATTTAGCGCGACGGGGGGTGGTCGGGGATTCGCAGAATACGACCCCGTCGTCGGGGCCTCCGCAATTTGTCAGGAGCGTGGGGTTAAGGCACGCGTTTTTAAGAGTGATCTGGAGGGGGCATTAATCAATGGCGGACCTGCGAACGGAATCGGCTGCGTGAGCACGCCGAGGGACTTCGCGGGATGCAAAAGCGAGTCGTGCTAACCTCGCTGGACAAGCACTGTGCTTCAGTGCTGGCTCTCGTACGGAGACCTGGACGATGGACTGCGCCGCCCTGCCGATCCTTGACTGTCATCAACACTTCTACGACGCCCGACGCTTCCATTACCCCGTGTTCGCGACGCGCAGCGAAGGCTTCGAAGCACTTGTCGGCGACTACGGCGCGCTCCCCCGCATCTATTTGCCCGAAGACTACGCGCGCGATACGAGCGCGTTGAACGTCGTGGGCACAGTCTGGGCGGAATTTATTTCGACCGACCCGGTGGGCGAAGCATGCTGGGCGCAGCAGCTTGCGAACGCCACAGGACGCCCGGACGGCATGATCGCTCTGGTCGATTTTTCGAGTCCTGATCTGCCAGCCACGCTAGAAGCGTATGCGTCAGCGCAACGAATCCGTTGCGTTCGCCAACATCTGGGCTGGCATCCGACGAACCCGCTGCTTCGCTATGCGCCAAAGCAAGGCCTCATGTCGGACTTGGCATGGCGACATGGACTCGCGTCGCTGCGGGGGCGTGGCCTGATCTGCGAACTGGAAATGTTCGCGCCGCAACTGCCCGAACTTGCATCGCTGGCGACTGCGTTTCCCGACATTCAGTTCGTGCTGCCCGTCATGGGTTGGCCACTCGATCTGACCAGCGAAGGCCACGCAGCGTGGAAACGCGAAATGACCGCAGTGGGCGCGTGTCCCAATGTCGCGGTGAAAATATTCGGGCTGGAGTGCATCTTCGGCATCCATTGGACGCTCGCTCAGGTCCGGTCCTGGATACTGGAAACCGTTGAAGTTTTTGGCCCCGACCGATGCATGTTTGCCAGTCATATGCCGATCAGCAAGCTAGCCTGCAGCTTCGAAAGACTGTATTGCGCGTACTTCGAGGTAATAGCGAAGTTCACTGTTGCGGAGCAGCGAAGACTCCTGCATGACACGGCTGCGGCGATTTACAAGCTGAGCTAAATGTTGGTTCCGGTGACCGGACCGCACATACCCTCGTGAACGAGGTTAAAGCGACCCATCTCAGTACTGACCCATTCGGACTGCAACACCCCAAAAAACAAAACCCCGCAGAGCCTAGACTCTGCGGGGTTCTCTCTACCACTTCTGGCGGAGACGGAGGGATTCGAACCCTCGATCCAGGTTTTGGCCCAGATGCTCCCTTAGCAGGGGAGTGCCTTCGACCTCTCGGCCACGTCTCCCAAACTTTCGGTCGCGCAGGGAGTCAGCGCGACGAAGCCAAGATAATAGCGGGCCGAACCGCGAAGGTCAATGTCTGGCGAACAGTTTTTGTGCCAGTTTCGTCATTGGCGACGCAATTTATTCACCTCGGCCACGCAAAACAAACGGGACGCTCTTGTACGCCCCGTTTATTCAAAACCACTTACGCCTGATCCAGTTCGAACGCTTTATGCAGCGCGCGCACGGCGAGCTCCATATACTTCTCGTCGATCAGCACCGAGATCTTGATTTCGGAGGTCGAGATCATCTGAATGTTGATGCCCTCTTCCGACAGCGTGCGGAACATCGTGCTCGCGATACCCACATGCGAGCGCATGCCGACGCCCACCACCGAGACCTTCGACACCTTCGGATCGCCTAGCACCTGCTCGGCCTGCACGTGGCCCTTCACCTGGGTCGTGAGGATGTCCATGGCGCGCTGATAGTCGCCGCGGCCGACCGTGAACGTGAACGCCGTTTTGCCTTCCACGCTCTGGTTCTGGATGATCATGTCGACGTCGATATTCGCGTCCGCCACCGGGCCGAGAATCTGATACGCGATGCCCGGCTTGTCGGGCACACCCATCACGGCGATACGAGCTTCGTCGCGCTGAAACGCGATGCCCGAGATGACTGCTTTTTCCATGGTCTCGTCTTCTTCAAAAGTAATCAGGGTGCCCGACTTCATTTCAGCGTCGAGCGGCATCAGCGGATCGGTCAGGCTCGACAACACGCGTGTCTTTACCTGATATTTGCCGGCGAATTCCACCGAGCGGATCTGCAGCACCTTCGAACCCAGGCTTGCCATTTCCAGCATTTCTTCGAACGTCACGCGATCGAGCCGACGCGCTTCTTCCACCACGCGCGGGTCGGTCGTGTAGACCCCGTCGACGTCCGTGTAAATCAGGCACTCATCGGCTTTCAACGCGGCCGCGACCGCGACCGCCGACGTATCCGAACCGCCACGGCCGAGCGTGGTGATGTGGCCGTCGGGATCAATGCCCTGGAACCCGGTGATCACCACCACCTTGCCCGCGTCGAGATCGCGCAGCACGCGTTCGCCGTCGATTTCGCTGATGCGCGCTTTCGTGAACGCGCTGTCCGTTTTGACCGGCACTTGCCAGCCGGCGTAGCTGACCGCGTCGACGCCGGCTTCCTGCAGCGCGATGGCGAGCAGGCCCGAGCTGACCTGCTCGCCCGTGGCGGCGATCATGTCGAGTTCGCGCGGGCTCGGCTGACCCGTGATTTCTTTCGCGAGACCGAGCAAGCGGTTGGTTTCGCCGGACATCGCCGACGGCACGACGACCATCTTGTGGCCAGCCTTGTGCCATTTCGCGACGCGCTTGGCGACGTTCTTGATGCGCTCGACCGAGCCCATCGAGGTGCCGCCGTATTTGTGTACGATGAGTGCCATTGTCGTTCTGAACTGGAGGAGAAACCGCGCTGGCGCGCTGGAGACGACCGCACAAAAGCACAGAAGCGCAACGTCTTGTGAACGACGGCAGAGTGTGTGGCGGCGTAAATGCAGCACGCGTGCAGCACGCGCGGATTTGCCCGGGAATGATCGCTGATGGCTTACCGGAAACGACGGATCACGATCGAAAACCGACTAATTCAACAAAAGCGAAGGCGAAATCGGGTCGGGCAAACAAGTTAACGTACCCGATCGGGCGCAAAAAGACAAGCCAGAAAGGCCATTGGAATGCGCTGATTACGCGCAGCAAAGAGCTGTTTCGTGTGAGATTTGCGCCCTATTTCCGGATTCGCCGCACGAACAACCGGGGTGTCCGACCGGCCGGTCAGGCGATCAGCAGATCCTCACGCCAGACGATCCTGACACGCGATTCGGCCTCGTCGATCTGCTCCGGCAACGCCGCGCGATTGACCCCGAGCCCGGGCACGAACAGCAGATCGCCGCCTATGTAAAGCAGCGGCACGTCGCGCTTCCACGCGGGAATGCCGCGCTCCTGGAACAGGTTTTTCAACGTGCGGCTCGGTGCGCGAGGCGCGTCGCTCGTGCGCATGCGTTCGCCGCCGCTGCGCGAACGCGCCCTCAACATCGCGCGCCGCAGGACGCGCGCAGGAATCGTGTCGAGGTCATCAGTCGCATCGCCTGCTTCGGCGAATACGAACGTGCCGCGCCATTGCGGCAAACGCCAGATCGACTCGCCTTGCCACGCGAGTTCGCTGACTGCGCGCGCGGCGAGCGCGGTTTCATCGGCGGGTTCGCTGCTGTCTCCCGCTTCCCAATAGACCAGGCCGCGATAGCTGCGCAACGCCTGGCCTGCGTGATCGATCCGCAGACCATGACCCTCGCCCGCCGCGCCAATCTCACGCAACTGACGCAGCGCATCGCCGAGACGCGCGCTCGATGCGGCGACGAGGCCCAACGTACGCATCCAGTAACGCAGAAGATTGAGCGCGCGGTCGTCGTCGAATGCTAGCAATGCATCGTGCGACAGAGCGCGTCCTTCGTCGCGTGACGCTTCTTGCATATCGAGGCGCGCCAGCGCGTCGAGCAAACGCTGCGCCGACGCCGCGTGCGCCGCCGTGCGCGCGAGCGCGTCGCGAAAACCTGGAAAGTGGACGGCCAGCGCCGGCGTCACTTCGTGGCGCAATGCATTGCGAGCATAGCGTGTATCAGCGTTCGACTCATCGTCGATCCAGCGTAACGCACGCTCGCTAGCGTATTGTTCGAGCTGCGCGCGCAGCAGATGAAGCAAAGGCCGCACGCGTGTTGCCGACGCCCCCGGCGGCGAATACTCCGGCGCCATCGCCGCCAGTCCGGCGAGACCGGCGCCGCGCAGCAATTGCAACAACACAGTCTCAGCCTGATCGTCCGCATGTTGCGCGAGCCACAGCGTGGCGACACCCCGCGAAGCGCACATCTCGTCCAGCGCGCGATAACGCGCATCGCGTGCGGCTGCTTCGACGCTCACGCCCGCGTCACGCGACAGCTCGACGCGCTCTGCCGCGAACTCGACGCCACGCTCCCGCGCGAACGCCTCGCAGTGCGCGAGCCACGCATCGGCGTGAGCGCTCAGCCCGTGATGCACGTGCAACACAATACAGCGCGACGCGCCCGCGACACGCACTACGGCATCGAGCAGCACACTCGAATCCACGCCGCCACTGAAGGCAACCGCAATACGCGCGTTAGCGGGAAGCGCAGATAAAGAAAAGCCGACCGCCTCGAGTACGAGGCGGTCGGCTGGCGTTTCGGCGGCGGAAGTCACGTCGCTAGCGCGTCGAGCGCTGAAGGACGAAAGAGAACGCGCGCGGGCTTAAGCACCCGGCGTCGTTTCCTTGAACTTGCCGTACGACATCAGCCGTTCGAAACGGCGCTGACGCAGGTCGTTGATGCTCATGCCCTGGAACTGGCGCAGCGAATCGGCAAGCGCGCGGCGCAACATGGCGGCCATGCCCTTCGGATCGCGATGCGCGCCGCCCAGCGGCTCGTTGACGATCTTGTCGATCAGGCCGAGTGCCTTCAGACGATGCGCGGTCAGACCGAGCGCTTCCGCGGCCTCCGGCGCTTTCGCGGCGCTCTTCCAGAGAATCGACGCGCAGCCTTCCGGCGAGATCACCGAATAGGTCGAGAATTGCAGCATCAGCACGCTGTCGCCGACCGCAATGGCCAACGCGCCGCCCGAACCGCCCTCGCCGATGATCGTCGCGATCAGCGGCGTCTTCAGCTCAGCCATCACGTACAGATTGCGGCCGATCGCTTCCGACTGGCCGCGCTCTTCCGCGCCGATGCCCGGGTAGGCGCCCGGCGTGTCGATGAACGTAAAAATCGGCAAGCCGAATTTTTCGGCGAGACGCATCAGACGCTCGGCCTTGCGATAGCCTTCCGGACGCGGCATGCCGAAGTTGCGCAGCGCGCGCTCCTTGGTATCGCGGCCCTTCTGATGGCCGATCACCATGCACGCCTGGCCGTTGAAACGCGCGAGGCCACCCACGATCGACAGGTCGTCCGCATAGTGGCGGTCGCCATGCAACTCGTGGAAATCGGTGAACAGCTCATTCACGTAGTCGAACGTGTACGGGCGTTGCGGATGACGGGCAATTTGCGAGACCTGCCACGGCGTGAGGTTCGCGTACAGATCTTTGGTGAGCTGTTGACTCTTCTTGGACAGCCGCTCGATCTCTTCCGAAATATCGACGGCCGAATCGTCCTGCACGAAGCGCAATTCTTCGATCTTCGCTTCGAGTTCAGCGATCGGCTGTTCGAAATCCAGAAACGTGGTCTTCATTGTTTGTAATCCTTGGACTTACCGGCAGCGCGTATTCTAACCGCGCGCGCCGATGTCAAAACCATCTCGCAACTATCAATCCTTAACAATTGATAGCTTTTGAAATGGTCCCGTTTCTTTTTTTCAGTAGTCGACCGGCAACGGGTCAAGACTACGCCACATATACCAGGTGGCGACGGTGCGCCACGGCTCCCAGTTGGCGGCGACTTCGCGCGCTTCGCTGCGTGTGACCGGTTCGCCACTGAAGTAGTTGACGCTGATCGCACGAATCAGGCCCAGGTCGTCGAGCGGCAGGACGTCGGGGCGCGACAGGTTGAAGATCAGGAACATCTCCGCCGTCCAGCGGCCGATGCCGCGAATCTGCGTGAGTTCGGCGATCACCGCCTCGTCTTCCATCGACGTCCATTTACCGACGTGCAGCGCGCCCGAAACGAAATGCTGTGCGAGATCGAGCACGTATTCGGCTTTGCGCTTGGACAGTCCGCACGTAGTCAACTTTTCGAGACCAAGCTTGATGAACTGCTGCGGCACCAGCTTCGGACACGCGGCCTCGACCTTCGCCCAGGCGGCTTGCGCGGACGCGACCGAAATCTGCTGCCCGACCACCGACCGCGCGAGCGTGACGAACGGATCGCCGCGACTCAGCAGATGCACCGGCCCGAACTTCGGAATCAGTTTCTTCAGAATGCGATCGCGCTTGACGAGGTCGGCACACGCCTTGTCCCAATAGGCCGGACGCGTGACTTCAGGCGTGAGGCCAGCGATCTGCACCGGCACCGCGACTTCGCTCGCGCTCGCCGCTTCGCCGCCCGCGGTTGCCGACGCGCGCGTCTTGCGCACGACTTCGCCTTCGTGTCCCTCGACGGTGACGCGGGCGAGTTCCTGCACGTCGCCAGCCAGTTCCGCCGGCAACGCGCCATTGCTCTTCGCACGCGGCGCCTTCGCGCGCTTCGCGACAGGCGCATGCGCCGACGCGCCGTTGAGCGCGCGCTGCACGGTGGTCTTTTTCGCTGCGCCCGCTGCGGTCTTGGCCGCCACCCCGGCGACTTTCGCCGATGCTTTCCTTACCACGCCGCTGCCCGTGCGAGCCGACGTGCGTGTCGACTTTGCCGCGGCTGCCGCGTTTGTTTGAGACGCGGCTCGTTTAGCCGGCGTCTTCGTGGCCGTTGCCATCCTGCCTCCTGCCTGGCGAGTCGATCAAAGGGTAAGTCGAGGTGCGCTCACACGCGCCGCCACTCGGTCAACCCGCCGGGTTTGTCTTCAAGTGCAACGCCGGCCTCGAGCAATTCGGCTCGGATCCGGTCTGCTGCCGCATAGTCCTTCGCCTGCTTGGCGGCTACGCGCGCCGCGATCTTCGCTTCGATCGCGGCGGGCTCGAGCGCGCCCTCAGCTGCAGCCCCCGCTGCCTGCTGCAGGTATGCACGCGGATCGCGGCCGAGCAGTCCGATCACTGCGCCCAACGAGCGCAATTGACGGGCCAGCGCGGGGTCGCGCGTGCGATTCACTTCTGTTGCCAACTCGAACAACACCGACACTGCAACCGGCGTGTTGAAGTCGTCGTTCATTGCTGCCTGGAAACGCTGCGCATGCGCTTCGTTCCAGTCGAGTTCGGCGGCGTCCGGCGTGACGTCTTTCAGCGCGGTGTACAAACGCGCGAGAGCGTTGCGGGCGTCGTCGATATGCACGTCGCTATAGTTCAACGGCGAGCGGTAATGCGCGCGTGCGATAAAGAAACGCACGACCTCGGCATCGTACTGCGCCAATACTTCGCGGATCGTAAAGAAGTTGTTCAACGACTTCGACATCTTCTCATTGTCGATCTGTACGTAGCCGTTGTGCATCCAGAAATTGACGAAGGTTTGACCGGTAGCAGCTTCACTTTGCGCTATTTCGTTTTCATGGTGCGGAAACTGCAGGTCCTGGCCGCCGCCGTGAATGTCGAAATGTTCGCCAAGCAATGTACAGCCCATTGCCGAGCATTCGATATGCCAGCCGGGACGGCCGCGCCCATACTTCGAATCCCAGCCTGTATCCGCCGGCTCTTCCGGCTTGGCCTGTTTCCACAACACGAAGTCGAGCGGATCCTGCTTCGCGTCGTTCGCCGCGACGCGTTCGCCCGCGCGCAGATCTTCGAGCGACTTGCCCGACAGCTTGCCGTAGTTCGCGAACTTGCGCACCGCATAGTTCACGTCGCCGTCGCTCGCCTGATACGCGTAGCCGTTCGCTTCGAGCTGCTCGATCATGCCGAGCATATGCGGAATGAAATCCGTGGCGCGCGGTTCGAGGTCGGGCCGCTGGATGCCGAGTGCGTCCGCGTCTTCGTGCAATGCGTTGATGAAGCGATCGGTCAGCGCCTTGATGGTCTCGCCGTTCTCCACTGCGCGCCGGATGATCTTGTCATCGATATCCGTGATATTGCGCACGTAGGTCACGTCGTAGCCGAGCGTGCGCAACCAGCGCTGCACGATGTCGAACACGACCATCACCCGCGCATGACCGACGTGACAATAGTCGTACACGGTCATCCCGCAGACGTACATCCGCACGACGCCTTCTTGCAGCGGCACGAAAGTTTGCTTGTCACGCGCGAGCGTGTTGTAGATGCGCAGTGATTCCATAGAGAACGGTGCGTGGGCCGAAAGAAATCCGCAATGTGTTTCATGCGCGGCGCGCCCCGCCAGTCAGGAACCGGACGGCGGGCGTGTCGCATACAGCAAAACCGGTGCACCTGGTGCGGCGGTCAGGCTGCGATCAAGGCGGAGACGACCACGAGTGGCGAAAAGACAGTTTGCGGTTCGACGGAACGCGCAGACCTTTTGTTAGAATGGGTCGGAGTATAACATCCAGACCTGAGCCTATGAAACCTTCAAGCGGCCGCGCGCGCAGCGCTGCGACCCTCGCCGCGACGGCCTTCGGTAGCGCCACGCGAGCCCTCTCCTTGCGCGTCACCGTGGCGCTCGCCCTAGCGGCCGTGCCGGCTGCGGCCGCCTTTGCGCAGAAAACCGCCACGCTGCCGCAGGGCCCCGCCGTGCGCGACAACACGCCTGAAATCGACGCGTCGATCGCACAGAAAAACTGGGCGGCTTCGCTGACCCAGCTCGACGCGCGCATCGCCTCGAATCCGCGCGACGCGCAAGCCAAATTCAAGCGCGGCACGGTGCTCGCCCACCTGAATCGCGACGACGAAGCCATCGCCGCGTTCACCGAACTCACGCAGACGTACCCCGAGTTGCCCGAGCCCTATAACAACCTCGCCGCGCTTTACGCGAAGCATGGTCAATATGCCGAAGCGCGCGCCGCGCTCGAAACGGCGACCAAGGTCAACCCGGGCTACGGTCTCGCATACGAGAATCTCGGCGACCTGTATCTGCGCATGGCCAACGAGGCCTATCGCCACGCGCAGAGCCTCGGCAAGGTGAGCCCCACCACCACGCAGCGTCTCGCGGACATTCAGAAAGTCATCTCGCCGGTCAGGACCGCGGCCCAGGCGAAACAGGCCGCCAGCACGGAAGACGACTACACCGCCCGCGCCACCTCGAACATGACGCAAACGCCGAGCTTCCAGTACGGCGGCGCGAATGGCTCGCTGGCCATGCCGCCCTACATGGCGCCGTCGAAGTAAAGCCATTACGTTTCGCGCAATACGTTTTTTCCAACCCTGAGGATCTTCATGAAATGGTTGATGTTGGCGCTCGGCAGCGCCGCCCTGATCGCAAACGCTCCCGCATTTGCCCAGTCCGGTTCGCAAGCCGCGCATCCGTCCGTCCTCTTCAAGACATCGGAAGGCGACATCCGCGTCGAGTTGTATCCTGAGAAGGCGCCCAAGACGGTCGCCAACTTCCTCGACTATGTGAAGTCCGGCCAGTACAGCGGCACGATTTTCCATCGCGTGATTCGTGGCTTCATGATTCAGGGCGGCGGCTACACGCAAAGCTTCGCGGAGAAGCCGACGCGCGCGCCGATTCCGCTCGAAAGCCGTAACGGTCTGAAGAACATGACGGGCACGCTCGCCATGGCGCGCACCAGCGACCCGAATTCGGCCACCGCGCAATTCTTCATCAATACGGTGGACAATGCCGGCCTCGACTATCCGAATCCGGACGGCAACGGCTATGCGGTGTTCGGCAAGGTCACGAGCGGCATGGACGTCGTGAAGAAGATCGAAGGCACGCCCACCACCTCGCGCGGCCCGATGGGCGACGTGCCGCAAAAGCCGGTCGTGATCGAGTCGGCTACGGTGGTCGGCAAGTAATTGCAGGACCAGGACGCGCGCCGTAGTCAGGCGCGCACGAGAAAAGCGTCAGCGCTCAATCCACGCCCCGGCGCGGCTGAAAGTCAAATCATGACAAATCGTGACGACTTGCCGCGCCTTTTACCCACCCTGTTCATCAAAGGATTCCATCATGGTTGAACTGCATACGAACCACGGCGTCATCAAACTCGAACTGGACGCTGAAAAGGCGCCGAAGTCGGTTGAGAACTTCCTCAACTACGTGAAGGCCGGCCACTACGACAACACGGTGTTCCACCGCGTGATCGACGGCTTCATGATCCAGGGCGGCGGCTTCGAACCCGGCATGAAACAGAAGCCGACGGGCGAGCCGATCACCAACGAAGCGAACAACGGTCTGAAGAACGTCAACGGCTCGGTCGCCATGGCGCGCACGAACGACCCGCACTCGGCCACGGCGCAATTCTTCATCAACGTGAACGACAACGACTTCCTGAACCACTCGTCGCCGACGCCGCAAGGCTGGGGTTACGCCGTGTTCGGCAAGGTGGTCGAAGGCCTCGACATCGTCGAGAAGATCAAGAAGGTCAAGACGGGTTCGAAGGGCTTCCATCAGGACGTGCCGGCGGACGACGTGGTGATCGAAAAGGCTGTGATCGTCGACTAAGTGTCGTAGCGAGCATCGATTCGTTCGAACTGATATCAGGCACCTTCAATGCTGCAAGAAACGCCGCTGCGAAGCGTCGCCGCGGGCGTGCCTGGCGAGGGCAAACGCCCGCACGCCGCACGCCCGTTTTTTTTCCTCTCCGATATTCATCTGAGCGAGGCGATCCCGCACACGGTCGCCGCGTTCGAGCATTTCATCCGCTTCACGGCCGAGCAGGCCGATTCGGTGTTCATACTCGGCGATCTGTTCGAGTACTGGATCGGCGACGATATGCTCGTCGAGCCGTTCGTCGCGCGCATGGCGGCGCTGCTGCATACGTTGTCGGAGCGCGGCATCGCGCTCTACATCATGCACGGTAACCGCGATTTTCTGCTGGGCAAGCGCTTCATGAAAGCAGCCGGCGCGATCTGGCTGCCCGATCCGTTCGTGATCACCGCATTCGGCACGCGTCTCGTGCTCGCGCACGGCGACGCCTTGTGTACCGCGGATCGTGGCTATCAAATGTTCCGGCGTTTTGCGCGCAACCGTTTCGCGCAGATGCTGTTTCTCGCGTGGCCGTTGCGCTGGCGTCAGAAGCTCGCCGAGAACATGCGCTCGAAAAGCGAGCAAGGCCGCGCGCGGCCCGTTTCGCCGAAGTACGACGTGACGGCGGCAGCCGTGGCTGCGTTATTCAAATCGTCGAAAACGGCGACTCTCATTCATGGGCACACGCACCGGCCGGCGCGGCATCGCGAGCCGGGCGGCACGCGCTGGG
Source organism: Paraburkholderia sp. BL18I3N2 (assembly GCF_003001875.1). Classification (NCBI taxonomy): domain Bacteria; kingdom Pseudomonadati; phylum Pseudomonadota; class Betaproteobacteria; order Burkholderiales; family Burkholderiaceae; genus Paraburkholderia; species Paraburkholderia sp. BL18I3N2. Next base: position 105,437 of record NZ_PVNC01000014.1, read on the forward strand.
TTCTGCCGGACTGGGATCTCGACCACGGCGAGCGCCGTGGTGGATATTTGCGTATCGACGCTGAAGGGATTCGGGCGTTGCCGTTGGGTTGAAGGTGGCGGCCGTTGATTGCACCGGTGCCGACGGGTCATGTACCCCGGTCGTTCGGCACTCTTCCAGGCCACGCGTGCCAGCGTTGTGGCTGCTCTCGCTCTACGCCACGTTTAGCGTTACTGTTAGCGTCGGCCTTTAGCACCGGCCTCGGCGGCGCGCACGAATAACTTCACCGCTCCGCCGCCACCGCTTCCACTTTCCCTGCAATCGCAGCCGACAACCGTCGCAGATCAAGCAACGCCGCATCCGCCCCTTGCAGTCCTTCGAGACTCGTACCCAGTCGCTCCAGCGCATCGACGATTTCGTCGATGCGTTTAGCTTGCGTGGCGGCGTGATCGATCAGCCCATGAATCGCCAGCGACACCGGATCGTCCGCGTTCGGCGTGATGCCGTATGCGCAGAAGCCGCCGCTCGTGGCGGAGCGTTTCCCGTCGCGCGCGGCGCCATTGGAACCGGCGTTGGCCGCCGCTTCCGGAGCCACCGCAGCCGCCGCCGGCACGATGATCCGCGCCGGGTTACCCACCGCGGTGCCACGCGCCGGCACGGGCTTGGTCACCACCGCGTTCGAGCCGATCTTCGCGTCCGCGCCGATCGTGAAACCGCCGAGCACCTTCGCGCCCGCGCCGACGATCACGCCGCGCTCGAGCGTCGGATGCCGCTTCGCGCCGCGCGTGAGCGACGTGCCGCCGAGCGTGACGCCCTGATAGATCGTGCAGTCGTCGCCGATCTGCGCGGTCTCGCCGATCACCACGCCCATGCCGTGATCGATGAACACGCGCCGCCCGAGCGTCGCGCCCGGATGGATTTCGATGCCGGTCATGAAGCGCGCCATCTGCGAGACGAAACGCGCGAACCAGCGGCGTTTGGCTCGCCAGCACGCGTGCGCGAGCCGGTGCAGCACGAGCGCGTGCAGACCCGGATAACACGTGAGGACCTCCCAGGCGCTGCGGGCGGCGGGGTCGCGCTCGCGGATCGTGGCGATGTCTTCGCGAAGTCTCGTGAACATGGCAGCAACTGTGTGGTGGGAGAAAGAGCCGCACGCGCAACCTTGCGCGCACGACGGCGTGGCTCGCCGCATAGCACGGCGGCAGCTTTGCTTAGAACGTCTTGGGGATTGTAGGTGGATTGCGGAAAACCTGCCGGAAGTCCACGCTGCCGGCGGGGTCGTCGCCGGCCAGCGGGGAAGCATTCAGTCCGGGTACCACACGCAGCCTTCAGGACGCGTCGTCCCTGGACTTGCGTTTCAACAGAATGTGTTTGGCGATGCCGCGCACGATATTCACTTCCTCGCGCTCGAGACCCGAGCGCGCAAAGAGACGCCGCAGACGCGACATCAGCTTCTTCGGATTGGCCGGATCGAGAAATTCGAGCGCGACGAGCGCGCTTTCCAGATGCGTGAACATGCTTTCGATTTCGTCGCTCGCGGCGCGCGCACCGACGGGCTCGCCCTCCTCCGCTGCCGCCTGAGGCGCGGCTTGCGCCCCGCCTGTTGCGCTGTCGCTCGACAGATACATCGTGCGCAGTTCATACGCCAACACTTGCACGGCCTGCGCGAGATTGAGCGAGCTATAGGCCGGATTGGCGGGAATATGCGCGAGCGCGCTGCATCGCTCGACGTCCTCGTTCGACAGACCCGTGCGCTCGTTGCCGAACACCAGCGCGATCTCGCCATGCACCGCCTGTTCACGCGCAATGCCGGCCGCGGCGCGCGGCGTCCATTGCGGCGGCCCGTATTCGCGCAGCCGCGCGGTCAGCGCGATCGACCAGTGCACGCCGCTCAGCGCATCGGCGAGGGTCGGCACGACGTGCGCGGACGCCAGCACGTCGTCGGCACCGCTTGCCATGGCGATGGCTTCCGGATCGCTTTGCACGTGAGGCACGCGCGGCGACACGAGTACGAGCCGCGAGAAACCCATGGTTTTCAGTGCGCGCGCCGCGGCGCCGACGTTGCCCGGATGGCTCGGCTCGACCAGCACGAAGCGCGTCGAGGTGAAGCCGCCGCGCAGTTCGGCTACGGCAGGATCGGAGGAATGGTGGGTGTGGTCCACGATGGAATTCTGCAAGCTAAAGACGCGTATGGTAGCGCCAACGCCGCAGGCGGTCCGAAATGGAGGCAGATGCGCATGCAGATGCGTACGGCAATGTGCTTGCGAATGCCGGGCCGAGCCGCGTAAAACTTCGGCAGGTTGGCCGCCGGCCCCCGCAAACGCTGCCGCGGCGTCCGGACTCAGGTAAAATACCGAAATTCGCGTCCTGCTTTGCCGTTCGGCACCGCATAAACGCCTCGTTCTTATCCAATTCGTCTCCGTCGGCGGAATGCGCACCGGTTGTACCGGGCGAGCGTTCCGTGCTGTTTCCGCGCCTCTTAGAGGGCGCCCAATTAGCGCAGGTTAGCGCTCATTTACCGGCCAGCAGCCGTGCTGCCCCGGCACAAGGATCCAGTCTCATGCATCCCATGCTCAATATCGCTGTGAAAGCCGCACGCCGCGCTTCACAGATCATCACCCGCGCTTCACTCGATCTCGATCTGGTGCAGGTCAGCAAGAAACAGCACAACGATTTCGTCACGGAGGTCGACAAAGCGTCTGAAGCGGCGATCATCGACACGCTCAAGACCGCCTACCCCGATCACGCCATCCTCGCCGAAGAATCCGGCAAGTCGGACAACGAATCCGAATACCAGTGGATCATCGATCCGCTCGACGGCACCACCAATTTCATTCACGGTTTTCCGTACTATTGCATCTCGATCGCGCTCGCTCACAAGGGCATCGTGACGCAGGCCGTGGTCTACGATCCGACCCGCAACGACCTGTTCACCGCCTCGCGTGGCCGTGGCGCGTTCCTCAATGATCGCCGCATCCGCGTGGCCAAGCGCGACCGTCTGGCCGACGGCCTGATCGGCACTGGCTTCCCGTTCCGCGAAAAGGACGGCCTCGAAGCGTACGGCCGCCAGTTCGCTGAAATGACCGAAGCATGCGCCGGCCTGCGCCGTCCGGGCGCCGCCGCGCTCGATCTGGCGAACGTTGCCGCCGGCCGCATGGACGGCTTCTTCGAGCAAGGCCTGAATGCGTGGGACGTCGCCGCGGGCAGCCTGCTGATCACGGAAGCCGGCGGCCTGGTCGGCAACTACACGGGCGATTCGGATTTCCTGCACGTCGGCGAAATCGTCGCGGGCAACGCGAAGGTCTACGCGCAGATGATCCCGATCCTGTCGCGCTTCAGCCGCACGCGTCAGCAAGCGGCATAAGCCCCACGAGGGCGGCGCCGGCAAGCGGAACATGAAAAGCGGCTTCGGCCGCTTTTTCGTTGGCGCGCCTGCATGCAGCGGGCGTTCGTGCTACAAAGCGGGATGCCGCGCCGGCGCACGTCATTGCCGGCTGCGTTTCGCGCGTTTCTCGCTGCGCCCTGCTTTGCGCCTGACTTCTCGCGCAGCTTTCAATCCGCTTCATGAAAAAAGGCTTCTACACAATCATCGCGGCGCAGTTTGTTTCGTCGCTGGCGGACAATGCACTGTTGATCGCGGCCATCGCACTGCTTTCCGTGATCCGCTCGGCCGCCTGGGTCACGCCGCTCCTGCAGATTTTCTTCACCGTTTCGTACGTGCTGCTCGCGCCGTTCGTCGGCGCTTTTGCCGACTCGATGCAAAAGCGGCATGTCATGTTCATCTCGAACGCGTTGAAGGCGAGCGGCTGCCTGATGATGATCGCGGGCGTTCATCCGATGATTGCCTACGGCGTGGTCGGCTTCGGCGCGGCTGCGTATTCGCCGGCCAAATACGGCATTCTCACTGAACTGCTGCCTGCGGAAAAACTCGTCAAGGCCAATGCGTGGCTCGAATCGGCCACCGTGCTGTCGACCATCGTCGGCACGATGGTGGGCGGCGCGTTGATCAGCACCTTCGCCGACAAATTCGTCGCGCACGCGCATCTGCCGCTGATCCGCTCCTCCGCCGATCTCGCCATGTTCGCGACGATGGTGACCTATGCGATCGCCGCCGCGATCAACATCTTCATTCCCGACACGGGCGCGCGTTATCAAAATCGCCTGAGCGAACCGAAGAAACTGGTCGGCGATTTCTATCATTGCTTCAACGTGCTGTGGGCCGACAAACTCGCGCAGATCGCGCTGTGGGTGACGACCCTGATGTGGGGCGGCGCGGTCACGCTGCAATTGCTGGTGCTCAAATGGGCCAACGTGAATCTCGGGCTGTCGCTCTCGAAGGCAGCGGTCATGCAAGGCGTCACGGGTCTCGGCATCGCGGTCGGCGCAGCGGCGGCAGCCGCGCTGATTCCGTTGCGCAAATCGCTGCGCGTGTTGCCGGTCGGCATTCTGACCGGCGCGGTGGCGATCGCCATGGCCTTCTATAACAAGGATCTGTTCCCGCCGGGCGCAGGCGTTCGCATCGGCACATACGTGCTGCCGTTTTACATTCTGCTCGCCTATCCGCTGATGATTCTGCTCGGCGCGCTGTCGGGCTTTTTCATCGTGCCGATGAACGCGATTCTTCAGCATCGCGGCGCGACGCTGCTGTCCGCGGGGCATTCGATCGCGGTGCAGAATTTCAACCAGAACCTCGCCGTGCTGCTGATGCTCGGCGTCTACGCGCTGCTGCTTACGGCGAAGATGCCGGCGCAGTGGATCATCGTAGTATTCGGCACGTTCATCACCTTCATGATGTGGCTTGCGAAGCGGCGTAGCGCGGTGAATGAACGCACGGTGGATATGCGGGCCATGGTGGAAGAATGACGCCTTCATGCCGGTGAAGCGGGCACGGCGCGGCTCGCGTCGGCTGCTCGCCGCGGCGTAGGGCTGCAATGCGCTGCAATGCGGATTGGCCATCCGGCCAGGGTCCGCTCGCCGCGCGGGCAGGTTAAACTCACGCCCTGAACAGCTTACGCAAGAAGATATCGAGGATGGGCATTCAAACCGCAGCGGCCAACGACGTCGCACAGCACACGCCAATGATGCAGCAGTATCTGCGCATCAAAGCGGATCATCCGGGCACGCTGGTGTTCTACCGGATGGGCGACTTCTACGAACTCTTTTTCGAAGACGCGGAAAAAGCCGCACGTCTGCTCGATCTGACACTCACGCAGCGTGGCGCGTCGGCGGGCAATCCGATCAAGATGGCCGGCGTGCCGCATCACGCGGTCGAACAGTATCTCGCCAAGCTCGTGAAGCTCGGCGAATCCGTCGCGATCTGCGAGCAGATCGGCGACCCGGCTACGTCGAAGGGCCCGGTCGAGCGCAAGGTGGTGCGCGTGGTCACGCCGGGCACGCTCACGGACGCAGCGCTCCTGTCCGACAAGAGCGATGTCTATCTGCTGGCCATGTGCGTCGCGCATAACCGGCGCGGCGTTGCGACCAGCGTCGGCCTTGCATGGCTGAATCTGGCGAGCGGAGCGTTGCGCCTCGCGGAGGTCGCGCCCGACCAGGTGGCGGCTGCGCTCGAGCGCATTCGTCCCGCGGAAATTCTGGTGGCCGACACGCCCAGCGACTCGGCGAGCTGGACGCCGCCGGTCAATGCGGGCGCCCTCACCCGCGTGCCGGTCTGGCACTTCGACGTCGCCTCGGGCACGCAACGCTTGTGCGATCAGCTGGAAGTGGCGGGCCTCGACGGCTTCGGCGCGCATTCGCTGACCTGCGCATGCGGCGCGGCCGGCGCGCTGCTGCTGTATGCCGCGGCCACGCAAGGTCAGCAGTTGCGTCACGTGCGCAGTCTGAAGGTCGAATACGAGTCCGAATATATCGGCCTCGACCCCGCGACGCGCCGCAACCTCGAACTCACGGAAACGCTGCGCGGTACTGAATCGCCCACGCTGTGTTCGCTGCTCGACACCTGCTGCACGACCATGGGCAGCCGGCTGCTGCGTCACTGGCTGCATCATCCGCCGCGCGAATCGGCGGTGGCGCAGGCACGTCAGCAGGCAATCGGCGCCTTGCTCGACGCGCCGCCGGGCGCGAGCGTCGATTCATTGCGCGGCGCGTTGCGGCAGATCTCGGACATCGAGCGCATCACCGGGCGTCTCGCGCTGCTGTCCGCGCGGCCTCGCGATCTGTCGAGCCTGCGCGATACCTTCATTGCGTTGCCCGAGTTGCGCATGCAACTCGCAGCCGTTGCGCCGAATGCGGATTCGCTGGCCCGCATCGACGCCTCCCTTGAACCGCCGCAAGCCTGCGTCGAACTGCTCAAGCGCGCGGTTGCGCAGGAACCGTCGGCCATGGTGCGCGACGGCGGCGTGATCGCGCGCGGCTACGATGCGGAACTGGACGAACTGCGCGATATTTCGGAGAACTGCGGGCAGTTCCTGATCGACCTCGAGACACGCGAGCGCGCACGCACGGGCATCGGCAATCTGCGCGTCGAATACAACAAGGTCCACGGCTTTTATATCGAAGTCACGCGCGGCCAGACCGACAAGGTGCCCGACGACTATCGCCGCCGCCAGACGCTGAAAAATGCCGAACGCTACATCACGCCGGAACTGAAAACGTTCGAGGACAAAGCCCTGTCCGCGCAGGAACGCGCCCTCGCCCGCGAACGCTCGCTCTACGACGCGCTGCTGCAGGCGCTGCTGCCCTTCATCCCGGATTGTCAGCGGGTCGCCTCGGCGCTCGCCGAACTCGATCTGCTGGCGGCCTTCGGCGAGCGCGCCCGCGCGCTCGATTGGGTCGCGCCGACCTTCTCGGCAAACGCCGGCATTGAAATCGAACAGGGGCGGCATCCGGTTGTCGAGGCGCAGGTCGAGCAGTTCATCGCCAACGACTGCTCGCTCACGCCCGAGCGCAAACTGCTGCTGATCACCGGCCCGAACATGGGCGGTAAATCGACCTTCATGCGCCAGACCGCGCTGATCGCGCTGCTCGCTTATGTGGGCAGCTATGTGCCCGCGCGGCGCGCCGCCTTCGGGCCGATCGACCGCATCTTCACGCGCATCGGCGCAGCGGACGATCTTGCCGGCGGCCGCTCGACTTTCATGGTCGAGATGACTGAAGCCGCCGCGATCCTGAACGACGCCACGCCGCAAAGTCTCGTGCTGATGGACGAGATCGGCCGCGGCACCTCCACGTTCGACGGGCTCGCGCTGGCGTGGGCCATTGCACGGCATCTGCTCGCGCACAACGGTTGCCATACGCTATTTGCCACGCACTACTTCGAGTTGACGCAGTTGCCGGCGGAATTTCCGCAGGCGGCCAACGTGCATTTGTCGGCGGTCGAGCATGGGCACGGCATCGTGTTCCTGCACGCGGTCAGCGAAGGTCCGGCGAATCAGAGCTACGGCCTGCAGGTCGCGCAACTCGCCGGCGTGCCGAACGCGGTGATTCGCGCGGCGCGCAAGCATCTTGCGCATCTGGAACAGCAGTCGGCCGCGCAACCCGCGCCGCAACTCGATCTGTTCGCAACACCGATGCCGATGCTGCTCGAAGACGCGGACGACGAACGCGATGCGAAAGGAGAGCCTGCGGTGCCGCCCGCCATGCAGGCGCTCGTCGAGCGTCTGCGCGGCATCGATCCGAACGATCTGCGGCCGCGCGAAGCACTCGATCTGCTGTACGAATTGCACGAACTGGCCGCCGCGCCGGATGCGGATCATTGACTCACAGAAGCCCCCGCAGCGTCCGCGCAAACTCCGCGCGGCGCTGACCCTCGCCCTGACACTCTCGGGCGGCGGTGTGCCGCTCGCCGGACTGTTCGCGGGGTTGTCAGGTTTCGCGCCGGCGGCGTACGCGGACAGCTCGCGCTACACCTTCGCGGTCATCGCCAACACGATGCAGAGCGTCGCCGACGAAGCGCCCACTCAGCGGTTGATCGAAGCGATCAGCCGCGAGCGCGACATGTCCTTTATCGTGTACGACGGCAATCTCAAGGGCGCGAAAGAGGCTTGCCGCGACGCGCTTTATGAGCGCCGCCACGCGCTGCTCGAAACCTCGCGGCCCGCCCTCTTCTTCATTCCGGGCCAGCACGACTGGGCCGATTGCGGCACGGCCGAAGCCGGCGGCTTCGATCCGACCGAACGGCTCGACCAGTTGCGCCAAACGCTTTTTGCCGACGCCACCTCGATGGGCCAGAACCCGATCGCATTGACGCGTGAAAGCGAAGTCTCGCGCTTTCGCCCATATCGCGAGAACGTGCGCTGGCAAGTGGGCGATACGGTGTTCGTCGGCCTGAATGCGCCGAGTCCGAACAATCACTATCTGACCGCGGGCGGACGCAACGGAGAATTCGAAGACCGCGTGATCGCCAATGCATTCTGGCTGGAACATGCCGGCGAATATGCGAAACGCCGCGACGCGCGTGCGATCGTCGTGTTCATCCAAGGCGATCCGGACCCGGAGCGTTACGAACGGCCCGACCGTTTCGCGTGGTTGCGCTTTGCGCGCAACACACGCCGCGACGGCTTTCTGGAATTCAAACGCAGCCTCGTGAAGCTCGCGCAGATTTTCCGTGGACCAGTGCTCGTGATTCATTGCGACGACGAGCGTGCAAGCGCCGGCTTCGTGATCGATCAGCCGCTACGCAATGACAAAGGAATGCTGGTGACGAATCTCACGCGTGTCGCGCTCGCGCCGCATGATCGTCTCAATCAGTGGATTCAGGTGGATGCGGATCTCGGCAGGAAACCGCCGTTCCGCGTGAGTGTGCGCGATGTGCCGAAGCAAATGCCGATGCCCACCGCGCAACCCGTGCTGCCGCGCGATGAACCGGCTGCTTCGATGCCGGCTGTACCGGCGCTCGGACCCGCGTCGGAATTGCCGCCACTGTTGCAGACGCCCGGAGAGTCGCAACTGGATCAGCAACCGCGCATACCGGCGGATCAGGGTGGCGGTGGTTACGGGCCGGCCACGTCGACGCCGCCCGCCTCGGCCACTCAACCGCGCATGCCGGGCGCTTCTTCAAGCGTGCCCGGCATGCCTGCAAGCTCAGTGCAGCGTGGGCCCTGACTTGCCTTCTTCTTCGTCGTCCTCGTCTTCGTCGAGGACTTCGAGGCCGTCGGCACCATGCGCGTGTTCGTGCTGGATTTCGTCTTCGGTAGCCGGACGCACGTCTTTCACCGTCAGCGCGAAACGCAGCGCCATGCCGGCAAGCGGATGGTTGCCGTCGAGCACGACTTTGTCTTCGGCGACGTCGGTCACCACGTAGACCAGCGAGTCGAGATCCTCGTCGCCTTCTTCCGGCGTGCCTTCGAATTGCATGCCGACTTCGAGCGGTTCCGGGAAGCGATTGCGCGGCTCGATCTTCACGAGATCAGGGTCGTACTCACCGAACGCGTCTTGCGGCTCGAGCTGGATCTGGGTCTCGAAACCGGCCTCATGGCCGTCGAGCTCTTCCTCGATCTTGGGGAACGTGCCATCATAGCCGCCGTGCAGATAGACCATCGGCTCGTCGCTTTCTTCAATCAGATTGCCCTGCGCATCCGACAGCTTGTAAGCGACCGACACGACGGTGTTCTTTGCGATTTTCATTCGATTCTCCAGAATACAACTCACATTATACGATGCCCAAGCGGCCCACTGACCACGCGGCCGACGCAGCTTCGGCACGGAATTCGTCGCCGGCTTCAAAGCCGGCTGTTCCGGTTCTCCCGCCTTCGCCAGACACGCCCACATCGCTGCTCGGCAATCTGACGCCGTCGCAATTCATGCGCCGCTACTGGCAAAAAAAGCCGCTGCTGATTCGCCAGGCCATTCCGAACGTCGAGGCGCCGCTCTCACGCGACGAGTTTTTCGAGCTGGCCGATCAGGACGAAGTCGAAGCGCGCCTGATCACGCATTTCCGCAATAAATGGCAGCTCGAACACGGGCCGTTCGCGCCTGACGAACTGCCTTCGGTTAAACAGCGCGCATGGACGCTGCTCGTGCAAGGGGTCGATCTCCACGACGATCGCGCACGCGCCCTGCTGGACCGTTTCCGCTTCGTGCCGGACGCGCGTCTCGACGACCTGATGATTTCCTACGCAAGCGACGGCGGCGGTGTCGGTCCGCACTTCGATTCCTACGATGTGTTTCTTTTGCAAGTAAAAGGCAAGCGCCGTTGGCGCATTAGCGCGCAGAAAGATCTGACACTGCAACCCGGCTTGCCTTTGAAAGTTTTACAGAATTTCCAGCCCGAAGAGGAGTGGCTGCTCGAACCGGGCGACATGCTTTACCTGCCGCCGCACATCGCGCACGACGGCATCGCCGAAGGCGAGTGCATGACCTGTTCGATCGGTTTTCGCGCCCCTTCGGCGAGCGAACTGACCGGCCAGTTCCTCTACCATCTGGCCGAGCGCGGCGACGCGGCGGATCGGCCGGGCGCGCTTTATCGCGATCCGCAGCAACCTGCCGTGGAGTGCCCGGCCGAGCTGCCGGCGGCGTTGGTCGAAAGGGTTGGCGCAATCCTTGCTCGCATCAAATGGAATGAGCAGGATATTGCGTCGTTCCTTGGCACATATCTCAGCGAACCTAAGCCGAGTGTTGTCTTTGATCCGCCGCAAAGGCCGCTTAATGAAGCCCGTTTCATCAGTCAGGCTTCGAAGTCAGGTATTCGGCTGGACCGCAAGACTAATTTGTTGTACAACCGCCGTTTTTTCTTCGTAAATGGAGAGGAAACGTCATTCGACGGCGCAAAAAAATGGTTGTTTGACCTCGCAAACCACCGCTGCATGAGTGCGAAACGCTTTGTAACACTCTCACACGATTCGTCGGTGACAGCACGGCTACACGAGTGGTATTGTGCGGGCTGGATACAAGTGGGCGAGCTTGCGTAACTCTGCCTGCCTGCTATACCGTACAGTGAAATTTTGTATGAGAAAGACAACGTATTGACCCCGGATTTATGGATTGTCAGTACGAAAGTGCATATAATTTCCGCCCAAGCCGTAGGGAAGATTCGAGCTCGTCAAAAGAGCTTCTCCACCAGCGGCCCAGGTCGGTGTTGGAGCACATTACCGGTTTTATTTTGCGCTGTTGCTTACCTTTAAACCATAAAAGGACGTGATCATGAAGAAATCCCTCCTCGTAGCATCCCTGTTGGCAGCTGTGGCACTGGCTGCATGCAACAAGAGCAACGACCAAGCCGCTGCCCCGGCTAGCGACGCAGCTGCTGCTTCGGCACCGGCTGCTGCTGCTTCGGATTCGGCTGCTGCTGCTTCGGGTGCTGCTGCTGCTGCGAGCGACGCTGCTGCTTCGGCTACGACCGCTGCTTCGGACGCAAGCGCTGCTGCTTCGGACGCTGCTGCTTCGGCTGCTGCTCCGGCTTCGGGCGCAAGCCAGTAAGCTGTCGCATAGGGTTCGCCTCTGGGCGAAAACTGCATCGGGAAATCATCGCGGTTTCCCGGGCAGTAAAGCAAAACGCCACGGATTCAAATCCGTGGCGTTTTGTCATTTAAGCGCTGCTTTTTAAAGCGGCACTGACTAATTCTAATCAGCCTGATCAGCCCGCTGCGCCGGCGTGGCGCTCTCTTCAAAAAACTCGCGCACTACCTCGATCTCACGCGTGCGTTTGAATGGCGGCAAGCTCTGCCATATACGGCGCCCATACGGTTTGTCGACGAGTCGTGTGTCGCAAATCATCAGCACGCCACGATCGGTCTCAGCGCGAATCAGACGGCCTGCGCCCTGCTTCAGGGTGATGACGGCCTGCGGCAACTGATGCACGGCGAACGGGCTCAAGCCTTTCTTGGTGAGCGCTTCGAGTCGAGCGGACAACACCGGATCGTCGGGCGGCGCGAACGGCAGCTTGTCGATCACCACCAGCGACAAAGCGTCGCCACGCACGTCCACGCCTTCCCAGAAGCTCTGGCTGCCCACCAGGATCGCGTTGCCGTATGAGCGGAAGCGATCCAGCAATTCGGTGCGGCTCGCATCGCCCTGCACGAGCAGCGGATAGTCCCAGCCGCGCGCTTCGATCGTGTCGCGCAGCTTGGCCGAGATGCGGTCCACCGCGCGCAGCGTCGTGCACAACATGAAGACGCCGCCACCCGATGCTTCGATCGCAGGCAACGCGGCGTCGAATACGGCGTCGGTGAACATCGGCGAAGATGGCTGCGGCAAATTGCGCGGCACGTAGAGCAGCCCCTGCGTCGGATAGTCGAAGGGACTGGGCAGCGTCATCGAGCGCTTCGCGTTCAGGCCCATCTGCGCGGCATAGTGCGTGAAATCGCCGCGCACCGACAGCGTGGCCGACGTGAAGATCCACGCGCGCGGCACACCGGCGCGCTGTTTCGCGAAGATCGGCGCGACCGACAACGGCGTTTCGTGCAACTGCACCGTATGCGAAAAGACTTCGATCCAGCGCACCTTTTCATTCGGATCGGCGCGCTCGGTTTTGCCATCGGCAGAGGCGCCGTCAGCGGCTGCGCGCTCGGTCTGCGTGGGTGGCGTGGTCCAGCCGGCAAGCACGCCCTGCAGCTCGCGTGCGCGGCGCAGACACGCGCCGATCGATTCGGCTCGCTCCGCCTGACCCGCCAGCGCGGACGCCAATGCATCGAGTTCGGTCTCGAGCGTTTCGAGCGCGGGGAACAACGGATGATCGTCAGGCAACTGGCCGATCGACAGGCGCACCGAGTCTTCCTTGAAGGCGAGCCGCACATCGCGCGCCGCTCGCTCGAGCGTGGCGCCGAGCTTGACCCAGTCGACCGTTTCACGCGCATGGCCCAAGCCTTCGGCCACCGAATCGCGCGCGAGCTCGAGAAACTGCGTAGTCGAAAGCGTCTCGCCGAAAAACAGCGTGGCTGTCTCGGGCAATTGATGCGCTTCGTCGAAGATCACGGTGTTGGCGGTGGGCAGCAACTCGGCCATGCCCGTATCGCGCAACATGATGTCGGCGAAAAACAGATGGTGATTCACCACCACGATATCCGCCTGCTGCGCCTCGCGGCGCGCCTGCATTACAAAGCAGTCCTTGTAATGCGGACACTCCTGGCCGAGACAGTTTTCGCGCGTGGACGTGACCATCGACCACACCGCCGCCGTTTCCGGCACGCTCGCCAGTTCGGCCTTGTCGCCGGTGCGCGTGATCTTGGCGAAGCGCACGATATCCTGCAGATACGAGGTTTCCTGGCGCGACGGCAGACGGCCGTTATCGGCGGTGCGCTGCAGATAATAGTGGCACAGGTAATTCGCGCGCCCCTTGAGCATGGCGACCGACACAGGCACCGCAAGCGCATCGCGCACGGTCGGAATGTCGCGCTGAAAGAGCTGATCCTGCAAATGCTTCGTGCCGGTGGAGACGATAACCTTGCCGCCCCACAGCATGGCCGGCACGAGATACGCGTAGGTCTTGCCGGTTCCGGTCCCGGCTTCGACGATCAGCGTGTTTTCGCTGCCGTCGAGTCCACCCGTTTCGGCGCCCTCAGCGGCCTCGGCGGCGGCATCGGCACTTGCTCCCTGCAGACGCCGCGCCGGACGCTTTTGCGCCTCGAACATGGCGGGTTCGGGCATTGCGCGGCCCGACGCTTCCATCGCGGCGGCCACGGCACGCGACATTTCGATCTGCGACGCGCGCGAGCGGTAACCGTCGATCTGACGGGCCAGCAAACCGTTGGCAGCGAAGATCTCGTCCAGTTCGGCGACGCGGCGTGGATTCAGCGACGCGCTCAGTGCGGACGCGGCAGGACGCGGCGCCGGTGTGACGGCTCCAGATGCGTCGCCCGGCGTGGTACGGGATGAAGTTTCAAGCGGTGAATTCAAGGCAAGCATTTCCTGCAAAGTCCGGCTCGCGCGGCGCGCGCCCGGCGCCTGCCAGGCCGCGAACTCAGGCGCGTGCGTCCGGTTCGAGCTGCAATTGCAGCAAGATGATGGTGTCCTTGACTTTGAGTTTGCGCTTTTTCAGGCGCTGCAACTCGAAGTCGTCGATGCCGGGCTCATCCGACATTCGGTCGATCAAGCGATCGAGCCCACTATGCTCCGATTCCAGTTGCAGAATGCGGTCGCGAAGTGTGTCCGCGTTGATGACGTGATGTTGATCGCGCATGCTCGCCTCCTCTCGTCTACGGCGCGGGCTGCGTGTGCGGCCCGATGCCTGAGGTTGCTGTCCGGCTTAAAACGCGTTACGGCGGCTACGGCCCTGCCACGCTCGCTCAGGGCCCCTTCAGCACGCTTACTGCTGTTGTTGCTGCTGCTTTTGCTGCTCTTCGATTTGCTGCTGTTTCAGCGCATCCTGACGCTTCTGCTCGGCTTTCTCGGCCGCCTGCTTCTGACGCGCCTCGACGTCCGCCTTGTGCTGCGCGGCGTCTGCCTGCTTCTTCTGGAAGCTCTGCTGTTTCTCCACGCGCTCATGGGCCTTCTGCGCGCCTTGCGCCCGCGCCTCGTCGAGCTTGCGCTGGAAGTCGCCCTGCTTCTGATCGTACGCCTGCTGATTAGCCGCGGCCCGCGACGGGCTGATGCCGCGCTGCGCCTGATCCAGCGCGTGCTGACGCAGTTTGTCCTGATAGGCCTGCGCATTCGCGCTGCGCTGCGGCGCCTCGGCGGCGCGCTGCGCCTGATCGATCTGATGCTGCTTCTGCTTGTCTTCGTACGCCTGCGCGTTGCGTGCGTCGTCGGCGGCACGCTGCGGTGCGCTCGCTTCTTCCTGCGCGCGCTTGATCGCCGCCTGTTCGTCACGCACGCGAGCGCGCTGGGTGCGCTGTTCGCCGTCGAGCGCGAGCTGTTCCTTGCGAATGTCGGCCTGCACCGTGCGCATGCTGTCGCGCGCCTTGTTCAGGCAAGAATTGACGAAGAACTTGCTGTAGCAGTCGTGCTCCGCGACGCCGTACCGATAGTTGTTCTCCTCGGTGCGCTGATCGAGGACTTTTTGCCGCGCGTCGAAGTCGCTGTCCCACGCTACCGCGTTGCCGGCGCTGTCCGTGCCCTCGGCGTTCGTGGGGCCCTTGCCCGTCGTGGCCTGTGCGCCCGACGCGGCGGCCGGCGCCAAAGCGCCCGCGGGCCGCGCGCCGCTGTTGCTCGCCGGCGTCACGGACTGCGCCATGGCCGGCGTGGACACCGCCAGCGCCACGGCCAGTACACACGACGCGCACGACGCGAAAAACACTCCACGTGAGAGGAACACGGAGCGCGGCGCCGATACGAGCGAAGAGAGCGAAGAACGTGGCGAACCCGGTGCCAGACCCGGCGACAAAAACGGCGGCAGTTGTGACAAGCGAGAGACCAAGCGGGAGCCCAGGCAGTTGAGGAACAAGGAGATCGGCAACGTCGTAGAGGGTCAGCGGAACATGCCCGAAATTCTATCACCCTGCGGTTGAGCCCTTTTGCATTTATGGCAAAATGCCCCGCTCCAGCAACCTGGTCGCAGCGTGCACGCCCGGCGTGCCCCGACGTGCCTCACGTGGCCCTCACGTAGCGTCAGCGCGCGGCCCCCGAACTGAGTCCGCAGGAACACCAAGACCTTATGACGGAAACCGTAGCACTCAAGATCGTACAGCGCATCGCCGCCGAACTGTCCGTCCAGCCGCGCCAGGTCGCGGCCGCGGTGCAACTTCTCGACGAAGGAGCGACTGTTCCGTTCATCGCCCGCTACCGTAAGGAAGTGACCGACAATCTCGACGACACGCAACTGCGCAACCTCGAGGAACGCCTGCTGTATCTGCGCGAGCTGGAAGACCGGCGCGCCGCGATCATCGCCAGCATCGACGAACAGGGCAAGCTCACCGACGAGCTGCGCACCGCGATCGAAGGCGCCGACAGCAAGCAGGTGCTGGAAGACCTGTATCTCCCGTATAAGCCGAAGCGCCGCACGCGCGCGCAGATCGCCCGCGAAGCCGGCCTGCAGCCGCTCGCCGACGCGTTGCTGGCCAATCCGCTGCTCGACCCGCAAACCGAAGCCGCCGCCTACGTGGACGCCGAGAAAGGCGTCGCCGACGTCAAGGCCGCGCTCGACGGCGCGCGCGACATTCTCTCGGAACAGTTCGGCGAAACCGCCGAATTGCTTGGCAAACTGCGCGACTACCTGTTCAACCAGGGCGTGGTGTCGTCGAAAGTGGTGGAAGGCAAGGAACACGCCGAAGAAGAGAAATTCCGCGACTACTACGACTACGCGGAAACCATCCGCACTGTGCCTTCGCATCGCGCGCTGGCGCTGTTCCGCGGCCGCAATGCGGGCGTGCTGATGGTCAAGCTGGGCTTGGGCGAAGAACTCGACGCGCAAGTGCCGCATCCGGGCGAAGCGCTGATTGCGCGCCATTTCGGCATCGCTAATCAGAATCGTCCGGCTGACAAGTGGCTCTCCGACGTGTGCCGCTGGTGCTGGCGCGTGAAGGTTCAACCGCATATCGAAAACGAACTGCTGACCAATCTGCGCGACGAAGCCGAGCACGAGGCGATTCGCGTATTCGCGCGCAACCTGAAGGACTTGCTGCTGGCGGCGCCCGCTGGGCCGAAGGCCGTGATCGGCCTCGACCCCGGCATGCGCACCGGCGTGAAGGTGGCCGTGGTCGACCGCACCGGCAAGGTGCTCGCCACCGACGTGATCTATCCGCACGAGCCGCGCCGCGACTGGGACGGCTCGATCGCGAAGCTCGCGCGCATCTGCGCGCAGACGCAGGCTGAACTGATCAGCATCGGCAACGGCACGGCGTCGCGTGAAACGGACAAGCTCGCAAGCGAGCTGATTGCGCGTCATCCGGAATTCAAGTTGCAGAAGATCGTCGTGTCGGAAGCGGGCGCGTCGGTGTACTCGGCCTCCGAACTCGCGGCGAAGGAATTCCCCGACATGGACGTGTCGCTGCGCGGCGCGGTGTCGATTGCGCGGCGTCTGCAAGACCCGCTCGCGGAGTTGGTGAAGATCGAGCCGAAAGCGATCGGTGTCGGCCAGTATCAGCACGACGTGAATCAGCGCGAATTGGCACGTTCGCTCGATGCGGTGGTCGAGGACTGCGTGAACGCGGTCGGCGTGGATGCGAATACGGCGTCGGTCGCCTTGCTTGCGCGCGTGTCGGGTCTGAATGCCACGTTGGCGCGCAATATCGTCGACTATCGCGATGCGAACGGTCCGTTCCCATCGCGCGAGCATTTACGCAAGGTGCCGCGTCTGGGCGACAAAACGTTCGAGCAGGCCGCCGGGTTCCTGCGCATCAACAACGGTGAGAATCCGCTCGACCGCTCGTCGGTCCACCCGGAAGCGTATCCGGTCGTCGAGCGCATGCTGGCGAAAATCAGCAAGCACGTCGGCGAAGTGCTGGGCAATCGCGAAGCGTTGCGCGGCCTCTCGCCGGCGGAATTCGTCGACGATCGTTTCGGCCTGCCGACCGTGCGCGACATTCTGCTCGAACTCGAAAAGCCGGGCCGCGATCCGCGTCCCGAATTCAAGACCGCGACGTTCCGTGAAGGCGTCGAAAAGGTCAGCGATCTGACGCCGGGCATGGTGCTCGAAGGCGTCGTGACGAACGTGGCGGCATTCGGCGCGTTTATCGATATCGGCGTGCATCAGGACGGTCTCGTGCACGTGTCGGCTATGTCGACGAAGTTCATCAAGGACCCGCATGAAGTCGTCAAGGCCGGTCAGATCGTCAAGGTGAAGGTGCTGGAAGTGGACGTGAAACGCCAGCGTATCGCTTTGACGATGCGGATGGACGACGAGGTCGGTGTGGCGGCGGCACGCAGCGGTGGCGGCGCCCAGCAGGATCGCGGCGGCGCGGGCCGTTCAGGCGGCGGTGGACGCGGCGGGCAGCAACAGCGCTCGCGTGAGCCGGAAGCGGGCGGCGCGATGGCGGCTGCTTTCGCCAAGCTCAAGCAGAAGTAAGTTCGCTGCGTCAAAGGCGCGTGATTCGCTTGCGCGCTTGTTGAGCTTGTCGAGCTAGTCGAGCTAGTCGAGCTTGTTGAGTACCGCGCGGTGCAGATCAGTCGATCGCTCGCTCCAGCGCCAAACAAAAAGCCCACGCATTGCGTGGGCTTTTTTCACACCTCGGGCGCGAAGCGCTCGAGCATCAACGGCGGCATTCAAATCTCGATCTTGGTCCCCAACTCCACCACCCGATTAGCCGGAATACTAAAGAAGTCCGTCGGCTTGGCGGCATTCTGATGCATCCATGCGAACACACGTTCGCGCCATACCGACATACCAGGCAGTTGCGTCGGCACCACCGTTTCGCGCGCGAGGAAGAACGACGTGTCCATCATCTCGAAGGTCATGTCACGGGTGCGGCCGACTTCGAGCAGCACCGCCTTCACATCCGGCGTTTCGTTGAAGCCGTAGGCCGCCTTGACGAGATACAGGCCGCCGTCGATATCCTTGACCGTCACACGCTCCGAGTCGTTCACGTACGGAATATCGCGCGTCACGAAGGTCAGGAAGATGGTGCGTTCATGCAGCACCTTGTTGTGCTTCAGATTGTGCAGCAGACTCACCGGCACGAGCGAATCGCTGCCTGTCAGATAGATCGCCGTGCCCGACACGCGATGCGGCGGATGCGCAAGCAAGCCCTGCAGGAACGGCATGAGCGGAATACCGTCCGCGGCCGTGCGTTCCTTGACGATCATGCGGCCCTTGAACCAGGTCATCAACAGGAAGAACAGCAGCGCGCCGATGCCGAGCGGCAACCACCCGCCTTCTTCCACCTTCAGCAGGTTCGCGCCGAAAAATCCTAGATCGACCGTCATGAACACGCCGATGATCAGCGCCACCAGCAGCTTGTTCCAGTTCCACACGTTCACCATCACGACGCAGGCGAGGATCGTGGTGATCACCATGGTGGCCGTCACTGCGATGCCGTACGCGGCCGCGAGATTGTCCGAGCTCTTGAAGGCGATCACGATGCACAGAATGATGAACAGCAGCATCCAGTTCACCACCGGCACATAGATCTGACCGATCGCCAGTTCCGACGTGTGCAGAATCTTCATGCGCGGCACGTAGCCGAGCTGGATCGCCTGGCTCGTGAGCGAATAAGCACCGGAAATCACGGCCTGCGAGGCGATCACCGTCGCGACGGTCGAGAGCACGACGAGCGGCAGCAAGGCCCAGTCCGGCGCGAGCAGGAAGAACGGATTTTCGATGGCCTTCGGATCGTGCATCAGCAGCGCGCCCTGGCCGAAGTAGTTCAGCACCAGCGAAGGCATCACGAGGAAATACCACGCCATGCGGATCGGCTTGGCGCCGAAGTGGCCCATGTCGGCGTACAGCGCTTCGGCGCCGGTCAGCACAAGCACGACCGAGCCGAGCACCACGTAGGCCTGCAGCACATGCGCGGCCATAAAGGTGTACGCGTAATACGGGTTCAGTGCGCGGATCACGTTCGGCGACTGCAGGATATGCCACAGGCCGAGCACTGCGAGCACCGCGAACCACACCACCATGATCGGACCGAACAGACGGCCGACCATCGCGGTGCCGTGCCGCTGAATCCAGAACAGCAGCACGAGGATCACCATGGTGAGCGGCAGCACCAGATGCGACAGATGCGGCGCGGCGATTTCCAGACCCTCGACTGCCGAGATCACCGAGATGGCCGGCGTGATCACCGCATCGCCATAGAACATGCAGGCGCCGAAAATGCCGAGCATCACCAGCACGCCGGCCATTTTCGACTTCTCGTCGAGCGAGCGCAGCGCCAGCGCCATCAGCGCGAGCACACCGCCCTCGCCGTTATTGTCCGCGCGCATCACGAACAACACGTACTTGATGCCGACCACGATCACGATCGCCCAGAACAGCAGCGAGATCACACCCAGGATTGATTGATCGGTCAGCGGAATGCCGTGAGAGGGGCTGAAGGCTTCTTTCAGCGAGTACAACGGGCTCGTGCCGATATCGCCGAACACCACTCCGATCGCGGCGAGAGCGAGGGAAGGCAGAGGCTGTTTGTGCACGTGATTGTTATCTGTCATAAACGCGAGGAAATCCGTTCCCTGAGCGGAAAAACGACCGCCATTCTAAACTGCCAGCATGGCGCCGCCCGGCTTGTTGTGGATACACCACGTGATGGTCCGCGCAGTGTAGCACTGCGATATGGGCGCGTCTGCTGCGCGAGCCGCGTTGCCGGCATCGGCCATGCGCGGTTTGCGAAGCGCGCGCGCATGGCCCGCACATAAAAAAACGGAGCCCAATGGGCTCCGTTTTGCGAGACTACGCAGGGTACGGCGCGACGAAGATGCAACACGTTCGGCGCCGAAGTGCGCATCACTTCTCCGACGACTCCTGCGCTTGCTGCATGCCGCGCTTGATCCACGCGCCGAGGTTATGCGGACGCACCGTGTCCCATTCCTCGAACGGCTGATGAATCCACGGATTAGTGGGCAGATACTGCACGTGGTAATCGGGCTTCACCTTCGAGCAGCCCTTGTACCAGAGCACCGCCGAACGCACGGCGGTGATCGCCGGATAACGCTCTTTCAGATGCTGCTGAACACGCGCGAGCGTCACGCCCGAGTCGACCAGGTCGTCGACCAGCAGCACGTTGCCGTGCAGTTCGCCGCGCGTCATGGTGATGTATTGCGCGATGTCGAGTTCGCCCTGCTCCGTGCCGGCCGCTTCACGATACGAACTCGTGGCGAGAATCGCCAACGGCAGATCGTAAATGCGCGAGAGCTGATCGCCGACGCGCAAACCGCCGCGCGCGAGGCACAGGATCTTGTCGAACTTCCAGCCCGACTCGTGGACCTGCAACGCCAGCATTTCGATCAGCCGGTGATACTCGTCCCAGCCGACCCAGAGGTTCTTGTCGTCGTTGCGCGGATCTTTCATCGCAATCATGGGTACACCTTGCACCATGGCTTAAACCTTGAACGGATGACGAAGCAGAATCGTTTCGTCGCGATCCGGACCGGTCGACACCATGTCGATCGGAATGCCAGCGACTTCCTGCACACGCGACAAATAAGCGCGCGCATTCGCGGGCAGCTTGTCCCATTCCTTGATGCCGACGGTGCTTTCCTTCCAGCCCGCGAAGGTTTCGTACACCGGCTCGCAACGCGCGACTTCCGATGAGCCGCGCGGCAGCAGATCGACATGGTTGCCGTCGACCATGTAGCCGACGCACAGCTTCACTTCGTCGAGACCGTCGAGCACGTCGAGCTTGGTCATGCACAGACCCGACACGCCGTTGATCTGGATCGAGCGGCGCAGCGCGGCGACGTCGAGCCAGCCGGTGCGGCGCGGACGGCCGGTGACCGAGCCGAACTCCTTGCCGACGGTAGCGAGTTCGAGACCGATCGCTTCCTGACGGGCGGCGTTGTCCGCGTCGTACAGTTCGCTCGGGAACGGGCCCGAACCGACGCGCGTGCAGTACGCCTTGGTGATGCCGAGAATGTAGTTCAGCTTTTGCGGACCGACGCCCGCGCCCGCCGTGGCCGCACCCGCCACGCAATTGCTCGACGTGACGTACGGATACGTGCCGTGGTCGATGTCGAGCAGCGTGCCTTGCGCGCCTTCGAACAGCAGGTTGCTGCCGGCGGCGTTCGCGTCGTACAGACGGCGCGACACGTCGGTGACCATCGGCTTCAGACGGTCGGCATAGCTGAGCATCGTGTCGAGCGTTTGCTGGAAGTCGACAGCGGCGACGCCCAGGTATTGCGTCAACACGAAGTTGTGATAATCGAGATTTTCACGCAGACGTTCGGCGAAAGTTTCCGGCTCGAACAGGTCCTGTACGCGCAAACCGCGGCGCGCGACCTTGTCTTCGTAAGCCGGGCCGATGCCGCGGCCGGTGGTGCCGATCTTGCCCGCGCCACGGCGCGCTTCGCGGCCCTGGTCGATGGCGATGTGATACGGCAGGATCAGGGTGGTGGCTTCGGAAATGAAGAGGCGATTCTGAACGTCGACCCCGGCGGCTTCGAGCTCGCCGATTTCCTTGAACAGCGCTTCCGGCGACAACACGACGCCATTGCCGATGTAGCACGCGACGCCGGGATGCATGATGCCCGACGGAATCAGACGCAAGATGGTTTTCTTGCCGCCGATGATAAGCGTGTGACCGGCATTGTGACCGCCCTGAAAGCGAACGACGCCTTGAGCGTGGTCCGTCAGCCAGTCGACGATCTTGCCCTTGCCTTCATCACCCCACTGGGTTCCCACGACGACGACGTTACGCCCGGGGTTCACATTCACTGCGCTGGCAGACATGTTGTTTCGTAAGCTGGTTAAAAACGTATTCTACCTATGTTCGCGGAACCTTCCGAATTTTTCCGTTTCCGCTCAACGGTATGCACGTTATGTTGGGTATTGCGAAAGTAGCGCGGCCGGTGGCCGCACCGCGTTTTAACGACACGTTCGATGCTGTCTGAGAGGCGCTTAGGATCACCCTCGGACGGGTCTGCCGGAACGCGCTCAGGCGCGCGCTTCGATGACCCAGTTGCCGTTGCGCTCGACCAACACGCGGTCGAATGCGAATTCGTCCAGATCGTGTTCATGGCCGGGCAGCGCCTGTATCACGACTTCGCCGGCATCGCGCAACGCGGCGACGCTCACGCGCAGTGCTTCGTCGTGCTGCCACGGCGCGAGAATCGCGCTGCTGCGCGCTTCGACCGGCGAAATCCGCGCCACTTCGCGCAGATCGAGCGAAAAGCCGGTTGCCGCGCGCGCACGGCCGTACGCCTGGCCCACGTGGTCGTAACGGCCGCCGCGCGCGACCGCGTTCGGCACGCCGTCCACGTACGCCGAGAACATCACGCCGCTGTGGTAAGCATAGCCGCGCAGATCGGCGAGATCGATCATCACTTCGGCGCCGTCCACCTGGCTTGCGAGGAACGCGAGGTCGTCGAGCGCGCGGGCGATGGCCGGCACGTTCGGCAAGCGTGCACGGGCCTCGTCGAGCACCGACGCGTCGCCGTACAGCGTGGGCAGCGCGCGCAAGGCGTCGCGGATCACCGGTGTCAGGTTCGCCGTCAATTCGACGAGACGCGGCACGTCCTTGCCCGCCAGCGCGTCGTAAAGCGACTGCCCGAGTTCCTCCGCGGCCGGCTCGGCTTCGATCAGCGCCGCGAGCACGCCCGCGTGGCACAGATCGAGGCGCACTTTCGCGAGGCCGGCCAGACGCAGCGCGTCGAGCATCAGTTGCTGGATTTCCAGGTCCGCTTCGAGGCCCGCGTGACCGTAGATTTCCGCGCCGATCTGGATCTGCTCGCGCGTGGCATGCAGGCCGCGCGGACGCGTATGCGCGACGTTGCCCGCATAGCAAAGACGCGTCACGCCCTGGCGATTCAGCAGATGCGCGTCGATGCGCGCGACCTGCGGCGTGATGTCCGCGCGCAGACCGAGCGTGCGCCCGGACAGCTGATCGACCAGTTTGAAGGTCCGCAGATTCAGATCGTGTCCGCCGCCGGTCAGCAGCGACTCGATGTATTCGAGCAACGGCGGCATGACCATCTCGTAGCCGTACGAACGGAAACGGTCCAGCAAATGGCGCCGCAATTCTTCGATCTTGCGGGCTTCCGACGGCAGCACGTCGGCAATATTTTCGGGAAGTAACCAGGTCGACATCGATACAGTCCTACGGCGTTGAACACGGCGGCTGGGTGCGCCGGTAAGTGAGAGTGAATGGCGGGCGGCGGCTCGATTTTGGCGGCCATCGCGGGCGTCCGGATTACTTGCAACCGCCGCATCCGGCTTTTGGCCGCAGGGCGATGCGACGCAGCGTTCAGAGCACCGCGGACAATGGCGGCAGGTCGCATCCGGCCGCGCTGATTGCGGGTAATCGCGGGGATCGCACGTGCCGTCGGACCGCGAGGCCATCGGCAACCAAGCCCCATCAAGTCACGACAAACAGCAGGATCAGCCCGAGCACCATCACGATCAGGCCGCCAACGCGAATCTGGTGCGGCGGCCGTTCCGCTATTTTACGGAAAGTGTCGCGCCAGGCGCTCGGGAAAACGAAGGGAAACATTCCCTCGATAATCAGCATCAACGCGATCGCGAGCAGTAACGAGCCGGCTATATCCATGCGAATTAAAGCGCCGCGATGCGGATGCCGCGGCGTTCCGGTTATCAGGGTTTGCGCGAAGCCGCGGGAGCGTCCGGGGCGGCGCCGCCGGTCGAGCTACGCATGAAGCGGAAGAACTCGTTGCTCGGATCGACGACTATCACGTCGCCCGGCTTGAAGGTGTTCTTGTATGCCTGCATGCTTTGATAGAACTGGTAGAACTGCGGGTCGCTGCCGTAAGCATCGGCGGCGATCTGCGCTGCCTTGGCATCGCCCTCGCCCTTGATGGTCTGCGCCTGACGATAACCGTCCGCGAGAATCGCCTGTTGCTGGCCGATCGCGTCCTGCCTGATCTTGTCGGCTTCGGCGGTGCCCTTCGCGCGTGCGTCGGCCGCGACCTGCTGGCGCGCGGCGATCATGCGCTTGTAGACGGAGTCCGCCATCGACGCGGGGAAATCGACGCGCGTCAACTGCACGTCGACCACCGACACGCCGAGCGATGCCGCCGCCTTGTCCATCGCGGCGCGCGCTTCGTCGGCGACGGCCTGTTGCCTTGCGAGCGCGTCGGACAACGTGACCTTCGCGAACGCCTCGCCGAGCGCGCCGCGCGACAGCAACGCGAGCCGGTCCGGCAGACTCTGCGCGTCACCGCGCGTTTCGGCGAGCAGCTTGAGCGGATCGGTCACGCGATATTTGAGAACCGGATTGGCCAGCAGATCGATTTTGTCGGACGTCACGTAACGGTCTTCGTCCGGTGCGTCGAGCGACTGGATGCGGTTATCGACCAGCGTCACCGTTTGCAACGGCGGCGGCAATTTCACATGCAGACCGGGGCCAAGCAGGCTCGGCGCCTCGTCGCCATGTGAGGACAGCACGGCCATGTGGCGCTGATCGACGACGAACACCATCGACGAAGCGGCGAACAGCACGATGACGACAGCCACGACGAGCGCAATGATCTTGTTCATGATGTGCGCTCCTTATTGAACGTCGTCTTCGCGCATACGGCTGCGGAAGGAGTCGCGTGAACGCAGCGCGTCGCTGCCGGATGCGGCCTGGCTGGCCGACGCGGCAGATGCGGCAGGCGCCGAGGCCACGGCGCCCGTTGCGGAGGCAGACGGTGTAGACAAAGGCGACGCGGCACTGCTCGCCGCTTGCGGCGCTGCAGCGGCCGTGGCGCCTGCAGCCGCACCTGAAGCGGCGGCAGCGTCGGCGACCCTCTGGCGAGTCTGCTCGACGAGCTTGTCAAGCGGCAGATACAGCACGTTGTTGCCGCTCTTGCTGTCTACATACACCTTGGTCGTATTCGAATAGATCTGCTGCATGGTGTCCAGGTACATGCGCTCGCGAATCACAGCGGGCGCTTTCGAGTACTGCGCGTAGACCTGCTTGAAGCGCTCGGCGTCGCCTTGTGCCTGAGCCACTGTCTTGTCGCTGTAGTTTTTCGCTTCATCAATCTGGCGCGCCACATCGGCTTGCGCGCGCGGCAAAAGATCCGCGGCATAGGCTTCGGCATCGCGTTTCGCGCGGTCGTTTTCCTGACGGACTTTCGCGGCGTCGTCGAATGCGGCCTGCACCCGGTCGGGCACTTGCACGCCCTGGATCGTCACACCGGTCACGGCGAGGCCGGACTGATATTCATCCAGGGATTGCTGGATCGCCGCCATGAGTTGCTGGCGAATTGTTTCGCGATCCTGATAGAGGATGTCATTGGTGCTGCGCGCGCCGACGATGCTGCGCACCGCCGCCTGGGCAGCCTGCATCACGCCCTGATCGGGATCGACGCTGCGAAACAGATAATCGGTCGGCTTCTTCACCTGGTATTGCACGGCGAAGCGCACGTCGACAATGTCAGCGTCGTGCGTGAGCATCGACGCGTCTTTCACATTCGCGAGACGCACCACGTTGTTGCGGCCAACTTCCACCTGACGGATCTGGCCTATATTGACGAGCTCATGCGCTTCGAACGGATACGGCAGACGCCAGTGCACACCCTGTCCCGCCGTGTAGCGATATTTGCCGAACTGCATCACGACGCCGGCCTGGCCGTCCTGCACGACGAACACACCGCTGCCGAGATAAATGGCCAGCAGCACGCCGATCACGATGCCCACGCCGATGCGCGCGCTACGACCGTTGTCGGGACGGCCGCCGCCCGCACCGCCGCCCTTGCGGCCAAACACCCGGCTCAAACGACGGTTGAAATCGCGCCACATCTCGTCGAGATCGGGCGGGCCCTCGCCGTCTTTGGTCGGCGGACGCTTCGGCTCGTTGGGACGTTGCCGGTCGCCATTGCCGTCTCCCCGGCCCCAGCGCGGATCGTTCAGTGACAGCATGGCGCGCATGCGCAGCCAGATACTCCGCTCGTTGTAATCGTTCACCTGTGTTCGTTCACCAGAGTAGACAGCGGGTCAGTGCAATTGGAACGGGTCAGTGCCCGAGTTCTGGGACCTTGCGGTCGTCGCGTGGTGCTGCCGACCGGTCTTCTTCCGAGAGATCGACCAGCGTTTCGGGAAGAGGTTCGGCAGTAGCGATTTCAGCGATGGCAGCGCGCAGTGTGTCCAGCCCTTGCCCCGTGCGCGCGCTCAAAAAGACGCGCGAAATATTACCATACTCATCCCTTTCAACCGCGTCCCCACGGGCCGCCAACTCCGGCACCGCGTCGATCTTGTTGAAGACCAGCACCTGGCGGATCGTGTCTGCACCGATTGCGTGCAATACCTCGTTCACCTGATCGATCTGGTCGAGCCGCACCGCGCTCGATGCATCGACCACATGCAGCAGCAGATCGGCGTGAATGGTTTCCTCGAGTGTGGCGCGAAACGCCGCCACCAGTTGGTGAGGCAGTTCGCGGATGAAGCCGACCGTATCCGACACCACCACCTGCCCCGCTTCGTCGCCGAGATAGACGCGCCGCGAGGTGGTATCGAGCGTCGCGAACAACTGGTCGGCGGCGTACGCCTGAGCCTTGGTGAGCGCGTTGAAGAGCGTGGACTTGCCCGCGTTCGTGTAACCGACCAGCGACACCGACATGGTCTGATTGCGGCTGCGCGCGCGCCGCTGCGTGCCGTGCTGACGGCGCAGTTTCTCGAGCCGCGTCTTGAGCGCCTTGATGCGCTCGCCGATCAAACGACGGTCGGTTTCGAGCTGCGTTTCGCCAGGGCCGCGCAAACCGATACCGCCTTTTTGCCGCTCCAGGTGGGTCCATGCGCGGATCAGCCGCGTCGACAGATACTGCAGTTGCGCGAGTTCCACCTGCAGCTTGCCTTCATGGCTGCGGGCGCGTTGCGCAAAAATGTCGAGGATCAGACTGGTGCGATCGATCACGCGCCGATTAAGCGCTTGCTCCAGATTGCGCTGCTGCGCAGGCGCCAGAGCGTGATTGAAAATGACGAGTTCGATGTCGTTCGCCTCACACGCAAGACGCAGTTCTTCGGCCTTGCCGCTGCCGACGAACATCTTGGCATCGGGACTGGACCGGCGCCCGGTGAGGGTGACTAAGGGATTCGCGCCCGCGCTTTGCGCGAGCAGGCTGAGTTCTTCCAGACTGGCTTCGAAATCGATCTTACCGAAGTCGATGCCGACAAGCGCTGCATTGATCAAATTGGAGGGTATCAAAATGAGGCGGCCGGAAATAATCGCCAACGGGCGACGTTATGCCGGCCGCGACGGGGGTTAGGACTGTTCAGAATCCGGGTGGAAATTCACCGGACGGGCTGGCACGACTGTCGAGATTGCGTGCTTGTAGACCATCTGGGTGACCGTATTCCGGAGCAACACGACGTACTGGTCGAACGATTCGATGTTCCCTTGAAGCTTGATGCCGTTGACCAGATAGATCGACACCGGCACATGCTCTTTACGCAGTGCGTTCAAAAACGGGTCTTGTAACAATTGCCCTTTGTTGCTCATAGCAAACTCCGTATTTTTTTGCAGGTTGACTTAATTGACGAGGAAGAAAAAGAGATCCACCGTCAACCGCTACACTATAGCCGATTTTCATTTTTGCGCGGGAGGCCTGGCCAGGCGGCCAAAGCCAGCACACACGCGGGTTTCAGCCTGGAATTAGCCTTTATCCGCGTAAGGGTTCGTCGACGATCTGAACTCTATGCGCAATGGAGTCCCAGTCAGCTTGAAAGTTTCCCGGAAGCGGTTTTCCAGGTAGCGTTTGTACGTTTCGGTGATCGCGTCGAGCGCGTTGCCGTGAATCACGATGATCGGCGGATTCTGTCCGCCCTGGTGCGCGTAACGCAGTTTCGGGCGCACCGGACCGCGTCGGCGCGGCTGCTGGAATTCGACGGCATCGATCAACGCGCGCGTGAGCTTCGGCGTCGGCAACTTGGCCATCGCGGCTGCGTAGGCGTCGTCGACCGAACGCATCAACGGGCCGATCCCCGTTTTTTCCGCGGCGGAAATGAAATGGAATTTGGCGAAGTCGAGAAATTTTAGTTTGCGCTCGAGGTCCGCTTTGGTGCGCTCGCGCACATGCGGATCGAGACCGTCCCACTTGTTCACGCCCACCACCAGCGCACGGCCCTGCTCCACCACGAAGCCGGCAATGTGCGCGTCCTGCTCCGAAATGTCCTGGCGCGCGTCGAGCAGCAGGATCACGACGTTGGCGTCGGAGATCGACTGCAGCGTCTTCACCACCGAGAATTTCTCGATCGCTTCGAATACCTTGCCGCGGCGGCGCAAGCCGGCCGTGTCGATCAGCGTGTACGGCTTGCCGCCGCGTTCGAAATCGACGTAGATCGAATCGCGCGTGGTGCCCGGCATGTCGAACGCGATCACGCGCTCTTCGCCCACCAGCGCATTGATCAACGTCGACTTGCCGACATTCGGACGTCCGACGATCGCGATCTTCACGCCGCGCGTCTGCTTCTCTTCGTCGCTTTCTTCCGGCTGGCCGGCGTATGCGACTTCGAGCGCCTCGTTGATCATTTCGGTGACGCCGTCGCCATGCGCCGCGGAAATCGCGCGCGGGTCGCCGAGGCCGAGTTCGTAGAAGTCGGCGGCGACGTTGCTGTACTTCATGCCCTCCGCCTTGTTGACGACCAGGAAAATCGGCCGGCCGACCTTGCGCAGGTAGTCGGCGATCGACTTGTCCTGCGGCGCGAGCCCATTGCGACCATCGACGATGAACACGACGATGTCCGATTCCTCGACCGCCTGGCGGGTTTGACGCGCCATTTCGTGCAGGATGCCGTCTTTCGCGACCGGTTCGAAACCGCCGGTGTCGACGACCAGATACGGCCGATCGCCGGTGCGCCCTTCGCCGTAATGGCGATCGCGCGTGAGACCAGGCAGGTCGGCAACCAGCGCGTCACGCGAGCGCGTGAGCCGGTTGAACAGCGTGGATTTCCCCACATTGGGGCGCCCGACGAGGGCAATAACGGGTTTCATCAGATGTTGTTCACGGTGAAACGCGGGATCGAAATCGACCGGCCGCGTAGCGACGCCATGCGGCCGCTACACGGCAGCGTTTGACGAAAATTATCACGAATTCGGCCAACCCCGGATGTGCTGTCAATATGCACGTCCGGGCGGACGGGGGTTTGGCTGTATGGGCGACGCCAGCGGGCCGCCAGATTCAGTCTTTACTGCTCGACGGCTCGCACGCCGGTTCGAATACGATTCTCTGCGGTATTGGCGAAGATGCCGCCGAGGGTGGTGCCGCAAGCACTCACCGATGGCCACGTGGGCCGTACGCCATGTCTGATTCGACTCGCCGGACCAGCCAGTCCGGCGTAATTCTTCTGCTCACTCTGCCCTGCAACTTCAACTCAAACTAGCACTTACAAAAACGCGTGCGGCCGGCAAAGCCGGCCTGCACGCCAGACGGCGATTGCCGCGCGCGATTAGCGCGGGCGGTAGCCGTACAGGTCGCCGTCGTGCGTGAGCACCACCAGCGTTTCGCCGGCGAGTACCGGCGCCGCCGTAATCGGGCTGCCGTCGGTCTTCACGCGCGCGACGAGCGTGCCGTCGTCGCGGGACAGGAAGTGCACGTAACCCTGATAGTCGCCCAGCACGGCGGCGTGACCCAGGATGAACGGCACGCTCAGGTCGCGGTTCTTCAGCTTGTCGTTCTTCCACAGCAGCGCGCCGCTGTTGGTGTCGAACGCCGACACCACCGACCAGTCGTCCGCCGCGACCACGGCGCGCTCGTCCTGCGCCAGACCGCTCGTGCTCGAGAACGCCTTCTCCCAAACGGCACGGCCCGAGTTCGCGTCGAAACAGCCAATCTGGCCCTGGAACGTCACTGCGCAGGTTTCCGAACCGACCAGCGTGGGCGGTCCGGTCACGTCGTTGATGCGCTCCACTTCCGTCACGCCCTTCGGATAGGACACCGGCGTTTGCCAGTAGTTGTCGCCCGTCTGCACGTTGATCGCGGCAAACGCGCCGCCAGGGAAACCGGCCAGCACGGCTGCGTCGCCCGCGAACGTCATGCCCGACGACACGCGCAGATTGAGCGGCACCGCGCGATTGCGGTAGTTCCACTTCTGCTCGCCGGTTTGCGCGTTGAACGCGGTGATCTGGCCGTCGACCGTACGCACCACCACGAGACCATTGCCGACGAGCGGCGGCGAAATGATTTCGCCCGGCGCCTTGGCGGTCCAGAGTTGCTTGCCGTCCGCGCCGAGCACGTAGACGTCGCCCTTCAGCCCGCCGACCGCTGTCAACGTGCCGTCGCTGCCGACGCCCGCCGAGAGGTCGTCGTGGAGCTTGACGCGCCACACGTCCTGACCGGTCTGCGCGTCGATCTTCGCAACCGACCCGTTCGCGCCGGCAGCGTACACCGCATTGCCCACCGCGACCGGCGAGAACAGGTAACGTCCTGCCTTACCGACGCTTGCCTTCCAGGCCTGCTGCACGTCGAGCACGGGTTTGAACTCGGTGAGCGGCGTGGGCACGCGGCGCTCGTCTTTCGTGGATGAGCAAGCCGCCATGGTGAGCACGGTCATCGCACAGGCAACGGGCACAGCGTAACGTTTCAGCAGATTCATCGGTGGACGAAGCATTCAGGAAATTAATTAAAGGAGAGCGGTTGGTCGTTGCACGCGGCGCTGATTACGGCGCTCATATGTGGCGATCAGCCGCCCAGCGCGTCCAGCTTGAACTGAATCAACTGGCGTGCGGAGCTATCGTTTTTCGACAGCGAGTCGAGCGCGAGCTTGTAGGCCGCGCGTGCATCGTCTCGCTTGCCTTGAGCGGCGAGCAGATCGCCGCGGCCGTTCGCCACGATGCCCTTGAACGCGTCGGATTGCGGTTCGGCTAGCAATGCGAGGCCCTGATCGTAAGCCTTGTCGTCGAGCAGCAGCGAAGCGAGACGCAGCTTGGCGATCTGCTTGAACTCGTCATCTTTCGCGTGATCGATGGTCCATTGCAGTTGTGCCTTCGCGGCGGCTTCATCGCCCGCGGCGTACAGCGCCTTGGCAGCGCCTAGCGCGGTCATTTGCGCATACGCGGTGCTGCTGAACTTGTCTTCCATATCGGTGGCGACGCGCGTGATCTTCGCCTTGTCGCCCGATGCCACGGCTTGCTGGACCTGGTCATACAGCACAGCGGCTTCAGCCGCCTGGCGCCGTTGCCAGAAATTCCAGCCGTTCCAGCCGGCCGCGGCCACCAGTGCCACCAGCACGATCCATGTGGTTGCATTACCCCACTGCGTCCACCATGCCTTCAGACTTTCAATCGATTCTTGTTCGTCGTGGTAACTCATTGCCCGGCGATTTCCTCTTTCTTGCTACGTGTGCGTGTCGAATCCGATTGGCGCCCAACCGGCTCGACGACATCGCGATCAGTCGTCGCCGTCTTCGGCGGTTGCAACCATCGCATTGATTAGAAATTCGGTCAAGTCTTCGGCCGGCACGTTTTGTTGCTCGTTTTTACCGCCGTTAGCATTTGTATCGCGCAGCGGTTTCACGCCGACCGTGCCGTTGGCGATCTCGTCTTCGCCGAGCACCACAGCGAACGCGGCGCCGCTTGCGTCGGCACGCTTCATCTGCGATTTGAAGCTGGCCGTTTGACCGTCGGCGCTGCAATGCAGGATCACATCGAGGCCGGTGTCGCGCAGACGCTCGGCGATGATGAAGGCCTGCTCGCGCGCCGCGTCGCCCTGATGGACCACGTACACGTCGCAACCTTCGTCTTCCGGCACGAGCTGCTCTTCTTTTAGCAACTCGAGGATCCGCTCGACGCCCATCGCCCAGCCGCATGCCGCCGTGGGCTTACCGCCGAGCTGTTCGATCAGCGGATCATAACGGCCGCCCGCCGCGACGGTGCCTTGCGCGCCGAGCTTGTCGGTCACCCATTCGAACACGGTCAGATTGTAGTAATCTAGACCGCGCACGAGACGCGGATTGATCGTGAACGGGATGTTGTTCGCCTTCAGAATGCGCTGCAAACCTTCGAAGTGCGCGCGCGATTCTTCGCCGAGAAAATCGATCAGCCTGGGCGCGTTCTGCGCGACTTCCTGCATGGCCGGATTCTTCGTGTCCAGCACGCGCAGCGGGTTCGTGTAGAGACGGCGTTTCGCTTCCTCGTCGAGCACGTCCATGTGCTTTTCGAGGTGTGCGATCAATTCCACACGATGCGCCGCGCGTTCTTCCGCGAGGCCCAGCGAGTTGATTTCGAGCTTGATGCCCATCAGCCCGAGGTCGTCCCACAGACGCTGACACATCATGATGATTTCAGCGTCGGCGTCCGGACCGGCAAAGCCGAGCGCTTCCACGCCGACCTGATGAAACTGGCGATAACGGCCGCGCTGCGGACGCTCGTGACGGAACATCGGGCCGATGTACCACAGGCGCTTCGGACCGTCGTAGAGCATGTTGTGTTCAATCGCCGCGCGCACCACCGCTGCCGTGTTTTCCGGGCGCATGGTCAGATTTTCACCGTTCAACGCGTCGGTAAAGCTGTACATCTCTTTCTCGACGATGTCGGTCACTTCGCCGATACCGCGCTTGAACAACTGCGTATGCTCGACGATCGGCGTACGAATATTCTGGTATCCGTACGAACGCAGCATCGACTTGACGGTCGTTTCGAAAAATTCCCACAGCCCGGCTTCCTGCGGAAGGATGTCGTTCATGCCCTTCACGCCGGAGAGCTTTTCGAGCTTTTTCTTCTGTTCAGTCATCTGTATTTCGAGAGCCGATATTTAGTTGGCTACCGTGGCGCGGCCATAGCTGCGCTCGACGTAGTCACTCACGATTTGCTGGAATTCTTGCGCAATGTTATCGCCGCGCAGCGTCTTGACCTTCTCGCCGTCGATGAACACCGGCGCGGCCGGGTTCTCGCCCGAGCCCGGCAAGCTGATGCCGATATTCGCCTGCTTCGACTCGCCCGGACCGTTGACGATACAGCCCATCACCGCGACGTGCATCTTCTCGACGCCAGGATACTGATCGCGCCACACCGGCATCTGCGTGCGCAGATAGGTCTGGATTTGCGATGCGAGCTCCTGGAACAGCGTGCTGGTGGTCCGACCGCAACCCGGGCACGCGATCACCATCGGCGTGAACGAGCGCAGACCCATGGTCTGCAGGATTTCCTGGCCGACGATTACTTCGCCGGTGCGCGAGGCGCCCGGTTCCGGCGTGAGCGAAATGCGGATCGTGTCGCCGATGCCCTGCTGCAGCAACACAGACAACGCCGCGGTCGAGGCAACGATGCCCTTCGAACCCATGCCCGCCTCGGTCAAGCCGAGATGCAGCGCGAAGTCGCAACGACGCGCGAGTTCGCGGTACACAGCGATCAGATCCTGCACGCCGCTGACCTTGCACGACAGAATGATCTGATTGCGCGACAGGCCGAGTTCGACCGCCCGCTCCGCCGAGCCGATCGCCGACTGGATGAGCGCTTCGTACATGACGCTTTGCGCTTCCCACGGCGTGGAACGCGCGGCGTTCTCGTCCATCATCTTCGCAAGCAGGTCCTGATCGAGACTGCCCCAGTTGACGCCGATACGCACCGGCTTGTCGTACTTTGCCGCGGCTTCGATCATCTGTGCGAATTGCGTGTCCCGTTTCGCGCCGTGGCCCACGTTGCCCGGATTGATCCGGTACTTGGACAGCGATTCCGCGCACGCGGGGTAATCGCGCAACAGCAGATGGCCGTTGTAATGGAAGTCGCCGACCAGCGGCACCGACACGCCCATGCGGTCGAGCTGCTCGCGCACGGCCGGCACGGCCGCGGCCGCTTCCGGCGTGTTCACCGTAATACGGACCAGTTCCGAGCCGGCTTGCGCCAGTTCCTTGATCTGGATCGCGGTGCCGATGGCGTCCGCGGTGTCCGTGTTGGTCATCGACTGGATGCGCACGGGTGCGTCGCCGCCGATGGTAACGAGCTGGCCGCCCCAACGGACGTCGACCGCGTGCGACTTGCGCCGCGGTGCGTGGCCGCCGAACACCGGCTCGGTTGAAACGATCTTGCTACTGGATTGGGATTGAGCTTCGGATTGCATCGAAAAACCCATTTACGCCGCATGCGCCACACAAAAGACGTCGCGCCTGAATTGAAAAAGCGCCGCGGACCGGTTGGCCGCGGCGCATACCGTATCTGTCAAGGCAGCGCGAAACGCGCCACGTTGCCTTTGGCCGCCGCATATTTCGACGGATCGACCGGCTGGCCATCGAGCGTCAGCGAGTCGAGGCCGGCCCTGTTGCCGAGCGTGACCTTGAACGGCGCTTCGCCCGTTACCGCCTTGGTATCGCCTGCGTGCACGAGGCCGGAAAACACTTCCTTGCCATCTTTGCCACGCACGCTGAACCAGCTATCCTGCTTCACGCTCAACGCAACGATCGACTGACCTGCAGCCGGCGTCACCGTAGCCGCCGGTGCGCTCGCGCCCGGCGCCGTTGCCACAGCCGGTGCTTGTGAGCCCGTCTTCGGCGCGGCCGTCATTGCCGTGACTGCCGGCGCCGACGAAGGTGCCGCACCCGTGGCAAGTGGCGCGGGCATCGGTGTAGCCGACGCTGCATTCTCCGCCGCCTGCGTGTCCGTCGCTGAAGCAGCCTCTTCCGCAGTCGCTTCCGAACCTGCCGACTGGCCCTGCGCCACCGCGCCCGATGCGCCGGTCGAGCCGCCAGCGGCGCCATTCGCGCTCGCTTTCAAGCGCGCCAGCCAGGCCGACGAATCGCCGCCATTGGTGTGCCACATGCCAAGCGCGATCACCGCGACGATCACCGCCGCCACACCCCACAACCACGAGCGGCTCTTTTGCCCGCTGCCGCCCAGCGAGAGCGACACCTTGCCGCGCGGCAAGTCCCTACCCGACGACGCCGGCATTGACAGATCCGGCGCGGGCACACCCTTTTCGCGGCGCAGCGCCGCCGTGAACGGCGTGGGATCCGCACCGAGCATTTTCGCGTAGCTGCGCACCACGCCGAGCGCGAAGGTCGTATCCGGCAAGTGGCTGATGTCGCCCGATTCGAGTGCGCGCAACTTGATGACCGACACTTTCAAACGCGCCGACACGTCGTCGATCGTCCAACCTTTCGATTCACGCAATTGGGTCAAGCGCGCGCCAACCGCCGCCAACGAATTCATCCCCGGCTGCACAACAGGCTGCACTGCCGCCCGTGCGACTGGCGCCGGATGGCCTTCGTTCGTGTCTGTGTCCTGCGGCTGCGGGTGCTGCGGCTCACTCATCCCAAATCCTTTCGCGTCGATTCTTTTTCACTCGTGCAACCCGGACGGGCTCAAGCCTCACGTCCGAATCGCAGACCGTTTATAACAAAATGTGCGGCCTTGTGCGCCGCTTCCGATCGCTTCTGCAAACTTTCTTTTCAATCGACGCCGGCACAGCAGGTTGTCGCGCGTTCGCGGAGTTTTCTCCGGACGCCGGCGCCCTGCCGTTCCCGCGCGATTACACGGCGCGAACCTCGATCACCTTGGCTGCCTTCCCGGTGCGCTCAGCGAGGCGGGTGCGGTCTTTCACCGCGCCGGCCAACTGACCGCAGGCAGCGTCGATATCATCGCCGCGTGTTTTACGCACCGTGGTGACGACGCCCGCGTCCATCAACACTTGTGCAAACCGCTTGATCTGTTCCGGTTTCGAGCGGATGAGGCCCGATTCGGGGAACGGATTGAACGGAATCAGGTTGAACTTGCACGGCACGTCGCGCGTGAGCGCCAGCAATTCGCGCGCTTGCGCTTCGCTGTCATTGACGCCGTCGAGCATGCAATATTCAAACGTAATGAAGTCGCGCGGCGCGACCTTCAGATAGCGCTGGCAAGCCGCCATCAGTTCGCGCAGCGGATACTTCTTGTTCAGCGGCACCAGCATGTCGCGCAGCGGATCGCTAGGCGCATGCAAGGAGACCGCGAGCGCTACCGGCAGATCGGCGCCGAGCCGGTCCATCATGGGCACGACGCCCGAGGTGGACAGCGTGACACGGCGGCGCGACAGGCCGTAGGCGTTGTCGTCGAGCATCAGGCGCATGGCCGGCACGACTGCGTCGTAATTGAGCAGCGGCTCGCCCATGCCCATCATCACGACGTTCGTGACAACCCGCTCGCCCTTGCCGTCGCCGCCCGTGGCGCGGCCGCCATCAATACCGCGCGACGCGCGCAGCGCGAACTCGGCCATGCGCAACTGGCCGATGATTTCGGCGGTGGTGAGATTGCGGGAGAAACCCTGTTTGCCGGTCGAACAGAAACGGCAGTTGACCGCGCACCCGGCCTGCGACGACACGCACAGCGTGCCACGCGTTTCTTCGGGGATATAGACGGTTTCGACCGCGTTGCTGTTGCCGACGTCGATCAGCCACTTGCGTGTGCCGTCGGTAGAAATATTGTCGCTGACGATGCCCGGCATCGAGATCGTGGCGCGCCCTTTGAGCTTTTCGCGCAAGGACTTCGCGAGATCGGTCATGCCGTCGAAGTCGGCAGCGTTGTACTGGTGAATCCAGCGCTGCAATTGCTTGGCGCGAAACGGCTTCTCGCCCAGGCTGTCGCAGTAGGCGACGAGCCCTTGGGCGTCGAGGTCGAGAAGGTTGACGGTGGGATTGCTCGTCATATCGAATCCTGCCATTTCAGTGCGAGACTGCGTTCATGCAACAAGCTGCATGAACGCAATGCCGTTCGCGCCCATTCCTGCTGCTTTTACCTTACTACTTTGCCGGGCGATTCGTGCGATAAAACCAGTCGGCTGCACGAATCGCGCGAGGCAAGCTCTGCTTAACGCGAGTAGACGTTCACTTGCGGGAAGAAGAACGCGATTTCGACTGCCGCGGTTTCAGCAGCGTCGGAGCCGTGCACTGCGTTCGCGTCGATGCTGTCAGCGAAGTCGGCGCGGATCGTGCCCTTTTCCGCCTTCTTCGGGTCCGTTGCACCCATCAGGTCACGGTGCTTCAGGATGGCGTTTTCACCTTCCAGCGCTTGCACGACCACCGGGCCCGAGATCATGAAATCGACCAGGTCCTTGAAGAACGGACGTGCAGCGTGCACAGCGTAGAACTTCTCCGCGTCGGCGCGCGACAGGTGAACCATGCGCGAAGCCACGATCTTCAGACCAGCGTTTTCGAAACGGCTGTAGATCTGGCCGATCACGTTCTTGGCCACTGCGTCCGGCTTGATAATCGACAGGGTGCGTTCGATCGCCATAAAAACTCCAAAAAATTAAGAGGTTACAGATTCAAATGAATCCGCTATTGTAGCATGTTCCCGTGTATGATTGCGATTGAACCCTTACAGTGTTGAAAGACTCCAAGCAGGAGTTTCCGATTACTGGTAGCGTAGCCGTGTGGGTATTTTCAGGGCATTGAAACTCCCCGCCCGCGCGCCAATCTTAGGGATGAGAGCGCCGCGGCCAGCGGGCAGGAAATCCCACCGGCGCGCACGACTCGCTACAGTCCGCTTTAACCCGCATCACAACCATACGCATCACGCTTCTGAGGTAAGGAGAGACCATGAACGATCATCCGTATAGCTTTGGCCGCAATGGCGCGGTCAGCACGGTCGAAACGCGTAACCGCGTGCTACGGAACACCTACTGGCTGCTCGCGCTGTCCATGATTCCGACAGTGCTGGGCGCGTGGGTGGGCCTTACCACCGGCTTCTCGCTGTTCGCCGCCACGAGTCCCGCCATGAGCATGCTGGCGTTCTTCGCGATCGCCTTCGGCTTCATGTTCGCCATCCAGAAGACCAAAGACAGCGCGGCCGGCGTGTTCGTGCTACTCGGCTTCACGTTCTTCATGGGCCTGATGCTGTCGCGCATCCTGAGCTTCGTGCTCGGCTTTTCGAACGGCCCGTCGCTGATCATGCTCGCCTTCGGTGGCACTGGTGTGATCTTCGCGTCGATGGCAACCATCGCCACGGTCAGCAAGCGCGACTTCTCGGGTCTCGGCAAGTGGCTGTTCATGGGCGTCATCGTGCTGCTGCTCGCATCGGTCGCGAACGTGTTCCT
Source organism: Paraburkholderia sp. BL18I3N2 (assembly GCF_003001875.1). Classification (NCBI taxonomy): domain Bacteria; kingdom Pseudomonadati; phylum Pseudomonadota; class Betaproteobacteria; order Burkholderiales; family Burkholderiaceae; genus Paraburkholderia; species Paraburkholderia sp. BL18I3N2. Next base: position 143,771 of record NZ_PVNC01000014.1, read on the forward strand.
GCATTTGCCGGCGCTGATGCTCACGGTGTCGGTCATGGCCATCGTCATCTTCTCGGCCTACATGCTGTTCGACGTTCAGCGCGTCGTGAACGGCGGTGAAACGAATTACATCACCGCCACGCTCGCGATCTACCTGGATCTGTACAACGTATTCGTCAACCTGCTGGCGCTGCTCGGTATCTTCGGCGGCAATCGCAACTAAGCGTGATTCGGGGCGGGGCGTTCGAACCCCCCGCTTCGAAGGAAAAAAGCCCATAACGAGCAGTCGTTATGGGCTTTTTTCATGGCGCTGCGGCATCTGCCGCGCCGGGGGCCGAACGTCAGACGCGTATCACACGCTCAGCCAGGCAAATCCCTCATCCTGCGAAGCCACCACCACTTCCGTCGGCGCCGCGCCTAGCACACCGGCCATAGCGGCCTGCGCCAATTCAGGCAGATTGTTCTGCTGGCTCAGATGCGCGGCAACCAGATGGCGCAATCGCGAACGGTCGAGCGAAGCGAGAATTTCAGCCGCCGCGTCGTTGTTCAAATGCCCATGATTGCCGCCGATGCGCGCCTTCAACGACTGCGGATAGCGGCTGCCCGCCAGCATCCGCACGTCGTGATTGCATTCGAGCACCAGCGCGTCGCAGCCGCTCAGCACCGAGCTGATATGCGGCGTGGACGTGCCGACATCCGTTAGTACGCCGAGTCGGCTCGCGCCGTTCGAGAGCACGTATTGCAGCGGCTCGCGGGCGTCGTGCGGAACGGTATAAGGAAGAATGCTGAGGTCGCCGATCGCGACCGCTTCGTCGCCCCACAGCACCTGCAGGTCGACATCGGCCTCGTCGGCGCCCACCGCGCGGGCGGTGCCCCAGCTCATATACAACGGAATCGACCACTTGCGCGCCAGCGTCAACGCGCTGCCAATGTGGTCGCTATGCTCATGCGTAATCAGAATCGCGTCGAGACTTTCGACGCTCGCGCCGAGCCGCGTCAGCCGCCGCTCGACTTCCTTGGCTGAAAAACCGCAGTCGAGCAGCACGCGCGTGGTGGTCGCGCCGCTTTGCGCTTCCACCAGCAATGCATTGCCTTCACTGCCGCTACCGAGACTGGCGAACCTCACGGTCCGCTTAGTTCAGTTGCGCATGCAGCAGCGTCACGATGCGCTGCGCGTCCGACGAATTGTCGACCTGCCCGTTCGCCGTCAGCACCGCCACCTGCGTCACCGTGTCGCCCTTCGAGCGCACGTTGACGAGGAATTCCTGGGTCGGCTTCTTCGACGAATTGCCGCTGTAGAACAGCTTGCCGAGCAGACCTTCTTTTTTGAGCTCCTGCATCGAGTCCGCATAGCGCACGTAGTAGATGCCCTTCGCGCGATCGCGGTTGTCGACCGTGAAGTTGGTGCGGTCGAGCGCGAGGCCCACGCGCAGCCATGCGCGGTCGAACGACTCCGGCAGGTCGAGCGTGGATGCACCCGCGCTCTGGTCGATCGTGGCCGGCGCGACCGCGGTACGCGCGTCGGTTAGCAGTTGCTTCGATTGCGCTTCGGTCAGGCCGAACTTCTGCATCAGCTTCGTAAGGAACAGCGCCTCGAGCGCCGGATCGCGCGGGCGCTCTTCCCAACGCGACGACGTCTTGTCCTGCCCCGTCAACACTTCTTCCATCGCGCTATGGGTGATGGAGATGTCGGTCGTGTCGCCCGGCGCACGCGATACGAGCGTGCGGAAGCTGTCGCGCGTGCCCGACGAATACGCGAAATCGATGACCTTGCCGACGGTGCGGCGGAACCAGTCGTCCGGAATGTTGGCGCGGTTTTCAGCCCAGTCGGTCGTCATGATGCCGGTGGCCGGCGCGTCGGTCTTAAGCGCGAAGCCGTTTTCCTGCCAGAACTCCTGCAACTGCGGCCAGAGCTGATCCGGCGAGCGGCCGTCGACGACCAGCCAGCGGCGATCGCCGTCGCGCTCGATATGCATGCCGAGCGGATCCTGCGCGTTCGGCTGGCCTTCGGTCGTATTGCCGGCGGCCGTCACCGCGCGCTTCTGCGCGCCGCCCAAGGCCAGATTGGCCGGCGGTGCGACATACCGCTCGTCGGTCTTGGTGGTGCTCAAATCGTTCGGAACGGCGAGCGGCGGCGCGCTGCCCGCACCCTTGTAGTTGACGCGGTCGGAAGCAAACCAGTCGTTCAGCGTGTCACAGCCGGCGAGCGTCGTGAGGGCAAGCGCCAGCGCCGCCATGCGGGTTGCGTGGAGGGAAAGTGCGGAACGTTTCATGAGGTCCTTCGTGATGCTGGAACGCGGTGCCTTGGTTCTGTGTGCCGGGAACGTGGGCTGGATCGACGTCGGTTAAGGGAGTGCCGGTGACAGGCTTGGGTGGGCGCTGTGGGTGCCGCGGACGCTATCCGCCTACCCCAGCAGACCCGCTTCGCGCAGCGCGCCGCGCACCACTTCGTGGTATTGCGCGTCGAGCGGCGTGAGCGGCAGGCGGATTCCGCCCTGCACACGACCCAGTTGCTGCAGTGCCCATTTGGCTGGAATCGGATTCGATTCGATGAACAGGTTCTTATGCAGCGACAGGAGTTTCAGATGAATTTCACGCGCGGTCTTCGCGTCTGCGGCCAGGGCGGCCTTGCAAAGATCGCTCATCGCGCGCGGCGCGACGTTGGCGGTGACCGAAATATTGCCGTGGCCGCCGAGCAGCATCAGCGCGATCGCGGTGGGATCGTCGCCGCTGTAGATGCCGAAATGCGCGGGCGCGGACTTGATCAGATGCGCGGCGCGATCGATATTGCCGGTCGCTTCCTTCACACCGATGATGCCCGGCACCTGCGCGCAGCGCAGAATGGTTTCGTTGCTCATGTCGGCAACGGTGCGGCCCGGCACGTTGTACAGAATCACCGGCAGATCGACGGTTTCGGCGATCTTCGCGAAGTGGCGGTAGATGCCCTCCTGCGTCGGCTTGTTGTAGTACGGCACGACCTGGAGCGTGGCGTCCGCGCCGACTTCCCTGGCCTGCTGGGTGAGTTCGATGGCTTCCGTCGTGGAGTTGCCGCCCGAGCCCGCGATCACCGGAATCCGGCCCGCTGTGTGCTCGACCGCGGTCTTGACCATCAGCACGTGTTCTTCGACCGACAGCGTGGCCGACTCGCCGCTCGTGCCGACCACGACGAGAGCGTTCGTGCCCTCCGCGATGTGCCAGTCGATCAGTTTGCGAAACGCCGGCAGATCGAGGCCGCCGTCTTCGAGCATCGGGGTGATGATGGCGGGAATGCTGCCGCGAATCTGAACGCTGTCGTTGCTGCCGAGCTTGCTGCTTTGGTTGCCGTTAGTCATGAAACGCCATGAATTTGATCAGGTAAACCGCGATTGTAGCGGATTAGCCAGCCAACTCGTAACAAGGCGGAGATGCCGCCTGCGCGGGGTCGTCTGAGCGCTCCGCCTCCAGAATTGCGCAGATCCGCTGGACGTAGGCCGGGCGCGGCTGCGCGAGAAAACCGTCCTGAAAAGCGACCACTCGGAGCTGGCCGCGCACGCGGTCGAGAAGCTCGCCGGGCGCCAGCAGAAACGCCGGGTTAGAGGGTTTGCCGACACTTTCGTTTCCTTGCGCGAAGGTCTCGTAAACCAGTACGCCGCCGGGCGCGAGCGCGTGCAAGAGCTGCGGAAAGAGCGGCCGGTGCAGATAGTTCGTCACTACGATGGCGGCGAATTTTGCGTCAGCTGGCAGAGGCCACGCGGCGCCTTCGAGGTCGGCGTGGAGCGCAGTGATTAGCGGTTCACCGCGCAGCGCGTCGAGCGCCGCCGCGTCGCGGTCGATGGCGGTGACGGGATGCCCTAGCGATGCGAAGAAACGCGCATGCCTTCCCGCGCCGGACGCGACGTCGAGCACGGCACCGCCCTTCGTGACCAGATGCGCCCATTCGCGCACCCACGGCGACGGTTCGCCCAATCCATGCACGGCACAGGCAGCGGGAGTACTCATGAGATGGACGCGGCTTGTCAGTTGTGTCAGTTGTATGAGAGCCCCATGGCTTCGCGTACGTCGCGCATCGTTTCCGTGGCGAACTTGCGGGCCTTGTCGCAACCGTCGGCGACGATCGCGCGCAACAGCGACGGATCGTCCATGTACTTCTGCGCGCGCTCGAGCATGGGCTGCTGTTCGCGCAGAATGCCTTCGATCACCGGCTGTTTGCACTCGAGGCAGCCAATGCCCGCGGTGCGGCAACCCTTCTGCACCCATTCGTGGGTGGCTTCGTCCGTGTAGACCTGATGCAGCTGCCACACCGGGCACTTGTCGGGGTCGCCCGGATCGGTGCGGCGCACGCGGGCCGGATCGGTCGGCATGGTGCGGACTTTCTTCGTGATGGTCTCCGCGTCTTCACGCAGGCCGATCGTGTTGCCGTACGACTTCGACATTTTCTGGCCGTCGAGACCCGGCATGCGCGACGCTTCGGTCAACATGGCCTGCGGCTCGACCAGAATGATCTTGCGCGAACCTTCGAGGTAGCCGAACAGGCGCTCGCGGTCGTTCATCGACAGGCTCTGCGATTCCTGCAACATGGCACGCGCCTGTTCGAGCGCTTCGTCGTCGCCTTCCTGCTGGTAGGCGTTGCGCAACTCGTGATAGAGCTTGGCGCGCTTGCCGCCGAGCTTCTTCGCGGCGTCGCTGGCCTTCTCTTCGAAACCCGGTTCGCGGCCGTACAGGTAGTTGAAACGGCGCGCGATTTCGCGCGTCATTTCGACGTGCGGCACCTGGTCTTCGCCAACCGGCACGAGCGAGCCGCGATATAGCAAAATGTCCGCCGCCATCAGCACGGGATAACCGAGGAAGCCGTAAGTGGACAGATCCTTATCCTTCAGCTTCTCCTGCTGCTCTTTGTAGGTCGGCACGCGTTCGAGCCAGCCGAGCGGCGTGCTCATGCCGAGCAGCAGCGCCAGTTCGGCGTGCTCGGGCACCTTGCTCTGAATGAACAGCGTGGCCTGCGCCGGATCGATGCCGGAGGCCAGCCAGTCGATCAGCACGTCCCAGACGTTCTTCTCGATCACTTCGGGCGTTTCGTAGTGCGTCGTCAGCGCGTGCCAGTCGACCACGCAAAAGAAACACGGGTATTCGGACTGCAGCCGCACCCAGTTTTTCAGCACGCCGTGATAGTGGCCGAGGTGCAACGACCCGGTGGGCCGCATGCCGGAGAAGATACGGTCTGGGAACATGGTTATCTAGAAAAGCGAAACAAGAGGAGTCAGAATGGCGGTGATCGCGCTGTAGCCGATCGTGACCAGCGGGTTCAGCCAGTATCGCGTGAGCGTGCCCGTCATGACCAGCGCCATCACGATGAAAAACCCGTACGGTTCGAGGCGCGACAGCGTGATGGACTGCCGCGGCGGCAGCAGCGCCATCAGCACACGGCCGCCGTCGAGCGGCGGCAGCGGAAACAGGTTGAGCACGCCGAGCACGAGATTCACGCCGACACCCGCTCCCGCCATGCGCGTGAAGAACGGCTCGTCCACGTTCAGCACCGCGAGCGCGACACCGAACAGCCCCCAGATCACCGCCTGCACGAAGTTGCAGGCCGGACCCGCCGCCGCGACCCACAGGCTGCCCCAGCGCGGATTGCGCAGGTTGCCGAAGGCGACCGGCACCGGCTTGGCGTAGCCGAACATGAACGCGCCGCTAGTGGCGAAGTACAGCAGCAAGGGAATCGCGATCGTGCCGAGCGGATCGATGTGCCGCATCGGATTGACGGAGACGCGGCCAAGCACGTAGGCGGTATTGTCGCCGAGCCAGCGCGCGACGTAGCCATGGGCGGCTTCGTGCAGCGTGATGGCGAAAATCACCGGCAGCGCGTACACCGCAATGGTCTGTATCAGGGAAGAATCCATAGCTCGTTATTGTAACAACGCGATTGCGTGCGTCTGTCCGCTTTCACTCATGCCGTCTCTGCGAGGCCGAACGGTGCGAGAGAACCGCGCCCCGGCCGCACCAGCACCGGTTCCGCGCCGGTCAGATCGATCACCGTGGACGGCTCGCACACGCACGGACCGCTGTCGATTACCAGATCCAGTTGCTTCTCGAGGCGCTCGCGGATTTCCTCCGGGTCGTTCAACGGCTGGGTTTCGCCCGGCATGATCAGCGTCGAGCCGAGTAGCGGCTGGCCGAGTTCTTCGAGAATCGCCAGCGTGATCGCGTGGTCCGGCACGCGCAGGCCGATGGTCTTGCGCGATGGATGCGACAGGCGCCGCGGCACTTCCTTGGTCGCTTGCAGGACGAACACGTACGGGCCCGGCGTCACCGATTTGATCAGCCGGTATTGGCGGTTGTCCACCATCGCGAAATTGGCGAGCTCCGACAGGTCGCGCACCAGCAGCGACAGCAATTGCTTCTCGTCGAGTCCGCGAATGCGCCGCAGACGCTCGACCGCGTCTTTGTCGTCCAGATGGCAGGCGAGCGCGTAGCTCGAGTCCGTCGGTAACGCGACCACGCCGCCATCGTTGATGATCTGCACGGCCTGCTTGACGAGGCGCGGCTGCGGGTTATCAGGATGAAGCCGGAAGTATTGGGACATGGCGGCTAACGTTGGCTCACGGATGGAAAGCGAATAGATGGCAAATCGAGTTGCGGCTGACGTGCGGCCGAAGATATGCGCCGCGCTCGGCCTGCTTTCGTCGATGACGTGCCGCGACGGCACGGCGCGGTCACAGCCAGCGTTCCCAGACGGGTTTCAGATCGGCGGGCAGCGGGGGCAGCGTGCCGAGATCGACGCGGCCTTCGCCGGGTGCGTGGAAGTCGGACCCGCGCGACGCCTCGAAACCGAAACGGCGCGCGACGTCGGCGTATTCGCGGTACTGATCCGGCGTGTGGCTGCCCGTCACCACCTCGATCGCTTTGCCGCCGAGATCGATGAATTCGGCGAAAAATGCGTCGAATTCGACTGGCGAATACGCGTAGCGGCCTGGATGCGCGATGATCGCTTCACCGCCGGCGGCCTGGATCCAGCCGACCGCGTCGGCCAGTTTGGCCCAACGGTGCGCTACGTAGCCCGGTTTACCGTCGCCGAGAAAGCGGGTGAACACGTCCTGCGTGGAACTGGCGTAGCCGCTTTCCACCATGAAGCGCGCGAAATGGGTGCGCGAAATCATGTCCGGATTCGACACGTATTTGAGCGCGCCCTGATAGGCGTCAGGAATGCCGAGCGTGGCGAGTTGCTCGCCGATCGCCTCCGCCCGCGCCGCGCGGCCGTTGCGCGTACGCGCGAGGCCGTCGATCAGGATCGAACTGGTCGGATCGATGCCCAGCCCGACGATGTGCACCGTGCGCGAAGCCCAGGTAACCGAAATCTCGACGCCGCTCAGATAGCCCATGCCGAGTGATTCGGCGGTGCTCCGCGCTTCGTGCTGCCCGCCCAGCTCATCGTGATCGGTCAGCGCCCACAGCGTCACGCCGCCCGCATGCGCGCGGCGCGCGACGTCGGCCGGCGCGAACTGGCCGTCGGAAACGGTGGAGTGACAGTGGAGGTCGGCGTTCATCGTTGTCTGGAAAAGGTTCTGCACTCATTTTACTGCAACGCAGTAAGCGGACGCAGAGCTATCTCAAAACGAACGCCCGGAAGCGACCGCGTCGGAAACCCTCGAACTTTCCGAAAGCGCTACGCGCAGAATCCCTCGATCAACGCGGCCACCTGTTCCGGCTGGTCGTGATGCACCATGTGCCCCGCTCCGTCGATGATCTTCTCGCGCCAGTCCGGGAACGCCTGAAAGCGCGCCTTGAATTCGTCGAGCGGAATTTCTCCGGCAATCTGCGCGAGCGTCGGCGAGTTGGCCGCCTCCACGTGCAACACCTTTGCGCTTACCTTGCGCCAGGTCGCCATCACTTCGTCGAGGCGGTACAGGGCCGGGCCGCGCAGCTTGTGCGCGGGATCGGCGAGCAGCATGAAGCGCCCCTCGCCGTCCGGCTTCGACCAATGCTGCGCGAGAAACCGCGCGCGCTGCGGGTCGAGCCGCGGATTAGTTTTGATCAGGCGTGCGGCGACGTCGTCGAGCGACGCGTAGCGCTTCAATTGCGGCGGATCGCGCAATTCGTCGAGCCAGTTGCGCAGGCGTTTGGGCGCTTGCGCCGAGTGCGACGGCGCAAGACCGAAGCCTTCCAGATCGACTACCCGCCGCACCCGCTCCGGCCGCACGCCCGCGTACACGCAGGCGATGTTTGCCCCCATGCTGTGGCCGACCAGATTCACTTCGCCGGTCGGCGCGTAGTGGTCGAGCAAGGCGTCGAGATCCGCCAGATAGTCCTGAATCCAGTAGTTGCCACCGCCGTGCTCCGCCACCGGCCAGTCCGACAGGCCGAAACCGCGCATGTCCGGCGCCAGCACCTGCCAGTCGCCGCCCAGCGCGTCGACGACGAACTGGAACGAAGCGGCCACGTCCATCCAGCCGTGCAGCATGAAGAGCATCTGCGCGTCCGGATTGCCCCAACGCCGCACATGCAGACGGATGCCGCGCACGGCAACGAATTCAGACTGGGAAGTGTTCATGAACGGCACGTCCAAAAAAGAATGGTCGTTCGATTATAACGAGATAGCCCGCCGATGCGCGGGACCGGATGGCGAAGGTAGTCTCAGTCGCCGGCGGACGGCGGCGCCGCTTCTTGCGCGTCCAGGCCCGCCACGGCGGCCAGCGCGGCCAGTTCGGCTTCGTCGAAACCGGCGTCGCGGCGCGCCTCGAAATTGAACGGACCGCGTAATTTCGGTGCGTGATACTGGTCGGCGAGGCGCGTGTATGTCTCGTGAGGGTCGAGGCCGCCGGCATCGCACAGATGTCGGAACCAGCGGTTGCCGATCAGCACGTGGCCGATTTCGTCGCGCAGGATCACGTCGAGAATCGCCGCCGACGCTTGATCGCCCGCCTGCAGCAGACGCGCGCGGATTGGCGGCGAGGCGTCCAAGCCGCGGGCTTCGAGCGTGCGCGGCACCAGCGCCATGCGCGCCAGCACGTCGCCGCGCGTACGTTCGCACATGTCCCACAGGCCGTCGTGGGCGGGAAAATCGCCGTAGACGTGGCCATACTCCGCGAGGCGCGCGGTCAGCAGGGAGAAGTGGTAGGCCTCTTCGGCGGCGACCTTGAGCCAGTCGGTGTAGAAGGCGGCGGGCATGCCGGCGAAGCGCCAGACTGCGTCGAGCGCGAGGTTGATGGCGTTGAATTCGATGTGCGCGAGTGCGTGCAGCAGAACCGCGCGACCTTGTGGCGCTTGCATGCTGCGTCGCTTCAAACCGCGCGGATCGACCAGGTCGGGTCGCGCGGGACGGCCCGGCAGGCCGGACGGTTCGGCGAGTTCGGCGTGAGCGGCGCATGCCATGCTGCCGTCGAGCACTGCGGCGTAGAGCGCGCGGGCCGACGCGGCCTTGGCGGCCGGATCGGCTTCGCGCAATGCGGCGAGCGCTGCGGTGCGCGCGCAAAGGGCTTGGCGCGCGGCATCAGCGGTCGGTGAATCAGGCGAAACGGACGGTGCGGCGGACATCATGGCAAACGGATCGACGAGGAAACAGCAAAGAAAACCAAAAACGGCATGGCCAGCGGAAACAACAAAATTCTTGGCAGTCGACGCGTCAGCATGCGGAGGTCCAGGCAAGTCCACGGCGCAATTGCGCGAACGGTAGCCGGAGCAGCGAACCTGCCGTCGAGGCACAGCCGCGCCCACGCTGCGTGAGCGGCGGCTTGGGCGGTGAAGCGGCCATCCCGCCAAGCCCACGCAGCAATTGCGCGAACGCGCAGCCTGAACAGCGAACCGGCCATCGACGCACGGCCGCGCAGCCATTGCGTGTACGGCAACCTCAGCGGCGAAACGGCTGTCCAGACACGGCCGCGGTGCCATTGCGTGAACGGCAGCCTGAGCAGCGAAACGGCTATCCAGACACGGCCACGCAGCCATTGCGTGAACGGCAGCCTGAGCAGCGAACTGGCCGTCCAGGCACGGCCGCGCGGCCATTGCGTGAACGTCAACTCGAACAGCAGGGCGGCCAGGCAATCAGGACACGCTCCACGCCGCATCAATACGGACCCCAACCCGAGCCCGAAGCGAGCGCCCTGCGGCCGGACCAAGCGACCGAACCACACAACCGTTTACAATACCCGATTCGACCATCCAACGCGCCCAAGGCGCCGGCGAGGCGGGACAGCCCGGCAAGGCAACACGTTCCGGCCAGTTCGGCGCCTGCCCTGCGCACGTAGCGAGCGATCAAGAGGAGACACCGTGACCATTTACAAGCTTGGCGAAGCCGCCCCGACCATCCATGAAAGCGTCTTTGTCGCGGATTCGGCGAGCATCATCGGCAACGTGACGCTCGGCGAGAACGCCAGCGTCTGGTTCGGCGCGACGATTCGCGGCGACAACGAGCCGATCACCATCGGCGCCGGCAGCAACGTGCAGGAAAATTCCGTGCTGCACACCGACCCCGGTTTTCCGCTCACGATCGAGCCAAACGTGACAGTCGGCCATCAGGTCATGCTGCACGGCTGCACGATCAAGGAAGGTTCGCTGATCGGAATTCAGGCCGTGGTCTTGAATGGAGCGGTAATCGGCCGCAACTGTCTGGTCGGAGCGGGCGCCGTCGTCACCGAAGGCAAGGTCTTTCCCGACAATTCGCTGATTCTCGGCGCGCCCGCCAAGGTGGTGCGCGAACTGACCGAGACGGATATCGCCAACATGCAGCGCGGCGCGGCGACCTATGCCGAGCGCCGCGAATATTACAAGGCGCAGCTCGTGCGCATCGGCTAACCAGCCGGAGCGCGCGGCGCGCACGGCGCGGCATCATGCTGCGTCATTTGACCGAGGAAAAGTTGTGAGCGACCAGTTGCAAAAATTCATGTTCAGCGCCGCGCCGGTGCGCGGCGAGATCGTTTCCCTGCGCAACACCTGGCAGGAAGTGCTGACGCGCCGCGACTATCCGGCGCCGGTGCGCACGGTTCTGGGCGAAATGATGGCGGCGTGCGCGCTGCTGTCGGCGAATCTCAAGTTCGACGGCACGCTCATCATGCAGATTTTCGGCGACGGCCCGGTCAAGATGCTGGTGGTGCAATGCGGCTCCGATCTGTCGATGCGCGCAACCGCCAAGCTGTCCGGCGAAGCGGCCAACGTAATCGGCGAGACCACCAGCATGGTCGACCTGCTGAACGCGAGCGGCCACGGCCGCTGCGTGATCACGCTCGACCCGGCCAGCAAGCAGCCCGGTCAGCAGCCGTATCAAAGTATCGTGCCGTTGTCGGGCGTGGACGGCCCGCTCAACTCGATGGCCGAAGTGCTCGAGCATTACATGCATCACTCGGAGCAGCTCGACACGCGCCTGTGGCTCGCCGCGAACACCGAGCGCGCGGTCGGCATGCTGCTGCAAAAACTGCCGGGCGACGGCGGCATCGTGCCGCATCCGGGCGATCTGGACGCGGACACGTGGGAGCGCGTCTGCACGCTGGGCGGCACGATGTCGCAAGACGAGTTGCTGAAGGAAGAACCGGAAACGATCTTCCGGCGCCTCTTCTGGCAGGAAAACGTCCAGCATTTCGAACCGGCGACGGCGCGCTTCGAGTGCACGTGTTCGCGCGAAAAAGTCGGCGGCATGCTGAAGATGCTGGGCCGCGAGGAAGTCGACGGCGTGCTCGAAGAGCGCGGCCATGTCGAGATTCATTGCGAGTTCTGCAATCAGCGTTACGAATTCGATCCGGTCGACGTGGCGCAACTTTTCGTCGCCGAGGCGCTCTCACAAGGTGTGACGCCCGCGGCTGAACAGCGGCACTGAGCGAGTCGCCGTTCAGCGCGCATTTCACGTGCGCGGAACGGAGGCTCATCACGCCCGTATCACGGCAGTAAAAATACCGCGCCGCCCGCTGCCTTTTCAGGGCTCGGGCGGCGCAGTATCTTTGATCATTGCGTTGAATCATTGGCGGTGCGCGCGGCGCATGATTTGCTTAGGCATCCGGCCGATGGAGATCGAACATGAACCACCCTACTTCGATGATCCCGCTGCTGCGCCCTGCGCGCACGGTCGCTGTGCTGGCTGTTTTGATCGGGAGTGGCGCGCTGGCGGGTTGCATGATGGATCCGCCGGGCCCGTCGCCGATTTATAGCCGGCTGCCCGCCGACCAGTCGGGCATGGCCGCCACCGCCCAACCGCTGACGCCCGAAGAACGCCAGCGCTATGACGCGATCGACCGCCAGGTGATGGCCGAGCAGAATCAGGCGATTGCGGCCGATAACGCGGCGCAGGCGTGGTCGCGTTACTACACGCCGCCTGTCACCGTCTACGGCAGCTATTACGGCGGTGGTTGGGGACACGGCTGGGGTACGGGCGTCGGCGTCGGCTACGGGTCGTATTGGGGCTGGTGAGCGGCGGCAATCGCGACTCCGCGCGCCGCGGGCGAGGTCAAAGAAAAAGGCACGGTTCTCACCGTGCCTTTTTTGCATCCGTCGACCTGAACCGTTGTCGTGCTACGGCGACGCTCAGTGCGCAGGCTTCTTGTCTTTCGCAGCAGCCGCCTTACCACCGTGCTTGCGATCCGGCTTCGCGCGCGACTCCGGATTCGGTACCACATGCAGCGGCGCCGCCGACATCTCGCCTCGCGTGGAGGTCGTGACCGAAGGCGTGTTCGCGGACGGCAACGGCGCGTTCGGCGAAACAAACTGCACGAACACTTCGCCGTCCTTCACCATGCCCATTTCATAACGCGCGCGTTCTTCGACAGCGGCCGTGCCGTTCTGCAAATCCTGCACTTCGCCTTGAATGCGCTCGTTACGCAGTTTCGAATCGGCGTTCTTTTGCACCTGCTGCGCCAGTTGCTGCTGCAACTCGTGCACGCGCAACCAACCGCCGTGCCCCCACCAGAGCGGGTACTGGATCAGCGCCAGTAGAACGATCAGGACAGCAGTGACAAGCCGCATGAAGTAAGCACAATAAATACACGCCGCCCTGCGCTATACGCAGGGCGGCGGGGTCAATCAGAAACGAAGGATAACCGGCTCATCGGTCAGCGCCAGCGAACCAGTCATTAGCGCAGATTGTAGAACGCCGACTTGCCCGGGTAGGTGGCGATATCACCGAGGTCTTCTTCGATGCGCAGCAACTGGTTGTACTTCGAGATGCGGTCCGAACGCGACAGCGAACCCGTCTTGATCTGACCGGCGTTCAGGCCGACCGCGATATCCGCGATCGTCGAATCTTCGGTTTCGCCCGAACGGTGCGAGATCACTGCGGTGTAGCCGGCGCGCTTGGCCATTTCGATCGCCGCGAAGGTTTCAGTGAGCGTACCGATCTGGTTGATCTTGATCAGGATCGAGTTGGCGATGCCCTTCTCGATGCCTTCCTTCAGGATGCGCGTGTTGGTGACGAACAGGTCGTCGCCCACCAGTTGCACCTTCTTGCCGAGCTTGTCGGTCAGAATCTTCCAGCCCGCCCAGTCGCTTTCGTGCATGCCGTCTTCGATCGACACGATCGGGAACTTGTCGGCCAGGTTCGCGAGATAGTCCGCGAATTCCGTCGACGACAGTTGCAGGCCTTCGCCGGCCAGTTGGTACTTGCCGTCGTGGTAGAACTCGCTCGCTGCGCAGTCGAGCGCAAGCAGCACGTCTTCACCGGCGCGGTAGCCGGCTTTCTCGATGGCTTGCAGGATGGTCGACAGGCATTCGTCGTTGCTGCCGAAGTTGGGCGCGAAGCCGCCTTCGTCGCCGACTGCCGTGCTCATGCCGCGATCCGACAGGATCTTCTTCAGCGCGTGGAACACTTCGGCGCCGCAGCGCAGTGCTTCGCGGAAGGTCGGCTGGCTGACCGGCACGATCATGAATTCCTGGATGTCCAGGCTGTTGTTCGCGTGCGCGCCGCCGTTGACGATGTTCATCATCGGCACCGGCAGTTGCATCGCGCCCGAGCCGCCGAAGTAGCGGTACAGCGGCAGGCCGGCTTCTTCAGCGGCGGCCTTCGCGACGGCCATCGAGACAGCCAGCATCGCGTTCGCGCCGAGGCGCGACTTGTTGTCCGTGCCGTCGAGTTCCAGCAGGGTCTTGTCGAGGAAAGCCTGCTCGGAAGCGTCGAGGCCCATGATCGCTTCGGAGATTTCGGTGTTGATGTGCTCGACAGCCTTCAGCACGCCCTTGCCGCCGTAACGGCCGGTTTCGCCGTCGCGCAGTTCGATGGCTTCGCGCGAACCCGTCGACGCGCCCGACGGCACCGCGGCGCGGCCCATCGTGCCCGACTCGAGCAGCACGTCGCATTCGACGGTGGGGTTGCCTCGCGAATCGAGAATCTCTCGACCGATGATATCTACGATAGCACTCATGGTTTCCTCAAGAAATGACGTTGAATTCTTTACTGTGACACTGTATCTGGCGCCTGACGATCCGGAGTCAGCGCTTCATCGCTCACTTCGGTCCCGTGCAGAGCACCGGTCTCCCCGGCAAACTACCTGCGCGCAGATACGTTCGACGACCATTGCGTGCATTCGCCGCGTGCCACGATTGTGCATACCGCTCGTGACACGCCGTGAACGCCTGAATCAGTTGAAATTGCTTTCGAGGAACGGCGCGCGCTTGACCGCCTGATCGAGTGTAACCAACGTCTCGAGCAGGTCGGCCATGCGATGCAGCGGCACGGCGTTCGGACCGTCCGACCTGGCTTCAGCCGGATTCGGGTGAGTCTCCATGAAGAGCCCCGACACGCCCACCGCCACCGCGGCACGCGCCAGCACCGGCACGAATTCGCGCTGACCGCCCGAGCTCGTGCCCTGCCCGCCCGGCAACTGCACCGAGTGAGTGGCGTCAAAAACGACCGGCGCGTTGGTTTCGCGCATGATCGCGAGCGAACGCATGTCCGACACGAGGTTGTTATAACCGAACGACACACCGCGCTCGCACGCCATGAAGCGGTCTTCCGACAAACCTGCTTCACGGGCGGCATCGCGCGCTTTGTCGATCACGTTCTTCATGTCGCCCGGTGCGAGAAACTGGCCTTTCTTGATGTTGACCGGTTTGCCCGAACGCGCGCAAGCGTGAATGAAGTCCGTTTGACGGCACAGGAAAGCCGGCGTTTGCAATACGTCGACCACCGAGGCGACCTGCTCGATCTCGTGCTCGGCGTGAACGTCGGTCAGCACCGGCAGACCGAGCTGACGCTTCACTTCCGACAGAATCCGCAAACCTTCGTCCATGCCCAGACCGCGAAACGACTTGCCGCTGCTGCGGTTAGCCTTGTCGTATGACGATTTGTAGATGAACGGAATGTTCAGCTTCGCGCAGATTTCCTTGAGCCGGCCGGCTGTGTCGATCGTCATCTGTTCGGATTCGACGACACAGGTGCCTGCGATCAGGAAAAACGGCTTGTCGAGCCCGATTTCGAAATCGCCCAGTTTCATGCTTTCTCCCCGACTGCGACCGGCCTGGCCGCCTCGCGATGCGCGAGCGCCGCTTCGACGAACGACTTGAACAGCGGATGGCCGTCACGCGGCGTTGACGTGAATTCCGGGTGGAACTGCACGCCGACGAACCACGGGTGCATGCTGCGCGGCAATTCCATCATTTCCGGCAGATCTTCGCTCGGAGTACGGGCGCTGATGATAAGGCCGCCGGCTTCGAGTTGGGGCACGAAGCGGTTATTGACTTCATAACGGTGGCGATGGCGTTCGTTCACGTCCTTGCCATAAATCTCTTCGGCCATGGTGCCGGGCTTGATCGGGCAACGTTGCGAACCGAGGCGCATCGTGCCGCCCAGATCCGACTCTTCCGTGCGCTTCTCGACGCGGCCTTCGCGGTCGTACCACTCGGTGATCAACGCGACCACGCGGTTCGGCGTTTCCTGATCGAACTCGGTGCTGTTCGCGTCTTTCAGACCGACCACGTCGCGTGCGAATTCGAT
This sequence comes from Paraburkholderia sp. BL18I3N2, assembly GCF_003001875.1. NCBI lineage: Bacteria > Pseudomonadati > Pseudomonadota > Betaproteobacteria > Burkholderiales > Burkholderiaceae > Paraburkholderia > Paraburkholderia sp. BL18I3N2. The sequence continues at coordinate 159,630 of NZ_PVNC01000014.1, forward strand.
CACGGCGAGTTGCATGCCGAGGCAGATGCCGAGATACGGCACCTTCGCTTCGCGCGCATAGCGGATCGCGGCGATCTTGCCTTCGGTGCCGCGACGGCCGAAGCCGCCCGGCACGAGCACGGCGTCCAGATGCTTGAGGCTTTCGACGCCTTGCGTCTCGACCTCTTCCGAATCGATGTATTCGATGTTGACCTTGGTCGACGTATGCATCGACGCATGGCGCAGCGCTTCGATCAGCGACTTGTACGACTCGGTCAGATCGACATACTTGCCGACCATGCCGATCGTGACTTCGTGCTTCGGATGCTCCAGCTTCTCGACGAGGTCGGACCACATGGACAGATCCGCGGCCTTCGGCGTGAGCTTGAGTTCTTCGCAGATGATCGCGTCCAGACCTTGATCGTGCAGCATCTGCGGAATCTTGTAGATGCTGTCCGCGTCCCACACGGAAATCACGGCGTCTTCCGGCACGTTCGAGAACATGGAGATCTTGGCGCGCTCGTCGTCCGGAATGCGGCGGTCGGCGCGGCACAGCAGCACGTGTGGCGAAATACCGATTTCGCGCAGCTTCTGCACGCTGTGCTGGGTGGGCTTGGTTTTCAATTCGCCAGCCGTGGCGACCCAGGGCACCAGCGTGAGGTGCACGAAGCACGCGCTGTTGCGGCCCATGCGCAGGCTCATTTGACGGGCTGCCTCGAGGAACGGCAGCGATTCGATGTCGCCCACTGTGCCGCCCACTTCGACGATGGCGACGTCCGGCTCACCGCACGTCGCGGAAGCCGCGCCGCGTTCGATGAACGCCTGGATTTCATTCGTGATGTGCGGGATGACCTGCACCGTCTTGCCGAGATAATCGCCGCGGCGTTCCTTGCGGATCACCGATTCGTAAATCTGGCCCGTGGTGAAGTTATTGGCCTTGCGCATCTTCGTGCTGATGAAGCGCTCATAGTGGCCGAGGTCGAGGTCAGTCTCCGCTCCGTCTTCCGTCACGAACACTTCGCCGTGTTGAAACGGACTCATCGTGCCGGGGTCGACATTGATGTAGGGATCGAGCTTGAGGAGGGTGACTTTAAGACCGCGCGATTCGAGGATCGCGGCGAGGGAAGCGGCGGCAATACCCTTGCCGAGGGAAGATACTACGCCGCCGGTGACGAAAACATATTTGGTCATCGCTGGATGCTCGCGGGAAAAACGGATTATACCGTAAAGCAGGGCCCCAACCCCAGCAAAATCCTGGCGGCATCCACACGTGCGCACACCGCGGCCGCGGCCGTTGCCGCGCGCGGATCATGCACCGTTTGCTGCGACGCGTGCCGGCGCGACGCGCTACGGCCGGCGTCGCGGTGCATGGCCGATGCTGCCGCCGTCGCCGTCCGCGTTCAAGTCCGCGCGAACGTCGGCGCGTGCGTTCGCGTCAGCCGCGCTGCTCCAGTTCATGCAACATGCTTTGCACCGCGCGCGCGGTTTCGACGGGTTTTTCCATCGGAAAGAGATGACTGCCCTCGATCCATTCCACATGGCCGCCGGTCGCGCGGCGGGTGGCGTCGAGACCGGCCTGGCGGATTTCCTTCGAACGCGTGCCGGCGATGAAGCCCACCGGCACCGGCGCGCCCCGGGCGAGCCGCGAGCCGAGCGTGTGCGGCAAGGTCTTATAGATCTGATATTCGGTACGGCGGTCGAAGGCCAGCGACCGCGAGCCGTCGGGCGAAGTCTGCGGAATGCCGAAGTCGATGTAGTCGGACAGCATGCGCTCGTCCCAGCGCGCGAACGCCGGCTTCGAATAGAAATGGCGCCACGCTTCGTCGCGGCTTGCCCACCGGGTGCGACGCGTGCGTGTGGCGGCCGCGGGCGAGAGCCGCTCGTCGAGGCCGGTCCATTGCGACACGCGCAGCATGCTGCTGCGCCAGCCGGCGATCACCGGCGAATCGAGCATCACCACGCCGCGCACCCACTGCGGCTTCTTGAGCGCGGCCATCAGCGACAGATAGCCGCCGAGCGAATGTCCCACCAGCCACACCGGGCACTCGTACGTCTTGCGGATGTCGTCGAGCAACTGTTCGACCAGATGCGGCCAGTCCTGCGTCACCGGAAAGCGCGCGTCGTGGCCGATCCGCTCGATGGAGCGCAGTTCGTAGTCGTCGGCGAGTTCGGCGAAGATCGTGCGATAGGTCGATGCCGGAAAGCCGTTCGCGTGCGAGAAGTGAATGATGTTTTTCAACTGCGGCTGTCTCCGTTCTGTTCTTGCGTGCGGGTCGTGGCACGCACATGCGTGCAGTCAACACGCCCGGCGCGTGTTTCTTCTATCTGTGCGGCCGGCGATTCGCCGATTAACCGGTCAGCGATCCATCCAGTAGCGGCGCTGCGTGTCGCGATAGCGCTCGAGCGTGACGGTGGCGCTGCCGCTGCCATGATTTTTTTCGTCGCCCGGGCTCACCTCGACCCGCACCGCGCCGTCCGCATCGCTGCGCCCGAGCTCGATCCGCCGCGCCTTGTAGCGCTCGAACACACCCGCGTTCGGATGTTGAAAACGGTTGCGATAGCCTACCTGAAATAGCGCGATGAGCGGATCGATAGAGTCGAGGAACGGCTCGGTCGACGAAGTCTTGCTGCCGTGATGCGGCACGACCAGCACCTGCGCGCGCAACGCCCCGCGATCGCGCGCGAGCAGAACGCGTTCGACGGGCGCCTCGATGTCCGCCGTCAGCAAGGCCGTCATGCGCGGCGGTTCTGTTTGAGTACGGCTGATCGACGGGCTTGGGGCGGTGGGCAGAGTGCTGACCCGCAGCACGCAGCAATGCGCATTCGGCTTGCCTTGCAGCGGACCGGCGTCCGGCCAGAGCATCGCGAACTCCACGCCGTCCCACTGCCAGCGCTGGCCCGCCGCGCACGGCAGCGTGTCGGCGCCGCGTTGCCTCGCGTTCGACCACAGCGCATTCGACGGCGCCAACGCCGCCACCATTTGATGCACCTCGATCGCGTCCAGCACGGCGGGCGCGCCGCCCGAATGATCGGAGTCGGCGTGGCTCACGATCAACGTATCGAGCGCCGTCACGCCGCGCGCCTGCAAAAACGGCACAACCACCCGCTCGCCCGCGTGAGTCGACTCCGGCCCCGGTCCGGTATCGAACAGCAAAGTGTGATGCGCCGTTTCGACCAGCACCGAGGTGCCTTGACCGACGTCCAGCGCGGTCAAACGGAAACTGCCGTGCGGCGGTCCGGACGGCGCGGGTATCAGCAGCGGCAGCCAGGTCAGTGGCGCGGCCCAGCGCAGCGGCCAGCCGCGCGGCGCAAGACACCAGAGCACGCCGACTGCCGCCGCGGCCAGCGTCCATGCATCCGGTTGCGGCAGACGCCAAAGCGCCCAGGCGGGGCCGGATAGTGCTTGCAAGCCCACGGCCAGCAGGTCCAGCAAAGCGTGTGCGCCATGCCATGCGTAGGCGTCGAACGGCGCGGGCAACGCGACGCCGGCCAGTACCGCCGGTGTGACCAGCAGGCTTACCCACGGAATCGCGAAAGCATTGGCGAGCGGACCGATCAGCGGAATCTGCGCGAACCAGTAGACGGTCAACGGCGCGAGCGCGATCGTCACGGCGAACTGAACCTGCGCGGCGCTGCGCAACCTTGCGCCAGCATCGCGCAAGCGGCGGCGCAAAACGATAACCAGTCTCGACCAGCGGGTCGCCGCAGCGCCATCCTCCGCTGTTTCGTCGCGGCGCTGCTCGTGATCCTGCACATGCGGCCGCCCCGACATGGCGTACAGAATTGCCGCCACCGCGCAGAACGACAACCAGAATCCCGCCGACACGACCGCCCACGGATCGACCACCAGTACGAGCCCCAAGGCCCACGCGAGCACCACCGAGCGCGGCACGTTGCGCCCGCTGATAAACGCGAGCGCCACGACCCCTGCCATCCACAGCGCGCGCTGCGCGGGCACATTGAAGCCGGCCAACGCAGCATGCAGCGCGGCGAACAGTGCGCCGCCCGTCATCGCGACGACCTGTGCCGGCAGCCGCAACGGCCAGTTGCGGCCAATCCATCCGGAGCGCCGCCACACCGCGCCCGCCAGCCAACCCGCAAGGCCCGCGACGAAACCGATATGCAGCCCCGAAATCGCCACCAGATGACTCGTGCCCGTGCCGCGCATGAGCAGCCAGTCGGCGGCGCTGACTTCGTCCTGCGCGCCGATGGCGAGCGCCACGACGATCCCGCGATGCGGAGCGTCGGCGAGCACTGCATCGATCCGCTCGCGTAACGCGGCGCGCCAGCGGTCCACCGTCACGCCGACGCCGCGCGCCCTGCCAGGCAATCGCACAGCATGAACCGGCGCGCTCACATAACCGGTGGCGCGCACGTTGCGCGCGAGCAGAGTCGCTTCAGCATCGCGCACGCCGAAATTGGCATTGCCATGCGGACGCTTGAGGCGCACGGCCAGCCGCCAGCGCGACCCCGGCTCGAGTAAAGGCGGCGGCGCATCTTCGGCGATCCACGAGAGCTGGATCACGCGAGGGAAGACGTCGATTGGCGCTACGGCCGACTCGACGTCGAATAGAAAACGCGCGCCATTTTCATCGCTTGACGGCAAGCCTTTGATACTGCCGACGACCTCGATATCGCGCCCTTCCCACGCGTTCGGCAAGCTCACCGCAAGGCGCATGTCCGCGCGTATGGCTGCGTACCCGAAGCCCGCGCATATTGCCACGCACCACACGGCGCTCCAGCCCACGAAGGAACGCACGCGCCGGCTGAAACGGATGCGATGTACGAGCGAAGCGAGGGTCGTCGCACACGCATGCTGCCAATCCCTGGGCGCCACCGTTGATCTTGTCGAGGCCCCAACTCCCCGCACGGTTCCAGCCTCTGCGTCACGCTCTGCCATAGCCGCAGTTCCGCCTGCATTCGTAGCTCCGGCCTCAGCCGAAACGCTAGCTACGCGGGTCATCGCGTGATCCGCACCGGCCACCGCGCGGCTATCCTCGCCCAAACCCCATACCGCCGCCACGACCGCGGCGCAAGCAAGCATCACCAACCCGCACAACGCCATCCAATCCGGCAACACCGCCTGCCGTTGCAGCCCGATCACGCCCAACGCAAATCCACACCACCATGCCCGCATCCGTCCTCCACCAGCAATCGCCGAACGACGGAACACTCGACGCGCAGGCGTCAGCGACCCCGCCAGGCGTGGGTATCGCCCGGCGCGAACCACTCAGACCATCGAGTTCAATTATGCAGAGGAAAGTGCCAGCCGCGGCAACGCGGCGAGCGCGTTAGCCGTTGTGCCTAGGGCGGCTTCGTCGGCGGCCATGCCGCGCAGTTGCGCGAGGCCCGCGCCGATTGCGGGAATCTGCTCCGGCGTGTTGCGCTGCTTGTAGATCCACGACGGCGCGATGTCCGGCGCGTCGGTTTCGACCACCAGCGCGTCGAACGGCAACTGCTCGGCGAGACGGCGAATTTGCCGCGCGCGTTCGAAAGTCAGATTGCCGCCGAAACCGAGATGCATGCCCTGATCGATATACGCCTGAGCCTGCTGAAAACTGCCGTTGAACGCATGCGCGATGCCGCGATGAATCTGATGCCGCCGCAGTCCTTTGATGACCTGATCCTGCGACTTGCGCACATGGCAGATCACCGGCAGATCGAATTCGCGTGCGATCTGCAACTGGCCGTTGTAGAAGAATTGCTGGCGCGCGTCGTCGAGACCTTCGACGAAATAATCGAGTCCGATCTCGCCGATGCCGACAAACAGCGGATCATCGAGACTCGCCTCGATTTCCATGCGCAACAGATCCAGATCGCTTTCCTGCGCGCGAGGCGTGAACAACGGATGAATGCCAAGCGCGTACGCACCGCCCTCAACCTGGTGCGCCAACTCACGCACCGCCGCGAAATTCTGCCGGCCGATCGCCGGAATCACGATTCGCCCCACGCCCGCGCGGCGCGCCGCCGCCGCGACTTCCGCGCGGTCGGCGTCGAATTCCGATGCGTCGAGATGACAGTGCGTATCGATCCACATCACAGACCTCACGAGCGGCGCGGCATCCACGCCGAATGGACGGCCATTTAAACCGGCACCGGCGGCTCTTCGTGCAGCACGCCGTCGCGCAGCCGCATGATGCGGTCGCAACGTCCCGCGAGTTCGGGATCGTGTGTGACGATCACGAAGCTCGTGTCGAGCGTTTGCGACAGTTCGAGCATCAGATTGAACACGGTGTCGGCGGTGCCGCCGTCGAGATTGCCAGTCGGTTCGTCGGCCAGCACGCAGGCGGGCTTCGTCACCAGCGCGCGGGCAATCGCCACGCGCTGGCGCTCGCCGCCCGACAGCTCGCCCGGACGATGCTTGGCGCGATGCCCCATGCCGACGCGCTCCAGCACCGCGAGCGCTTCGCGGCGCGACGCTTCGGTCGTCATGCGGCGGATCCGCAGCGGCATCGCGACGTTATCGAGCGCGGTGAACTCCGGCAGCAGATGGTGGAACTGATACACGAAACCCAGCGCGCGATTGCGCAGGTCATTGCGTTCGCGCTCGGAGAGCCTGGTGAAGGGCTTGCCCATCACCGAGACATGGCCGGCGCTCGGATCGTCGAGGCCGCCGAGCACGTGCAGCAGCGTGCTCTTGCCGGACCCCGACGCGCCGACGATCGCGAGCTTCTCGCCGCGCCGCACGCTCAGCTCCGTGTTGTTGAGCACAGTCACGTTCAGACCGCCCTGCACGAACGACTTGGAAATGCCGGTTGCTTCCAGCACGTAGGGATGCGGCACAGTGTCGGAAGAAGCCATGGACAGGTTAGCGGAACGGTCATTCATAGCGCAGCGCCTCCGCCGGACGGACTTTGGCACCACGCCAGCTCGGGTACAACGTGGCCAGCGCGGACATCACGAAAGCGATGACGCCGATTCGCGCGACGTCGGCCGGCACCAGTTCGGACGGCAGTTCGCTGATGAAATACACCGACGGCGGCAGGAACTGCACGCCGATCAGGTGCTCGATCATCGGCACGAGCCACGGAATGCTCCACGCGATCAGGCAGCCGAGAGCGACGCCGGTGGCCGTGCCGATGAAACCGATCGTCACGCCCTGCACCACGAAAATCTTCATGATCGAACCGGGCTGCGCGCCGAGCGTGCGCAGAATCGCGATGTCGGCCTGCTTGTTGGTCACCGTCATCACGAGCGACGACACCAGATTGAACGCCGCCACCGCGATGATCAGCGTGAGGATGATGAACATCATGCGTTTTTCGATCTGCACCGCGGAGAACCAGGTCTTGTTTTGCTGCGTCCAGTCGCGAATGTACAAATCGCCGGACAGCGTGCGGGCAAGCTGATGCGCGACTTCCGGCGCGCGCTGCATGTCGGTCAGGCGCAGCCGCACGCCGGTCGGCGCGGGCAGCCGGAACAGCGCCTGCGCGTCCTTGATGTTGATCAGCGCGAGCGTGCTGTCGTATTCGTAGTGACCCGACTCGAAGATGCCCACCACCGTGAACTGTTTTAGCCGCGGCAGCATGCCGGCGGGCGTGATGGTGCCTTCCGGCGCGACCAGCGTGATCTTGTCGTTGACCGTCACGCCGAGATTGGTGGCGAGGTCGGCGCCCAGCACGATGCCGAAGTCGCCCGGCACCAGCGCGTTCAGACTGCCGCCTTTCATCTCCTTACCGATATCGGACACCTGCGGCTCCAGCGACGGCTCGACGCCGCGCAGCGCCACGCCGCTCACCGCGTCCTGGCGCGTGAGCAGCGCCTGGGCTTCGACATACGGCGCCGCGCCGATCACTTCCTTGTTCTGACGGGCTTCTTTGGCGGTGAGCTGCCAGTCGGGCATCGAGCCGGTCGGCGAAAAAATTTCGACGTGCGCGAGCACCGACAGCATGCGGTCGCGCACCTCTTTCTGAAAACCGTTCATCACGGACAACACGACGATCAGCGCCGCGACGCCGAGCGCGATGCCCGACATCGACACGAGCGCGATGAAGGAAATGAAGCCGTTACCGGTCGTGCGTTTGCCGGCGCGGGTGTAGCGCCAGCCAATCTGCCATTCGTAGGGAAATTTCAAGCGAATCCTTTTCTGCGTTCTTCGGCTTTGTGCCGCGCACGAAGGCGTGAAGCGCCGTTCGTGCGGCCCGAGCGTCGTGATTGTTGGTGTCGCTGCGGCGCGGATGGTTCCGGTGCGGCGCGCCGTTGCATAGCAATGCGCGCGCCATCGCGGTCCGCGGCCGACTGGAAGACGGCGGCTGTCGTCGCCGCCATTGCCGCCACCACTAATCAAGCGCGAAGTTTGCCATACAATGCGGCCCGCTCGCGCAAAGGGAGTGCGGACGGGACCTCGAACAGAAACGCCGGCCGCCTGCGGCCAGGTCGGCTCGGCGGCGGCTTTCTCGGATCGGCGCCGCGTCGCCGTGCGCCGGGTCCGGGCGGTGTGCCGGTTTCGTCTAACGGAGGTTGTACCGCCCGCGCAGCTCGTTGATGATGCCCGCGGCGGCGCTGTTGGCCATCTCGGCCACGTCGGCATCCTTGCGGTCGCGGTGCAGATGACTGATGTCCCAGTTGCAGCCTGTCTCGTCGTCCACGGTCTCGTGGAAGCCGGTCGGGATCCAGCCGGCAGTGGCCGGGTTCGCATCGAGCGCTCTGACGACCAGCGCTAGCAATTCCTGCTCGGTTTTGAGTTCACGCGACATGCCGGTCTCCTCGTCATGTGCGCGGTGCCGCCGCGCGCGGCTGTTGCTCCGGCGGCCGGCCGGCGGCGAACCCGGAGGTCCGCTGCTGCCGGACGACCGGCAAGGACGGAAGCGCGTACATGGCCGCAACCGCGTGGGAGTGTCTCGAGAGGGAGCCGGATACAGAACCGTCCCTGACGGATCCGCGTACACAAGGTCCCGAAAAGAGGACGGATGAGAGATGCGCCGCCTTGAAGCGTACCGCAAGAACGGCCAGGGACTGGCCTGCTGCTATGCGGTCTGCGAAATCCTCAGACGTCTATCAGATCTTGATGTAAACTGCGCGCATTCCGGGGAAAAAATAATGTTTGATCAAATAAAAGAATGGCCGCCGCTTAAGCGCGCCTTCTTCGTGGCGGCAATGGCAGCCTGGGTCAAGGCTATGTTGATTGTCTTCACGACCCGTGGTTGATTCGGAGCCAAGATGAAGCTTTGGATCACCTACGCGCTGTTGGCCGCCTTGGCCATGGCAGCAAACATCTGCGGGCAAGACTTAATGCTAATGGCGTACGCCGGGCCATTTGCGCTCCCCGTATCGGTCGCGGCCGGAACTGGCGTAGGCCTCATTCTCAAGTACGTGCTTGACAAGAAATTCATATTTCGCTTCCGAGCCAGCAGCGCAGCTCATGACGGCGCCACATTCGTTCTTTACACGATGATGGGCCTTGCTACCACCGTCATTTTCTGGGCCACGGAAGCCGCATTTCAGGCCGTGTTTCACACCGATTTCATGCGATACCTAGGCGCCGCGCTCGGACTGACGGTCGGATACCTCGTTAAATACAATCTCGACAAAAACTATGTATTCAGGAATGCGCTTAACGCTTCCTGATCATCTCCTTATTGCTCCAATGATGAAAGAATCGAACGGCGGCCACGCCGACGCGGCCCTGGATATTGCCGTTTTTTTGCTCACATATATCATCGGCACCGCGACGCTATTTGCCTTATTGCAGGGTATCCATGCCCCGGCCGGTCTTGCGGGGTGGGCTCCGATTTTGGGCGCGGCAGTCAGTACGGCAACAGCATTTTCCGGCAGTAAAGCGCGCGCAGTGTGGGTCACAGTCGCGGCCTTGCTAACGGTCGTTGCGTCAATGGCTGCCGCCAATATCTACTTCGATTTCTCATCGGATGGCCTCGGCTATCACGCAAACGCAATCCATGAACTCGCCGACCATTTCGATTTTCTGAAGTCATCTTTAGAGGGGCGTTATGCGATATACATTAATAACTACCCGAAGATTTCGTGGTTCTATACTGCGTCGTTATTGAAGCTGACCGGCAATTTCGAAATTGGCAAAAGCATCAACTTCATTCTGATGCTGGCGTCTGGCCTCGTTACTTTCTCGGCTCTAAGAGGCCACGGCGTAGTGCCGCGATCTCTCGCAGCGATCTGCGTAGCACTGAATCCGATCGCAATCCTTCAGCTATTCACGCACTACGTGGACGGTTGCATGGCCGCTTTCCTCTCGATTCAGATACTGTGCATCTACGGCCTGTTGTGGAACAACGGCTCGCGGCGCTTGACCATACCGTTGTTGCTGGCATCGATCGGTGCGGCGACATTGAAGGACACGGGCCTGGTATTTTCGGCCGTGCTTCTCGCCGGTGCATTCTGCATTTCGCGGATCCGGAAAGTCCCCATCGGCGTTGGCTCAAGCGCCACAGCTACGCTCCTGCTGACGTTTGCCGTTCTTGCTGTGAACCCGTACGTTAAAAATCTCGTCGAGGGGCACCACGTCTTCTACCCCGTAATGGGCGCCGGACGCGTGGAAAACCTCATTTCCGGGCAGATCACGCCGCAGTTTCATTCCCTTAATCGCTTTACGCAACTCGGATTGAGCGTCATGGGGAAGACCAGAAACGAAAATCCGTTCGACCTCGCGACACCACGTTTCCCGCAACTCAAGGTGCCTTTCACTGTCGACGCCGTCGAGTTCACCACAGCTGGCGGTGTCGATGTGAGATGGGGTGGGTGGGGGCCACTCTTTGGCGGTGCGCTCCTGTTAGCGATCGCGGCGGCGGTCTGGTCCTGGCGATCAACCTGGCGCGCTGCACCGCTGCTCGCCGTCGTCGTTGTGCTATGCGTAATTAGTCCTGAGTCATGGTGGGCACGCCTGAATCCGCAGCTCTACGTGCTTGTGTGTCTGTTGACAATCCTCGCACTCCAGGAAAAGCGGATCATCGGTTACGTGCTTGTGGCCGTACTGATGATTAATTCCGGGATCGGCGCGTATGAGTCGTCGATCATGATCCGAAACGCAGCCGGCTATCTAAAACAGGCGACCAACGAGCTATCCGACGATCACCGCAAAGTCCTTTACTGGAGTGAGCGGTACGAGAATCTGCAACCCATGTTCGACCACCTCAACGTCAACGTCAAATACATCGGACCGAACGGCGCGAGCCAGCTCGACATGTGGCCATGCAAGCAACTGCTCGGCGAGTGGGTGTGCGCGAGACCATGATGATTTATCGCGAGCGGTGGGCTATGCCAGCGAATCTGCGTTTGTAGAGGCGGCCTTGAGCGCGGCGTTCGTTGCCGAATAGCTATCGTAATAGACCGCTGGCATATGGCTGTGGCAATATTTCCTGGACATGCCCACGATCGTTGCGCCATCTTCGTATCGAGCTCGACATGCGCCGCCTCCTTGGCCGCGAGCATCAAATCGATGATCCGCGTTGCCAGCGTGCGCAAACGGAGCACGTGAAGCCACTCCAATAGCTACGCAAAGGCATAGCGGCCGTTCAAAGGTACAGAGCGAGGGAAACGAATTGCGCATCGGCCATCCCAGGTAAAGCGGCTTTAGACGGAAAAGCCAGATTGTTTGCCCTACAATGCGCAGCATCATGCTCGCCAACCGTCTCCATCTTCTCCTGCCCTTCGCGCTGCCCGCCGCAGCGGACGCCTCCACCGCCCTCCACGACATCCGCAGTCCCGCCCTCGACCGGCTGATCGCGCGCGCGACGCTGGTGGAGCGCGTGGTCGGCGAAGACTTTCAGCGCACGCTGCCGCACGAGCGCTGGGTGGCGCGCCAGTTCGGCGCGCTGCCGAGCGGCGCGGCCGCCGCCGACGAAGCGCCGCTCGCGCCCTACATGCTGCGCGCCGACGGCGGCGAACCCGGCACCGCCACATGGGCCTGCGTGCAACCGGTGCACGTGCGGATCGCGCACGATCATCTGGTGTTGATCGACCCGGCCTCGCTCGACTTGTCCGACGAGGAAGCCGGCGCGCTGCTCGCGGTCGCCCGGCCGTTGATCGAGGAACTCGGCGTGCGTATCGAAGCGCCGCAGCCCGCGCGCTGGTATCTGTCGGGCGACGGCTTCGGCACGCTCGCCGGCGCGTCGCCGTTGCGCGCGAGCGGGCGCAACATCGAAATCTGGCTGCCGCACGAGGCGCATTCTGGCGAGCGTTCGCGCGCCTGGATGAAGCTGCAGAACGAAGTGCAGATGGCCTGGTTCGAGCACCCGGTCAACGAAGCGCGCGAGGCGCGCGGCCTGCCTGCGGTCAATTCGATCTGGTTTCACGCGCAGGGTGCGGCGCAGCCAGTACGCAGTCCGTTCGCACGCGTGTTCTCCGACGCAGCCGCAACGCGCGGTCTCGCGATGACCGCGGGCGTCGCGGCGGCTGCGCCGCCGGCGTCGTTTGCGGCACTGCGGGCGGCTGGCGCCGCGCGCGGCGCTTCGGACAATGCTCTGCGTGGCGCGTCCGAGCTCAACGCCGACGCCAATGCAAACACGAACACGACCGGGCCCACGCTGGTCGAACTCGATCCGTTCTCCGCGCCCTACATCGAACAGGATTGGGCGCGCTGGAACGACGCCTTCGCCGCATTGCAAACGGACTGGTTCGAACCGGCGCTCGCGGCGCTGCAATCCGGCGAGCTCGCCGAACTCGGCCTGACCTTGTGCGGCGACACCGGCTCGGTGACGTTGTCGGTCACGCGCAACGATCTGCGCAAATTCTGGCGGCGGCGTGTGCTCGCCTCGCTCTTCATCGAATGATTGATTGAATGACTCAACGATGACTCGACGAATGACTCAACGAATGACTCACGGCCTCTCCGAATGACTCGAATCGTTACGCGCGCCTGCTCTCCCGTCGACGCCGAAATACTCACCCGCCATGGCCTGCATCCGGTACTCGCACGCCTCTACGCGTCGCGCGGCGTGTGCATGCCCGACGAAATCGAAACCGGCCTCGCGCGGCTCGTGCCGCCGGCCGCGCTCAAGGGCTGTGAAGACGCCGCCGCTTTGCTCGCCGACGCGATCCAGCAGAAGCGCCGCATGCTGGTGGTCGCCGATTACGATTGCGACGGCGCCACCGCCTGCGCAGTCGCCGTGCGCGGCCTGCGTATGTTCGGCGGCCGCATCGAGTATCTGGTGCCGAACCGCTTCGAGTATGGCTACGGCCTGACGCCCGAGATCGTCGCGCTGGCCGCGCGCAACGCGTCGGGCAGACCGGATCTGCTGATCACGGTGGATAACGGCATCGCCAGCGTCGATGGCGTGGAAGCGGCCAACGCGCTCGGCATCGACGTGCTGGTCACCGACCACCACCTGCCCGGCGACGAACTGCCGGCCGCCCGCGCGATCGTCAACCCGAACCAGCCGGGCTGTACGTTTCCGAGCAAGTGCATCGCGGGTGTCGGCGTGATGTTTTATGTACTGCTCGCATTGCGCGCGGAATTGCGTCGCCGTGGCGCCTTCAACGACGCGTTTCCCGAACCGCGCCTCGACGGCCTGCTCGATCTGGTCGCGCTCGGCACGGTCGCGGACGTGGTCAAACTCGACGGCAATAACCGCGTGCTGGTCGCGCAAGGTTTGCAGCGTATCCGCAAGGGCAAGATGCAGCCGGGCATCGCCGCGTTGTTTCGCGCCGCCGCGCGCGACGCCCGCAGCGCGTCGGGCTTCGACCTCGGCTTTGCGCTCGGGCCGCGCCTGAACGCGGCGGGCCGCCTGTCGGACATGTCGCTCGGAATCGAATGCCTGACCACGGACGACATCGGCCGCGCATGGGATCTCGCGCAGCAACTCGACACGATGAATCGCGAACGCCGTGAGATCGAAGCCGGCATGCAACAGCAGGCGCTCGAAGACCTCTCGGCAATCGACCCGGACGGCGCGACCACCATCACGCTGTTCAATCCGAGCTGGCACCAGGGCGTGATCGGCATCGTCGCTGGGCGGTTGAAAGAGAAATTCCACCGGCCGTCGTTCACCTTCGCGCTCGCCGACGACAGCGGCCAGACCGTCAAAGGCTCGGGCCGCTCCATCTCGGGCTTCCATCTGCGCGACGCGCTCGATCTGATCTCGAAGCGCGAGCCGGGCCTGATCGTCAAATTCGGCGGCCACGCGATGGCCGCGGGCCTCACGCTCGCCGCCGCCGACGTGCCGCGCTTCACGGCCGCGTTCGAAGCGGTCGGCCGCGAATGGCTGTCCGAGGACGCGCTCTCGCGCACCGTGGAAACCGACGGCGAACTGGAAGACGCGTACTTCACGCCGCAATTCGTCGAAATGCTCGACGCCGCCGTGTGGGGCCAAGGCTTTCCGGCGCCGGTGTTTTCGGGCGAATTCGACATCGCTTCGCAAGCGCTCGTGAAGGACAAGCACCTGAAACTGCAACTCGTGCGCGGACGCCAGCGCTTCAATGCGATCTGGTTCAATCACACCGACACCCTGCCCGCGCGCACCACCGTCGCCTATCGCCTCGCGAGCGACACGTGGAACGGCGTATCGCGCGTGCAGCTGATCGTCGAGCATGCGGCGAGCTAAGATGGCCATCTGAAAAGCCCAGCCGGACCGGGCGAGTTGCAATCGCGAGCTGAAGCGCAGACCTGACGCGACTCATGCGGGCGATGAGTCGACGCTGGCGCCTCAAATGCCCTGCCCGCCGTCTCGGCCCCGTCGACCAAAAACCCCGAAAATCTCCGCAAAATCAACCGCAAACACGCGCCGGATCGCTCAACAGCCGCCGGCGCGGCGTGCCGATCGGCTATAATTTCCCCTTTTTACGAAGCTATAAAAGATCGACATGGAAGCGGAACGTCTCAACGCGATCGAAGCCTCACTGGCGGACCTGCGCACTCGCGCGGACTCGCTACGGGGGTATCTTTGACTACGACGACAAAGCACTGCGTCTAATCGAAGTCAACCGGGAACTCGAAGACCCGGACGTCTGGAACGACTCGAAGCACGCCCAGGCCCTCGGCCGGGAAAAGAAGCTGCTCGACGACACCGTCGGCAAACTCACGTCGCTCGACAACGACCTGCGCGACGCGCAGGACCTGTTCGACATGGCCCGCGAGGAAGACGACGAGGAAACGCTCCTCGCCTGCGAATCCGACGCACAAGGCATTGAACAGCGTGTCGCCGACATGGAATTCCGCCGCATGTTCGCAAACCCGGCCGATCCGAACAATGCCTTTCTGGACATCCAGGCCGGCGCCGGCGGCACCGAGGCGTGCGACTGGGCGTCCATGCTGCTGCGCCAGTATCTGCGCTACTGCGAGCGCAAAGGCTTCAAGACCGAAGTGCTGGAACAGACCGACGGCGACGTCGCGGGCATCAAGAACGCCACGATCAAGATCGAAGGCGAATACGCGTACGGCTTTCTGCGCACCGAAACCGGCGTGCACCGCCTCGTGCGCAAGTCGCCGTTCGATTCGTCGGGCGGCCGTCATACGTCGTTCTCGTCGGTGTTCGTGTACCCGGAAATCGACGACTCGATCGAAGTCGACATCAACCCGGCCGATCTGCGTATCGACACGTACCGCGCGTCCGGCGCGGGCGGTCAGCACATCAACAAGACCGACTCCGCGGTGCGTATTACGCACATGCCGTCGGGCATCGTCGTGCAGTGCCAGAACGACCGGTCGCAACACCGCAACCGCGCCGAAGCCATGGCCATGCTGAAATCGCGCCTGTACGAAGCGGAAATCCGCAAGCGTCAGGAAGAGCAGGACAAGCTCGAAGCCGGCAAGACCGATGTGGGTTGGGGTCATCAGATCCGCTCGTACGTGCTGGACAACAGCCGCATCAAGGATCTGCGCACCAACGTCGAAATCAGCAATACCAAGAGCGTGCTCGACGGCGACCTCGATCCGTTCATCAGCGCCAGCCTGAAACAGGGCGTCTAAGCGCACCCGGCGCGGCTTGCAACGCCGCGCCGCAGTTTCGACGTTTGTTCGTCGCTGCTTCGCTGTTTGTTCGTCGCTGTCTCGCTGTTTCCTAACACCGCCTGAGGTTTTTACTGACTGGCCACCCGCATGCGAGCCACTCCGTGCGGGCCACCGAATATCAGATCATCATGACCGAACCGACCCAGCTTAATGCGGCCCAGCCTGACGCGGCCCGACCTAACGTCGTGCCCGAGATGGACGACAACAAGATCATGACCGAGCGCCGCGAAAAGCTGCGCGAGCTGCGTGAGCAAGGCGTGGCCTATCCGAACGATTTCCGCCCCACGCATCACGCCGAAGATCTGCAATCGCAATACGAGCACGCCGACAAGGAAGCGCTCGAAGCGAATCCGCTCGAAGTCGCGATTGCCGGCCGCATGATGCTCAAGCGCGTGATGGGCAAGGCGAGCTTCGCGACCGTGCGCGACGGTTCGGGTCAGATCCAGTTCTTCATCACACCCGCCGACGTCGGCCAGGAAACGTACGACGCCTTCAAGAAGTGGGACATGGGCGACATCGTCGCGGCGCGCGGCGCGCTGTTTCGCACCAACAAGGGCGAACTCTCGGTGCGTTGCACGGAACTGCGTCTGCTGTCGAAGTCGCTGCGTCCGCTGCCGGATAAATTCCACGGCCTCGCCGACCAGGAAATGAAGTATCGCCAGCGCTATGTCGATCTGATCGTTACGCCGGAAACGCGCAAGACGTTCGTCGCGCGCACCAAGGCGATTTCGTCGATCCGCAACTTCATGGCAAACGCCGACTTCATGGAAGTCGAAACGCCCATGCTGCACCCGATTCCGGGCGGCGCGGCGGCCAAGCCGTTCACCACGCACCACAACGCGCTCGATATGCAGATGTTCCTGCGTATCGCGCCGGAGCTGTATCTGAAGCGCCTCGTGGTCGGCGGCTTCGAGCGTGTGTTCGAGATCAACCGTAACTTCCGCAACGAGGGCGTGTCCGTGCGCCACAATCCGGAATTCACGATGATCGAGTTCTATGCCGCGTACACCGATTACAAATGGCTGATGGACTTCACCGAGCAGTTGATCCGCCAGGCCGCGATCGATGCTTTGGGCACCGCCACGATCACGTATCAGGGCCGCGAACTCGATCTGGCGAAGCCGTTCCATCGCCTCACGATCACGCAAGCCATCCAGAAGTACGCACCGCAATATACGAACGAGCAACTCGCCGACAGCGCCTTCCTGCGCACCGAGTTGAAGAAGTTCGGCGTGGATGCGTCGCAGCCGCAGTTCCTGAACGCGGGCGTGGGTTCGCTGCAGCTGGCGTTGTTCGAAGAAACCGCCGAGTCGCAGTTGTGGGAGCCGACGTACATCATCGACTACCCGATCGAGGTTTCGCCGCTGGCGCGCGCGTCGGACAAGGTCGAAGGCATCACCGAGCGTTTCGAGCTGTTCATCACGGGCCGTGAGATCGCCAACGGCTTCTCGGAGCTGAACGATCCGGAAGACCAGGCAGCGCGCTTCAAGAAGCAGGTCGACCAGAAAGAAGCCGGCGACGAAGAAGCGATGTTCTATGACGCCGACTACATTCGCGCGCTCGAATACGGCATGCCGCCGGCCGGCGGTTGCGGTATCGGCATCGACCGTCTGGTCATGATGCTGACCGACAGCCCGAGCATCCGCGACGTGATTCTGTTCCCGCATCTGCGCCGCGAAGACTGAACGCTGCGTGGTTCAAGGCATGTGCAAACGCCCGGCTCGATGCCGGGCGTTTTTCTAGCTGCATCCCGTGTGTGGCGCCCGCCTGACGGTTTGTAACCATCGGTAAAAGCTGCATGTTGTGCGATGATTCGACCGCGGACGTTCATTGCACGAGCGCTTGCCCGAAGCGGCGCCCGGCTGCATTGCGCCGCTTATATACGCACGCGCGCGACGCTTGACCGGAAATCGTTACAAATTGAAACCCTCGCAGAATCGATTTGTCCGACACTCAGTCTTACCAAAAGTCGTCTTACCAAAAGTCGACTCCCGTTGAAAACGGAGGCCAAAATGGACAATCCAAACACGCAACCCACCACGCAGTCCGCTCAGCCTGCGCAACCACGCCGGATTCACCCGCTCGTCGCGACCGCTGCCGGTGCGGTGATCATCGCCAGCCTTGCCGCGACGGCGGCTGTAACCGGCCTGTTCACCAAGGCGTCCAGTAGCGGCGCGCAAAACGATCAGACGCAAGCTGCGCAGGTGGCGACACAAGCTACGCCGCCGGGTGTGGTCGATTCGGCGGCGCCCGCCCACCTGACGGCGCAACAGGCCGCGCAGCAGCAGGCAGCCCAGCAGCAGGCCGCGCAACAGCCGCGACCCGCACCCGCTCCGGCACCTGCACCCACACAGCAACAATACGCTCAGCAGCAACAGGCGCAGCCGGCACCTAACTACGCACAGCAACCGCCGCCGCAACCCGCTTACTGCTCGAGTTGCGGGACAGTCGAGGCCATCTCGGCGGTGCGTCAGGAAGGTCATGGCACCGGAATCGGCGCGGTCGGCGGCGCAGTGGCTGGCGGCGTGGTCGGCAATCAGTTCGGCAGCGGCAACGGCCGCACCGCGATGACCGTTCTCGGCGCGCTCGGCGGCGGCCTTGCCGGCAACTCGGTCGAAAAACATATCCGCAGCACCACGTCGTATTCGGTGCGCGTGCGGATGGAAAACGGCAAGACGCGTTACTTCACTTACCATGAAGCGCCGCCGTTCCAGCAAGGTCAGCGCGTCCGGGTTCAGAACGGCACGCTCGTGGCTAGCTAACCGCACGCAGATAGACCTTCCGCCAGACGCAAAAAAGGCGATTCCAAATGGAATCGCCTTTTTCTTTACCGCAACCGCAAGCGCAACCAAATCGCTGACCGGCGCCGGAAAACTCAGTGAAGCTCAGTAATCCGCGTCTTCAATCCATGCAGCCTGAATCGCCTCGAGGATCTTTTCGTTCGACCGGTTAGGATCGTCGTCGAATCCTTCCAGCTCGGTGACCCAACGGTGCAAGTCGGTGAAGCGCACCTGTTGCGGATCGATGTCCTGGTGCTTGTCAGTCAGGGCCATCGCGATGTCTTGCGTATCGGTCCACTTCATGGCTGCATCCTCCTGTTAGTGATTTTCCTTCGCGTGGTTGATCGAGTAGCGAGGGATTTCGACAACCAGATCCTGCTCAGCCGGCACCATGGCCTGGCACGACAGACGCGAGGCCGGTTCGAGCCCCCACGCCTTGTCCAACAGATCGTCCTCGTCTTCCTCCGACGGCGTCAAGGCGGCGAAACCCTCACGCACGATCACGTGACAGGTCGTGCAGGCGCACGACTTCTCGCACGCGTGCTCGATTTCAATGCCGTGTTCGAGCAGGTTGTCGCAGATGCTCTTGCCGGGCACGGCATCGATCACCGCGCCTTCCGGGCACAGTTCGACGTGAGGCAGCACAACGATTTGAGGCATACATTTTCCGTTTGGGTCTGCGGCACGGCGGCCGCAAACAGGCTCCGTACCATTTTACTGGCGCCGCGCGGACTTTTTAAGTCCACGCGGCGCGATTCGGTTTTTTGCGGCGGCCTCTCGCAAGTCAAGGCCGCCCGCCGTTAGCGCAAGGCTCAGATCTCGTCGAGCTTGCGGCCGGCGAGCGCGCGGCGAATGCCCTTGTTCATGCGGCGGGCGGCGAATTCGTCGGTGCCTTCGGCGAGCGTTTTGGTGGCGGCTTCGATCACGTCTACATCGTCGCTTTGCACGACGTTGCGCAATGCATCGAGGAGCGCGTCGAGCTCGGCGCGCTCGCTGTCGTCGAGCAGTTCCGCGTCGGCGGCGAGCGCGGCGTCGGTGGCTTCCACGAGACGGCGCGCTTCGACTTGCGCTTCGCGCAACGCACGCGCGCGCATGTCGACTTCAGCGGTCGAGAAACTGTCTTCGAGCATGCGGGCGATGTCGTCATCGGCGAGACCGTAGGACGGCTTGACCACGACGGATGCTTCCACGCCCGAGCCCTGCTCGCGCGCGAACACTGACAGCAGGCCATCGGCGTCCACCTGGTAAGTCACGCGGATGCGCGCCGCGCCCGCGGCCATCGGCGGGATGCCGCGCAGCTCGAAACGCGCGAGCGAGCGGCAGTCGCTGACGAGCTCGCGCTCGCCTTGCACGACGTGAATCGCCATGGCCGTCTGGCCGTCCTTGAAGGTCGTGAAATCCTGCGCCCGCGCGACCGGAATCGTCGAATTACGCGGGATGATCTTCTCGGTCAAGCCGCCCATCGTCTCGACGCCGAGCGATAGGGGAATCACGTCGAGCAGGAGCCATTCGTCGCCGTCCGCGCCGCGGTTGCCCGCGAGCAGATCGGCCTGGATCGCGGCGCCGAGCGCGACCACCTGATCCGGGTCGAGGTTGATCAGCGGCGGCTGGCCGAAGAACGATTCGACCGCGCGGCGAATCACCGGCATGCGCGTCGCGCCGCCGACCAGCACCACGCCCTTGATTTCCTTCGTCGTGACTTTGGCGTCGCGCAGCGCCTTTTTCGTCGGGCCGAGCGTGCGCTGCACGAGCGCTTGTGTGATCGCTTCGAAAGTGGCTTCGTCGATCGTCAGATCGAGCCTGGCGCCGTTCGAGAGCTCGGCTTGCAGCTTTGCATTCGGTGCGTCGGACAGGGCCTCCTTGGCCTCGCGTACGCTGTCCAGCAGCAAGCGCACATCTTCCGGCGCGAGCGTTTGCGGCGCGATGCCGGCCTGCTCCAGCACATGGCGATACAGCGCGTGGTCGAAATCGTCGCCGCCGAGCGCGGAGTCGCCGCCGGCCGCGAGCACTTCGAATACACCCTTGGTGAGCTTGAGAATCGACAGGTCGAAGGTGCCGCCGCCGAGGTCGTACACGGCGTACAGACCTTCGGAACCGTTGTCGAGGCCGTAGGCAATCGCTGCCGCGGTCGGTTCGTTCAGGAGGCGCAGCACGTTCAGGCCGGCCAGACGCGCTGCGTCTTTGGTCGCCTGGCGCTGGGCTTCGTCGAAGTAAGCCGGCACTGTGATCACGGCGCCGACCAGTTCGTCGCCGAGCGTGTCTTCGGCGCGCTGGCGCAGCGTCGCCAGAATTTCGGCCGACACTTCGACCGGGCTCTTCACGCCGTCGATGGTACGGATCTGCACCATGCCGGGGGCATCGATAAAATCGTACGGCGCGTTTTCGGCGCCCTCCACTTCCGCCTTGCCACGGCCCATGAAGCGTTTGACCGAGACGATCGTGTTGCGTGGATCGCTCGCCGCCTCGGCTTTGGCCGTGCGGCCGATACGCCGGCCGCCTTTTTCGAGGTAGCGCACCACCGACGGCAGCAGCGCATGGCCGTCCGCGTCGGGCAGCACGTCGGGCACGCCGCTGCGCACGGCGGCGACGAGGGAATTGGTGGTGCCGAGATCGATACCGACCGCCAGACGCCGCTGGTGGGGCGCCGGCGCCATGCCGGGTTCAGAGATTTGCAGTAGGGCCATCTGGATCTTCTCGGGGCCGCTCGGCCCCGTCCTGAATTTTCGCGTTGCTGGATGTAATGCTACGGCTCTTCTGGCGGCGATTGCCGCACTCGCGGCGCGCTCGGGCTCGCTAGTTCTCGAGCCGCTCGATCTGCGTGCCGATTTCCGACGCCACCCGTTCGATGAACATCAACTGCCGCACGGCCTCGCCCGCGGCCTGATTCGCGCCGCTGTCGAGCAACGCGCCGAGCTTGTCCAAACGCATGCGCTCTTCGTCGCGCAGTTCGGTGAGCAAGGCGTCGAGCGCGTCGACGTTCTTCGCCGCGGCCGCGTCCTCGATGCCTTCGCGCCATTCCATCTGCTGCATCAGGAACGCCGGCTCCATCGCCGTATTGTCGTGCGCGCCGACGTCGATGCCGCGCAAATGCAGCAGATAGGTGGCGCGCTTCAACGGATCGCGCAACGTCTGATACGCCTCGTTGGTGCGCGTCGCCCATTGCATCGCAATGCGCTTTTGCGCGTCGCCGGCCGCCGCGAAGCGGTCCGGATGCACTTGCGCCTGGACCGTGCGGTAGGCGTGATCGAGCGCGGATGCGTCGAGCGCGAATTGCGCCGGCAGATCGAACAGGTCGAAGTGGCTGTCGTTCAGCGAGGCCATCGGATAAAAGAAGTCCGTTCAGGAAAGCGCACCGGAGTGCAGTCAAAAAACGCGGCTCGTCGAAGCGGAGCCCGGCGGCACACGCGAATTCGCGCGAATTCGCGGATCAAACTAAAAAGGCGGCACGCGCCGCCTTTGATCCGCTGCACGCGGAATGTTCCGATTTACACGCGGAACGATTCGCCGCAACCGCATTCGTCCTTCACGTTCGGGTTGTTGAACTTGAAGCCTTCGTTCAGCCCTTCACGTGCGAAGTCGAGTTCGGTGCCGTCGATATAGGCGAGGCTCTTCGGGTCGACAATGAGCTTCACGCCGTTGCACTCGAACACTTCGTCTTCGGGCGCGAGTTCATCCACGTACTCGAGCTTGTAAGCCAAGCCGGAGCAACCGGTGGTGCGCACGCCGACGCGCAAGCCGACGCCTTTACCGCGACGGTTCAGATACTTCTGGACGTGCTGTGCTGCCTTTTCGGTCAACGTAATTGCCATAGCGTTTCTCATTGCGCAGAGTGTGCCGGCCATGCCTCTACCCGCTCACGCGCTGCTACCCTGCCTGCACCAAATATCGTTCGTGCCGGACGGCTGGCGTGAACTCACGCCGTCGTCCGTTTCGATTTACCTGAACCGCGCCGCAACCGCCGCTTGATCAAGCGTGCTGCTTTTCGTCTGCGACGACTGCTTCGCCGTGACGTTGCTTGTAGTCGGCGACCGCTGCCTTGATCGCGTCTTCCGCGAGGATCGAGCAGTGGATCTTCACCGGCGGCAGCGCCAGTTCTTCGGCGATCTGCGTGTTCTTGATCGACATGGCTTGATCGAGCGTCTTGCCCTTCACCCATTCGGTGACGAGCGAGCTCGACGCAATCGCCGACCCGCAGCCATACGTCTTGAACTTCGCGTCTTCGATGATGCCGTCCGCGCCCACGCGGATCTGCAGCTTCATCACGTCGCCGCATGCCGGCGCGCCGACCATCCCGGTACCGACTGCATCGTCGTCCTTCGCAAAGGAACCGACGTTGCGCGGGTTTTCGTAGTGGTCCAGAACCTTGTCGCTATAAGCCATGATGACACTCCTTGATTCGTTTCAACCTGCAATTCGCAATTCGATGAATTCGACGTCGTCCAAACGGCGCGTCAGTGCGCTGCCCACTGGATGGTCGAAATATCGATCCCGTCCTTGTGCATTTCCCACAGCGGCGACAAATCGCGCAGCTTCGAAATCTTGGTCTTCAGCAGGTTGATCACGTAATCGACATCCTGCTCGGTCGTGAAACGGCCCACCGTGAAGCGGATCGAGCTGTGCGCCAGCTCGTCGTTACGGCCCAGCGCGCGCAACACATACGACGGTTCCAGCGAAGCCGACGTACAAGCCGATCCCGACGACACCGCCACATCCTTCACCGCCATGATCAGCGACTCGCCTTCGACGAAATTGAAGCTGATGTTCAGGTTGTGCGGCACACGCTTTTCCATGTCGCCGTTCACATACACTTCTTCCATTTGCGACAGGCCGCGCAGCAGACGGTCGCGCAGCATGCGGATACGTTCGTTTTCCG
The DNA here is from genome assembly GCF_003001875.1 of Paraburkholderia sp. BL18I3N2. Taxonomy (NCBI): domain Bacteria; kingdom Pseudomonadati; phylum Pseudomonadota; class Betaproteobacteria; order Burkholderiales; family Burkholderiaceae; genus Paraburkholderia; species Paraburkholderia sp. BL18I3N2. Next base: position 183,178 of record NZ_PVNC01000014.1, read on the forward strand.
TCGCCATTTCTTCACGCGCGATACGGAACGCTTCGCCCATGCCGACAATCTGGTGCGTGGCCAGCGTGCCCGAACGCATGCCGCGCTCATGACCGCCGCCGTGCATCTGCGCTTCGATACGGATACGCGGCTTGCGGCGCACGTACAGCGCGCCAATGCCCTTCGGGCCGTACGTCTTGTGCGCCGAGAACGACATCAGGTCGACCTTCAGCTTTTGCAGATCGATGGCGATCTTGCCGGTGGCTTGCGCCGCGTCGACGTGAAAAATGATGCCCTTTTCACGAGTGATCTCGCCGATCGCCTCGATGTCCTGGATCACGCCGATCTCGTTGTTCACCGACATGACCGACACCAGAATCGTGTCCGGACGCAACGCGGCCTTGAACTTTTCGAGGTCGATCAGGCCGTCGTCCTTAACGTCCAGATACGTGACTTCGAAGCCTTCGCGTTCGAGTTCGCGGCAGGTGTCGAGCACGGCCTTGTGCTCGGTCTTCACCGTGATGATGTGCTTGCCTTTGCTCTTGTAGAAGTGCGCGGCACCCTTGATCGCCAGGTTGTCCGACTCCGTGGCACCCGAGGTCCAGATGATTTCACGCGGATCGGCGTTCACCAGCGCGGCGACATTCTCACGCGCTTCCTCGACTGCGCGTTCCGCCGCCCAGCCATACGAGTGGCTACGCGATGCGGGGTTGCCGAACTGCTCGCGCAGATACGGAATCATCTTGTCCACCACGCGCGGATCGATCGGCGTCGTCGCGCTGTAGTCCATGTAGATGGGCAGATGGAGAGTGTCGTTGTTCATCAATTGCTCCGGGGACGTCGTGTGCTCTGGCTTCTGGGTTTCTTATCAGGCTGCGGTGACTGCTCGATACCGCTCCTAGGAACCGGCCATGTTGAAAACTGAATTCGGCCCTTTGGGCGCTACGCGGACGGGTTCGACCGCCGGCGCTTCGTTGCGTCTGTCGCGTATCACGGCCGGCGCGCCTTCCCGCGAGCGCTGCTGATCGACTAGGTCCTTTAGCGACACCGAGTCGAGGTACTCGACCATTTTCTGGTTCAGCGTGGACCACAGTTCGTGCGTCATGCAGTGGCCGTCGTGCTGTTTGGTGCCCTCGCACGAGCCCTTGCCGCCGCATTGGGTGGCGTCGAGCGGCTCGTCGACCGCGATGATGATGTCGGCCACGGTCACGTCTTCAGCGCGGCGGGCCAGATTGTAGCCGCCGCCCGGTCCGCGCACGGACTCGACGATTTCATGACGACGCAGCTTGCCAAACAGCTGCTCGAGGTACGACAGGGAGATGTGTTGGCGCTGGCTGATACCCGCAAGCGTCACCGGGCCCTGCTCCTGGCGCAGTGCCAGGTCAATCATCGCCGTGACGGCGAAACGGCCTTTCGTGGTGAGTCTCATATGGTGTGGGAACCGCAATTCTCGACAAGTTTTGTCAAGTATAAATACATGAGCGATTTAGTCAAGTATCCCTACCGCGATTTGGGTCATTTGCTTAATTGCTGGATAAGTTCGGCGCGCTTTCCCGCCGGATTCTATGCAAGCAACTGGGGACGGAGCGCCGCGATGAGCCCGCGGCAGGCAACTTCACACTGATCCAGCACCTGCTCGAAGCCTTCCACTCCACCGAAATACGGATCGACGACTTCGCGGGCGCCGCTCCAGCGGGCGTCCGCTTCGGGGACGAATTCCATCAGCAGACGGATCTTGTCGCGTTGCTGCGGCGGGCACATCTGACGCAACGCGACGATATTCTTGTCGTCCATGGCGATCAGCAGGTCGAAGCGGTCGAAATCTGCCGCGGCGATCTGGCGGCCGCGCAAGTCGGCAAGCTTATACCCGCGCCGGCCCGCTGCCAGTTGCGCGCGCTCGTCCGGCGGCTCGCCGATGTGCCAGTCACCCGTTCCGGCGGAGTCGATCACAATGCGTTCCGCGAGCTTCGCCTCGCCGACCAGATGACGCATCACACCTTCCGCGGTCGGCGAACGACAGATGTTCCCGAGGCAGACAAAGCAGATGGACACGGTTTTCATCGAGGGCTTTTTAGGCGCGTGACGCGCGCAGGCTGACTGCAAATAAATGTTGCCGCGATTATACGAAGCTGGCCGGAATCTCGCCGGCGGCTGGCGCGAGCATGGCGTTCGGTAAGGCGGCCGCTCCCAATCCCGCTCAACCTCGTGCTTACGACGCTTCCGCGGCCGGCATCGCCGTAACGGCGCGCATCGGTTTCGCCCGCAACGGCGAGACGTCGTCGATCATGCCGTACGAAACGGCACGTGCAAGTTCAGCCGTCAACTGGTCGGCGGCGAGCGGAGTTTGTGGGACGCGCGACGCGGCATCGCCACAAATATGGAGATAAGCAGCCGCAGCGAGCGGCACAACGATGGCAAGGGGCCAGTACACCGATATTGTCTTTTTCATGATGTCGATTCTTTCGATTGGGGGCAGATGAGTTTGTTACCCACTATGCCCAGTCGAAATCTTATAGAAATTCACAATCGCGAAAAACCTCCTGGCGCGAGATAGACCGTTGCGCTGAATGGAACAGTGAATTCACATTTCGCGACGGACGACGCCGGTGCGCGTCATGGCACAAAAAAGAAATCCTTACAAACACATACAAAGCTCTTGCGACGGATAGCGATAATAGCGGTCTTATAGAAATAGAACTCGCATCGGTCGATCACATGAAACGCTTTGTTTTTGCACCACTCGGCTGCCTCGCTGTCGCTGCCCTGCTCGGCGGCTGCGCTGTCTATCCGGACGGCACGCCGATGTACAGCAACGGCTACGGCGGCGGTTATAGCGGCTACGACGGTTACGATGGCTACGCCACCGGTGTGCCGGTCGTGCCGCAATCCAATGTCTACATGGGCTATGGCAACTATCCGGGGCCTGGCTACTACGACGGCCCGGGCCGTTATTACGGCCCGGGCCCCGGCTACGGCGGCTATCGCGATCGGGACCGGAACAACGGCAATTATGGAAACAACGGCAACCACGGCGACAACGGTGGCTGGCACGGCCAGCCGAACGGCGGATCGCGCGGCGGGCCGCCGCCGCAAGGTGCGGTGGGCGGCCCGCGCGGGCCGAGCGGATCGAACGCGCCTCGACCGGGGGCTGGAAGCCCGCCGCCGCCCCCGCCGCCGCAGCAGCAGGCCGGCGGCGGAGGCGGTCGCGGCAACGGGAATAACGGCGCGCCCGTGCGAGGGGTGCCGGGTCGCCAGTCGGGCCAGATGACGGATCACTGACCTGGACTAGCCGCATGGTGGTTGCGCGGTACGCATGCGCTGATGCGCAGGCGTGCCGCGCTCTAATTTCTGCGGCCGCAACGTGCGGGTCGCTTCGGCGATATCAGGCAGACTGCCCTGCGGTTCGACGCAAGACCAGACAGCGCAATACTGGAATCACCGGCTCACGCTAAATGCCGAGTGAATAGCAAAAGACGAGAGCAATGTCGGCCCACCGACGCCCGCTCAGCCAATATGGCTGCGCTGCGCCGCGTACAACTCCCTGAACGTCCGACCGACAGGAGCGGGCATATCCCGCGTATTGGTCCAGCCCGCGCCGCCCAGCGGCAGCTTGGCGATTGACCGGTTTTTCCCGCCCATGCGTTCCAGCACACGAACAGCCAGTTTAGTGAGAAGCGCATAAGCATCCGGGTGCAGCGCCAGGAAACCCCATGCGGCGAGGCCAGCGCGCTCTTTCCACGGCCGCAGACGCCGCTCCACCTGCCTCTCGCGCAGCTTGCGCAACAGATCGGATAGCGGAATCCCCACGGGGCACACGCTGTTGCACTCGCCGCACAAGGTCGCGGCCTGCGGCAGATCCAGCGCCTTGTCGATGCCCACGTAGCTCGGCGTCAATACCGAACCCATCGGGCCGGGATAGACCCAGCCGTATGCATGGCCGCCCACCTTCTGATACACCGGGCAATGGTTCATGCACGCGCCGCAGCGGATGCATCTCAGCATTTCCTGGAAGTCGCCGCCGATCAGTCCCGTGCGCCCGCCGTCGACCAGCACCACGTACATATGCTCGGGGCCGTCCTGGTCACCTTCGCCGCGCGGCCCCGTCAACACGGAAAAATAGTTCGAGGTGGCCTGCCCGGTCGCCGAGCGCGGCAAGAGACGCATCGCCGTGGCCAGGTCTTCGAGTGTGGGCAGCACTTTCTCGATGCCCGTCACCGCCACGTGCACGCGTGGCATCACGGTGCACATGCCCTCGTTGCCCTCGTTCGTGACCAGCACGACCGAGCCCGTTTCCGCCACCACAAAATTGCCGCCGGTCACGCCCATGTCCGCGGTCATGAAATGCGGACGCAGCATCTCGCGCGCTTCGCGCGTCATGTCGGTGATTTCGGTCAGGCGTGGGCGATGGTGAGTCTTCGCAAACAGGTCGGCGATCTCGTCCTTATCTTTATGGACGACCGGCGCGATGATGTGGCTCGGCGGCTCGTTGTCGTTGATCTGCAGAATGTACTCACCCAGATCGGTTTCGATGGATTGCACGCCCATCTGCCCGAGCACTTCATTCAGGCGCATTTCTTCGGTGACCATCGACTTGGTCTTGATCACCTTTTTTACCTCGTGCCGGCGCGCAATGTCGCCGACGAGCCGCGCGGCCTCTTGTGTCGTCTCGGCGAACAGCACCGTCACGCCGCGCCGGGCCGCTTCGCGCTCGAAGGTTTTCAGCCACACGTCGAGATCTTCCAGCGCGCGATTGCGGCGCTCCTTCAGGGCGGCGCGCGTGGCGGGAAAATCGATCGCGGTCATGGCCGTGGCGCGGGCCGACACGAACTTGGTCGACAGCTTGGTGAGATTCTGCTGCAGACGCTGGTCGGCAAGTTTCTGACCGGCACGTGCTTTGAATTGCATCGATTGGACTTGCATGGCGGCCTTATGCGTAATCAGGCAAAGCGGGCGAACCGCGAGTTAGGACGAGTCAAGCGCGCATATCTGGATAAGGACGGGGCACGTGTAGCCACCCGCGTTATACGTCGCCAGCCAGCACCTGCGCGATGTGCAGCACGCGCGTGGTCGCGTCGCCGGTCCGCCGCAAACGGCCCTCGATGTTGAGCATGCAGCCGAGATCGCCAAGCACGACCGCGCCGGTGCCGCTGGCCCGAATATTCGCGCATTTTTCGTCGACGATCGCGGTCGAGATATCGCCGTACTTGACCGCGAAGGTGCCGCCGAAGCCGCAGCAATGCTCGCAATCCTTCATCTCGTTCACCGTCACGCCGACCTGCGCCAGCAAGGCGCGCGGCTGCGCCTTCACGCCGAGCTCACGCAGCCCGGAGCAGGAATCGTGGTACGTGACCTGACCCGCGAACTCGCCCGGCCGCAACTGCACTTTGGCCACGTTCACGAGGAAATCGGTCAGCTCGAACACCTTGGCGCGCAGCCGGCCGAAGCGGTTCATCAGTTCGGGATCGTCGGCGAAGAGGTCGCCGTAATGCGCTCGGATCATGCCGCCGCACGAACCGGACGGGACCACGACGTAATCGAACTGCTCGAACTCGCGCAAGGTCTTCTCGGCCAGATCGCGCGCGATGCGCCGCTCCCCGGAGTTGTACGCCGGTTGCCCGCAACAGGTTTGCGCTGGCGGGACCATCACCTCGAATCCGGCGCCGTCGATCAGCTTGATGACCGAAAAACCGATCTCGGGACGCATCAGGTCGATCAGGCAGGTAACGAACAATCCGACTCGCATGAGCCCTCCTTCGGGAAAACGTCCCTGATTATCCGCTGTTTGCCGCACAATACCAACGGCCGGAAGGCATAGGACGAAAGCGACTTAATTTGGAATACACGTTCCAACTGCTTTCCATCTTTTCACAATACGGGATACAATCAATTTCCGCTGTTTGACGCGTCAACCGATTCCTCCCATGAGCGATACGAACCCGGATCCCAAAACTTCGATCCAGGTGATCGAACGCATGATGCGCTTGCTCGACGCACTCGCTGCGCATAGCGACCCGGTCAGCCTGAAAGAACTCGCCATCCGCACGGAGCTGCATCCGTCCACCGCGCACCGCATCCTGAACGATATGGTGATGTGCCGGCTGGTCGACCGGTCGGATCCCGGCACTTACCGTCTCGGCATGCGCCTGCTCGAACTGGGCAATCTGGTGAAGGCGCGCCTGTCGGTGCGCGACGCGGCGCTCACGCCGATGCGCGAACTGCATCGTCAGACTGGCCAGACCGTGAATCTGTCGGTGCGTCAGGGCGACGAGATCGTCTATATCGAGCGCGCTTATTCGGAGCGTTCCGGCATGCAGGTGGTGCGCGCCATCGGCGGACGGGCGCCGTTGCATCTGACCTCGGTAGGCAAGCTGTTCCTCGCCGCCGACGAATCCACCCGCGTGCGAGCCTACGCCACGCGCACCGGTTTGTCGGGCCACACGCAGAACAGCATCACCGACCTGACCAAACTGGAGCGTGAGTTGTCGCATGTGCGCCAGCAGGCGTGCGCGCGCGACAACGAAGAACTGGAACTCGGCGTGCGCTGCATCGCCGCCGGTATCTACGACGACACCGGCAAGCTGGTTGCCGGTCTGTCGCTGTCGGCGCCGGCGGATCGCCTGCAAGACTCCTGGATTGGCCAGCTGAGCCAGACCGCGTTGATGATCTCGGCGTCGCTCGGCTATCGGCCGCAACCCGCGCAGGACCATTCGCACAGCCATCACGCGTAAGCCGGCACTTCACATCCTCCGTGCAAAACAAAAAGCCTCGCATTTTTTGCGAGGCTTTTTGTTTTCATGCGGCCGGTCCAACAACCGGCCGCTGAGGCAACGCTTCAGGTACCCGGGCCGCCGGCGTCCGCGCTGGTAATGCGCGCCTGGTCGCCGCCGTTATCCAGCCACGTGCGCAGACGCGTGGCGTCCGCGAATCGCGAATACTTGCCCGACGAGTCGAGCAGCACCATGATCATCGGACGGCCGTGAATGGTCGCCTGCATCACGAGGCACTCGCCCGCTTCGTTGATGAAGCCGGTCTTTTGCAGACCGATGTCCCACGTCGGGTTACGCACCAGCGCATTGGTGCTGTTGTACGCCAGCGAGCGCTTGCCGGTGTACACCTCGTAGCTGTGGTCGGTCGAGAACCTGCGGATCACCGGATATTGATACGCCGCGTTGACCATCTTCACGAGATCGCGCGCGCTCGACACGTTCTGGCTCGTCAAACCCGTGGGGTTTTCAAAGTGCGTGTCGGTCATGCCGAGCTGCTTGGCCTTCGCATTCATGGCCGCGAGGAACGCCGGACGGCCGCCCGGGAAATAACGCGACAGCGCCGCGGCCGCGCGATTTTCCGACGCCATCAGCGCAATGTGCAGCATGTCTTCACGCGAAAGCACCGAGCCCACCGACAAACGCGAGCCGGTGTTCTTTTCGTAATCGCGGTCTTCGTCCGTGACTTCGATCTGGTCGGTCATCGGCTCTTTCGAGTCGAGCACCACCATCGCGGTCATCAGCTTGGTGATCGACGCAATCGGCACCACGGCGCGCGAGTTCTTGTCGAACAGCGATTCGCCCGAGTTCTGATCGATCACATACGCGACGCTCGAGCGCAGCATGAGCGCGTCCGGCGTTTCGTGCAGACCGAAAGCCTGGCCAACGCTCGGCTGACGCGGCTCGTACGCGACACGGCGCACCACCGAATGGTGACGGCCGTTCGACGTGTACGTTACGCGCTTGCGCTTGACGCCCGCGCGCGGTGCGTCGTCGTCAGCGGCTACGGTCTTTGCAGCCGCGCCCCTGGTCGCTTTTGAGGCTTTGCTCGACACCTTGGTGTCGGGCGCGGCAGCAGGCTTTTTGGCCGCTTTGGTGTGTTTGGAAGTTTTTGCAGGTGCAGCAGGTGTGGCGGCAAAAGCGCTCACGGGCGTAGCAAACGCCGCTGCGATGACCATGGAGGCGGCCACCGACAGAGCGGTGCTGCGGGCCGCGCCGTGGATCACTTTTAGCGACGAAAACATGTCGGTTTTCATGGGTGTTCGGTAGGGAGCGGCGAGTGGGTTCCGCAAGTGTAGTAAAACAACGAAAAATTAGCAATTTGAAGCACTTATGAGCGCTCCTTAAACCGGCTTGTAAGCTCCGATCGCAAAAACACGAATAAGTGCCACGCATCGATCGAAAAAAACGATCGCCGGCGCGCTACGCCTCGCCGCTGCCGCCATACGCCGGAATCGAGGTGATTCTTCCAGCATAACGGCAATTTCGAGACAACCTTGATCAGGGGAAATACGGTCAGAGCCACGGGCGGTCAAGACCGGCAGAGCAACAGCACGTGGGCCAGCGTCGCGCAGCGAGCTTGTTAAATGCTTGCTGCAAACCGCCAACGCGCATTCGACCAGCATCCAGCATTAACGTTCCGTGACACTTTCTGGTTTACACCGAAACGGCCTTCGAATGCTTTTTTAACAATCGCCGGATGTTACCGTCCCCGCGGTAGCACCTGCTGGCCGGTAAAATTGACCTTACTATTCTGTAATAAATGCGGCATGATTGAGCACCAGTGCGGTGCGGCGGTTAAATTGACCTACGTCACGAGGATGTCATGCCGATCGCATAACACTCTGTTTTATCAGCAGTTTCTTAACATTGTGCGACGCACAAAAAGCGCTTGACATTCTTTGTAGCCATCCTAAAATGGGAACCATTGCTGCGATGCACAATTCATCGCGGTCCGGCGGGACACACCAATGTGTCTCACCATTCACCCAATGCGGTCCGCACAGACAGACCGCGATCCAGGAGCGTAGACCATGACTTTGCTGACCCCTGAGCAATTCGCCGCAGCCCAGAAAGCCAACTTTGAAACGTTGTTCGGCCTGACGACCAAAGCATTCGAAGGCGTCGAAAAGCTGGTTGAGCTGAACCTGCAGGTCGTGAAATCGACGCTCGCGGAAAGCCAGGAAAATGCCCAACGCGCGCTGTCGGTCAAGGACGCGCAGGAATTGCTGGCACTGCAAGCAAGCCTTGCACAGCCGGTGGCTGAAAAGGCGCTGTCGTACGGCCGTCACGTGTACGAAATCGTTTCGGCAACGCAAGGTGAATTCACCCGCGTCGCAGAAGCGCAATTCGAAGAGCAAAACCGCAAGGTGCAATCGCTGGTCGAAAACGTCGCCAAGAATGCACCGGCTGGTTCGGAAACGGCTGTCGCCGTCCTGAAGTCGGCTATCACGGCTGCCAACACCACGTACGACACGGTTCACAAGGCAACGAAGCAAGCTGTCGAAATCGCTGAAAGCAACTTCAATGCAGCTGCAACGGCCGCATCGAAGGCAGCTTCGCAAGCCGCCGCACAAGCATCGCGCTCGGCCAAGAAGGCAGTCTAAGCTTCGGTCGCAAGCATCACGCTTCAAGCATTACCTCACGCCGGCACAGCTCACGAGTTGTGCCGGCGTTACCGCAAGCAACAGCGTCGTGCAGTTGCCGCTCACACGGTGCTAACTGGGCGAACGCTCCGATACGTTGAATAGCGTATCGTTTGCCCGGCGAAAGGCCGGGATTTTTTTATCCCGCACTTTTTCGCCGTCGTCTGAGTCGTTCAGCATCTATTGACGACGCCGTCGTCGTGACGGCAACCGCCCTACTCTGCTGCCCAAAGAAAAAGCGGCGCGCCCTTTACGGGGCGCGCCGCTTTTTTCTTCTTCGAACCCGCCTGCACGAATGCAGACGGACCGAATCGCGTTACTTCTTTTTCTGCGGCGGCAGGTCGGTACAGACGCCTTCATACAACTCGGCGGCCATACCGATCGATTCGCCCAGCGTCGGATGCGGGTGAATCGTCTTGCCGATGTCCGTTGCATCGGCACCCATCTCGACCGCGAGACACACTTCGCTGAT